>CAZEII010000037.1:0-35883 GCA_964511835.1 uncultured Acidobacteriota bacterium | reverse complement strand
CGCATGCCCTGGGTCGGGTCGTGGTTCTCCCAGAAGATCTTGAGGAGCTGCTCGTACGAGATCTTCGACGGGTCGAACACGACGCGGACGATCTCGGTGTGGCCGGTCTTCCCCGTGCAAACTTCTTCGTAATAGGGATTCGGCGTGAAGCCGCCCGCGTATCCGACTTGCGTCGACACCACCCCGGGAGCCTCCCAGAATTTGCGCTCCGCGCCCCAGAAGCACCCCATCCCGAACTGAGCGAGCTCGGTGCCGGCGGGAAATGGCGGCTCCATCGGCGTGCCGAGCACGGCGTGCTGCGAGGGAACGGGGAAGAGGCGCCGCGGCCGCCCGGCGAGCGCGCTGTCCTTCGTCACGGCTTGCCTGTCGTGTTTGCCGAAGATCATGACGGCCAGTCTCCGCTATCCTGCCGTCCTTCGCAAGGAGCCCGCCATGCTCGTCCTCGCCCTCGCGTTCTCGGTCGTTTTCAGCCCCAAGACGATGCGGCTCGATTATTTCCACACGGGAGACCACGGTCGCGAGATCGTCGCCCTCGACCGGATCGTCTCCGATGGCCCGTGGGCAGGGAGCACGACGCGCTTGGTCGACGATTTGAACCTGGGCACCTACTTCTTCGAGGTGCTCGATCCCGATACGAACCGCGCGATCTACTCGCGCGGGTTCGCTTCGCTCTACGGCGAGTGGGAGAACACGGGCGACGCCAAGGTTGGAGCGCGCACCTTTCACGAGTCGCTGCGCTTTCCCTGGCCGAAATCCCCGGTTCAGGTCGTGCTCAAGAAGCGCGGGGCAGACGGGTTGTTCCGCGAGATCTGGACGACGCGCGTCGATCCGGCGTCTCCGGTGGTCAACGCCGCGGACGTCGCGCCGCGAGGCAAGGTCTGGACGGTGTTCGAGAACGGTCCTGCAAACGAAAAGGTCGATCTCCTGATCCTGGGAGAGGGATACACGGAGACCGAGCTTCCGAAATTCCACAAGGACGTCAAGCGCCTCACCGACAAGCTGTTCGCGACCGAGCCCTTCCGCTCGAGGAAGCGCGACTTCAACGTGCGCGCCATCGATCTTCCTGCCGCGGCGTCGGGGGTCAACCGGCCGCACGTCGGGAAATTCCGCCGAACCGCCGCGTCGGCGTCGTATTACGTCTTCGAGTCCGAGCGGTACATGCTGACGGAGGACAACCGCGCGCTCCGCGACATCCTGTCGCAGGCCCCTTACGAGTTCATCGAGATCCTTGCGAACGAGAAGCAGTACGGCGGCGGCGGGATCTACAATTTCCAGGCGACGGCGAGCGTCGACACCGCATTCGCCGAGTACGTGTTCGTCCACGAATTTGGCCACCACTTCGCCGGCCTCGCCGACGAGTACTACATGTCTCCCGCCGTCACGACCGAATTCCCCAAGGATCAGCCGGAACCCTGGGAGCCGAACATCACCGCGCTCCGCGATCCCACGAAGCTGAAATGGAACGAGCTCGTCGAGGCCGGAACGCCCTTGCCCACGCCCTGGGAGAAGGATGCCTGGGAGGCGAAGGCGCGCGTGTTCCTCAATCGCCGCCTCGCGATGATCGAGAAGAAGGCGCCTGAGGCGGAGTTCGACGCACTCTTCCGCGAGCAGCTGGCCTCCGACACTCCCCTGCTCGCCGGAATGACGTACTCGGGAAAGGTCGGCGCCTTCGAGGGTGCCGCGTACCAAGCCAAAGGGCTGTACAGGCCGCAGACCGACTGCATCATGTACACGCGCGACGAGGTCGGCTTCTGCAAGGTCTGCCGCCGCGCGATCGAGCGAGTGATCGACCTTTACGCGGCGAGGCTTACGGACGCGTCGCAGCCTTGATCGCCGCGTCCGGGATGCCGGCGGTCTTCCACGCCAGGATCTCGTCGACGGTCAGTGGGCGCGTGAGCCTGCGCTGCTCGACGTAGGCGACGAGAACGTCGTCGGCGACGCCGCCGGACTTGAGGCGCGTGAGATCGGCGAAGAGCGTCGTGGGCTCGATCGCGATAGGTGCCGCGGACGTTTTCGCAATCGGAGCCGCGACGGCAGGTGGCGCACCGACGGCGGGCGCCTCGCCGGTGACCGACGGTAGCCACTGCGCGAGGGCCTTGTGGAGCGCGAGGCTCAAGACCTCGTTGCACATCGAGGCCCGCGCATCGACTCCCGATTCCTTCGCTTCGCCGCTCGCCTGCCCCGACCAGAGGATGGCGCCGGAGCGATCGGCGAGCGCGGCCTTGAACTGCACCTGGGCGGTGTACATCGAGCCGAACGTCTCCGCTCTCTCGGTGACGAAGAATCTCGTGAGGTCGAGCGTCAACGCCAGCTCGGCATCCGGCGCGGTGCGCACCGACCAATCCGCGAGGATCGCTCGGACCATCTCCGCGACGGCCGGCGCGACCGACGCCTCCGCGCGCCAGGAGTAGCCGTCCTCACCTCGGACTCTCTCGATCCCGACGATGCCGGGATCCTCGCCGGCCCGCGCATCCTTCACGACGAGCGAGATCGGGCCCGCCGTCAGCAGCGGGGACAGCGTGGGCCGCACGGCGGCGGTTTTCTTCGGGAGCTTGAGCTCGAGCGCCACGGTTTTTTCGGTGGCCGCCGCGGTGGAGGCGATCAGGAGCGCCGCGAGCGCGCTCATGGCCATCGGTTGCCATCGCACCATGCCGTCAGTCTAGTGGACAATGTCCTCGGAGTGGAGGTCCGGTCATGACGATCTCGGAGTCGCCTCTGGAAGAGGCCACGGTGCTGCTTCGGTACACGAGCACGCGCATCGTGGTCGTGGGAGCCAGCAACTACCGTTGGAAATACGGCAACATCATCTTCCGAGACCTGACCGCTCGCGGTTACGACGTCCTGCCGGTCAATCCGGGTCAAGCGACGGTCGAGGGAGTGCGCGCCTTCACGACTCTGGCCGAAGTGCCGAAGCCGGTCGACATCGTGGACGTCGTCACCCCCCCTGCGGTGACGCGACGGATCCTCGAGGACGCCGCCATCGCGGGGATCTCACTCGTCTGGCTGCAGGACGGCAGCTTCGACGACGAGGTGCTGGCGGTGGCGCTGGCCCAACCGTTTCGTACCGTGCACCACGCGTGCATCATGGTCGTCGCGAGACGCGTTCACGCGGTTCCGCCTCCGTAGCCGGCCGCCGCACGCTCGACGAGCGCCAGGGCCCAGAGCGGAAAGATGTCGAGATAATTGTCGTAGTGGATCGCGCAGGTCTTGTTGAACATTCCAGCGATGTGTTCCTCCGGGTAGCTGCCGTCCGCGTTCTGGCACGCCTCGAGGAATCGAGCGCCGCGGCGCGCGGCGCTGCCGCCGCCTTCCCCCGCCGCGACCAGCGCCATGAGCGCCCACGAGGTCATCACCGCTTGTCCGGATTCCGCCTGAACGTACTCACGTTTCCTGCAGCTCTCCGCGGTCTCACCCCATCCGCCATCCGGGAGCTGCTTGCCGAGGAGGAACTGCGCCGCGCGCACCAGCGCCGGGTGTTGGGCGGGAAGCCCGCCCGCCCGGAGCCCCCACGTGCCGAACCAAGCGCCGTAGGTGAAGCAGATCCCCCACGAGCCTTCCCAAGATCCGTCCGGGCGTTGGGTCGCGAGAATGAAATCGCGCCCGCGCGCCACGGCTCGGTCGATCGCCTCACGGCGAATCGCCGGGTGATGTCCGGCGAAGGCGGCCAGAGCCTGCACGGCGGCCGAAGTGCACTCGACGTACGACGGGTCGATCATGATATCGGCGAAGCAGTCCGACGGATTGAGCCGCTCGAGCCAGGCCGGGCCGCGAGTCTTCTCGTACGTCGCCCACCCGCCGTCGGCGTTCTGCATAGTGAGGATGAGATCCACGGCCGCGGTCAGACGCTCCTCGGGGATCGGATCGTCGACGAGACCCGCCAAGAGCAGCGAAGCCTTCAATCCTTCCGCCGTGCAGTCGCTGATCGGCCAGCCATGCGCGCGTGTCGAGAACGGCCACCCGCCGCGCGATCGGTCGCGATACGCGCTCGCGCGTTCGGGAACGTCGGCCAGCACTTGATTGGACTCGATGAAGCGATGCGCCGAGAGGAGAGCGCTTCGATGCGAGCGCTCGCGGCCGGTCGCGACGATGGCCTGCACGGCGAAGGCCGTGTCCCAAAGCTCGGACGAGTTATAGCCCTGCATCTTGACGCCGTCGTCCGCCCGCCAGAGATAGTCGGGAAGGCGCGCCAGGTGGCGGGCGAGCTCGGGGCCACCTGGATTCTCGAAATGCCAGACGAGCGTGTTGAACAGCTTGTTCACCGGACCCAAGCAGATGAAATCCGTGGCGGCGTCTTCCGCGCGGATGATCTCGAGCACGCGCCGGAGCGCGCGGCGGCGAAGCGCGCGGGGCGCCAGGCGCTCGAACTCGTCGATCGCACTGAAGGCGCTCCGGGCCAGCCGAGAGCGCGGGATGTAGCTGTCCGTGCCGGCGACCGTGTCACGCGCGGCGCGCCAGTCGATCTCGTTCCAGCTCTTGCCGCCGTACAGCTCGCCGCGGATCGCCGCGATCTCCCCGTCGATCGCGACGGTTGCGCGCCGTCCGTAGAGATGGGCCATCGGCAGATAGACCATCCGGCTGTGGCACCAAAGCCTCGAAGGGTGAATGGGGAGCGCCTCGGGAAGAAGCCACAGCTCGGGCGGAACGGCATGAAGGCCGTCCCAGTCGTAGAGTCCGAGAACCGCGAGCACGAACTTCCCCCAGGACGCCGACGCGCAGGGGCCCCCGTGAGCCTCGAGGAACTCGCGGCCCCGTGCGAGGCCGGGATCGGCCGCCGGCACGCCGAGGAAGCGGAGGGCGACGTAGCAGAGTGCGGTCGTGAATACGTGGCTCCCGCCTTCGACGTGAAGCCCCCAGCCGCCATCCGGACGCTGATGCACGCGGAAGTAAACGGTCATGCCGTCACGGGTGGCCGCATCGAGAGGGAAGCCGACGGCGCGCGCCGTGGCGACGAAGATGGGGAGGAGGAAGAGCGGACCTCCATAGTCGCCCTTCCAGGATCCGGATGCGTGTTGCGAGGATACGAGGTGAGCCAGCGCGGCGCCGATGGGGTCGGTGCGCCGCTCGGTCGGCTCGGGTTCGATCAAGGAGGTCCTCCCCACAAGGGAAAAGCCGGCGTGCTGCGCGCCCGGTAGACCTGCCGCACCGCCCGTGGAACGATCGACGCGACCGGCCAGCGCATCCAACCGCCCAGGTGCATCAACATCCCGGGCATCGTACGCCAGCCGCGCAGCAAGTCCTCGCGCACCAGATCCCAGAGAACCGCCTGGAAGGCCCCCACGAATTGCTCGGGCCGCGTATCGACGCAGGCGAGGATGCGCATCGTGCGGCTTCGCTCGTCCCCGCTTGCCCGCCACAGCCGGTAAACCGCTTGACGGACGGCGATGCCGGAGGGATCGCGGCGGGTCAGAGCCAGGTACAGCGCGCAGGCGAGCAGCTCGGGGACCCAGCTCTTGGTTTCGCGCTGGCGCCTGTAGCTGGCGACGTCGCTCGAAGCGGCGACGCACTCGGCGTCGGCGAGCCCCAAGCTCAGTCCGGCGGCCGTCATCGGATGGAAGTACCCGACCGCATCCCCGGCCAAGGCGACATTCCCGCGGCCGTAATGCGCGCGCGGCTTGAAGCCCGCCGCCGCCCATTGAACGCGTTTTTCGTCGAGCGCCTTGCGGAACGCGTCGACGATTTGCGGCGGGAGCACGCTCCGATACGTCTCCCAGAGCGCTTCGGTATCGCCGCGCCGCAGTTTCCCGGCCACCCGGAGCGGGACGTCGAAGCAGGCGCGGACGCGGTCCGGGTCGATCCGGTACATCAGCACGGGCCCCGGACCCCCAACGAGCACGTGGCCGTACCCTTCGTAGGGGAGCTGCACGTCGCGAAGCTCGACGCCGGCGGTGAACGCCATGGCTGTCGCGTCGTCCTTCAAGACGAGCGTCCGGCGGACCACCGACGACCGGCCGTCGGCGCCGACGATTCGGTCGACCTCGATCGCGGTCTTCCCTCCCGGAGCGTCGGGATCGCCTACGATGACGCTTCCGTCGACGATTCCGTGGACCCGCGCTCCCATCCTCAGGTCGATTCCGGGATGCGCCGTCGCGCGATCGCGCACGAGCGCGACCAGGCTCTCGTGCTCGATCGAGACGCCTTTCATGGCGTCGGGGTAAGGGAGCAGGATGGGAGCCGACCGATCGTCGGGAAAGACGACGAATCCATTTCCCGGAGTCGCCCCGGGACCCTCCGCCGAGACGTCGATCCCGAGCCGACCCAAGACCTCGACACCCGGCGGATGGAGCCATTCCCCGGCGAGCCTGCGCGAAGCTGTCGGGTTCGCTTCGAAGACCACGACTCTCGCCCCGCGTTGGGCGAACGCCAAGGCCGCCGCCGCCCCGATCGGGCCGGCGCCGACGACGGCTACGTCGAAGTTCTTGCTTTTCCGGGACGGGCGCATACCTGAGTATCGCATGTGAGGGCGGACCGAGTGTATAAAGTTTTCGAGCGCCCCGGTCTCATATCGCTCCGATCTTCCACTCGCCGTTTCCGGTTCGCTCGAAAAAGATCCATTTCGGCCGCGTTCCGGCGCGCAGCGCGCGGATCGACCAGTACGGGCCGAGGTCGCCCTCGACGACGTAGCCGGTGAACGAGCCAACGGTCGTCCGGAGGTCGTCGATCGGGACCGAGGCCGCATTGGGGCCGAGATCGGCGAGCGCCGACGACGTCAGGCACGAGAGGACCAGGTCGCGGTCCCCCACCTTGACGGCGCCGACGAACGTCTGTAGCGCGCGCTGCGGCGACGACCATCGGACGTCGGAGGAAACGCCCCCGAGCGAGCCAACCGGGAGCGGTGGTGCCGAAGGGAGGACAGCCACCCATGGCAGGGAGGCGGCCGCCGGGTGGCTCGGGAGGATCGGGGCCAGCTTCTTACCAGCCGCTATTTCGGGCTTGGGTTTGGCGCTGGTCTTCGATTTCGCAGCCGGCTTCGCGGCCGGTTTCCCCGCCATCTTCGCTGCAGCGGGCGCTGGCAACGGCGGTGCCATCCGCGACGGGTCGAGACAGGGATCGTCCTGGTAGATGGTCTCCCCCGCCGCGTCCTTGCACTCGTAGATCTTCGGAGGTGGATCTGCGGCGACCGCGAACTGGGCCCCCGCCACCAAGGCCGCTGACAGGAGCCATATTGGGACGTGCCGCATCGCCGGGCCTCCTCCGAGAACTTAAATTCCGGAGGCCGGCGTGGCCATTCCTAGGAGTGTATTTCGACGATATCTCCTTCTACGAGAACGTGATCCGCGTGGACCACTTGCCCCTCGAACGCCGACGGACCCCAAATTCGCGCGTGTTTCATCCCGAGGGCCAGCTCTTTGTGCACACGGGCAGCGAGGTCCCCCACGGTCGCGCCTCGGGGCAGCGTGAACGGCGCCGTTCGGTCGGCGGGTCTCCCGGGCTGCTTCGTGTAGACCCGCATGATGTCGAGAGCGGCGAACGTGCGGCGCCCCAGCTCATCGAGGCCGCTCCCCGTGACGACCGAGACCGGAATCAGCGGCCAGCGATGCTCGAGCAGCTCGTCGACGATCTCGATGTCCTCGTCCCCCCCCTCTCGGTCGATCCCCGTCGCGACGAGAAGAGCCCGCGGCGTCCCGACGACGTCAACTCCCCTCGCCGTGAGGATGCGACGCGTCTGCTCGAGTTCGTCGACGGCATTCTCGATCGCGACGACGATCCAGATCAGGTCCGCACGGCGGACGACGTCGAACACCCACGACTCGACGTGCTCGTCGTTCAGAGGGGGCAAGTCGACGAGCTGAAAGGCGATGTCCTCGAAGCGCATCATCCCGGGCAGCGCCTCGCGGGTCGTGAATGGGTAGGGAGCGATCTCGGGCTTGGCGTGCGTGAGCGCGGCGAGAAGCGACGACTTCCCCGTGTTCGGCGGGCCGACGAGGGCGACCTGCCCGGCCCCCTCGCGGGCGATCATGTGCGAGTGCGTCGCCTTCCCTGCCTTGCTCGCCGGCTGCTTTCTCAGCTTCGCCAGCCGCGCCTTCAGATCGGCCTGAAGCCCGTCCGTTCCCTTGTGTTTCGGGACGACCCGTAGCATCTCTTCCAGCGCTTCGATTTTGTCCTCGACGGACCTGGCTTGGCGGAATTGCTCTTCCGCGCGGTGATAGTCGGGGGTGAGGTTGGCCGGCATGGGCGGACCCCCTGCGGGAATCGAGCAAGGATACCTCGTATGATGACTTCATGAGACGTCTCAAGCCCCTGATTCCAGTCTTCGTTTCGGCGGCTGCTCTCGCCGCCGCCGGCCCTGCTCGCGGACAGGACGCGAAACCTTCGATTCCAGACGACGTCAAGGCCCACATCCAAGCCCGAATCGATCAGGGTCGTACAGCCGCGGTCATGGTCGGCTTGGTCGGCCCCGGCGGCGAGGTCTACCACGGCGCCGGCGTGCTCAAGCTCGGCAAGCCGGAACCGGTCGACCCCGACTCGATCTTCGAGATCGGCTCGATCACGAAGGCGTTCACAGGGATCCTCCTGGCCGACATGGTGCACCGGGGAGAGGTCAAGCTCGACGACCCCGTGAGGAAGTATCTTCCCGACTCCGTGCGCCCTCCCGAGGAGGACAGCCGCGAGATCACGCTCGCGGATCTCGCGACCCACCGCTCGTCGCTGCCGCGCCTGCCCTCGAACATGAGTCCCGCGGACCCCGACGACCCGTACGTCGACTACACGGCCGAGCAGCTTTATGCGTACCTGAATGACGCCAAGCTCCCGCGGCCGATCGGGTCGGCCTACGAATACTCCAATCTCGGCATGGGCCTTCTGGGCCACGCTCTGTCCCGAGCCGCGAAGACCGACTACAACACGCTGGTCCGGAAGCGGATCGCGGGCCCGCTTGGTATGACGGCGACCTCGACCCAGGTCGACCCCGCGGCGACCAAGCGCGTCGTGCAGGGATACGAAGAATCGGAGGGGAAGCTCGTCCCCGCGAAAGCGTGGACGTGGCGCAACTCGACGGCGCTCACCGGCGCGGGGGGGCTGCATTCCACCGCGCGAGAGATGGTCCGCTTTCTTACGGCGAACATAGGCCTCGCTCCCTCGAAGCTGTCCGCGGCGATAGTCGACGCGCGTCTCCAAGGAGCCGAGGCCGGATCGCCGCAGGCGGGGGTCGGGCTCGGGTGGCACCTGAGAAAGAAGGAGAGCCACGTCATCGTTTGGCAAAACGGGGCCACCGGCGGATTCCACGCCTTTTGCGGGTTCGATCCCGACTCCAAGATGGGCGTCGTCGTCCTGAGCAGCTCGACGGCGGACATCGACGACATCGGCGTTCACCTCCTCGATTCTTCGGTCCCGCTGGCCGCCATCGAGAAGGTCGTCCCGGTCGAGGAGCCGAAGCTCGCACGGCTCGACGGTTGGTACGACCTCGGCAGCACCAAGATCCGCGTCACGCACGAGGGCAGTCAGCTGTTCGCTCAGTTCTCCGGGCAAGGGCGCTATCCGGTCTTTCCGAAATCCGAGACGCTCTTCGTCTATCGGGTCGTACCGGCCACCCTCGAGTTCGACGTCCAGGCCGACGGCTCGGTGAGCAAGGTGACGCTGCACCAGGCCGGCAAGGACTTGGCCGCGAAGCGCATGCCCCCTGAAACGGCTCCCCGGGAGCGCGTCGCCGTCAAGGTCGACCCGAAGATCCTTGCCGAGTACGTCGGGCGCTACGCTCTGACGGCCGACACTTCTCTCGAGGTCCGCTTGAGGGACGACCATCTCTCCTGCCAGCTGACCGGCCAGCAGGCGTTCGACGCGTACGCCGAATCCCCGACCTCGTTCTTCCTGTCGAAGGTGGACGCGCAGCTCACTTTCGAGCGGGATTCCGCGGGTAAGGTCGCCGCCGTGATCCTTCATCAGGGCGGCAAGGACCAGAAGGCGACCCGCGCAAACTAGCGAATCTTCTCGAGATCGGGGTCTTTGGCGGCTTGTGCTTTCAGCTTCGGATTGAGCGTGAGCGCTCGGTCGCGTGCCTTGATCGCGCCCTCACGGTCCCCCGCGGCGAGCCGGATCACAGCGAGATCGTAAAGCACCTCGGGGAGCACGGCGGGCTGCTTCTCGGCGAGCGCCGCGGCGCGCTCCTGGAACGTGCGCGCCTCCTCGAAGCGCTTCTCCGTGAACGCCGTCCAGCCACGATTCCAGAGATCGTTGACGAGGCCGATTCCCAGGAGGCGCCCCATCTCGACGATCGGATCGAGGTGGTCGTCGACGCGCAGGTCGATCGCTCGGTCGGTGAACCCGCCGTACCCGCCCTTCGCCCGGGCCACGAGGAGCGCCATCGACTGGCGACCGCGCGAGTCGCCGCCCGCTTTGTCGCCGGCGACGATCGCGGCATAGAGCCTCTCGGCGAGAGTCTTTCCTTTCGTGTCGAGGAACGCCCGCTCCATCTCGGCGACCACCGTCTCGCCCGTCAGGATGTTCCCCTGCACCGCATAGTTCGGTCCCGATCGTCCGCCCGCCCACGTGTTGCACTTGGCTCCTGTGTACGTTGCCGAGACGCCGTTCGCCGCGACCACGCCGAGCTGCCGCTGCTCGCGCCCGTCGTCCCCACGGGTGAGCACCCGCACGACTTCCTCGGGTGCGACGCCGCGCTCGAGCAGCTCGAGCCCGCGGGGACCGAACGTCGTGTTCGCGAACGACTGGGTCGCGACCGCGCCGACGCCCGCCTTCGCGAACGGAACGACTGTTCCGACCGCGAAGAAGCGGCTCGCGACCGCGACGCCGACCTCCCCCGCTTCGGGATCGGCGGCCGCGATCGAGAACGTCGAGGGCGGCGGGGGGGCCGCGAGCCCGGGGACGGCGAAACACGCGGCGCACGAGATCACCGCGAGTGGCCTCGAGATCATCGGCACCTCTTCGTCAACGGCGGACAGCGGACCGTGTCATTCTCCCGGCGCGCTCCTCGTCCGGTGCAGCGGGGACGAGGGGCAGGGACCGGTCGCATCGTACAACGCGCCCTGGCTTCGGCACACGGCGTGGGCCTGATCGTGCGGCACGCAGACGGTGACGGTGCCGTTGCACGCGCCGCCGCCGTTGCCGTGGGCGGTGAACGCGATCGTGTAAACTCGGCCGTCTCCGCTGCCGTCCCTCTCGGCGCGGACGAACGCGGTGTCGCTTCCCACCCCGGCTCCATCCGGGCAGAAGCCGTCGTTGGATGGGTCCACCGGCTCGTCGGAGGCGACGCCGGTGATGCTGTACGTCACCGAGCCGCCCGCGGGATCCGTCACTCCCCCGAGCCGCACGGCGACCATCCGGTGATTCGGAGGCCAGAACGGTCCTCCGCTTGCGCGCGCGCCGCTGCAGTCGAGCGCAGGATGGCAGTCGGGATTGCCGTCGTGCCGGCACCCCGCCTCAGGATCGCAGCTGTCGGTCGTGCACGTGTTGCCGTCGTCGCAGTTGAGCGCTGCTCCCGTGCATGCTCGGTTCGAGCAGGCGTCGTCGACGGTGCAGGCGTTGCCGTCGTCGCAGGGCGTACCGTCGGCCACCAGCGGGTCGGAGCAATCCACCCTCGTCGTGACCAGCACCGATTCGGACGTGTTCAGAGCGCAGTTGGGACCCGGACCGATCCGGCGCTTGGGCACCGAGTCTCCGCTCGCCGAACGGTCGAACGTGGTGACCGAGCGGTCGCATACGGCGCTGCTGGCGTGGGAATTCGCGGCGACGATCTCGTTGTTCACCCGGTCGAGCACGATGCCGATCGGATTGCACAGCCCGGTGTCCGGTCCGGAGACCTGACGGACAGGTGCCGTGTCGCCGGACGCCGACCGCGGGAACACGACGAGGCTTCCCGGAGACGCTGTGTCAAAGAAGCTGTCCGACACGATCATCTCGTCGTGGGCCAAGTCGAGGGCGATCGATTGCGCGTTGTTGAATCCCGTGCTCGGTCCTTGGACGGTGCGGAGCGGAGCGGTATTTCCGGACGCCGTCCGCGGGAAGACAGCGATCGAGCCGCCGTTCGCGACCTTGTAGTTGACGACGAACAGCTCGTCGTGAACGAGGTCGAGGGCCATCCCTATCGGACCGTTGATACCCGTCTGAGGTCCCTGGAGAACCCGCAGAGGTGCCGTGTTCCCGCTCGCGCTCAAGTCGAACACCGTGATGAACGAGGCATCGGTGATGTCGTTCGCGACGTAGAGCTCCTGGTGGACCGAATCCACGGCGAGCCCAGCGGGCCGGTTGAGGAGAGTGAGCGGCCCCGTGATCGTCCGCTTCGGCGCGTCGCTCGGGAAATTCGCACCGGCATCGTAAACGTTGACGCTTGCCCCCTGGGCATCGGTGAGGTTGTTCGCGACGAACAGGTCGTTGTGAAGGAAGTCAAGTCCCAGGGTGTGAGGCTGGTTGAGGCCGGTGCGGATCGTCCGCATCGGGGAAACGTCCCCGTCCGAGTTTCGCGGGTACACCGTGATCGTGTTCGCCGCGTAATTCGAGACGAAGGCCACCTCGGTCGAGCAGTCGACCGGCGCGCCGGCGACGCACGATCCGGCGCGGCAGGTGTCTCCCTGCGTGCACGCGTTGCCGTCGTTGCAGGGTGAGCCCTCCGCCATGGACGGATTCGAGCAGCTTCCCGAGGCCGGATTGCAAATGCCGGCCGCGTGGCACTGATCCAACGCGACGCAGACGACCGGATTCATGTCGGTACAAACGCCCGCCTGGCAGCGGTCGGTCTGGGTGCACGCGTTGCCGTCGTTGCAGGACGTTCCGTCCGCCTTCGCCGGATTCGAGCACGCTCCGGTCGCAGGATCGCAGCTGCCGGCGTCGTGGCACGCGTCGCTGGCCGAGCAGACCACCGGATCGCCGCCCACGCAGACGCCCGCCCGGCAGGTGTCGCTCTGCGTGCAAGGGTTGCCGTCGCTGCAAGAGCCGTCGACGTTCTGATAGCTGCAGGCGGCCCCCGGCGTTCCGGCGTTGGCGCAGACATCCAGCGTGCACGGGTTCCCGTCGTCGCAGTCGGCGTTCGCACCGCAGTGGCCGAAGTAACGCCAGGTGTCGCCGGCGAGAAGGGAGGTGCCGGCGCCGCCGTACAGAACGACGCGCCCTCGCGTACTGTCGTAGGTCATGGCCGCGTGAAGGCGATTCGACGGGCCACCCGAAGGCATCGTCTCCGTCCAGGCGGAGCCGTCCCATTCCCAAGTGTCGCCGAGAATCGAGCCGTCGTACCCGCCGAACAGCACGATGCGCCCGCGCTGGCTGTCGCCGGTCATCGCGGGGGCGTAGCGGGCCGACGGGTTGATCGCGCTGGCCCGCTCGACCCACGCGGCGCCGTCCCACTCCCAGGTGTCCGCACGGACGTCAAAGCCGTCGAACCCGCCAAAGACGACGACGCGCTGGCGCTGCGCATCGTAGGCGCAGGCGTGATGGTACCGGGCCACCGGACCCGTCGCGGGCGTCTTGTCCACCCAGTCGGTGCCGTCCCACTCCCACGTATCTGCGAGGATCCCCGAAGAGCCGTACCCGCCGAAGAGAACTACGCGGCCGCGGGAGTTGTCGTAACCCAGAGTGTGGCCGAAGCGGGCCGGCGGACCGGTCAGAGGAGTCTTCTGGACCCAGTCCGTCCCGTCCCACTCCCAGGTGTCTCCGAGAAGTCCCGACGAACCGTTTCCGCCGAACAACACGACCTTCCCGCGCGCGCTGTCGTAGGCCATCGCGGGAAAGAGACGGGCGGATGGCGAGGTCGTCGCGGTCATCGAGGTCCATGCGGCGCCGTCCCACTCCCACGTGTCGCCGAGCGTGACGTGGCCGGCGTTTTGACCGCCGAAGATCACGGTGCGCCCGCGAGCGCTGTCGAACGCCATCCCGTGGTAGGCGCGCGCTCCCGGGTTCGCCGGCGGCGATTCGAGGAGCCAGCTCAGGACCGTGGTCGGGGCCGCTTGGGCCTGCGGCCGGTTCTCTTGGGGCGCTCCGGCCCCGAAAACCACGACAGATAGGGTCAGTACGGTCTTGAAAGCGGTGTCAGCGTATTTCACAAGTGTCTCCGCCTCCCCGACCTTGTAACCGCGCGGAGCGAATCGTCGCTGTGCGCGGCCGCCAGCACACAAAGATTCAAGACTCGTGCCCGGTCCGGCCTACTCAGGATTTCGGAGGATGCGCGTTACCGATGGCCGGATGCTGGTTTCTGGCCGCGGCGCTGACCCTTCTCGGGCGACGATCCGCTCTGTTTGCCGCCGCAGGGGCCCGTCGAGTCGACCGTCGTTCCTTGATTGCCGCACTCCAAGCTTGACGAATTGTGTGGCACGCAAACCGAAACCGTCCCGCTGCACGTGCCGCCGACCGCGTCATGGGCTGTGAACGCGATCGCGTAGACACGGCCGTCGGTCCCCCCGTCGCGCTCTACGCGGAGGAATGCGGTGTCGCTGCCGATTCCGGCCCCGTCGGGGCAGGAGGTGTCGCTCGACGAGACGACCGGCTCGTCTTGGGTGATTCCGGTCACCTCATACGTCACCGTGCCGCCAGGATTCGAGACGCCGTCAATCGTCACCTTTGCCATGCGGCTGTTGGGCGGCCAGAGGACCGTGTCGCTGGGATGGGCAGAGCTGCAGTCCAGCGCGGGGTGGCAACTGGGATCCGGATCGTGACGGCAGCCCGTCGCGGGATCGCACGAGTCGAGAGTGCAGTCGTTGCCGTCGTCGCAGTTTCGCGGAACGGCCGTGCATGTGCCGTTCGAGCAGCTATCGTCGGCCGTGCAGGCGTTTCCATCGTTGCAGGGGCCGACGATGTTCTCGTGCGCGCAGGCGGCTGCCGGCGTTCCGGCGTTCGAGCAGAAATCACGAGTGCACGGATTCGCATCGTCGCAGTCGCCATCGGCGCCGCATTGGATGGCGTAGAGCCAGGTATCGCCGAAGGGAGCCGATGCCGAGGCGCCCCCGAATAGCACGACCCGGTCCCGCGATCCGTCGTACGCCAGGGCGGGATGAAGCCGGGGCGAAGGGCTCCCGGAGGGGGTCGTCTCGGTCCAGCCGGAGCCGTCCCATTCCCACGTGTCGCCGAGAATGGCTCCGTTGTACCCGCCGAAGAGCACGATGCGGCCCCGCGCGCTGTCGTAGGTCATCGAGTGACCGTAGCGAGCCGAGGGGTTGGTCGTCGAGGCCTTCTCGACCCAAGCGGCGCCGTCCCACTCCCACGTGTCGGCGCGGACGTCGCCACCGTCGAAGCCGCCGAAGAGAACGACCCGTGCGTGATCGGCGTCGAACGCCAGAGCATGGTGATAGCGGGCCGCAGGGCCGGTCGCGGGCGTCTTGTCGACCCAGTCGGCTCCGTCCCACTCCCACGTGTCGCCCAAGATGCCCGCGGAACCGGTGCCTCCGAAGAGAACCACGCGGCCGCGCGAGCTGTCGTACGCCAACGAGTGACCGTACCGGGCGGTCGGATTCGTCGTGGGCGTCATCTGCACCCAGTCGGTCCCGTCCCACTCCCACGTGTCGCCGAGAAGTCCCGACGCGTTGTAGCCGCCGAACATCACGACGCGCCCGCGGGCGCTGTCGTACGCCATGGCCGGAAAATCTCGCGCCGGGGGGGTCACGGAGGATGAGCTCTCGGCCCAAATCGTGCCGTCCCATTCCCACGTGTCGCTGCGGAAAGCGTGAGAGGCGTCCTGACCGCCGAACAGAACGGTTCGCGCGCGGGTGAGGTCGTAAGCCATCGCGTGATAGGCGCGGGCGGCGGGCGATGTCTGGGGAGCCTGTTGGAGCCAGCCGGATACCATGGACGGGGCGACGGGGGCCTGACGCTCGCCGCCCCGGGGCGCTGCCGCCGTGAGACCGACGATCGCGATGGCGACTACGAATTTCAGATCGAGGTCCACTCGTTTCATAAACGTCTCCGAGTCCCCGACCGTGGCGCGGCGATCTGCGGTTATTCGTCAGGCACCGCCGCTACCACCCTTCGGTTCAAGACGCGTGCCCAGCCGTCCCATGGCGCACACGCTTCCCACACAGAGACGATAGGAGTTAGGTGGGATCGGGGCTCATGGTCGCGCATCGCGACACGGTCAATCGACCGGCGAGCCCTGCGGCTCGACACGTACCGCAGCGCCACGTGGCGACGACGCGCTTGGCGATCCAGTGCAATCGGCAGATGGGGCAGGTGTGAACGTAAATGACGGTCGATCCCTCGCGTCCGCGCACGGAGGCCGGCACGGACGCTTCGGTCCAGCGAACGCGCGCCTCGTACCCAGCGCGCCGCATGAAGTCTTTCCATTCGGGACCGTGCGCACGTGCGCGGCGCCCGTGGAGAAGCCAAGTCGCGACGTGCGCGGCCTCGTGGCATACGACCTCGCGGAGCGCTTCGGGATCCGCATCCTGCAGGCCCGGGTTGAGACGGATCACGCCGGCGCGCGGCGAGCAGCGGCCGAGAGAGCGTTGAAGGCGCTCGCTGAATTCGATGCGCACGCGGTCGGGAAGCTCGGGAACTCCCCAGGCCGCCGACCAGTCCGCCAGCCATTCTGCGTAGGCCACCCCATTCACCACGCGCATGCGGGGATACTACGCGCAATTCGGTGTCGCTTTTCCGGTGGTGCGGTTTTCGACCCGCCGGTACCCTCTCCTGCATGAACCTTCAGCCGACGCACGAGGCGATGTTCGCCGCGTTCCTGGCCGGGGACGAGACGTACGACGGCGTCTTCTACACGGCCGTCAAGACAACCGGGATCTTCTGCCGGCCCGGGTGTCCGGCCCGCAAACCGCTCGCGAGGAATGTGATGTTCTACGCGACGGTGCGCGAGGCGATGTTCGCCGGATACAGGCCGTGCAAGCGGTGCATGCCTCTCGAGACCCCCGGTAAACCGCCGGAGTGGGTCGCTTGTTTGCTCGCTCGAGTGGACGCCGAGCCCGACGCGCGCATCCGCTCTGCCGACCTGAGGGCGTCCGGGATCGACCCCGGACGCGCGCGTCGATGGTTTTCGACGCATTACGGCATGACCTTCAGCGCCTTTTGCCGGGCGCGTCGGCTGTCGAGTGCGTTGGCGGCGATCCGCCGAGGAGGCAGCGTGGACGACGCGGTGTACGACAGCGGCTATCTGTCTCACAGCGGCTTCCGGGACGCGTTCGCCCGCACATTCGGCGCGACGCCCGGCAAGGGTGGCGCGGTCGACGCCGTATCGCTCTCCTGGATGGAGAGCCCCTTGGGGCCGCTGATCGCGGGGGCGGACGATCGCGGCATCGGCCTGCTCGAGTTCTCGGATCGACGGATGCTCGAAGCGCAGCTTCGGACGCTCGCGCGCCGGCTGCGCCGAGCGTTGGTACCCGGCGAGCATCGTCACTTGGAGCAGCTCCGCACCGAGCTCGCCGAGTACTTCGGCGGAACGCGCAAGACGTTCGACGTTCCGCTGCACGCTCCCGGCACCCCGTTTCAGGAGCGCGTCTGGAAGGTGCTCCTCGAGATCCCGTTCGGCGAGCTTCGCTCGTACGAGCAGATCGCCGTCGCGATCGGCGCGCCGAAAGCCGTGCGTGCCGTGGGCCGCGCGAACGGGATGAACCGCATCGCGATCGTCATCCCCTGCCACCGCGTCGTCGGCAAGGACGGCACGCCCACCGGCTACGGCGGCGGCAACTGGCGCAAACAGCGGCTTCTCGAGCTCGAGCGAAGAGGGGGCGCTCCGCTCTTCTGAGCGCGGGGAGGCTCGCCTAGATTCTTCCTTCCTTGCGATGAAGGTCGTCGAGCCACGTCCGCGCCAAGCGCGAGCGAGGGTGTTCGTGACCGAGCGCGGCCTCGATGTCGTGGGCGCCGCCCTCGAGCAGCGGCTCGGCTTCGGCGTACTTGCCTTGAACGGTGAGGCAGTGCCCGAGCTGGATCGCCGCGAGTCCACTCCGACGGTCGTGCGGCAGGAAGACGTGTTGGGAGCACTCGAGCGCCCGCCTCAACAGGAGTTCGCCCGCCGAAGCGCGCCCGGTGTCGGTGAGGATCATTCCACGCACGCCCTCGCTCCACGCGGTCATCGGGTTTCCCGCGGGTACCTTGGCGTTGAGAATCGCGAGCGCGGCGTCGATTTCCCGCTCGGCCTCGGCGAACCGGCCTTCCATCCGGTAGAGCTCCGCCAGATTCGCTCGGCTCGGCGCGAGATAGGAGGCATCCTCGGGCCCCAGTGACGCCGTGAACGCGCTGATGGATTCTCGGAGCAGGGGTTCCGCGTCTCGGTAATCGCCGCGGATCCGCAGAGCCGTTGCGATGTTCCCCTTGTTGATGGCGACCTCGAGAGGCTTGGGACCCGGGAGCGCCTCGAGGGATGCGATCGCTTCGCGGTAATAGCGGATCGCTCCGTCGAGATCGCCGCGCGCGTCGTGAATCAGCCCGAGATTGCCCAGCGCGGCACCGGCGATCGGATGGCCGCCGGGCGCGTACCGCTCGACGAGGGAGAGGGTCTCGTCGAGAAGGGGCTCGGCGCTCCTCGGATCCCCGCGGCTCCAGAGCAGCAAGCCGAGATCGTTGACGAGCATCGCCAGCCGCAAGCCGTGCTCCGGAAGCGACGCTCGCAGAATCCCGATCGCATGACGCTGGAGCCTCTCCGCTTCGTCGTACCGTCCGCTGAAGTACAGGGGCGCCGCGAGCCACCCCTCGAGGTCGGCGTAGTCCGGGTGGTTCTCGCCGACGAGTCCGCGTTCGATCTCGAGGGCGCGGCGGAGCTGCACCTCCGACTTGTCGAAGATGCCGAGGCTGCGGTAGGTCTTCCCGAGCGTCTTCCGAATGGCGACTTCCGCGTCGGGACGGCCTGCGAAATCGGTCCCGGCCCGCTCCGCCGCCTGATCGAGCACTTCGGCGATCGTCGTGGCGACCCCACGCCCTCGTCCCCGGGTATAGGCCGTCGCGTCCGCGGAGCCGAGCATCCCTTCGAGGAAGGAGCTCATCGCCTCGGCTCGCGCGCGTTGGTCGTTCGCGAGCTCTGCTTCGAGGCGCGCGCGCCGCGCCTGTGACAGCGCAGCGACCAGGCCCGCGATGAGGCTCAACAGAACGAGCGCGCCCGCTGTGACCTGAACGCGGTGGCGGCGAACGAAGCGGGTCGCGCGGTAAACGACGCTGTCACCGCGAGCTGCGACCGGGAGCTGGTCGAGGTGCCGCCGGACGTCGGCGGCGAGCTGCTCCACCGACGCGTACCTCCGCTCGGGCTCTTTCCGCAGCGCCTTGAGAACGATATTGTCGAGATCGCCCCGCAGCCGCCGGGCGGCTCGCGGAGCGCGGTGCGCCAGCTTTGCGCTCGGCCGCTCGGGCTCCTCCTCGCAGATCACCCGCTCGGCCGACGCGAGCGACGAGTCGGGAAACGCGTACGGGTGCTCTCCGGTCAGGAGGCGATAGAGGAGGATGCCGAGCGCGTAGACGTCGCTCGACGTGGTGATGCGCAGTCGCTTGACCTGCTCGGGGCTCGCGTACTCCGGGGTCAGGACCGCTGCCTCGGTGCGGGTGGGGGCAAATCCTGCGGTCGGATCCGGCTCGAGGAGCTTCGCGATGCCGAAGTCGAGCAGCTTCACGACGCCGTCGCCGTTGACGAGGATGTTCGACGGCTTCAGGTCGCGATGCACGACGAGATTCCGGTGCGCGTGCTGCACCGCGGCGCAGACGTCGAGGAACAAGGCGAGACGCTCGTCGATACCGAGTCCTCGGAGCTCGCAGTACCGGTCGATCGGCTCGCCGACGACGAATTCCATGACGAGGTACGGCAGGCCGTCGGCCGTCGCGCCGCCATCGAGCAGCCGTGCGATGTTCTCGTGTTCGAGCTGGGCCAGAGCCTGCCGCTCGATGGCGAAGCGGCGCACGAGGTCCTCGGAGGCCACAGGCCCTCCGACGACTTTCACCGCCACTTGCTTGACGAAGGCGCCGTCGACGCGCTCGCCCAGCAAGACGGTTCCCATCCCGCCGCGGCCGAGCAGCCGCACGATCCTGTAGGGACCGATCGAGCGCCCCATCCAGGCCGCGGAACCGGCCTCATCGATCACGGAGGCGGCTTCGCGGGCCACTGCGTCTTCGAGGAAGCCGCCGGTCCGGTCGTGAGCCCGCAGAAGCGACCGGAGCCGTTCCGCGAGCTCCGAATCTTCGCGGGCGATTCGCTCGACGAAGGCTTCGCGGCCTTCGGGCGACATCTCGGCGGCCTCGATGAAACGCTGCTTGAGCCGATCCCAATGAGCGGCATCGCTCATCGTGCGTCGCCCGACAGCTCGGCGTAGAGCCAGGCACGGGCCATCGCGGATTCGTGCTTGATCGTGGCCGATGAGAGCCCGAGCACTTCCGCGACCTCCTCGACCGACAGCCCGGCCACGTACCGCAGCTCGACGATGCGCACTTGACGCCCGTCGATCGCCTCGAGGCGCTTCAGCGCCTCGTCCAGCGAGAGCAGCTCGTAGGCGTTCTCCCCGGGGGCCTTGATCGCAGGGCTCAGCGTGACGCGAATCTCGTCGCCGCCGCGCTTCTCGGTCTGCCTCGCCCGCGCGTGGTCGACCAGGATCTGCCTCATGACGCGCGCTGCCAGGGCCAGCAGTCTCGGCCGGTCCTGCACGTCGAGGCGACGCGCGCCCGCGAGACGCAGATACGCTTCGTGGACGAGAGCGGTCGGTTGGAGCGTGTGCCCCGCCGGCTGCCCGCGCATCGCCCGCCCTGCGATCTTGCGCAGCTCCCCGTAGAGCTCGGGCACGATCTGGTCGAGCGGCGTCTCCGGTCCGTTGGAAGCGTTCATGCGGTCCTCTTGCGAGCGGCGCTCAGGCGAATGTACGCCCACGATCGTTCCGACTCCACCGGCCAGCCCTCGAAGGCGTTTTTCTCGTTCTCCTCCATGGAACGTCGATCGGATTGGAAAGGAGAGCGCAATGTCACCCGATGTCCGCAGCTCTATCTCGCGCCGCCTTCCGGCGAGCGCCGTCGTCATCTTCGGTGCTGTCGGCATTCTGGCGGCAGGGCCCGCACTCGGGGCGGCGTTCACCGACATCCCGGCGAAGGAGGTCGCCGTCAGCGCACCGCTTCCGGCGGTGCCGAGCCAGGACGTCCTTGCCTTTGCCGCGGGGAAGCCCGACGGACAGGTGGGTCTTCTCATGATGGAAGACAGCCGGATCAAGGCACGCCACTCGGGGGACGGCGGCGCGACCTTTGGGGCCGAGACCGGATTGCCCGCAGGCGAGCCGGCCGTCAAGCTGCCGAACGCGGCCCTCTCTCCGGATGGGAAGGCCTACGTCGTTTGGCTCTCGGCCGACCCGGCCGGAGACATCGGGCTTCGGCTCGCGCGGACCGACGACCTAGGACAATCCTTTACGACACCCGTGACGCTCGTCGCGAGCGGCGCCGCGTCATTCGGAGTGGGAAACGTCTCCATCGCCTCCGGCGCGGCGGGCAAGGTGGCGATCGTCTACCGAGGACACGAGGCTTCCGACCCTTACGTCATAGCCTCCACTGATTCCGGAGCCACGTGGACCGCTCCCGTGAGGGTCGACAGCGGCATACCCGTCGGGTCGTCGCCGACGGGTCACGAGCGGATTACGATGGACGCCGCAGGGCGGATCTTCGTCGTCTACCGGCAAGACCGCGGGAGCGGCGATTCGATCTACTACACGCGATCGACCGATGGCGGCCTCACCTTCGCTCCTGAGTCCACGCTGACGCTTCCGGCGCACGTGAGCTCGGAGAAGCCCGACGTTGCGGTCGCTTCGGACGGAAACGTGCTCCTCTCGCTGTGGGAGCGCGCGGGAACCAATCACATCTACGTCATGCGCTCCGTCGACCACGGTGTGACCTACACCAACGTCCTCGATCGCGCGCTGGCGAGCGACAACAACATCATCGAGCCGAAGCTCGAGGTGGACCCCACGACCGCCGTGTCCTTCGTTCACTGGATTCGATCGTCCAACACGGTCGTCGTCGATCGCTCCGCCGATTCGGGCGCCACCTGGGGAGCGGACCAAGTGATCACGACGACTCCCTCCCAAGCGCCGGCCGTCCTGTTGCCGGGCGGCGCGACGCTGGGCCGGACGTCGGCAGGGACGTGGGTCATCGGATGGACCGACGGA
The DNA here is from genome assembly GCA_964511835.1 of uncultured Acidobacteriota bacterium. Classification (GTDB taxonomy): domain Bacteria; phylum Acidobacteriota; class Polarisedimenticolia; order Polarisedimenticolales; family DASRJG01; genus DASRJG01. The sequence continues at coordinate 13,891 of CAZEII010000037.1, read as the reverse complement.
CGTGCCGACGCATACGCCGCGACGCTCACGAGTGTCTACATCCGCGTGTCGACGGATCAGGGTGTCACCTGGGGGGCGGAGCAGCGGGTCGACAGCGGAGCCGCCGGCACGCACGCCAGCACGCTTTACTCTCTCGTCGCGACCCAAAGCGACACGGTCTTCGTGCTCTATCTCGACGGGCGGGACGACGTCGAGCGAAGTTTCAATTTCTACGGCAACCGCGCCACGGCGAGCTCACCGACGTTCGGGCTGGACTACCGCGTGGACGGCGACGATGGAACCGTGTCGCCCTCCGTCCTGGATCAAGTGGCGGTCGCCGTCGACGGCGGGACGCACGCCTACGAGGCATTTCCCGCGTTCACGACCGGACCCCAATCCGACGTTCTCGTCGCGGTGAGCGCGGATTCCGGGCGGCACTTCGCCACACCGGTCCGCGTAGGTTCGACGACCGCCGGATCGCGCATCGCGCTCCTCCCCCAGATTCGCGCGTTTTCCGACGGAAGGGTTTACCTCGTCTACATGAGCGACAACCCCGGGGTCGGGCGCGAGATCCGCTTCAATCGATCGACCGACTTCGGGGCGACCTGGCAGCCGAGCGATAAAGTGCTGGCCACGCTCTCCGCGCACACCCCCGGCTATTTCGAGTTCTTCGACTGGCCGGGCACCGACATGGCCGCGCTGTCCGACGGGACGGTCTACGTAGCCTGGTCCGATGTCGCGAACGTGTTCTTCGCGAAATCGATCGATAGCGGGGCCACCTTTTCGACGTCGGACGTCGATCAGGACAACCGCGGCAAGAATCGCTACCCGCGCGTCTGCGCCAGCGGAAGCTTCCTGGCCCTGTCCTGGCTGAGCCCCAACGTCTCGAACGGGCCGCTCAGCGTCTGGGCGATCACGAGCGCGGACAAAGGCGTGACCTGGGCCGCGAGCCACGAGCTGCGAACCGACAACAGCGGAACGAACACGACGGGCGCCGACGACCACGCCATCGCCTGCGACGGATCGGGCCACGCGGTCGTCGTGTGGCCGGACACCAGGAACCTCACGAATTACCAGTTGTTCTCGAGCCGGTTCAACGGCGCGACCTGGTCGGTGGATGCGGCGCTGACCACGCCCCCGGGCGTCCATCAGCGTCTGCCGAGCCTGGCCTACGTCGGCGGGACCAACGTCGTCGTCGTCTACGAGGACTTTGCCGACGGGATCTACGCGAGCCGGTCGACGGACGGCGGAGCGACGTTCCCGAGCTACCAACGGCTGGACTCCGCCGCGCCGGTCCAGGCGGCGCCGTCCTATCTCGGCCGCCTCACGACGGACGGCGCCGGTCATGTCTGGGTCTCGTGGCTCGACCAGAGCGCCGGTCTGCTCCCTTCTCTCGTCGTGCGGCACTCCGGCGATTCGGGCGCGACGTATGGCGCCGTCTACCGGCTCGATCGGAAGACGCCGCAGGGAGCCTTTCAGAGCAGCAACCTGACCGGCGGTCTTGGATTCGTGGACAGCAGCGTCCTGCCCCCCTACGGGCGCGTGGCCGACGCGTTCCCGGGCGCCGCGATCTTCGGCTGGGCCGCCGAGCGGGAGAGCTTCACTCTGGACGCGCTGGCGAGCGCGTACGACGTCAACGATTTCGACCGCGACGGCACAGCGGGCGGCTCCGATTGCAACGACTTGGATCCCGACGTCCAGCACGCGCCGGCCGAGATCGCCTCCGTCGCGCTCTCCAAGGTGGGCGGCGCCACGCGGTTGTCCTGGACATCCCAGGATCCCACCGCGGGCGTCGCAACCACCTACGATGTCGTCTCCGGACTTCTATTGGACCTGCGCTCCTCGGGAGGATTCGCCGCGGCGATCTGCCTTCAGAACGGAATCCTCGACACGCCGTTCGACGACCCGCGCAGCGCGCCGGCGGCCGGAAACGGCTTCTACTACCTGCTTCGAGGAAGGAACTCTTGTGGCATCGGGACGTACGGGAACTCCTCGATCGTCCCCGACCCGCGGGATGCTCTGGACGCCGCGTCGCCTTGCCTCTGAGATGGGGCCGAGTATTTGCTGACTGCGGCCGAAAATCGCTGTAGATTTTGGCAATGACCCCATCAAAGCTTTTACCCGTTGCCGTCGGGTTGTGCCTGGCGGTTTCCATTTCCGTAATTCACGCCGGCGACGAGGGCAAGACGGTCGGCCGCGTTCGCGTGACGACGCTGCTCGGCGGCGCGGACGCCAGCACGGACGCGGTGGGCGCCGCTCTCGCGAGCCAGTTCGCTCCGCCACAGGGAAAGCGATTTCCCGACAAGCGGATCATCTCGATCCGGCCGCGATCGGGGGAGCCGGCGCGATTCGACGCGACGATCTACGACTACACGGTCGAGAAGGCATTCGACCTGGTGGTGGACCTGAAAGGGCGGGAGATCGGCCGCAAGGAGATCCCCGAGCAGCCCGCGCGATCGATGGACGAGCTGGCCGACGCTTCGACGATCGTCCGTGAGAACCAGGCCTTCGCCGAGGCGCTGGCGACGGGCGCCTTGATGATCTACGAGCCGATGCCGGCGATCACGGTCGACGCCGATGGCCGCCGCCGGGTCAACGTCGGCGTGATGACCCCCTCGACGGCCGGCGCATCGATGAGGACCAACGAGATCGTCTCGGTCCACATTCCCACCGCGTCGATCGCTCGCTACCCGTCGGGTGCGCCGGACAGCTCGCGCGCGCAGCTTCTGGCTTGCGGACCAAACACGTCGGGCTGCTCTTACAGCATCACGCAGCCCTGTAGCTACTACCAGGTCTCCTGGCCCACCACGAGCCCGGTCTGGAAGCTGAACATCAGACACCCGAGCTGCACGACGTCGGTTCAGTCCAACGGCACCGGCCTCGAGCTCACGAACGTCTATTACCAAGGACGGCTGATCCTGAAGCGCGCCGAGGTTCCGGTCTTGAACGTCCTCTATTCCGGAAACACCTGTGGCCCGTACCGCGACTGGCTGTACTCGGAAGATTGTTTCAACGCCCCGGGCACCGACGTGCCGGTCAGCGGCTCCGGCATCCGCGTCGCGTCGAGCTCTCCGTCGACTCTTTGCGAGTCGGGAAGCGACGCGGGGAACTTCCACGGCATCGCGATCTTCGACCAGGGGGACGCTCTCTGGCTGATGACCGAGACGAACGCCGGCTGGTACCGCTACGTCATGGAATGGCGGCTCCACCTGGACGGGACGATCGAGCCGATCTTCGGCTTCGGCGCGACGACCAACAGCTGTACCTGCAATCTGCACTACCACCACGCCTACTGGCGCCTGGAATGGGCGATCGATGCGGTGTCGGACGGCACCAACGACGACCCCGCGACGGGGATCAACACGCTGGAGCGGCGGGTCGCCGGATCCCAAGACGACTACACGCAAGTCGCCGCCGAGGGAACCTTTGTTCGACCGGCGAGCGGCGGGGACAAGGACTACTTCCGCATCAAGAACGTCGCCACGGGCGACGGGTACATCCTCGAGCCCGGAGCGCTGGACGGCACCGCCTACAACGACGGCTATGGCAAGTGGGATCTCGCGGCGCTGGCGTTGAACGCGGGTGAGATCGACGACCCGAACAGCAACACCTCGATCAACGTGGATCCGTGGGTCAACGGGGAAGCGCTGGGCGACACGAAGAGGCTCGTCACCTGGTACCACGCGACGTACACGCACAACGACCCGAACGGGACCGGCGAAGCCTGTGAGCTCGCGGGACCGAGGCTGGTCCCGCTGAATCCGTGCGCCGGCTCGATCGCGATCGATCGCAATGCGTACACCTGTAGCTCGACGGTCTCCGTGACGCTCAACGACTCGGACCTCGCGAACACGGGAACGGCGACGCTCGGCGTGACCTCCGCCACGGAGCCGGTTCCCGAACCGCTGGTGCTGACGGAGTCCCCGGCGGGCTCCGGCCGGTTCGTCGGAACGATCGCCACGTCCACCGGCCCACCCGCCAACGGCGACGGCAAGATCTCGGTGGTCGACGGCGACTCGATCGACGTCCATTACGTCGACGCATCCTCCTGCGGCACGCCCAACGTCCCGGTTGACAAGATCGCTGCGATCGACTGCTCGGCCCCGGTGATCTCGGCCGTCCAGGTGGTGCCGGGAACGAGCACGGCGACCGTGAGCTGGACCACGAATGAGCCGGCCAGCGGCGTCGTGCACTACGGGACGACGGTGCCGACGACGTTGACCGCGGCGTCGACCGGTACCTCCTTGACCCACGCGGTCACGCTCACCGGCCTCTCGGACTGCACGACCTACTACTACTGGGTGGAGTCCGCGGATGTCGCGGGGAACGTCGCCGCGAGCAACGGCGGGGGCGGCTACTACGCGTTCACCACGGCGCAATCGCACGCCGTAAGCTTCACGAGCACCGATACACCCATCGCGATCCCGGACAACAACCCGACCGGCGCGACGAGCACGATCAACGTCGCCGACTCCTCGCTGGTGCAGGACGTCAACGTCACGGCCAACATCAGCCACACGTACGATGGAGATCTGGTTCTTTCGCTGATCACGCCTTCGAGCACGTCGATCCTCCTCTCGAACCGGCACGGTGGATCGGGGAACAACTTCCAGGGCACGATCTTCGACGATGAGGCGGCGACGGCCATCGGTTCGGGCTCGCCTCCGTTCGCAGGCTCGTACCGGCCCGACACCCCGCTGTCCGCGGCTGACGGACAGTCGGCCGCGGGGAGCTGGCGGTTCAAGGTCGTCGATCAAGCCGCGATCGACACGGGTACGATCAACAGCTGGACGCTGAGCTTGGTTTTCCCGAGCCAGACCTGCCCGTCTTCCGGGAATCCGCCGCCTGTTCCAGACGGCTCATTTGGCACGGGCATGACCGTCTCGCAGTTCACCGGCGCCGTCTCGGGGTTGCACCTCACGTGGGATACGACGAGCTGTCCGGCCAAGAACGCGCATCTGCTGTATGGGACGCTCCAAAACGTCGCATCGTACGCGCTCGATGGAGCGGTCTGCGGCCTTGGTCCGCTCGGCAGCTACGATTGGGTGGGCGCCCCGAGTGGTGATCTCTGGATCGTCGTCGTCGGCGACGATGCTGTCTCAACGGAAGGCACGTGGGGAACGGACAGTGTCGGCCAAGACCGCGGGGGAACGACGGCCTCCGGATACTGCGGCTTCGCCGCGAGGAACAACACGGGCACCTGTCCGTAGCGCACCGCAACTTTCGTTCGCGGGGCCTTGCTCCATCGCCCGATTCACGTTCATACTCCCGTGCGCTCGCAGCGCACGGGAGCATGCGGCGTTCCCAGGAGGATTGGCAATGGCGGTGAAAAAGAAGGCGGCGCCCTCGAAGTCGAAAGCGAAAGCAAAGCCAAAGACGACGGCTTCGAAGCCCGCCGCTTCGAAGGGGTCGAAGGCCCCGAAGGCGATGAGCCAGGAAGAGATGATGGCGCAGTGGCAGGCAGCTTCGACGCCTTCCGCGGGTCACGCGCGCTTGATGCCCATGGTCGGGACCTGGAAGGCGAAGACGAGTTTCACGATGGCGCCCGGCGCTCCGCCGGAGACGCACGGCGGGACGTCGGTTCATCGCCTCGTGCTGGGCGGCCGGTACCTCGAGCAGACCTACAAAGGTCTTTCGATGGGAATGCCGTTCGAGGGAATCGGTTACACCGGCTACGACAATGCGCAGCGAAAGTATGTTGGGACCTGGATGGATACGTTCGGCACGGGATTCATGACCAGCATCGGAACCGGGCAGCCGGCCGACGACCGGATCGATTTCGTGGCCGAGGCGATCGAGCCCTCGGGGGCCAAGAAGGTGTTCGACGCGATCATCCGCATCAAGGATCACTCGCACCACTCGTATGAGATGTGGACCAAGGGGCCCGACGGAAAGAAGTACCGCGTCATGCTCATCGAGTACGAAAGGGGGTAAGCGATGCCGTTCGGAAGTCTTTGGTGGCAGGTCATCGTCGCTGCGATCGTCGTCTTCGTGATCAGCTCGATCCTCCACATGGCGCTCAAGTACCACCGCTCTGATTTCAAGCCGCTTCCCAACGAGGACGGCGTGCGCGATGCGCTCGGGAAGGGCTCTCCCCCGCCGGGGCTCTACCACACTCCGTACTGCTCCGACATGAAGGAGACGCAGGAGCCCGCGAAGAAAGCCCAATTCGAGAAAGGGCCGGTGGCCATCGTCACCGTCCTTCCCACCGGGCTTCCGGCGATGCCGAAGTACCTGGGGCAGTGGTTCCTCTATTGCTTCCTCGTCAGCTTCACCGCCGCCTACGTCGCGCGGATGACCCTTCACCCCGGCGATGGCGGAATGCTCGTCGTCCGCGTGACGGGAACCGTGGCGTTCGCGGCGTACGCGTTCGGGAACATCCTCGATTCCATTTGGAAAGGGCAGCCGTGGTCCAACACCGGGCGCGCGCTGGTCGACGGCGCGATCTACGCGGTGGCGACCGGCGCGACGTTCTGCTTTTTTTGGCCCAAGGCCTGATGTGGAGATCCATTGTGGGCTCGAAATACATCGCGAATCTCTATGAGATGAAGATCACGGGCGAGCGATCGCAGGGAGCCCGGTTCGCGTCGGGACACACCCCGATCGCGTTCGGACTGGGCGCGGTCAAGCTCGGCTACAACCTGACCGAGATCCCTCCGGGCAAGACCGCCTTCCCGTACCACTTTCACTACGTCAACGAAGAGATGTTTCTCGTGCTCGCGGGAACCGGGAAGGTGCGCATGCCCGACGGCACGCATCCTCTGAAACCGGGTGACCTCGTGTGCTGTCCTCCGGGGGCGGATGGCGCGCACCAGATCATCAATGACGGCACGTTGCCCCTTCGCTACCTCGCCCTGAGCACGATGCAGGATCCGGAGGTCGTCGAATACCCGGATAGCGCGAAGTACGGCGTCACCGTCGGCCGGAAGCCGGGCGGCACACCGCAGGAATCCACCTTCCGCGTCCTCGCGTTCAAGAAGGACGGGGTCGACTACTGGGCCGGCGAAGGCACCTAGGGGCCACTCCTTCGCGTGGTCGGCGCAGGTGGGCCCTGCTGTGCGCAGCGGTCGCGACGCTGGCGTGTGCGACGGCGACACCTCGTGAGACACCGAAGGGATCCGCGATGACGCCTGTCCCGGCGAGCGCGGCGTCACACGTGCGCCTGGAGGTTGCCGCGGACCAACTCCATCACCCGCTCGGGATGGCGTTCGCGCCCGGCGACCCCGAGAAGCGTCTCTTCATCGTCGAGAAGGGGGGCACCCTCGTCGTGATGAAGTCGGGGACTGCCCCTGTCTCCTATTTGAGCCTCAAAGAGCGCGTGTCGCGGGGGAGCGAGCAGGGACTTCTCGGTCTCGCTTTCGACGAGAAGTTCATGACGAACGGCAGGCTGTTCGTCAACTATACCGACAAGGACGGAGACACCCGCATCGTCGAGATCAGCGTCGCCTCGCCGACGGCCGTGCCGGCAACGATCGTGAGCGAGCGCGAGCTCTTGTTCGTGAAGCAGCCGTACTCCAATCACAATGGAGGACATCTCGTGATGACCCGCGCGGGCTGGCTGCTCATCGGCTTGGGCGACGGGGGCTCCGCAGGCGATCCCCATGGGAACTCCCACAATCCGAGGACGCTGCTCGGCAAGATGTTCCGGCTCGATCCTCCATCGAAGGCCACCAAGATTCTATCGCAAGGCATGCGCAATCCGTGGCGTTACGCGCTCGACCGCGCGACCAACGATCTGTATATCGGCGACGTCGGACAGAACCGCTGGGAAGAGGTCGACGTCGTTCCGCTCGATCAACTCGAGGCGAAGGATTTCGGTTGGAACACGATGGAGCGGAGCCACTGCTTCAAGTCGGCCTCCTGCGATACGTTCGGCCTCACGTTGCCCGTCGTCGAGTACGGCCACGACGCCGGGTGCTCGATCACCGGCGGCGTCGTCTATCGTGGGTCCGCGATCCCTTCGCTGGCCGGGACCTACTTTTACTCCGACTACTGCACCGCCTTCCTTCGGAGCTTCCGATGGACTCAGAACGGTGGACCGACGGACCAGTGGGATTGGACCGACGCGCTCGATCCCGGGCACACGCTGGCGCAAATCGCCTCGTTCGGCGAGGATGAGGCGGGCGAGATCTACGTCATCGGGCTCGGTGGAACCGTGTGGAAACTGGTGCCGCCGAAACGCTGAGGTGAGACCAAGGGGAGTGTCCCCGATCCGAGGCTCCCATGTCGATTCGACCGGTTCAACGACTCGTCAAAGCCAAGCCCACGCTGGAAGGGGCCGGCGTCCATCTGCGCCGCGCGTTCGGGTTCGGAGCCACGTCCGACTTCGATCCGTTCCTCCTCCTGGACGATTTTCGCAACGACGACCCCGAGCTGTACCTGGCCGGATTCCCCTGGCATCCGCATCGCGGCATCGAGACAATCACCTACGTGCTTGCGGGCACGGTGGAGCACGGCGATTCCCTGGGAAACCGGGGCGCAATCGCCCCCGGCGACGTTCAATGGATGACCGCGGGGAGCGGGATCATCCACCAAGAGATGCCGAAGGGAGACAACGCAGGGAAGATGCACGGCTTCCAGCTCTGGGCGAATCTCCCGGCGGCGCTCAAGATGACGACGCCGCGCTATCAAGAGGTCAAGACCGGGGACATCCCGGAGGTCACGGACGACGACGGCACGAAGGCGCGCGTCATCTGCGGCAGCCTCTGGGGAACGAAGGGCCCGGTCGACGGGATCGCGGCTGACCCGAGCTACGTCGACATCTCCGTCCCACCCGGCAGGCGCAAGACGATCCCGGTGCCGACGACGCGCCATGCTTTCGCGTACGTTTTCGACGGGTCGGGGAAGTTCTGCAACGCGTCGGGCCCGCTGGAAGTTCCGACCGAAGCCGTCGGCTGGGCCGACACGGCGCCGGCGGCGGACGTCGACAATCGCTCGCTCGTGCTCTTCGATCGCGGCGACGAGGTCACCGTGCACGCCGGCGAGAAGGGAATTCGGTTCCTTCTGGTCTCGGGAAAGCCCCTCGAGGAGCCGGTGGCCTGGTACGGGCCGATCGTGATGAACACCCAAGCCGAGCTTCGAGAGGCCTTCTTCGAGTTTCAGAACGGAACGTTTCTCAAGACGGGCAAGGCGCCCAAGCGCTGAGCGCCGAACCCGCCGGGATCAGTGTTTGCGGAACGCCGGCGCAGCCGTCGCAATCGAAAAAGAATTTGAGTCTTTCCGGAGCTCCATCGAGAGTCCTACGCTCTAGAATTCCGGCTCGAGATCGCATGGGAAACCGGAGCGAGCTACGGCGACTCATCGTAGGCGCGGTCCTGTTGACGGTCGCGGTGTCGGTCGTCTTCGCCCCGCTGCTTTCGCATCCCTTTCTGGAGCTCGACGACGACAGCTACGTCACGCGGAATCCGCACGTGTCGACGGGGCTCGGCTGGGACAACTTGACCTGGGCGTTCACGTCGTTTCATTCGTCCAACTGGCATCCGTTGACGTGGCTCTCGCACCAGCTCGACGTCGGCCTATTCGGCCTCGCTCCACGCGGTCATCACGCCACGAGCGCGTTCCTGCACGTCACGAACACGCTGCTCGTCCTCTTCGTCCTGCATCGGATGACGGGAGCGTTCTGGCCCAGCTTCTTCGTCGCCGGAGTGTTCGGCCTGCATCCCCAGCGGCTCGAATCCGTGGCGTGGGTCGCCGAGCGCAAGGATGTCTTGTCAGGGTTTTTCGGGCTTCTGACGCTCGCGAGCTGGACCCGCTACGCTGAGAAGCCGACGCGCGCGCGCTATCTCGCTTGCCTGCTCTCGTTCGCGCTGGCGCTTCTGGCCAAGCCGATGATGGTCACGCTGCCGTTGGTCATGCTGCTTCTCGACGTCTGGCCTCTCCGCCGCGCACGGCTTGCGTGGGAGGACCTCCGGCCAAGGCTCACCGAGCTGAGCCCGTTCTTGGCGATGTCTTTGGCGTCGTGCGTCGTGACGATCCTCGCCCAGCGGGCGAGCGGCTCCATCGGATCGCTCGCCGCCGTTCCGTTCACGGAGCGGCTGGCCAACGCGCTTGTCGCTTACGTCCGGTATCCGATCAAAGCGGTTTGGCCGGTGAGCCTGGCTCTCGTCTATCCGTTGCCGTCCTCGATTCCGCTCTGGCAATGGGCCGGAGCCGCCGCGATTCTCGGCGCGGTCACCACAGCCTCGCTCGCGGTGGCCGAGCGCCGGCCGTGGCTGACGGTCGGGTGGCTCTGGTACGCCGGCATGCTGGTCCCGGTGATCGGTTTGATCCAGGTCGGAACGCAATCCTACGCGGACCGCTACACGTACTTCCCGATGCTCGGCCTCGACATGGCGCTCGCCTGGAGCGCGGCCGATTTGGTCGCGTCGCGCCCGCGGTGGCGCGCTCCGGTCGCCTGCGCCGCGGTCGCCGTGCTTGCGGCGCTCGGCGTATTGACGATCTGGCAGGTCCGCTTCTGGTCGTCGAGCGAGCGCCTGTTCGACCGCTCCTTGGCGGTCAGTCCGGGAAGCGCCGTGATCCACAACAACTACGGCGCCCTGCTGCAGAGAAGCGGTCGACCGGAGGAGGCCTTGGCGCACTTCCGCGCTGCGCTCGCCGCCGATCCCTACTACGCCACCGCCCGCAAGAACGAAGGGAATGTTCTGCTCGAGATGAAGCGAACGGACGAGGCGATCTCCGAGCTGCAACGTGTCGTCCACGATGCACCCGGATACGCCGCCGGTCAGAACAGGCTCGGCGTGGCGCTCGCCACCGCCGGTCGACACGACGAGGCGTTCCCCCATCTGCGGAAGGCGGTGGAGCTGGAGCCCGCCGATCCGCGCTGGCGGGAGGATCTGGTCGTTGCCCTTCTGATCGACCACAAGGAGGCCGAGGCCGTTCCCATCTTGGATGCGGCGCTGGCCCGAGCGGATGCGACGGTCGAGGATCGCTACCTCCTGGGCGTCGCCCGGTCCCAGCAGAGGGAGCTGGACCAGGCCGCCGCCGCGTTCCAATCCGTGCTGGCGCTCGATCCGAAGCACGCCCGCGCTCTCAACCAGCTCGGGATCGTGCGCGCGCGGCAGAAGCGATTCGACGAGGCGATCGACTTCTTCCGTCGGTCGCTCGCGATCGATCCTTCTTCCAAGGATACGGAGTGGAACTTGAAGCAGGCGGAGGCGCTTCGGGGTGGAGCGAGTTGATACTGCGGAAATCTTTCAGCGTGATCCGCGCTCTCACACCCTAGAATCAGCGTCTCTTGGGGAACCCTCGATGACGTTGGAAGCCGGACGGAGCCTCGCTCACTACCGCCTCGCCGAGAGGATCGGTGAGGGCGCCATGGGCGAGGTGTGGAAGGCGACGGATTCGACTCTCGGACGCGAAGTCGCCATCAAGATCCTTCCCGCCGAGTTCGCCGCCGACGCCGAGCGGATCGGCCGCTTCGAGCGCGAGGCCAAGGTGCTGGCGTCGCTGAACCACCCGGGGATCGCCGCTATCTACGGCTTCCACGAATCCAACGGCGTTCGCTTCCTGGCGATGGAATTGGTCCCGGGTGAAGACCTGGCGCAACGGCTGGAAAAGGGGTCTGTCCCCGCTTCCGAGGCGACTGACATCGCGCGGCAAATCGCGGAGTCGCTCGAGGCAGCGCACGATCAGGGGATCGTCCACCGCGACCTGAAGCCGGCAAACGTCAAGCTCACTCCCGACGGCAAGGTCAAGGTGCTGGATTTCGGCCTCGCAAAGGCACTCGATCCGATGACGTCGGGCGGCCGTTCGGGAGTGGATTCACGGTTCTCGCCGACGGTCACGTCCTTGGGTACGGTCGCTGGCGTCATCCTGGGCACCGCGGCTTACATGAGCCCCGAGCAGGCGAAGGGGAAGGCGGTCGACCGGCGGACCGACATTTGGGCGTTCGGCTGCATCCTTTACGAAATGCTCGTCGGGCGGCGTCCGTTCGATGGCGAGGGGATTTCCGAAGTCCTGGCCGCAGTGATCATGGCGCCCATCGCGTTCGACGCGCTGCCGCCGTCGATCCCATCGCGGCTGCGCGCGCTCGTAGAGCGGTGCATGGAGCGCGACCCACGACGCCGCTTGCGTGACATCGGCGAGGCCAGGCTCGCGCTGGAAGACATCCAATCCGGCCGGGGCGACGAAAGGACGTCGCAACCCGCGACGCCACCGGCGGCAGTGACGCCTTCGGCGGTCCTGCTCGCCGGCGCGATCGTGGGGACGGCCGCAGTCACAGCGCTCATCGCTTACGGCTTGCATCGGGCCGCGGCTCCCGCAGCCGCCGTCCCTCCGGTGCGCCGTTTCGAGATCGCCGCCCAGGGGAGTTTCCGGTCCGTGAATCAGAGCCGGCTGCTCGCGATCTCACCCGACGGGAAGTCGGTCGCGTACTTCGAGGCGGGGAGGCTTTTCGTACGCGCGCTCTCGCGCATCGAGCCGACGGTCGTGCCGACCAAGGGCGAGCCGACGGTTCTGTTTTGGTCGCCCGACAACCAGGACCTCGGCTACGCCGCCGGCGGCAAGCTTTGGAAGGTGCCTGCTGCCGGCGGCGAGAGCAGTCTCATCGCCGATATCCGCATGCAGCTCACCGGCGGAAGCAGCGCGTCGTGGTGCCCCGACGGAAAGATCGTGTTCACCAGCGGCGACGGCGGCGTGATGCGCGTGTCGTCGACCGGCGGAGACTTCGAGGAACTGGTCCCGATCGAGAAGGGCGCCGAGAACGACATCCACGACGCGAGCTGCCTCGAGGACAACAGCGTCCTCTTCGTGCCGCACTCGGTCGCTGCCCGGCCACACTCGCTCTGGATCTTCGCGAACGGCAAGCGCAAGCTGCTCGTCAAGCTGGCCGACGATCAGGACATCTGGTTCCCCGTGTACTCGCGCGCCGGGTTCATCCTCTATCACAGGCATCCCGCGAACGCGGGAGTCTGGGCGGTGCCCTTCTCTCTTGCCAAGCACGAGATCACCGGCGATCCGTTCTTGCTGGCCAACGACGGCGACGTACCGAGCGTGTCGGCTGACGGAACGCTCGTGTATTCCCGCGGATCGGGGTCGCGCCTCTCGCACATGGTCTGGGTGGACCGCTCGGGCAAGGCGGTCAAGACGATCGGGACGCCCCAGGAGCAATGGCCGTTCCCCGAGCTGTCTCCGGACGGTCGCTTCGTTGCGATCGCCGCTCGGGAGACCGAGCTGTCCGACGTTTGGATTCACGACATCGAGCGCGGATCCAAGACGCGGTTGTCCGGACGCCAGCCCGGGTACAGCTTCGAAGCTTGGTCACCTGACGGCCGCAAGCTCGTCTATTCGGAAGGGTTGACTCCGCCCGTAGCCTTGAAGTCGAAGCTCGTCGACGGGAGCGGCGATGCGACCTCGCTGGGGAACGGATGGGCCCCCGCCTATTCCGCCGATGGGCGCTACCTGCTGAGCGCGGACCTCAATCAGGACGGCGACTGGGACCTCTGGTACCGCGACCTGCGGACCGGTGGCGCCCCCGTGGCTCTGGTCAAGGGTAAGCCGGAGGAGATCGCGCCGCGGATATCTCCCGATGGAAAATACTTTGCGTACGTCTCGGACGAATCCGGCCCGGACGAGGTGTATCTCAAGCGATTCCCGGCCGGAGAGGGCCGCTGGCAGGTGTCGACACAGGGCGGTTACTGGCCACGATTCAGCCGCCGCGGCGACAAGATCTATTACGTGATCGGAGACACGATCATGGAGGTCGATGTCTCGCTCGGCTCCGAGCCGAAGCTGGGCGTCCCTCGCGCGCTGTTCGCGCGCAAGCCCCTCGGTTGGGGGCTCGTATTCGGATGGCCCGCCGGTTTCGACGTCTCGCCCGATGGAAGCCGCTTCGTCGTCGTCGAGCCCCAGACCGACGCGCGCCAGCTCGGTGGCATCGTCGTCGAAGAAAACTGGGAGAGAGCGAAATAGGGGA
>CAZEII010000036.1:0-36580 GCA_964511835.1 uncultured Acidobacteriota bacterium | reverse complement strand
TGATTCTGTAAGAAAAAGCAGAATGTCCCTATTTCTTGTTAAGGATGGCCTCCATGGCGTCCATCGTCTGATTCATGTCGCGCATGGCGGCGGCGAACGGCTCGGAGGTCGCCATGTCGACGCCGGCCTCTTTCAACATGTCGTAGGCGTAGCGCGAGCCCCCGGCGGCGAGCATCTTGAGGTAGGCGTCGCGCTTGAACGTGGAAGGAGGTTTCGCCGCCGCCTCGGCGCGTATCCCGTCCGCCAGCTTGACCGAGGCGATGACGCTGGTCGCGTACTGGAAGACGTAGAAGTCGTAGTAGAAGTGCGGGATGTAGGCCCACTCGGCGCCGTACGCGTCCTTGACCTCGCAGATCCCCTGGTCGTGGCCGTAGTACTCGCGCGCCAGCTTCAAGTAGAGCGCGGAGAGGTTCTCGCCGTTCAGCGGCTCGCCGTTCGCGGCCATCTCGTGCATCTTCAGCTCGAACTCGGCGAACAGCCCTTGGCGGAAGAGGGTCGTGCGCAATCCGTCGAGGTGGCTCCCCAGGAGCGACAGACGCTCGTCGTCGCTCTTCGCGTTCTTGAGCATCGAGTTGACGAGGAGGTTCTCGTTCAGAGTCGAGGCGACCTCCGCCACGAAGATCGGATAGTCGTGCGTCGCATAAGGCTGCGCCCGGTCGGCGAGGTAGGAATGCATCGAATGACCCGACTCGTGCGCGAGCGTCGAGACCTCTTCGTAAAGACCAGTGAAGTTCTGGAGCTGGAAGGGATGGAGGCCGTAGGCGATCGTGCTGTACGCCCCGGACCGCTTGCCGGTGCGCGGAAACCAATCGATCCACCCGCTCTCGAATCCCTTCGAGAGCGTGTCGCGGTACTCCTGGCCGAGCGGCGCCACCGCGTCGAGCGTCAGGTCCTTGGCCTCCTCGGGGGTGAACGTGCGCTCGTAGCGCTTCAAGATCGGCGCGTACAGGTCCTCGTACCCCAGCCTCGAAAGCCCCATCATCCGCTGTCGCAGCTTCAGGTAGCGGTGGAGCGTGGGCAGGTTCGTGCGAATGTCGGCGATCAGCTGGGTGTAGACCGCCGTTGGGACGTTGTCGGGGAAGAGCGCCGCTGCGAGCGACGAGTCGAACTTGTGGACCTTTCGGTCGAACTCGTGCGCCTGCACCTGCGCGTTGAGCGCCGCGCCGAGCGTGCTGGTGAACTTGCTGTACCGCCCCCAGAACTCCGCGAAAACCTTCAGCCGGTCGTCGCGCTCGGGGGCGGCGCGGTATCTCGTGTACGCTGCCGCGTCGAGCGTGACCTCATCGCCGCTGGCCAGCTTGATCGTCGGGTAGGGAAGCTCGGCGTTGACGAAGACGTCGCGGATCGCCTGGCCGGCGTTCGCCATCAACGCGGACTCCGCGACGATCTTCTCCGACTCGGCATCGAGCGTGTGCGGCGCCCGCCTAAGGGTGTTCTCCAAGGGCTGGGAGAACGGCGCAAGCCGCGGCTCTTTCGCGACGAGCGCGCGGACCTTGTCCGCTCCCGCAGCCAGGATCTCCGGGCGCATCCACGCCGAAGCCGACGAGAAGGCCGTCCGTGCCTGCCGCGCCTGCTCCTGCATCTGCTGGGCGCGCCCGACCCTGGTGTCGAGGTCGTAGTTCATCCCGGCGTAGGTTCCGACTTGAGCGAGCCGGCGGTCGATGTCGTAGTAGGTCTCGAGGCACGACAGGAGCGTGGCCGAGGATTCCGTCAGCTTGCCGCGGCAGCCGTCGAGCTTCGGAAAGTCGGCCACCGCTCCGTCCTTCGCCTTGACCCACGCTTCTTCGGACGGGTACATCTCGCGCAAGTTCCAGGCGTATCTCGGATCGGATGCGGCCGGCTCCGATGCGGCAAGGGCCGCTGCGAGGACGATCGAAATCATGAATCCCTCCCTGGTCTAGACTGATGGCGCTGGGGAGATACGAGCGTGACGCTCACTTGGGTTCGCGAAGATACGCCCGTCTGGGATGCGGGGAAGCAGGCGATCGTGGGCAGCTCGCCCGAGGGCTCCCTCGAGCTGCCCCCGATGGCCGTCGGTGATCTCGCGCCGGGCGAATGGTTCCGCGCCGAGGCGGATGGGGTCCCCGTCGGATACGGTTGGATGGACTGTACGTGGGGGGATGCCGAGATCACGCTGGCTGTCGATTCGAGCCGCCGGAGGGAGGGGGTTGGCGGGTTCATCGTCGACCACCTCGAGAGGGAAGCCGCCGCGCGGGGAGTGAACTACCTGTACAACGCCGTGCCGCCGAACCATCCCGACCCGGCCGGTGTGACGAAGTGGCTCGAGAGCAGAGGTTTCAGACCGAGTGGAGACGGGCTCCTCAAGCGACGCGTCGCCCGCTGAAGATTTAAATAGCTAAAGTCATCTAGACGGCGGTCGAGCCGTGGCGTTACCTCTTCGGCCGTTGACGCTCGCTGGGATTCTGCGTAAATCAACGGCGGCGGAATTCATCAAGGAGCGAGCGCAACAGGCGGGGGAGGAGCGGTCTTTTGTCCTCGGGATGGACGAGGTGTCGACGCCATGCGCCTTGGGCCACGCTCGTCTTGGCGCTCCTACCGGCTGTCGCCGCGCCGACGGTCGAAGACCCCGCGCCCGCCGATCGCGTCCCCGCCGACAATCCGCAGTCGCTGACCCTGGAAGCTCCCCTCCCGTCCCAGCTCCAAGCGTCGGCGCCCAAGGCACCCACGGTCGCAGGCTGCACGATCACGGTCCTTCCGACCGACAATTCGACGTCGACCAACGAGCGGGCACCGAACGCCAACTTCCTGTCCGGGCGCTCGGTTTACCTGATCACCGCCTCGGAGGCTTCGGCCAACGGCCTCACCAACGGCGTGTCGCCTGGAGCGATCGGGTGGCACTATGCGGCTCTCCCGGGCGTGGCCGCGACCGGCACGCTGGTCGTCTACCTGCAGAACACGACCGACACGACGAATACGAAGAGCACGGACTGGGCGACCGCCATCACCGGCATGACGATGGTGCACAACAGCACCTCGACCGTGCTCCCCAACACGACGGTGCCGTTCGACATCCCGTTGACCGGCGGCTCCCCGTTCACCTACACCGGCGGCGGGTTGTACGTCGCCTTCGATTGGCAGTGGGACGGACCGCTGGGCAGCGCGGCGCTCGTCGCGTGCAACTCGACGCTCGCCAACGGGCTCCTGGGTGCCAACGGAACGACGGACCCGCCGACCACGATCAACCCCAGCAACTTTCGCCCCGAGACGCGGCTGACGCCGGCCGTAGCGACGATCCTCAACGATGCAAGCGTCGACTACGTCATCTCGCTCGGATCGCTGCCGCGCCCGCTCGTCGGCCCGCAGACCGTCCAGGCGGTCATCACCAACAAAGGCGCCAACCCGCTGACCAATCTTCCGGTGACTCTCCTTTTGACCGGCGCGGATTCGTTCACCACCATGCAGACCGTTTCCTCGCTCGCGGCGTGCGGCGGGCAGACGACGGTCAGCTTCGCGCCGTTTACGCCTGCGGGGACCGGGAGCACGACGGTGCGGGTCTCCGTCCCGGCGGACGACGTCGGGACGAACAACGTCAAGACGCGGCCGCTCAACGAGAATTTCAACCTTTACTCGTACAAGCACCCCGGCACGGTGGCGAGCGGAGGATTCGGCCTGGCCGGCGCCACGGGCGCGTTCGTGGCCAAGTTCACGACGACGGCCCCCGCCAAGATCTCGATCGTGAATCTCGAGTTCTTCGCGGCGAGCGCGACGACGTATCGCGTCGTCGTCTTCCCGGATTCGGGATCAGGCACGCCGGGATCGGTCCCCCTCTACGTCGATGCGGCCGACCGGACGGTGTCGGTGACCGGGCCGGTGTCGATCACGCTGCCCTCCGCCGTCGCGGTCGGACCGGGAACGTTCTTCGCCGGGATCGAGCAGACCAACGCGACGAACGCGAGGCTGAGCTACGACAACGAGAACCCCATCCGGAGCGGCACGTTCTACCTCGCCACTCCGCTGCCGCCCTCGACCTGGTTCGATTTCTCCCCCGGGAACAATTTCAAGCCGAACATCGGCGTCACGCTCATCCAGTGCACGTCCAACGGTCAGTGCGACGACGGCAACCCTTGCACGACGGATTCCTGCACCAACCAGCTGTGCGTGCATGCGAACGACAACACCCTCACCTCGTGCGACGGCAATCCCTGCACGAGCCCCGACCACTGCACCAACAGCGTGTGCGTCCCCGGCCCCAATCCGTGCAGCGACGGCGACCCCTGCACGGCCGACGTCTGCAACCAAGGGGCCTGCTCCTTCCCGCCCATCAACTGCGACGATGGCAACCCTTGCACCGCCGACGCCTGCAGCAGCCAGTCCGGGTGCGTGCACTCGTTCCTGAATACGCCGTGCAACGACGGCGACCCGTGCACGGTCGGCGACCTGTGCAGCAACGGAACCTGCGTTCCGGGCAGTCTGGCGCTGCCGCCGCCGGTTCAGTTCTGCAGCACCGGCCCGATCGCGATGTCCGGATCCGGCGCCGCGAACCCGTACCCGTCTTCGATCGTGGTCACCGGGCAGCCCTCCTACGTCTGCTCGATGACCGTCGACCTCCACGGCCTGACCCACGCCGCCCCCGACGACGTCGACGTCCTGTTGGCTCGACTCTCCGGCCCGCAAGCGCTCGTGATGTCGGACGTCGGCGGCCAGAATTCGGTCGCCAACGTCAACCTCGCGCTCTCCGATGCGGCGGCGTCACCCCTTCCGGACGCGGGGCCGCTCGTCTCCGGGACGTTCCAACCGACGAACGTCGGAGCCGGCGACGTGTTCCCCCCGCCCGCCCCGGCGCCCACCGGCGGATCGGCGCTGTCCGCATTCCGGGGGACGAATCCCAACGGAACCTGGAACCTCTGGGTGGACGAAGAGTTTTCCTCGGCCGGCGGCAGCCTCGCCGAGTGGTGCGTCGACCTGGTGACGGTCTGCACGCAGGATTCGGATTGCAACGACGGGAACGAGTGCACGAACGACTTCTGCGTGAACGCCCGCTGCGGCCATTCGAACCGGTCCGGAAGCTGCGACGACGCCAACCTCTGCACGGCCAACGACACCTGCGTCAACGGCTTTTGCGTCGGCGACCCGCCGCCCCCCTGTGACGACGGCAACGCCTGCACGCTGAACACCTGCAATCCGAGCACGGGGCAATGCGAGAACCCGCCGATCGTTTGCGACGACGAGAACCCCTGCACCGACGACAGCTGCAACCCGGCCACGGGGTGCGTGTTCACGCCGAACAACGCCAACACCTGCACGGACAACAACCTTTGCACGCAGGTGGACGAGTGCTTGAACGGCACTTGCCTCGGTCTCAACCAGGTGAACTGCACCCCGGATTCCAACCTCTGCACGACGGAAGCCTGTAACCCGAACACGGGCCTGTGCGAGTCCATCAACAACTCGCTCCCTTGCGACGACGGGAACGCCTGCACGACGGCCGATCAATGCGTCGGCGGAGCCTGCACCGGCTTGGCCCCCACCAACTGCGACGACGGAAACCCCTGCACCGACGACGCCTGCAACCCCTCGACGGGATGCTTCCACACGGACAACACCGCCGCTTGCGACGATGGGAACGCCTGTACGACGGGCGACACGTGCAGCGGCGGATCCTGTCAGCCGGGCACCGGTACGCTCAACTGCAACGACAACAACGTCTGCACCTCGGACAGCTGCAACCCGGGGACGGGGTGCGTCCACGCCGATGCCGCCGGCCCCTGCGACGACGGCAACCCCTGCACGACCGCCGATCAGTGCGGCTCCGGCGGCGCGTGCGTCGGGGGGCCGCCTCTCGATTGCAACGACGGCAATTTCTGCACGGCGGATTCGTGCAATCCGGCCAGCGGTTGCGTCCACGCCGACATCTCCGCCTCCTGCAACGACAACAACGTCTGCACGACCGACTCGTGCAACCCCGCCACGGGGTGCGTCCACACAGCGGCGTCAGGCTCCTGCGACGACGGTAACCCGTGCACGACCGCCGACACGTGCAGCGGGGGCTCGTGCGTCGGCGGGCCGCCCCTCGACTGCAGCGACAGCAACGCCTGCACAGCGGACAGCTGCAATCCCGCGTCGGGCTGCGTCCACACCGACATCACGGCGGTCCTGTGCAACGACGACAACGTCTGCACCAACGATGCCTGCAACCCCGCCACCGGGTGCTTCCACACCAGCAACGCCGCTCCCTGCGACGACGGAAACGCCTGCACGACCGGCGACACGTGCAGCGGTGGAAGCTGCCAGCCCGGCGCGACCCCGCTCAACTGCAACGACAACAACATCTGCACGGCGGATTCGTGCAATCCATCCACGGGATGCGTCCACACGCTGATCTCCGACGTCGACGGTGACGGGGTGGGCGACGCCTGCGACAATTGCCCGACGGTCTACAACCCGGACCAGCTCGACGCCGACGGCGACGGCATCGGGAACCCCTGCGACAACTGCCAGACGACCTTCAATCCGACGCAATCCGACGAGGACCACGACGGCATCGGAGACGCCTGCGATCCCGATCGGGACGGCGATTTCGTTCCGAACGACCAGGACTGCGCGCCCGACACGCGCGGGACGTCGTTCATACCGGGCGAGGCCGCCCGTCTGCGGTTCGACGGGGACAAGACGACGATCCGGTGGGACGGCGCGTTCGAAGGACACGTCTACGGTCTCTACCGCGGATCGGTTCCCGCCGGCGCACCGTTCGCCTACAACCACGCCTGCCAAAATGCGTCGGTGTTGGTTCGCTCGTTCGCCGATTTCGTCCAGCCCGCCCCCGGCCAGCTCCTCTACTACCTCGTCGGCGGACGGAACTCGTGCGGCGAGGGCACGCTCGGCGACGGCAGCGCCGGTCCCCGCCCGCTGCAGACGGCGTGCACGTCGAATCCGTCGGCCGACGCCGACGGCGACGGCGTGCCGGATCTGATCGACATGTGCGCGGCGGTGCCCGATCCGCAGCAGCTCGACTCCGACAACGATCGTGTGGGGGACGCCTGCGACGCCTGTCCGGCGGCGTACGATTACGATCAGGTCGACCTCGACGGCGACGGGCTGACGTCGGGCTGCGACCCCTGCCCGCTCGATCCGTTGAACGACGGAGACCAAGACGGCGTCTGCGGCGGCGTCGACAATTGCCCGACGGTCAGCAACCCGTCGCAGACCGACAGCGACCACGACGGCAAGGGAGACGCCTGCGACGCGTGTCCTTTCGACCCGCTCAACGACGTGGACGGCGACGGCGTCTGCGGCGACGTCGACAACTGCCCGACCGTGGCGAACCCGACCCAAGCCAACGCCGACGGCGATGCGCTGGGCGATGCCTGCGACGCTTGCCCGCTGGATCCGTTGAACGATGTCGACGGCGACGGGGTGTGCGGGAACGTCGACAATTGCCCGACGGTCCCGAACGCGTCCCAGACCGACACCGACCACGACGGGAAGGGAGACGCCTGCGACGCTTGCCCCCTCGATCCCGCGAACGACATCGACGGCGACGGGGTGTGCGGCAACGTCGACAACTGCCCGACTGTCGCGAACGCCAATCAGTCCGACGTCGACGGCGACGGGGTCGGCGACGTGTGCGACAACTGCCGGCTCGTCGCTAACCCCGGCCAGCAGGACGGCAACGGGAACGGGATCGGCGATGCCTGCATCGTCGCCCGGCTCGGAGCGTGGACGACCGGGCTGACGCACACGAACTCCGCGGGTCCGGCCCGTCTGATGGTCTTCATGGTCGCCTACGGCGGCAATTCGGACGTCCACGTCAACGCGGTCACGTACGGCGGCCAGGCCCTGACACGGATCAACGGGACGGTCGCAGGCACCAACATGGTCGCGCGCGTCGAGCTCTGGTATCTCAAGGAGACCGGGATCGCGGCCGCCACGAACAGCACGTTCACCATCACCTATGGCACCGGAAACCCGGCAGACCCGACATTCGCCGCCGTGACCTACAAGAACGTCGATCAGGCGAACCCGATCGTCGCCAGCGCCGTCAATCAAACGAATGCCGCGACGCCCAACCCGCTCACCGCCGCCGTCGCCGTCTCGGCGGACGGGTTTGCCGTGGCGGCGACGGTCGACGGGAAGAAGTCGTCCTACACCTGGAACAACGGCTGGACGAAAGGCATCGATCAACAGGGCGGGTCGAGCACCAGCACCGCGGGAGACCACCCGAGCGTTTCGAACGGGACCGACACGTCGAGCGCGACGGCCGCAGCGGCGAACTATCAGGCGACGGTCGCCGCTTCGTTGAGGGCCGGCCACTAGTCTTCGATCGGTCTTTTATTTCCTTCAACCGCGCGTGATCTCACGCTCTTCATTGTTGTTGACCGATCGGCGAATTCCGCGTATGTAATCGCCCGGAAATCGAGATCCGCAAACCATCTGTGGGGGCAATGAGGGAACTCCGATCGTCCGCGAAGTCAGGGGACCTCCATGCACGGGGGTTTCGGGGAGTTCCGTCGTTCACCACACCGGGGGGCCTTCTGATGAGATTCTCAGTCGACAGCAGGGGATACGTGTCGACGAGCACCTGGCGGCACATGCTGTGTACGCTCGCCGTGCTCGTCATCGGTCTTGGTCTGGTGAACGCCGCCGCGCCCGCGGTGGCCGACGATGAGGGTGCCGCGCCTGAGACCGACGCCAGCGCCTCACCGCACTCTTTGGTGAGCCCGAACCCAATCGCCTCCGACCAAGGCGCTCCCGCACCGAACGCGCCGGACGCGGTGTGCGTGTCCACCGTGCTCCCGAACAACGGCGGTACCTCGGGGAACGGACGGGCACCCTTGGCGAATTTCCGCGGTATCAAATCCGTCTATCTGATCACGCCCGCCGAGATGACCGCTGCCGGATTTCCCAGCGGAGGATCGCCCTCGGCGATCGGTTGGCATTACTCCACCGCTCCGGGCGTGGCTGCGACCGGGACGCTGATCGTCTACCTCCAGAACACGTCCGACACGGTGTACAGCAAAGGAACGAGCTTCAGCGCGGCGATCGTCGGCATGACGACGATTCACAACAGCGCGGCAACCACTCTTCCCAACACGACGACCCCCTTCGACATCACGCTCTCCGGTGGATCGCCTTTCACGTACACGGGAGGCGGACTGTACGTCGCCTTCGAGTGGCGGTATGCGGTCGGCACCCTGGGGACAGGGGTCGTGTCCTGCAATACCGCACTGGCTTCGCCGGCCATCGAGACCGCGCAGACGACCGGTGTACCGCCGGCGGGCGATGCGATGAGCGCGAGTGCGTTCCGCCCGGAGACTCGGTTGACGGCCACGATCAACAACGACGTCAGCGTCGACTACGTGATCTCCTACGGCTCGCTGGCCGAGCCTCTCGTCGGCCCGCAGACCGTTCAGGCCGTGGTCACGAACCACGGGAACGCATCGACGAACGTTCCCGTCACGTTGAACATCACCGGAGCCGAGACGTTCACGAATATCCAGACGGTCGCGAGCTTGGCGGCGTGCGGCGGCCAGACGACGGTGAGCTTCGCTCCGTTCACTCCCAGCGCGATCGGCAGCGACACGGTGACCGTGTCCGTGCCGAACGACGACGCGAACGGCAACAACAGCAAGAACCGGCCGCTGGACGAGACCTATAACCTCTATTCGTACAAGCATCCTGGAACGACGGCAACCGGCGGCGTCGGCCTGACGGGAGCCACCGGCGACTTCGTTGCCAAGTTCAAGACGACAGGCGCCGCCAAGGTCCAGGACGTCAAGCTCGAATTCCCATTGGCGCCGCAAGCGGGGCAGATCTACCGCGTGGCCATCTATCCCGAATCGGCTCCGGGGTCGGGAACCCCCGGCCTCGCGCCGATCTACGAGGACGCCGCCGACCGCACCGTCGTGGCGTCGGGCCCCGTCACGATCACGCTCCCGTCCCCGGTCCCCGTGGGCCCGGGCACGTTCTTCGTCGGGGTCGAGCAGACGGGAACGGTCAATGCGGGCGTCGGCTTCGACACCGAGGTCCCGATCCGCAGCGGGTCGTTCTTCTTCACCACTCCGCACCCGCCGGCCTCGTGGACCGACTTCTCCCCGGGAAACAACTTCAAGCTGAACATCGGCATCGATCTCGTCCAGTGCTCGGTGGCCGCCGACTGCAACGACAACAACGCTTGCACCGACGATGCCTGCACGAGCCAGCTCTGCACGCACGTCAACAACAATTCGACGTCGTGCGACGGAAATCCGTGCTCGGATCCGGATCAGTGCGTCAACGGGACATGCGTCCCCGGCCCGAACCCGTGCAACGACAACAACGCCTGCACGACCGATCTGTGCGGGCAGGGCGGCGGGTGCAGCTACGTGCCCGTCGACTGCAACGACAACAACCCGTGCACCGACGACTTCTGCATCCCGGCCACGGGCTGCGGCCACTCGAACAACACCGCGGCGTGCACGGACAACAACCCCTGCACGATCGGCGACGCCTGCTCCGGCGGCGTCTGCGTGCCGGGCTCCGGGGCGCTTCCGGCCGTGGTTCAGTTCTGCAGCAGCGCCGCGATCACGATCAACGATTCGGCGTCTCCGCCGACTCTCGCGACCCCCTACCCGGCGACGATCACGGTCTCGGGATTGAACTCCTATCTGTGCTCGGCCACGGTCAACCTGAACGGCTTCTCGCACACCTTCCCGTCCGACACCGACGTTCTTCTCGACCACCAGCCCGGCCCAACCGCGATCATCATGTCCGACTGCGGCGATGGCACCCCTGTCTCCAACGTGAACTTGACGCTCAGCGACGCGGCGGCGACGCCGATCCCTGCGACGATCGTCTCGGGCACGTACAAACCGACGAACTTGACGGACACGTTCGGCGGCGACGCGTGGCCGGCGCCGGCGCCGGCCGCCGGGCCCGGATCGGCTCTCTCGACCTTCACGGGTCGCAACCCCAACGGCCCTTGGAACCTCTTTGTCGTCGACGACTTCAACGGAGATTCGGGCTCGTTCGCGGGCGGGTGGTGCGTCAACATCGTCGCCGTCTGCACCGCGGACGCCGACTGCAACGACAACAACGTCTGCACCACCGACGCGTGCGTCAACAACAGCTGCACGCACACGAACAACACCAACACCTGCGACGACAACAACGCGTGCACGGCGAACGACACGTGCGCCAACGGCGTCTGCGTCGGCGGACCGCCGCCGCCGTGCGACGACAACAACGCCTGCACGGCCAATCAGTGCAACCCGACGACCGGACTCTGCGAGAACCCGCCGATCGTCTGCAACGACAACAACTCCTGCACCGACGACACGTGCAACCCGTCCACGGGTTGCGTCTACACGCCGAACGACAACAACACGTGCAGCGACAACAGCCTGTGCACGTCTCCCGACGTCTGCCAGAACGGCGTGTGCGTGGGACAGAATCCTGTGGTCTGCGCGCCGGATGCGAACCCGTGCACGACCGAGGCCTGCAACCCGGCCACGGGCCTGTGCGAGTCGAACAACAACACCAACGCCTGCGATGACGGGGATGCTTGCACCCTCGGCGACGTCTGCGGGACGGCTTTCGCCGAGAACTGGGACGGCGAGACCGCTCCGAACCTGCCGGCTACGTGGACGTCCACCGTCAACGGCGCCGACGAAACGCTGTGGACGACCGTCAACACGACCAGCGACACCGCTCCGAACTCCGCGTTCGGGGTCGACGGAATCGGTCCGACGGCGGGGGACGAGCTCCTGATCAGCCCGGTGTTCAACGTCATGTCGGCCACCGCGAAGGTGACGTTCCGGAACCGCTGGTCGTTCGAGAACAGCGGCGGAACGACCTTCTACGACGGCGGCGTGCTCGAGATCTCGATCAACGGCGGACCGTTCACCGACATCATCACCGCCGGCGGCAGCTTCTCGAGCGGCGGCTACAACACGGGAACGGGCTCGATCTCGAGCGGCTTCAGCAACCCGCTGGCCGGGCGCTCCGCGTGGGCGGCGGTGTCCGCGGGCTATCCGAGCTATCTGACGACCGTCGTGAACCTCCCCGCGGCCGCCGCGGGCCAGCCGGTCCAGCTCCAGTGGAGGATCGGCACGGACACGAGCGTGGGCGCGCCGGGTCAGAACATCGACTCGATCGTGCTCACCGACGTCAACACCTGCCTGCCGGGCGCGGGGACGCCGAACTGCGCCGACACCAACCCGTGCACCGACGACTACTGCGACCCGAGCCTCGGCTGCCAGCACGCCAACAACACGGCGAGCTGCGACGACGCGAACGCGTGCACGGTCCTCGACACCTGCAGCAACGGCTCGTGCGCGGGCACCGTGATCACCTGCAACGACTCCAACCCGTGCACGGACGATTCGTGCAGCCCGGGCACCGGCTGCGTGTTCGCGCCGAACACGGTTCCGTGCGACGACGGAAACGCCTGCACCGCGGGCGATACCTGCGGGGGCGGGTCATGCCAGCCCGGGACGCCCGTCGGGCCCTCGGCCGAAACCACCAATCTCCGCGTCCAGTCCGACAAGCAGACGTACATCTGGGATCCGCAGCCCAACTCGCCGCGCTACGACGTCGTGCGAGGGCTGATCGGCGCCCTGCCGGTCGGTCCGGGCGGCGGGGACGAGGTCTGCTTCGACGATCTGGCGGCAGCGGTCATCACGGACGGCACGCTGCCCGCGGTCGGCGCAGGCTTCTGGTACCTCTCGCGCGGCGAGAACAACTGCGCCGCTCCGGGAACCTTTGGAACCCAGGGAGTGCACGGCGCGCCGGGCGCTCCGCGGGTCACCACGACCTGTCCCTAGTCGAATTCAGCCAGGAGGGGGCTCGACGGGGCCGGCCGACCTTCGGGTCGGCCGGCCCTTTTTTCTTACCGGGCTGCAGGTCGGGCGAATGGAATTAGGATTCGAGGCATGATGGCCGACAACGCGACGCTCATCACGCGCACCGATCTCGACTCCACGCTCGCGATCTTTCGGATCCGCCCCGACGCCGTGCCGGCACCCGGCGAGCCCTGGTTCGTCTCGGGGCAATACGTCACGATCGGCATCGGCGACGTTCAGCGCGCCTACTCGATCGCTTCCGAGCCGGAGGAGCGGCGCTGGGTCGAGTTCTACATCCGGTTCGCGAGGGAGCCGGAGACCGACTCGCCTCTGACTCACCTTCTCTGGAAGCTCTCCGTCGGAGCGCGCCTGCATCTCGGCGAGAAAATCGCCGGGCGGTTCACACTCCCCCGCACCGCCGGGAAGGACGATACACGCCTCAAGCTTCTCGTCGGGGCCGGCACCGGGGTGGCTCCCTTCATCAGCATGGTGCGCAGTGCGATCAGGGAGGGGGACCGTGCGCTCCTTGCGCGCCTCGTCGTGTTGCACGGCGTCAGCCACCCGCACGAGCTGGCCTACCGCGAAGAGCTCACCGACGCGGCGGCCCGGTTCGGCGTCCGCTACTTCCCGACCGTCAGCCGCCCCAGAGAGCACCCCGAATGGACCGGCCTGACCGGCCGCGTCGAGAGCTTGTTCGACGGCGACCGCTTTCCGGGGATCGACCTCACCCCCGCAGGGTCGCTCGTCTACGTCTGCGGGTTCAAGGACACGATCGCCGGCGCCGTCCGAAGGCTACTCGGGCGCCGGTACGCTCCCGAGGACCGGCGCCTGCGCCGGATGCTCGGGATCCCCGACGCCGAGAAGCCCAGCTTGTTCTTCGAGCAATACGATATCGAGCCCGTCTTCGATCCCAAGGACGAGGCCCTGATCGCCGAGCTCAGAGCGGCGAGGGGATGATTCGGGACTTTGTCAGAGAGGGGACAGGCCCCGTTTTCTTGCAAAGCTCCCCGGATACCGCTTTGCGGCGAAAACGGGGCCTGTCCCCTTTTTGACAAAGTCCCGGAGGTTCTTGTGCGCGCTTCGATCGTCCTCGTCCTGCTCCTCACCGCGTGTCGGGCGGCGACGCCCAACTACGACGTCTTGATCAGGAACGGCATGCTGTATGACGGCAGCGGCGGACCGCCGCGCCGAGCAGACGTCGGCGTCAAGGGGGACCGGATCGCGACGATCGGCGACCTGACGAGCGCGCGCGGCCGCGTGGAGATCGACGCCCGGGGGCTCGCGGTGGCGCCAGGGTTCATCAACATGCTGAGCTGGGCGAACGAATCGCTCCTCGTCGACGCCCGGTCTCAGAGCGACATCCGGCAGGGCGTCACGCTCGAGGTCATGGGGGAAGGGGAGTCGATGGGTCCGCTCAACGAGCGCATGAAGCGCGAGAACGTCGCGCTCCAGGGGGACATCAAGTACCCGATCACCTGGACGACTCTCGACGAGTACCTCCGCACCCTCGAGAAACGCGGCATCTCCCCCAACGTGGCGTCGTTCGTCGGCGCGACCACGATAAGGCGTCACGAGATCGGATACGCCGACCGCGCTCCCACGGCGGACGAGCTTCACCGGATGACGGCGCTCGTCCGCGACGCGATGGAGGACGGAGCGCTCGGCGTGGGATCCGCGCTGATCTACGCGCCGGGATTCTACGCGCACACCGAGGAGATCGTGGAGCTATGCCGCGCGGCGGCCCCTTACGGCGGCCTCTACATCTCGCACATGCGGAGCGAGGGGAACACGCTCCTCGAAGCCGTCGACGAGCTGATCCGGATCGCGAAAGAATCCGGCGTGCCCGCGGAGATCTACCATCTCAAGGCGGCCGGACGATCCAACTGGCCGAAGATGGACGCCGTGATCGCGAAGGTGGAAGCCGCCCGGGCCACCGGGCTCCGCGTCACCGCCGATATGTACACCTACACGGCGGGGGCGACCGGGCTCGACGCGGCGATGCCGCCTTGGGTGCAAGAGGGCGGGCTCGAGGAGTGGCGCAAGCGCCTCCAGGACCCCGCGGTGCGCCTCCGGGTGAAGCGGGAGATGACGACGCCCACCGACGCGTGGGAAAACCTCTATCTCGGCGCCGGCTCCCCGGAGAACGTGCTGTTCCTGAGCTTCAAGAACGATGCCCTCAAGAAGTACACGGGCAAGACGCTCGCCGAGGTCTCACGCATCTTGGGAAAGCCGCCGGAAGAGACGGCGATGGATCTCGTCGTCGAGGACGACAGCCGCGTCGGCACGGCCTACTTCCTGATGTCCGAAGAGAACATCCGAAAGCAAATCGTGCTCCCGTGGGTCAGCTTCGGCTCCGACGAAGAATCGTCCAGCCCCGAGGGAGTATTCGCCCGGTATCACTCGCATCCGCGGGCCTACGGCAACTTCGCCCGCGTGCTCGGCCGGTACGTCCGTGACGAGAAGCTGATGCCGCTCGAGGCGGCCGTTCGCAAGCTCTCGGCCCTGCCAGCCGAGAACCTCGGCCTGGCGCAGCGCGGCCGACTCGAGACTGGCTACTTCGCCGACATCGCCGTGTTCGACCCTGCGGCCATCGCCGACCATGCGACGTTCGACGAGCCGAGACGGTACGCCACGGGCATGGTTCACGTTTTCGTCAACGGCGTGCAGGTCCTGCGGGACGGCGAGCACACGGGCCGCACGCCCGGGTGCGTCGTCCGCGGAAGAGGTTGGCAAGCAGAGCGACGGTCGGAGTGACGTCTACTTGGCCTGATCCCACGCGTAGATCAAGGCGTGGGGCTGTTTCTCAGGGCCGATCTCGCCCACGAGCCGCGCGGCGGGATCCGGGATCCCGTGCTCGAACCAGTCGATCCCATAGGCGCCCGCGATCGAAGGCCCGCGCGACAAGACGATGTAGTCCGGGCGCTTTGCGTGAATGTAGGCGAGCGCCGCTCCGGAGTCGGCGAACGGGAGCCGCAGCGCAACGCCGCCCGCGTAGTACGGGACCTCGTTGCTGTTGCTCATGACCCTTGCCGCGGCGTGGGCATTTGCCTTGATCCACAACCCCGCGTCCCTCAAGTCGGCTTCTCCCGGGGACCGGCTGTGGAAGTCCTCGGCCCACGTCAGCCGGTGGAGCCCGATGAGGAGGATGCCGAAGAGCACCACGTAGCCGAACTGCGCCATGAGCTTTTGCGTCAGTCTCGACGCCCGACGCGTCAGCGTCCCGGAAGTCACCCGGTACCATCGCATCGCGTGCTCGACGCCGTGGGCCGCCCAGACGAGGAAGAAGGGGAGGAACGGCAGGACGTAGCGGTAGGCGATTTGATGCTGGCCGGCCAGGATGATCCCGTATCCGTTGACCACGGCCAGGACGACGATCTCCCGGAAGAAGCGGCTCTCGTCCCACGGCTGTCCGAACAGGCCCAACGCGACGAAGGCGATCCCGATCGCCCCGAAGACGAGGAACAGCACGTAGTCTTCCAGCCGCTCCCAGTTCCTGTGCGCGGCCGAGGGCCAGTATCGGATCAATTGCGCCAGCGAGGCCTTGGGGGGTGCCCGCATGACCCAAAGGTTCGGCGAGAGGAACGGCCCGTCCTCGCGCGATCCTGGCCCGAGGCCGAAGGTCGCTTCGGCATAGCTCATCCCGGCGTCGAGCCGGCGGCCGATCGCGAAATTCATCGCGCTCTTGCCTTCGAGCTGCAGCCTTCCCGTCTGGCGGGAGAGATAGACGACGTAGGGTATGGCCACCGCTCCGGCGACCGTGACGATCAACAGGCCCCTGGCCACCGCAAGGCGGAGGGACCCGCGAGTCATACGGGCCTTCAAGACCCCGGCCGCGGCGATCAGAGCCGGGAACGCGAGCGCTTCGGGGCGCGTCAGGTACGCCAAGCCGAAGCAAAGGCCGCACACCACCCCGAACCGCCGCTCCCGCGCGTTGAGGTAGACGAGGCCCGACGTGACGCCGACGATCACGAGGGGCAGGGCGATGCTCTCCGAATAGACGGCGTCGGAGAGCTCGATGAGCGCCGGGTGGAACGCGGCGGCAAACGAGGCGATCAGCCCGACGCTCGTGCCGTACATTTCGCGGGCCATCCAGAAGACCCCCGCGACCAAGCTCACGCCCGCGATCAGGGACACCAGCCCTCCTGCCGTCTCGAAGCTGCGCGTCACGATGGAGAACAGGGCGATCAAGATCGAGAACAGGGGCGGGTACATGATCTGCGGCCCTTCGAAGAGGCCGACGTAGGCGCGCGACTTCACGAGATTCTGTGCGAGGCGAAGGTATTCGCACTCGTCGCCAGAGACGACGTGAATGTCGCGATGCGCCCAGTACAGGCGAATCAGCGCGGCCGCGGCGAGGATCGCCGGCAGCGCCCAGCGTCCGGCGAGGCCGCGCTCCGCGGCCTGCGCCCGATCCGTCGATGCGACGTCGACCGCGCTGACCATGATCCCCCACGATTCGGTGAGCCGTGCTGCGCTGAGGATAGGTCGTTGCATTCCCGGGGCCAAGATCGAATCGTGGGTCGAAGGGGGACGACAGCCCGTGCTTCCTCACCGCCTGTACAAAAACGCCACGCTCAGAGGTCGATCGGCTCCTTTCCGCCCCACCGGCGCCGGAGCTCGAGCGTGCCGACCGCGAGGAAAGCCGCGTAGGCGACGAACAGCGGCAGGCGGATGATCGTCTGGCCCGTTTGTGTGGACCAGGTGCGGCTCCAAGTCATGAACGGCTCGCTCTTCGTCATGCGGGTCAAGAACATGCCGTGGCTCGGGAAGAGAGCGTACTCGACCAGGTAGGTGGCGGCGGCGATCAACGCGAAGCCGCCCAAGACCCAGCGCAATGGCCCGCCGAACGCGGCGAAAGCCACGACGAGAAGCGGAAGGAACCAGTCGATGTACTGCGGGGAGTAGCCCGGTCCCAGTGCAGGAACGGCCGCCAAGAGAAGCGCCGCCAGCAGAACGAGCTCCCGTGCGTCGATCCTGTCGCGACGCCAGACAAACCACGCGGAGGCTGCCATCGACGCGGCAAGCAGGAGATCGAAGACGAGCCCGTAAGCAGGAAGCGATGCCGACGCCCCGGCCATCAGGAGCAGTCCGGAGAGGCCGAACCAGCCCGAGTACGATCGGTAGCTCAGGACGTACGCGGTCACTTCGGCGGGCGTCAAGACGTAGATGACGCTCATGCCGAGCGCCACGGGTCCCAACAGCAGCGCGACGCCTAGCCCGCGCGTCTTCCAGGGCAGCGCCCTCGACCGGGTGGCGAGAAGCGGCGTAAGGATCAAGGGAATCGTCTTGACCGCGATCCCGATTCCAAGGAACAGCCCGGCGACGAGCCAATCCACCGGGTCCCCACGCCGCACGAAGGCGATCAAGCTCCCCAGGAAGAGAACGACGAGGAGCGCGACGAGCACGTCGAAGTTTCCGTGCTGGCACACGAGAAGGATCGCCACGGGATTGAGGGCGACTCCCCAGAGAACGAGCACCCTCGCGTTGACGTCGGGCGCGACCGCCTTGATCAGCTCGAGAAGCGCCACGACGAGCACGGATTCGACGGCGACCAGGAACGCCTGCAGGACGGGAAGAAACGGGACATCGAGAGCCGAGCTGATCGCCGAGAGCACATAGACGATCTGCATCCACACGGGAGGCCAGTTGAGGTAGTTGGTGACCTGGTACGGATTCGCGCCGTTCCGGAGGGCCTCGGCGACGGTCGTCCAGTGGTCGACATCGGCCGAGTGGGCCGTGGATGGGATCGCGAGGATGAAGGCCAGCCGCGCGATCCACGCGGCTCCCAGGACGACGGCGGCATCCGCGAGAAGCGGCTTTCGGGCGCCCACTCCCTCCCCCCTGGACTCCGATTGTGACGGACTCCCGGCCGCTGAGGGAAATTTCCTCGTTGGCTGAGGAATCCTCCTCATACCGCCTGGATACCGCCGCCGGTAAATCTAGAACGAGCTCAGGTAGTACGAGAACCCGAGCGCACCGATCCAGGGCGGGATCAGGAGGCTCCAATGAAATCTGGAATCACGTCGGCACTTCTTCTCCTCGGCTCGTTCGGCGTTGCGCACGCGGCCACGCCCGGCTCCGGGACGGTGACCCCATCGGCCAACACGCTCGGCTATACCGGCGGCCCCTTCAGCCAGACGAACCAAACGGGCACGGCCGGGCCGCCGACCGAGCCGACCTGCCTGAACCCGCTCCTTCCCTGCGACGACTATGCGCTGACCGTCACCGTCCCCCAGGGGGATCCGAACATCTATTTCGTCAGGGTTACGATCACGTTCTCGCCATCGGCCGATTTCGATCTCTATCTGCTCGACTCGTCGGGGAATTCGGTCAGCGAGTCCGTGACGGGCAACATGCCGGAAGCCGTCCGGGCCCAGGCGAGCCCGGGCACTCACACGTACACCGTCCGCGTGACGCCGTACTCGGTCACGACCGGCGCCGGCGGCGACACCTACAACGCGATCGTCACGCTGAGCCCGCTCACGGCGCCGCCCGATCCTCCCGAGCTTCCGACGGTTCCCGGGCTCGCCCGGTTCAAGAACTACCGGTCGCCGGACGGTCTCGGAGACGGGTCGGGGGAGCCGTCGATCGGCGCGGACTACTCCTCGAGCAAGGTGATGTTCGAGGCAGGGCTGCAGACGCTGAAGGTCGGCTTCGACGACTGCGCGTCCCCGGCGGCGGCGACTTGGGCCAACGTCAGCTTCCCGTCAACGTCCGAAGCCAGCCTCGACTCGATCCTCTACACCGACTCGCGCACGAACCGGACGTTCGCCTCTCAGCTCACGGGCGCCTGCTCCGCTTCGGCCTTCACCGACAACGACGGAACCGATTGGACGCCGGGGGAGGGGTGCGGCACTCCGGCCGGAGTCGATCACCAGACGTTCGGCGGGGGGCCGTTCCCGGCCGGTCCGATCGGCCCGACGACCTCCTACCCCGACGCGGTGTACTACTGCTCACAAGAAGACGCGACCGCCTTCTGCGCCCTGAGCCAGGACGGCGGTCTCTCGTTCGGGCCGGGGGTCGCCGCTTGGACCGGCGCTCAGTGTGGGGGCATCCATGGGCACGTCAAGGTCGCGGCAGACGGGACGGCGTACGTCCCGAACCGCGCCTGCAACGGCGATCCCCTGAACGGCTACTCGAATCAGGGGCTCGCCGTCTCGGAGAACGCCGGCGCCACCTGGACCGTGCGGTTCGTCAGCGGGAGCACCCCGCCGAAGAACGACTACCTCGTCGACCCCGCGGTCGGGATCGGGGCCGGGGGACGGGTGTACTTCGGGTACCAGGCCAGCGACGGGCACCCGTGGGTCGCCGTCTCCGACGACAAGGGGGTGACCTGGCAGCACAACCAGGACGTGGGCGTGCCCCTCGGCATCAAGAACAGCACTTTCCCCGAGGTCGTCGCCGGCGACAACGACCGCGCCGCCTTCGCGTTCCTGGGGTCGATGACCGACGGGGATTACGGCAACCAGGCGAGCTTCAACGCGCTCTGGCACCTCTACGTAGCCCTCACCTACGACGGCGGCGTCACTTGGAGCGTCGTCGACGCGACCCCGCACGACCCCGTGCAGCGCGGATCGATCTGCAACAAGGGGACGACCGCGTGCGCCAACACCCCCGACGATCGCAATCTTCTCGACTTCAACGACATCACCATCGACGCGGCCGGGAAGATCCTCGTCGGCTACGCCGACGGCTGCATCACCGGCTCGTGCATCAATGGGACGGGGAACGACTACACCGCGAAGGCGACGATCTCCCGACAATCGGGAGGCCGCGGCCTCCTCGCGGCGTTCGACCCGTCGCCGGCCGAGCCGGCGCCGCCGAAGGCGCCCCAGCTCGCGGCGGCGCGCACCGCGGCGAGCGTGGTGAGCCTGAGCTGGTCGACTCCGGACAACGGGGGCGCCGATCTCACCGGCTACAAGATCTACCGCGGGACGGTCAGCGGGGGCGAGACCCTTCTGACGAGCCGCGGCAGCGCGAAGAACGCCTACGACGACATCACCGCCGATGCGTCGAGCCCCTACTACTACCGCATCAGGGCGGTCAACGGATCGGGGGAGGGTCCGTTCTGCGCCGAGGTCGTCGTGCCCGCGACCATTGCGGTCGGCGTCGATCCCTGCCACACCCCGGGCGTCACCGTCGCGACCGACACGTCGGATTCCGCGCCGAACGTTCCGCCGTCGCCCGCGGTCGACATCCGCTCGCTCTCCGTCGCCGAGCCCTACGGCACCGACGGATCCGGCAAGCTGGTCTTCACGCTGCAGGTGGGCGGCGCCTCGAGCGCGCCTCCGAGCAGCCAGTGGTACGTCTTGTGGAACCGGACCAACCCGGATTCGGGAGCGGACCGCGATTACGTCGCGATCAAGACCAACGCGACCGGGACCGTCGCGGCCGAATACGGAACGATCTCGCCGCCGAACGCCAATCTCCCGACCCGCGTCGGCGCCGCGGACGATTTCAGCTACGACGCCGGGACGGGAACGATCCGGATCGGAATCGCCACGAGCAAGATCGACGGCGTCGTCGCCGGCCAGACGCTGACCGTCATGCAATCCAGGACGTTCTTCAGCCGCGCCGACGGTCTGCCTGTGACGCAGACCGCCGCCAGCGACTTCTCGCCGATGGGGAGCTACACGCTCGTGGGCAACGCCTCCTGCCGCGAGAACAACGCGCCGACCGCAACGTTGTCGGCCTCTCCGCTCGAGGGGTGCGTGCCCCTGACGGTCTCGCTCGACGGGTCCGCATCGACCGACCCGGATGCCGGAGACACCGTCGCGAGCTATCAATTCGACTTCGGGGACGGCACCCCGAGCGTCGTACAGTCCAGTCCCACGGTCAGCCACACGTACGCGACGAGCGGCGACTTCGCGGCGCGGCTGCACGTCGTCGATTCCCGAGGGAAGGCGAGCAACAACGTCGATCTCCGGGCGATCGAGGTCCACGCGCTCCCGACCGCCTCCGCGAGCGGCTCAGCGTCGATCTGCGCCGGATCGTCGACGGCGCTCTCGGGATCCGGCGGCGTGAGCTGCAGCTGGACGCCGGCCGCCGGCCTGTCCGATCCCGCGAGCTGCGCGCCGATCGCAAGTCCCGCGCAGACGACCGCGTACACGTTGACGGTGACGAGCGCCGACGGCTGCGTCTCCGACAATCATCCGACCGTCACCGTGACGGTCAATGCTTGCACCGTCGCGGAGGTCGGCGACCTCGAGTGGTCGGGAGATACCAAGGACACGCTCGCCTGGCCCTCGATGACGAACGCCGCGAGCTACCGGCTCTATCGGGGGGCCGTGGCGGATCTGCCGAGCCTCCTCAACGCGGGTGTCGACTCGTGCGTGCGCTTCCAGGGGGCCGGAACCACCTCGGGCCCGACGCTCACGGAGGATCCGGCTGCCGTCGCCGGCCACATGTATTGGTACCTGGTCGACGCCGTGAACGCGGCGTCGGTCGAAGGACCGGCAGGCGACGCCACCACTGGCCCTCGCGTCGTGAATGCTTCAGGCACCTGCCCCTAGAAAAAAGGGGACACTCCCCTTTTTCGAAAAGGGGAGTGTCCCCTATTTGGCGAAGGCGGAGTCATCGGCTGCGGTCGAGCCGGAGATATGGTCGAAGCGAATGACCGTCGTTCGGTCTTGGGAGGTCTTGACGGTGGCGAGCTTGACGCCGCCGACGGACTGCCAATCGGTCCACGTCCAGCCCTCGCGGTCCTTCGGTTCTTGGCCGGTGAGAATCATCTCCCAGCGCTCCATGAGTCCCGTCTCCTTCGAGACGAACGCCCAGTAGGTGTCCTTCGGCGTGAGACCGATACCGTCGTCGAAGGTCAGGCGGACGACGTCGAAGCGCTTCCCGTCTTTGGCTTGCTCCCCCTCGGACGCGAGGTTGACGCCCGGGTCGAGCATCTTGGCCGGCATGAGAAACCAGTACGTGTCGTTGATGAACCGAGCGTAGGCCCTTTCGAGCCCCTTCTTGAGGTCTTCTCCCGAGAGCTCCTGGCCGTCGAGCCACGAGCGCCCCTCCCCTCGCTTCTGAACGTTGAAGACGGAGACGGCGACCTTTCCCTCGCGGTTCTTCCATTCGACGCGGTAACGGCCGTCCCAACGGTCCCAGACGTGATGAACGCGGGACAGCTCCTTGCCGTCGCGCTCGACGACGAAGTCGAACTTGAGAGTCCGCAACCCGGCAAAGGCCTTCTCGCCGCCCATCGCGCCGAGCGTCCGCTGCGCGACGGCAACGGCAGCAGGCTCGCGCGCCTCGGCGGCCATCGCGGATGACGCCAGTAACAAGGTAAAGAGGAGAGCCGCGAGCCGGCGGGCCATCGGGGGCACCCTCCGCACGCCGGGGCCGAGGCGCAAAAAGCAGGAGGCGGCGGAGCGCATGATGCGCGCCGCCGCCTCCCGTCGAAAGCTTACGGACAGGTTCCCGCGTTGTTGCGAACGGTGATTCCGCAAACGCCCGAGATCGTCGTACCGGCACGCTCCGACGCAACGCCCGCGCTGTGAATCGTGCCCCAGCTGCCTTCCGTGTTGGCCTTGTCGTCGCCGACGATCACGAACCAGAGATCGCCGGCCGGAACCCCGGCCCACGACATCGAGCCCGTTGTGCCGATGTCGCAAAGCGCTCCGGAGAGCGTCGTGACCGACGAGACGTTGGCGAGGTCGCCGAAAAGCAGATGGTGGTCGGACGACGAGCACGTCGAGACGTCCCACTTCAGGTCGATCATCGAGCCCGTATCGTCGGCGCGGGTGGCCATCATGGGGTAACCGTAGCTGGTTCCCTCGGCGACCGGTTTCGCGACGACCGGTGCGCCGGTCGCGCAGACCGGCATGTTGCAAGCGCCCGGCGAGACGACGTCGATCCTGACGTTGTCGATCTCCCACCACCACTCGAACTGGGCCTGGTAGTAGCGGAACCTCACCTGCACGCCCGTGGCGCCCGCGGCCTGCGCGGTCAGGTTGATGATCTTGTGATCGGGATTCGGGCTCGATGCCCCCTGCTGCCGGAGGAGGTTGACCCATGTTCCGGCGGTCACCGACGATCGCACTTCGACGTCGGCGATCTCGTTGAGCCCGAACTGGTACCACCTGAAGTACTGGTCGAAGCTCAGCGTGACGGACGTCGTCGTCGACAGGTCGAGCGGTGGGGTGATCAGCTGTTCGTCCTGCGTCGCCGCCGTCCCGGCGTTGTCGCTGTCGACGATCGCGACCGGTGCGGCGAGCGGCGAGGCAAACGTCCTGCCGCCCGGGTTCGAGGTCGTCCACGTGGCGGCGGCGCCCCCGCCGCTGCCTCCGTCGACGATCGTCCAGGTCGCGGGGATCCCGCCCGAGAACGTCTCGTTCAGGACCGCGCCGCCGCCCGGGATCGTTTGGCCGACCGCCTGGCCGGTCGAGGAGCTCGTCCAGGTTCCCTGGGCGCTGTGGACCTGGATCTGGAACCCGATGGTGCCGCCGCACGCCAGGCTCTGCGACAGATAGGCCGTGAAGTGCGGAGCGTTCGATTCCACCAAGGCCCCGGCCGGGATGTCGGGATAGCTCGCCGTGCCGTTGATCATGGTGACGCCCGGCGTCGTGGGGCTGACCGTCGCGGTCACGCCGGTCAGGGGCGTGGAGCCGTCGTTCTTGACCGTGACCTTGAACTGGACCTGCTCGCCGGCGTCCCAGTAAGAGTTCGCGTTGCCGCCGCCGGCCGAGCACGCATCGGACACCAGCGCGTGCGACTCGTATCTGGCGTGCGATCCGCAGAAGGCCGTCGGATAGGTGAAATTCAGCGCCCAGCTGTTGATGTTGCCGACGTCGATGGCCGCCTGGTCGACGACGAACAGCTTCCAAAGGCCCGCGGCGATCTTGCCGTTGAAGGCGGAGAGGGGATTGTCCGGCCGGAACGAGCCGGTGAAGGGCGCCGTTCCGCTCGAGACCGACGTCGACGCCGCATCGTCGAACACGGTGCCGACGAAGTTGTCGCCGCTGCCGCCGCGGCGGTTGGAGAGGATGACGTCGGTGCCGTCCGGCCCGATCACATGGAGCACCAGGTCGCCGTCGTAGGTGTGGGTCAGCGAGTTGATCGTCACGTTGAGGTCGACGATCGGCGCGTTGTCGGTCACCGTGATCGTGCTCGTCGCTCCCGTCGGATTGTTGTCGGGGATCGCGACCGGTCCGTCCGAGTTGGGATAGCTCGGCTGAACGTTCTTCACCGTGTCGAACGAGTAGAAGAAGCCGCCCGCATCGTCTTGCGACGCGTTGCCGACGGCGTCCGCCGATTCAACCGAGAAGAAGTAGGTCGAGCACTCGCTGAGCCCGGAGAGATCGACCGCGTGGTTGACGATCTTCGCGGAGAGCGCTGTGGTCGCGCCCGGCGGGGGCGTCAGGCCGTAGTGAACGACGCTCGTCGCGGCCTCGTCGGTGACCCAGCTCACCCGCGCCGTGTTCCCCGAGACGTTGCTGCTCGTCACGCCGGAGATGATCGGGGAGACGCAATCGACCCCCGCGGTGATCGTCCGCGTCAGGTTCGTTCCACCCTGGCCGTCGTCGGCGTCGATGTAGGTCGCCGTGATCGTGTCACCGTCGACGACGGAGAGCAGGCCGTCGGCGGCGGCCGGGGCGGCCGTCGTCGAGATCGTCCCGGCGTAGTTGGCCGAACCGGGGGACGCTTGATTCAGCGTGATGGTCTCGCCGGCCGGATCGGTGGCCGAGGTCAGCTTGACCGTCGTCGTCGCGCCCCCGACGTTGCTGTCGGTGACGGAGACGTGGAGGAGCGCCGCGCAGCTGTAGGACGCCGCGTCGAGCTTGACGACGCCGGCGAGCGGCTGCGGGGTGACGCTCTGGCAGTTCGAGAGCAGCCCGTCGCAGGCGAGGTTCGCCCCCGCCGCCTGAACCGTGTAGTACTCGGTGAAGCCGTTGGCCAGCCCCGAATCCGTGTAGCTCAACCCTGGGACGGTGGCGATGATCGTCGAGCCCGCCGCGCAGGACTGATCGTTCCGCAGGACGTTGTACGACGTGGCGTTCGGCACGGTCGACCAGCTCAGCGAGGCGGCCCCCGATTGGGCAGCAGCCGTCAGCGTCGTCGCGCCGATCGCGGGGCAGACGGTGGAGCTCTGGTTCGACGCGTCGCCCGCGGTGCCGCAGGCGATCTTGTGCCGATTGAACGCCGCGAAGATGGCGGCGGCGTGCGGGGTGCCGTTGGCGAGGTTGCCGTCGTCGTCGTCGGCCGTCCGGATCTTCGAGAACCAGGACGTCGCCGCGCACCCGTCGGAGTTCGGGAGAGCGCAGTTGTAAGCGTTGCCCCCCGAGTTCAGCCGCGACTTGTACCAGAGCTTGTCGGCCAGCTGCCACGCGGACGCGAGGTCGAGGCCGGCCGCGGGGAGGTCGCGTGTGGCGAGATCCCACATCGTCTCGGCGCTCACGTAGGACTCGCAGTGGACCTCCTTGGCGCAGGGGCCGCTGCCGCTCGGGCAGTTCGAAGTCAGGAAGCCCGAGGGTGTCGCCGGGGCGTTGCTGACATGCTTGGCGTAGTCCTGGTCGCGGATGCCGGAGCAATTCGTGCAGGTATCACCGTACCCGTCGCAGTTCGCATCCGCCGCGCTGAAGCCGCGCCCGATGCACGAGACGTGCGTGGACATCAGCGAGGTGATGTCGGCGTAGGCCTCGGACGGATTGTCCATGCCGCCCCCGTCGTTGGCGTCGAGCCCGTGCCCCCACTCATGGAGGAAGATGCCGGCGATCTCACCGGTGTTGCGGCACCCACCGCCCGACTTGAAGAAGTTGACGCTCGACCCGTTCCAGTAGGCGTTGCAGGTCTGATTCAGGTTGACGTTGTCGAGGAGCTGCGCGAAGAGCCAGGGGCGGCTGGGGAGCCAGAACCTCGCGTGCTCGGCGATGCGGTTGAGGTGGTAGAAGCTCGTCCTCGCCGAGTGCGTGTCTCCCACGCTCGCTCCCGCGGGGACCGTGCAGTCCGTTCCCGCGCTGGCCGCGAGGTCCACGTCGGCATCGCACGTCGCCGTCTGAGAAACCGCACC
The DNA here is from genome assembly GCA_964511835.1 of uncultured Acidobacteriota bacterium. Taxonomy (GTDB): domain Bacteria; phylum Acidobacteriota; class Polarisedimenticolia; order Polarisedimenticolales; family DASRJG01; genus DASRJG01. The sequence continues at coordinate 9,796 of CAZEII010000036.1, read as the reverse complement.
GCAGGTGTCGGCGACCTTGACATACGGCCCGGCCAGCATCGTCAAGGCCGTCGAACCGGTCGGCGTGCAGTTGAAGAGGCCCAACGAAGACGCCGTCTGCGGCGCACCGCCGATGTCGATATCCGCGTAGGGCATGGGCCAGTTCGGCTGCTCGCACCCATCGGTGCACTGACCGTCGTCGGAGACTGGAAAAACGCCCCCCTTGACCTGCGCGTAGTCGTTGGAGTCGACGAACGACAGAATCGCGCCGGTGTGGGCGTCGACCTGCGCCGTCCACGTTCCGATCTCCCCCTCGACGGCCACCGCCACCTGCCAAACCAATGCCGCCCGATAGCCGGCGCCGATCGGGCCGGAATACGGCCCGTCATAGGTACCGCTCGAGCGAAGGGGGATGATCTGGAGCGTGCCCTTGTCGATCACCTTGGACGTATCGGCCGTGGTCAGGCGCATGTAGGCCCCGAGCCGCTCCAGGGCCTCGGCGGCCGGTAGATTCGGATTCGGGTCGACCTCGATCCGGCTCCAGCGGGGGGCGCCGAACGAGATCAAATTGCCGTGGCCGATCGTGAACAGGTAGCGCTCGCCGATGACCGGAACCCCGGAAATCGCACGAGTGAAAGCGATCTGCCAGACGTCGGGCGAGATCCGGCCCGACCCCTCGCGGTCGAAGATCAATTCCGAGTTGTCCGCCTGGAACAGAGTCTTGTTCCCCGCCATGAACGAGCGGAGGGAGGCCGCGAGCGATTCGGCGGTCGGATTGGGCCCCATGGCCCAGGGAATGCCCTTACCCTCTGCGAGAAGCGGCGCCCCCGACCGGCGGTCGAGGTAAATGGTCCATGCCGGCCCATGAGCGGCGCGGAAACCCTCCCACGCGACGCGGCGCGGCTCGTTTCCCGGTACGGAGGCCAGAGGTGTCGTGGCCACGTCGAGCGAGCTCGTCGGATCCTCGACGACGAGCGCGTCGAAGCGACTCGCTTTTGGCCGCACCTGGAACGCGACGACTGCGGTTGCCGAAAGCGCAAGAATTGAAAGAAAGACAGCACACGTCGTCCGCCAGCTTCGGGCAGAGATCTTCATGAAGATTCCCCCTGGAAATCGTGCCGGAATCTACCGTCATCCGAACCGGGGGGAAAGCCGAAAATCACACTCCCGGCGATTCGCTGCTAGGGACAAGTCGCGGAATTGTCCCTTGCCGTCATGCCGCACTGCCCGGAGACCGTCGCTCCCCCGCGTTGGCCGCTCGTCGGGTCGGTGCCCCAGGTCGACTCCGTCGTCCCGCCGTCGTCCCCGACGATCACGAACCAAAGATTGCTCGCCGGAACGCCGTTCCAGGTCGCGCTGCCGGACGCTCCGAGATGACAGACGGCACCCGTGACGGTCGCCGACGCAACCGACGAGAGGTTCCCGTAGAGGACGTGGTGGTCGCTCGACGCGCAGGTCGTGACGTCCCATGCCAGGCCGAGCGTTGTCGCCCCCGCGTCGCCTCGAGAGACGGTCATCGGGCTGCCGAACACACCGTCTCCGACCGGCTTCGCCCCGCCGGGCACGGCGCCGGTGCATACGGGCATGTCGCAGCTTCCAGGCGCGGCCGCATCGACCTTGACGTTGTCGATCTGCCAGTACCACTCGTTGCCGCCGTTGTAGTCGCGGAAGCGCACCTGCGCGTCGGCGGCGCCCGCCGCCTGCGCCGAGATGTCGATCGATCGACGATCGGGGTTGGCGCTCGACGCTCCCTGCTGCCTCAGGACGTTGACCCAGGCCCCACCCGTCGCGGCGGACCGGACGTCGACGTCGGCGATCTCGTTGAGGCCGCCGGAATACCACCGGAAGTACTGATCGAATTGGAGCGTGGCCGTCGCCGCGGTCGTGAGGTCGATCGGCGGAGTGATCAGCGCCTCGTCCTGCGTCGCCGCAGCTCCGGCAGCATCGCTGTCCACGGTGGCGACCGGGACGGAAAGCGGCGAGGCGATCGGTCGGACGCCGGGGTTGGCCGCCGTCCAGGTGGCGGCGCTGCCGCCGCCCGATCCACCGTCGACGACCGTCCACGTCGCGGGGATGCCGTTGTCGAACGACTCGTCGAGGACCCTCCCGGTGCCATTGGTCGCGCGGCCGGCCGGCTGCACGAACGAGCCGGTCCACGATCCCTGCGCGCTGTCGATCTCGACTTGGAACGCGATTGGAGCGCCACAAGTCAGGCCCAGAGGGAGCTTCGCCGTGAAATGGGGTGCGAGGGAATCCAAGGTCGAGCCCTGATAGATGTCGGGGAAGGTCGCGGTCCCGTCGACCATCGCGACGCCGGGCGTCATCGGCGTCACGGTCGCACTGACGCCCGTCAGCGTGTCCGTGCCGTCGTTCGCGACGCTGACCTTGAACTGCACCTGTTCGCCCGCGTCCCATGAGCCGTTGGCATTGCCGGAGAGCCCGCCGGGGCAGGTGTCCGCCACCAGAGCCTGGGCGCGCAGGCTGGCGTGCGGGCCGCAGACCGGCGTCGACGTCGTGAAGTTGAGCTGCCAGGACTGGAGCGATCCTACGTTGTTGTTCGCGCCGTCGGCGACGATGAGCCTCCACGCGCCGGCGGAGTTCAGCCCCTCGACGGCGGCGAGCGGGGAATCGGGGCGATACGACCCCGTGAACGGGGCCGAGCCCACGGCGATCGCCGTCGGCGCCTCGTCGTCGAACGTCGTGTTGGTGAAATTCGCCCCGGCGGCGCCGCGCTGATTCGAGAGGACGATCGGCGCGCCGGTCGGCGGGACCAAGGTGATCGTCAGCGTGCCGTCGAATGGGTGGAAGATGTTCACCGTGACGTCGAGGTCTTGAACGGTGACGGAGAACGGCACGCTGATCGTCGAGGATGTCGATCCGAGGTCGGGGATCGCCATCGGCGTATCGGCGCTGTAGGAAGTCGGCGAGCTCGATTGCCCCGTGGTGAACGTGTAGTAGCTCCCCGACGCGTTGTCGAGGGCGGAGTTCCCGGCGTTGTCGGAGGACTCCACGGAGAAAACGTAGCTCGCGCACGGCGAGAGCCCAGATAGCGCGACGGCGTGGTCGGTCACCGGCGCCCCGCTCGCGGCGGAGCCGGCGGGGGGTGCGGTCGTTCCGTAGTGCACGAGGCTCGACGAGCCCTCGTTCGTGGTCCAGCTGATCGTCGCGGTGGTTCCGGTGACGTTTCTCGCCTGGACCTTCGAGATCGACGGCGGGGCGCAGTCGGCGGTCGCCAGCGCGGTCCGGAGCTGGTTGGCGTGCCCGGCTCCATCGTTGGCATCGAGGTAGGTCGCCGTGATCGTGTCCCCGTTGTTGACGGACAGGACTCCGTTGTGCGACGGCGCCGCGGAAGTCAAGGCGATCGTGCCGGTGTAGGTCGCGGATCCCGGGGCGATCCGCGTGAGCGTGACCGCCTCGGCGGCGGTCTCGGTCGTCGAGGTCAGATTCGCCGTCGTCGACGCGGCGCCGACGTTCGAGTCCGTGACGGTGATCGTGATCACCGAGGCGCAATTGTACGTGCTGCTGTTCAGGCTCAGCGTGCCTGCCGCCGACTGGGGCGTCGCCCCCTGGCAATTCGACACGGGGCCGTCGCACGACGCGTTCGAGGTCAGCGGCTGCACCGTGTAGTACTCGGAGAACCCGTTGACGAGGCCGTTGTCGGTGAAGCTCGTCCCGCCGGTCAGCGAGATTCTCGAGAAGCCCGCGTCGCAGCCGAGGTCGTTGCGCATCACCCGGTAGGAGAGGGCGCCCGGGACCGCCGTCCAGGTGATCGAGTTCGACGCCGCCCCCGCCGTCGCCGTCATGGTCGGAGCGGCGAGCGTGGGACAGGCAGAGAAATTCTGGTTGGACGCGTCGGACGCCGCTCCGCACGCGATGCCGTGCCGGTTGAACGCGGCGAAGAGGGCGGCGGCGTGCGGCGTGCCGTTCGCCAGGTTGCCGTCGTCGTCGTCGACCGCGCGCATCTTCGAGAACCACGAGGTGGCGCCGCAGCCGTCCGAGCTGGGAAGAGCGCAGTTGTAGGCGTTTCCGCCGGAACCCAGACGCGACTTGTACCAGAGCTTGTCGGCCAATGCCCAGGCGTTGATCGGGTCCAGACCGGAAGCGGGGAGATCGCGTGTCGCGAGATCCCAGAGCGCCTCGCCGCTGACGTAGGCCTCGCAGTGCTCTTCCTTCCCGCAAGGGCCTCCTCCGCCCGGACAGTGCGGGGCCAAGAATCCGGTCGGAGTCGAGGGAACGTGATTCGCGCGCTTGTCCCAATCCTGGTCGCGGACCCCCGTGCAGGTCAGGCAGTGATTGCCGTAGCCACTGCATGTTCCCGAAATGAAGAACCCTGTCCCGACGCAGGAGTGGTGCGTCCACATGATCGAGGTGATGTCCGCGTAGGCCTCCGACGGGTCGTCGAAATCGCCGCCGTCGTTCTGGTCGAGCCCATGGCCCCACTCGTGGAGGAAGACGCCGGAAATCTCTCCGGTGTTGCTGCAGCCTCCGCCCGATTTGAAGAAATTGACGCCGAACCCGTCCCAGTAGGCGTTGCAGGTGGCGGTGATGTTGACCGTGTCGGGGACCTGGCTCGTCAGCCAGGTCCGGGTCGGAAGCCAGGTGCGCGCGTGCTCGGCGATCCGGTTGAGATGGTAGAAGCTGCTCCGCGCGGCGTGCGTGTCGCCCGGGCTCGAGCCGGGAGGGACCACGCAGTCGGTGCCGGCGGAGGTCGCCATGTCGAGATCGCTGTTGCAGGTGACCGATTGCGAGACGCCGCCGCACTGGTCGTTCACCTTGAAGTACTGTCCGTTCAGGGTCGTCGTCGCGACCGAGCCGCTGGGCGTGCAGGTGAAAACCCCGGTGGCCGACGACGTCGAATTCGAGGCGCCGATCGTGATGTTCGCGTAAGGCATCGGGAAGGCAGGCTGCTCGCACCCTTCGGGGCATACCTGGTCGTTTCCGACCGGGTAGATTCCCCCCTTGACCTTGGCGTACCGGTTGTCGTCGACCAGCGACCGGATCTCGCCGGTGTGAGCGTCGACGAGGGCGACCCACGTGCCTCGCTCGCCCGGGACGCGCAGAACGACGCGCCAGACGAGAGCCGAGGTGTAGCCCTGGCCCATCGTCCCCACGTACGGGCCGGCCATCGCCGCCGCCGGCGCGTTCCCCACCCGAAGGGGAATGAGCTCCAACGCGGGAGCGGCGAAGAAGTCGGCCGCGTCGGAAGGGGCGAGCCGCAGGTACGCGGCGACCTGGCCTTGCGCGTCCTTGGGGTCGAGATCGGGGAACGGGCTCGCGTCGATGCGGCTCCAGCGCGTGGCGCCGAACGCGACCAGGCTCCCGTGGCCGATCGTGAAGACGAACCGCTCGCCGCGCACCGGTACGCCGGCGACGGCGCGGTCGAAGACGATCTGCCACGCATCGTCGGTGAGCGGGCCGGAGGCGTCCTCGTCGAGGACGAGCTCGGCGTCGTCCGCGAGGAGCAGGTCGCGGTGGCCGGCGATGAACGCGCGCAGCGAGGCTGCGATCGAGACGGTCGTCGCGTCCGGGGCGATGGGCCAGGCGATTCCCTGTCCCTCGACGAGGAGGGGTGCGCCGGATCGCCGGTCGAGGTAGACCGACCATGCGCCGCCGCTGGCGGCCCGAAACTTCTCCCACCCGATCCGGGCGGTCGACGCCGCGGGAAGCGACGAAGGTGAGGTTGTCGCCACGTCGAGCCCCGCGGTCGGGTCGTCAACGACCAGTGCGTCGAAACGGCTGGGCTGTTGCGGGATTTGCAACGCGAATACCGCGCGGGAGGACCCGGCGAGGAGTCCGAGCAGAGCGATCAGGGTGGCCGCTGAGCGGCCGAGGGGCTTTCTCAAGGGCATCTCCGTCTGAAAATCCCGGAGAAGGTACAGTGTCCGGGCAAATCCGGAAAGGTCGACATGTCTTATAAAGGAAGAAGATGAAACGCGTCGTGGTAGTAGGAGGCGGCGTTTTCGGCATTTCGGCGGCGACGGCCCTCGCGTCGCGCGGCTGGCAGGTCGAGGTGGTCGACCCCGGACCGGTGCCTCGGCCGGAGGCCGCATCGACCGACATCAGCAAGATCGTTCGGATGGACTACGGCGCCGACGGTCTCATGACCGAGCTGATGGAGCGTGCCATGCCGATCTGGCACGAGTGGAACGAACGGTGGAATGCGCCCTTCTATCATCATGATGGTCTCCTTCTCCTCTCGAAGAAGCCGTTCGCCGCGGGAGAGTTCGAGCACGACTCCATGACGACGCTCGCCGCCCGTGGTCACCGTGTGGAGAGGCTGGACTCGAGGTCGCTCGCGAGGCGATTTCCCGCCTGGACGGCCTCCCTCTACCCCGACGGTTACTTCAACCCGAACGCGGGCTGGGTCGAGAGCGGACGCGCGCTCGCCAAGATGGCCGAAGACGCCGTGAGCAGTGGGGTGCGAATCCGGGAGGAGGAGGGCTTCGCCGCCTGGATCGAAGAAGGCTCGAAGGTCGCGGGCATCGTGACGACGTCGGGTGATCGCCTCCCGGGAGATGTCGTGCTCCTCGCCGCCGGAGCTTGGACTCCGGTTCTGGCTCCCGAGCTGGCCTCGGTGATGTGGCCGGTCGCTCAGCCGGTCTTTCACCTGAAGCCAAGAAACACGGGCGAATGGCGGCCGCCCCGATTCACGGTCTGGGCCGCCGCGATCGCGAGCACGGGCTGGTACGGATTCCCGGCGAACGCCGACGGCCTCGTCAAGATCGCGAACCACGGTCCGGGCCGGCGCGTCGATCCCGACGCACCGCGCGTCGTGGCGCCTGGGGACGAAGCGCGTCTTCGCGAATTCCTTCGAGAAAGCCTGCCGTCGCTTGCCGAAGCGCCCCTTCACGCGTCGAAGACGTGCCTCTACTGCGATTCGTTCGACGGCGACTTCTGGATCGGGCTCGATCCCCGGCGTCCCGGCCTGGCGGTCGCCGCTGGAGACTCGGGGCACGGCCTGAAGTTCGCGCCGGTCCTTGGCGGCGTGATCGCCGACGCGATCGAGGAGAGGCGCTCGAGCTTCACCGAGCGGTTCGCCTGGCGCGCCCCGGCCGCGCGCAAGGCCGAGGAAGCCCGCTTCGGGCTGTCGTAGTGCCGGCTCTTCGCTGCACGGTCCGCGAATGCGCGTTGCCCCTCTTCCAAGAGGGAGAGAGCCTGCGCTGTGCGAGCGGTCACGCGTTTGACCGTGCGCGTCGTGGGTATTGGAACCTCCTGCAGCCGCAAGATCGCCGCTCGCTCCGGGCGGGGGATCGCGACGAAGCCCTGGTCGCCCGCCGCCGATGGCTGACGCGAGGGTTCGCCGACGGTTTGGTCGACGCGCTCGTCGCAACGATCGAAGGGCTGTCGCTCCGGGACCGCGGGGTCGCGGTCGATCTCGGCTGCGGCGACGGGACGCTCACGACGCGAATCCTGGGGTCGGGGCGGTTCGACGCATGCGGCGTCGACCTCGCGACGGCGGGAATCCGACTGGCGTCGAAGATGGCCCCGCAGATCACCTGGATCGTCGCCAACGCCGACCGCGGCCTCCCGTTCGCCGACGCGTCGGTCGATCTCGTGCTGTCGATCTTCGGGCGCCGCCCGGCGACGGAGATGAATCGTATTCTCACGCCGCACGGCGCGTTGATCGCCGTCGTGCCGGGCGAAGACGACATGATCGAGCTCCGCGAGGCGGCTCAGGGGCGCTCCGTTCGCCGCGACCGCCTCGGCGAGGCCTTGTCGGAGCTCGGGCCGGCTTTCGATCTCGCCGTGCGATCGACGTGGCGGCACCGGGCGCGTCACGATCGCGGCGCCCTCGAAGACGCGCTCGCGATGAGCTACCGGGGGGCCCGCGCGCGTGAGCGGCAGCGGTTGGGGACGCTCTCGGAGCTCGGCGTGACGCTGTGCGCCGAGATCTTGGCGCTTGTGCCTCGTGGCGGGGTTCGATAGCCTCGACGCATGTTCATCGGCCACTTCGCCGTGGGATTCGCCGCCAAGCGCGCCGCGCCTCGGGCGTCGCTGGGCACGTACATCGCCGCGGCGACGTTCCTCGACATCCTCTGGCCGGTCTTTCTGCTCGTCGGAATCGAGCAGATGCGGATCGTTCCCGGGATCACGGCGTTCAGCCCGTTCGACTTCGTCTCGTACCCTTGGTCGCACTCCCTCGTCATGGCGATCGTCTGGTCGGCGTTGTTCGCGGCCGGCTACGACCGGCTCCGCAGGGACAAGACCACGGCGAAGATGCTCGGCGCCGTCGTCTTCAGCCACTGGGTCCTCGATTGGATCACGCACCGGCCGGACATGCCGATCGCTCCGGGGATCGCTTTCAAGACCGGCCTCGGGCTCTGGAACTCGGTTCCCGCGACGGTGACGGTGGAAGTGGCGATGTTCCTTCTCGGCGCCTGGTATTACGAGCGCGGCAACGAGCCGCTCGACGGGGTCGGCCGCTGGGCCTGGTACGGCCTCGTCGCCGTCCTCCTCTTGATGTACGCATTGACCCTCGGACCCCCGCCGAAGCCTGGCCAAGAAGGATGGGTCGCGGGGGGGGCTCTCCTCAGCTGGCTGTTCATCGCGTGGGCGGCGTGGGTCGACAGGCACCGGGTGGCTCGGCGATGAGGGCCGGCAAAGGGGACACTCCCCTTTTTCTTGCAAGGCTCCCCGGATACCGCCCTGCAAGAAAACAGGGGAGTGTCCCCTTTGCCGGCCCGCTCATCGCCGTCATCGCGAGCGCCAGCCTGACGGTGGCGGCCGATGCGATACCGGTCAAAGTGACGACAGATACTTCCGGCAGCTCGACTCGCGTGATGCTGATCTTCGCCAAGAAGACCGCGTGCAGTGTCGGCGAGGAGACGGGCAGGATCAAGGTCTCTTGCGACTCTGCCATTGCGGCGGAGCCGTCCACGGGAACGGTCGACGATGCGATTCTCTCGAAGTTCGGGCAGGAAGGGGAGCGGACGCTCGTCCTGACGACCGGGCGCGGGTACGCCAAGGTCGATACGTTCGAGCTGAAGAATCCGATGCGGCTGGTGCTCGATCTCTCGGGGACCAGGTCGGCCAGGGCGGCGGCGAGCCCTGCGCTGCCGGCCAAGCCTCTGCCGCTGATCGTGCTCGATCCAGGGCACGGCGGCGTCGAGACCGGGGCCGTCGGGCCGACCGGACTTCAAGAGAAAGATCTGACGCTGGATCTCGCGCGCCGGTTGAAGGCGCTCCTCGAGCGCCAGGGCGTGACGGTCGTTCTCACCCGCGACGACGATCGCGTGCTCCCGCTCGACGACCGGACCGCGATCGCCAATCACAACAGGGCGATCCTGTTCATCTCGCTCCACCTCAACGCGTCGAAGCGGAAGTCGGCGGTCGGAGCGGAGACGTACTTCCTTTCGACGGCGGCCACCGACGACGAGGCGCGCACGCTCGCCGGCCTCGAAAACAAAGCGTACGAGCCCGCGGGCGCCACCGCCGCCGAGATCCCGGGAAAGCCGCCCGACCACGGCCTCGAGCTGATCCTCTGGGATTTGGCGCAGAACAGCTTCCTCGCCGAGTCGAGCCGTCTGGCCGAATCGGTCCAGACCGAGCTGAACGCCCTGACGGGGGTTCGCGACCGCGGCGTGCGGCAGGCGCCGTTCCGCGTGCTGATGGGCGCGACGATGCCGGCGATTCTCGTCGAGGCCGGCTTCATCTCGAACCCCGAGGAAGAGGCCCGCTTCAAGGACGAGGCGTACAAAGACAAGATCGCGGAGGCGATCGCGCGCGCCGTCGCCTCGATTGCGGCACGGCCGTGAGCGGCCGGCTCGCGATCATCCCAACGGCCGTGCTGCTCGCGGCGTGCGGCGGCGGCAGCCGC
>CAZEII010000035.1:0-36882 GCA_964511835.1 uncultured Acidobacteriota bacterium | reverse complement strand
TTCCGTCTGACTTTCGCCTTTCAATTTGTTCCATGCATCTCTAAAAACTGTTGACACTCCTGATTGCGCTTCCTTACCATGCGCGTGGTGGTCTGAAGTGGAGTGAAGTGGGCACAGTTGCCTAGCTGATCGCCACGAGCCACCCACGGGCGGCACGGGTCCAAGAGGCGAGGTCCGACGCGCGCGATGCTGGGTCGCGCCATCCCCCGTTCTCTCCGAGCCGGTGGAAGGAAGACGGCGTGATGCTGCGAGGAAGCGCGCTCGCGAAGCTCGACGAGAAGGGCCGATTGAAGCTCCCGGCCTCGTTTCGAGCGCTCCTCGAGCCGAAATTCGGAACCGAGTGTTTTGTGACGAGCCTTAGGGGGGATTCGATCCGTATCTATCCGATGGACGTCTGGGCGCGGATCGAAGAGCGCATGGCACGCGCGTCGTCGCTGAATCCTTCGGTCATGCGATTCAAGAACGCCGTGAACTACTTCGGGCAGTCGGCTCCGATCGATGCGCAGGGGCGCATCTTGATTCACCCGCTCTTGCGTGAGCGCGCGGACGTGCGAGGCGAGGTCGTCGTGCTCGGTCAGCAGGATTTCCTGGAGGTCTGGAACCGAGCCGTCTTCGAGGAGCGCCTCCAAGCGGATCCGCTGACCGACGCCGATCTCGGCGCCCTCGCCGATCTCGGAATTTGAAAGTCGCCGACGAGGGGACTGAATGCTGGTTGCAATCGGGATCAATGACGGGACCTTGATGGACGCTCACGCTCCGCATCGTCCGGTGCTCTTGCGGGAGACGCTCGAGGCTCTCCAACCGGTAGCCGGCGCTACGATCGTCGATGCGACGCTGGGGCCCGGCGGCCATGCGGAGGCCCTTTTGGAAGGGGTCGGACCCGACGGTCGCGTCATCGGCATCGACCGCGATCCCGACGCGACGGCGTTGGCCCGGCGACGCCTGGCCCGGTTTGGCGATCGATTCGTTCCGCTTCAGGGGGACTACCAGAACGTCGTCGCTCTTTTGCACGGGGTCGGAGTCGTCATCGTGGATGGAGTGCTCGCCGACCTCGGCATCTCGTCGGTTCAGCTCGACGATCCGTCGCGCGGATTCGCGTTCTCGACCGACGGTCCGCTCGACATGAGGATGGACCCCTCTTCGGGCGATCCGTCCGCCGCCGACCTCGTGGCGACGCTCGACGCCGGAACGCTGCGGGAGATCATTGCGACTTGGGGTGAAGAGCGGTTCGCGGCGCGGATCGCGCGCGCCATCGTGCGCGAGCGCGAGAAGCGGCCGATCACCACGACGCGGGAGCTCGCCGTGATCGTGGAGAACGCGGCTGGCCCGTCGGCACGCCGGTTCCGCATCCATCCGGCGACCCGGACGTTCCAAGCGCTTCGGATCGCGGTCAATCACGAGATCGAGGAGATCCCCGCGTTCGTCAACGGCGCCATGTCGCTCCTGCGCCGCGGCGGTCGACTCGCGGTGGTCTCGTTCCACTCGCTCGAGGATCGGGCCGTGAAGACCTCGGTCCACGCCCTGGCGCACCGCTGCGTCTGCCCGCCGGGCTTGCCGGTGTGTGGATGCGGCCGGGAGAACATCGCGCGTGTCCTGACGGCACGCCCCGTGGTCCCGGGGACACCCGAGATCGAGTCGAATCCACGCGCTCGAAGCGCGAAGCTTCGCGTCGCGGAGAGGCTGTGATGAGCCGAACGTCGTCCGCTCACAACCGAGGCTGGCGGAACAGCACCGTTCACCGCGAGGTGGACAATCGGCACGCCCGATGGGCCTTTCGGGTCGTGCTCGGCGTCGCACTCGCGCTGACTCCCCTGGCGGTCTATCTCTTGCAGACGATGAGCTACGTGGAAACCAGCTACGCCATCGAGGATCTGCGTGGGCGGGAGGCCAGACTGATCGACGCCGAGCGTCGGCTGACCATCGAGCGCGCGGTGATCGAGTCTCTCCCCGCCGTCGAGAGGCGCGCCGGTGCGGCGCTCGGTCTCGAGCACCCGCCGCCCTCGCGCGTCATCGTCGTGTCCCCGAGTGACCTCGCGCGTCCGACGCGAGCCGAGACGCCGGCCCGCCGACCGCCGGCGCGCTGATCGTCGATCAAACCCATGCGCGCGTGGAGAGGACCCCGGCCGTCGTGAACCCGAGCTCGATCCGAACCCGCGTTTTCATTGTTGCGACCGCGATCGGCCTCGCCTCCCTCGCGGTCGCGGCGCGCCTCACCGAGCTGCAGATCTTGGACGCCGAGACGCTCCGGGCGCAGGCGCGACGGCAGCACCAGCAGGTGATCGAGATCGGCGGGCGGCGCGGGTCGATCGTCGATCGTGAGGGCCGCGAGTTCGCAGTCAGCATCACGACGCAGTCCCTGTACGCCCATCCGCCGCGGCTGAAGAAGGACGGGGACCGGGCCGCTCGGTTGCTGGCCCCTTACCTGGGTCGCCCCGAGTCCGAGCTGCGTGGGCTCCTCGGCTCCGACGAGCCCTTCGTCTGGCTCCAGCGCCGCATGGACCCGCAATCTTCGCGAGCGATCGCGAAGCTCGATCCCAAGCTGATCTACAAGGGCGGGCCGATCGATTTTCAGGAAGAGCCCAAGCGCTTTTACCCGCAGGGAGCGCTCGGCGTGCACGTCGTCGGATTCGCCGACGTCGACCAGAAGGGTCTCGAGGGAATCGAGCGAACGTTCGATGACGCTCTCCAGGGGGACTCGACCAAGTACCTCGCCGCGCGCGATGCGCGCGGGACGATGCTGCTCCAGCCTCTCCGTCCGCCCGCCAAGCGAACGCACGACGTCGTGCTGACGCTCGACCTCGTTCTCCAGCACATCGTCGAGCGCGAGCTCGACCGCGCTATGGAAAACACCGGAGCGAAGGCGGCGACGGCCATCCTTCTCGACCCCAAGAGCGGACGGATCCTCGCCATGGCGAATCGCCCCACCGTCGATCCGCGGTCGTACGGGAAGGGTCCGGCGGACGCGCGCCGGAATCGCGCCGTGCAGGATGTGCTCGAGCCCGGATCGACCTTCAAAGTCGTCAGCGCGTCCGCGGCGCTCGAGCAGGGCACCGTGACTCCCGAGCAACGGTTCAACTGCGCGTCGTTCACGGTCGCGGGCAAGTCCTACACCGACGTTCACAAGTACGGCGTTCTCTCGGTGCGCGAGATCCTGGAGCATTCATCGAACGTCGGCATGGTCCAGGTGGGGCGAACCGTACCGCGGGAGACGCTGCGCGAAACGATCGTGCGCTTCGGGTTCGGGCGAAGGACGGGAATCGAGCTCCCGGCCGAGCGCAACGGCAACATCACTTCGCTGGCCCGAATGTCCGCGACTTCGCCGGCGGCGATGTCGATCGGGTACGAGGTCGAGGTGACGCCGCTTCAGCTCGCGCAGGCGTACGCTTCGATTGCCAACGGCGGCGTGCTGGTGCCCGCACGCATCGTGCTGGGCACCCGGGACGAGGACGGCAGCTTCGTCGCCGAAGAGCCGCCGGAGCCGCGGCGCGTGATCTCCCAAAAGACAGCCGTGACCATGACGAACATCATGGAAGGCGTCGTGCTGCACGGCACGGGAGGGAACGCGAGCGTCTCCGGCTATCACATCGCCGGCAAGACGGGGACCGCGAAGAAGGTTCTCCCCGGAAGCGGCGTCTACACCACGAACGAGTACTTTGCTTCCTTTGGAGGATTCGGCCCGCTCCGCGATCCCGCGCTCGTGGGCTTCGTGATCCTGGACACGCCCCGCGGGAGTTTCTATTACGGCGGGCTCGTCGCGGCGCCCGTGTTCTCACGGATCATGGCGGACGCGCTCGACTATCTTCGCGTGGCCCCGGACGACGACCCGTGGGAAGCTCGCTGTAACGAGCTGCAGGCGAAGGCCGAGAAAGAGGCCGCTAAAAAGAAGGCAAAACGCTCGCCGAAGGAGGAAGCGAAGAGTGGGGCGGACGGTCCCACCCTTCTCGTGACCACCCCCGGCCAGGTTCCCGACCTCCGCGGCAAGACGGCTCGCGAGGCTGTCGCGGCGTTGGTCGCGCGCGGGTACCGCGCTCGCCTGAATGGTGCCGGCGTCGTCGTGAGGCAGGTTCCCTCACCCGGAACGGCGCTGTCCGCAGGCCAGGCGTGCCTTCTCCGGCTGGGAGACGCCTCGCAGATCGCGGTCGACGAGGAGCAGACGCGGTCGGAGTTCGACGCCAAGCAGCCGCCGACGCTTCTGGCCGCGGCGCGCGTCACACGTGCGCCGCCCCGCCCAGGGCGGAGGAAGCCGTGACCGCGCGGGCTCTCGAATCGCTGCTTCTCGGCGCCGGCATCGTCCCGAGCGGTCCGCTTCCCTCCGGCATCCAAGTCCAGGGGGTGCGGGTCGACTCGCGCGCCGTCACTCCCGGCGATCTTTTTTTCGCCCTGCGCGGCGCTCGAGACGACGGCGCCCGCTATGCCCAGCACGCCGTCGACAACGGCGCGGTTGCCGTGATCGCCGAATCCCGGGAGCCGGATGACGGCCCGGGCGTCCCGTGGATCCGTGTTCCCGAAGCTCGGCTCGCCATGGGTCTCGTGGCACGGGAGTGGTACGGGCGACCGGACGAGGCGTTGACGCTCGTCGGCATCACAGGGACGAAAGGGAAGACAACTGTCGCGTACCTCGTCGAGTCGATCGTTCGTGCGGCGGGGCATCGCGCCGGCCGGATCGGAACCATCGGCTACGCCTACGGAGGACGCGAGACGGCGGCGGCGCGTACGACTCCCGAGGCGACCGATCTCTTCGAGCTGCTGGCCAGGATGCGCGACGGCGGCACCGAGATCGTCGCCATGGAAGTCTCCTCCCACGCGCTGAGCCTCCACCGGGTGGCCGGCGCCAGGTTTCCGGTCGCCGTATTCTTGAACTTGGGCCGCGACCACCTGGAATTCCACGGAGGGGCGGAAGCGTATTTCGAAGCGAAAGCCAAGCTGTTCGACCGCTTGAGGCCGAGCGACGCCGCCATTCTTCCATCCGACGACCCTCGTGGCGCCGCGCTGGCCGCACGCACCAAGGCCCGAAGAATCCTCTTCGGCTACGCTCCTCCCGCCGACGTTCGCATCGAGGAGGCGCGCTCGGGACTCGATGGGTCCGTCGCGAGGATCGCAACCCCGCGCGGGCCCATCGAGGTTCGCATCGCGCTGCCGGGGGGCTTCAACGTCTCGAACGCTGCGGCCGCCGCAGCGTGCGGTCTCGCGCTCGGGTTCGACCCGTCGGCAATCGTCGCCGGCATCAGGGCGGTCGGACACGTTCCAGGGCGCCTGGAGCCGGTCGCCTGCGGACAACCGTTCGCCGTGTTCGTCGACTACGCGCACACGGAGGAATCGCTGGCGGCCGTGCTGGACGCCGTTCGCGAGCTGACGTCGGGCCGACTTCTGGTCGTGTTCGGATGCGGTGGGGACCGTGACCACGGAAAACGCTTCGGGATGGGGCGCACTGCAGCCCTGCGCGCCGACCGCCTGGTCGTGACCTCCGACAATCCCCGGCGGGAGGACCCCCTCGCCATCATGCGCGAGGTCGAGTCGGGCGTCCTCTCGATCGCAGGCGCCGCGACGCGCGCCGAGTTCCGACCGGACCGGGCGGAGGCCATTCGGCTCGCCGTCGGTGCGGCGCGATCCGGGGATGCCGTTGTGATCGCCGGGAAGGGGCACGAGACGACGCAGACGTTCGACGGCCGTGTCGAGCCGTTCGACGATCGCGAGGTCGCGCGCCGGGTGCTGGCCGCGCTGGGCTACGGCGGAGGAGCTCGTGCCGGCGCTTAGAGTGAGCGAGCTCCTCGAGGCCACCGGCGGCGAGCTGCTCGCCGGCGATCCGACGTTGACGGTGACCTCGTACGCGATCGACACGCGCAAGCTGGCCGCGGGTGGAGCGTTCTTTGCTCTTCCGGGCTCCAAGGTCGACGGCCACGCCTTCGTCGGGGATGCAGCGCGCGCCGGCGCTCTCCTCGCCATCGTAGCCCGTCTCCCCGCCGGAGGCGGTCCCTTCCCTGCCGCGATGATCCAAGTCGACGACGTCGCGGCCGCGCTCGCTCGAGCGGGCGCGTTCGCACGGAAGCGGATTCGCGGCAAGGTCGTGGCGATCACGGGAAGTGCGGGAAAGACGACCACCAAGGAACTGGTGGCGGCCGGATTGGCGAGCGCCCTCAGGGTCCACCGGACGATCGGCAATTTGAACAACGAGCTGGGTGTCCCCCTTTCGCTGCTGTCCTGCCCGGACGACGCCCAAGCCGCGGTGTTCGAGATGGGGATGAACGGACCGGGACAGATCGCGTTTCTCGCGCGCCTCGTTGATCCTGACGTCGCGCTCGTGACGAACGTCCTCCCGGTGCATCTGGAGTTCTTCGACTCGGTCGACGATATCGCCGCCGCGAAGGGCGAGATGTTCGCCGTCTTGCGACCCGACGCGACCTCGGTCGTCAATCTCGACGACCCTCACGTCAGGATCCAGGCGGCGCGGCACGCGGGCCCACGTGTCACCTTCGGTCGCGCCGCGGGAGCGGACGTCAAGCTTGACGCCGTCATCGACCGCTATGTTCCCGGAGCGGGATTGAGCTTCGTTCACGCCGGAAGGGCGTGCGCGATCACGCTCAAGATCGGCGGCGCGCACGCGGCTCTCGACGCGCTCGCCGCGGCCACGACGATCGCCGCGTGCGGCCTACCCCTGGGGCCGGCACTGGAGGCGATCGCCCGTGTCGAGCCCGCTCCCGGCCGGGGGCGCATGACGAGGCTGCCGGGGGACGTCACCCTCGTCGACGACTCCTACAACAGCAATCCCGAGGCGCTCGCCTCGGTGCTGCGCACGCTCGAGGCGTCGACGCCCCCCGGTCGGCGCGTGCTCGTGATGGGGGACATGCTCGAGCTCGGGCCGCGGTCGGCTGCATTTCACCGCAAGGCGGGAGAGTTGGCCGCCCAAGCCAGGGTTGCGCTGCTCGTCGGCGTCGGACCGCTCTCGCGCCACGCCGTCGAGAGCGCGCGACGGGCGGGAGTCGAGTGCCACGCGGTTGAGGACGCGGCGCACGCCGCGCGCGCGGTGCCCGAGCTGGTGCGGCCGGGTGACCTCGTCGTGATCAAAGGCTCCCGTGGCGTCAAGCTCGAGATCGTCGTCGACGCGATGATCGCGCGGCGGGGCGAGGCCGCCTGATGCTCTACCAGCTGCTCTACCCGCTCCACGCGTCGTTCAAGGTCTTCAACGTCTTCCGCTACATCACCTTTCGAAGCGCGATGGCCATTCTCACCGGCTTGGTCGTCTCGCTCGTGCTGGGCCCGTGGCTGATCGAGCGGCTCCGGCACTTCCAAATCGGGCAGGAGATCCGCGAGGAAGGCCCGGCGACGCACCACGCGAAGAAGGGCACGCCCACGATGGGCGGCCTCTTGATCCTGACCGCCGTCGTTCCCACCACGCTCCTGTGGACCGACCTGCGCAACCCGTTCGTTTGGATCGCTATCGTTGCGATGTGCGGGTTCGGCGCGATCGGATTCTGGGACGACTACCTCAAGATCGCGAAAAAGCGCTCCCTCGGGCTCTCGGCGCGGGGAAAGCTGGGGTTCCAAGTCCTCCTGTCGCTCGCGATCGGCGCGCTCCTTTACGTGATGTCCTACCAGGGCCTGTTCTCGACGCGGCTGGTCTTCCCCTTCGTCAAGTCGTTCGCTCCACTGCTCGGGGTGTTCTTTCCGGTGTTCGTCGTGCTCGTGCTCACGGGCGCCTCCAACGCCGTGAACTTGACGGACGGCCTCGACGGGCTGGCGATCGGTTCGTTCCTCATCGCGTCGACCACGTTCATGATCCTCGCTTATGCGGCCGGCAACGCGATCGTGGCCGACTATCTCGGGATCGCCAACGTGAAGGGGGCCGGCGAGCTGACGATCTTCTGCGGCGCGCTCGTCGGAGCGTCGCTCGGATTCCTCTGGTACAACGGCCACCCGGCCGAAATCTTCATGGGCGACGTCGGCTCGATGGCCTTGGGTGGCGCGCTCGGGACGATCGCCGTGCTCATCAAGCAGGAATACATGCTCGCGATCGTCGGCGGCTTGTTCGTCGTCGAGGCGGGCTCGGTCATCGTGCAGGTCGCGTCCTTCAAGTCGCGCGGCAAGCGGGTCTTCCGCATGTCGCCGCTGCACCACCACTTCGAGTTGTCGGGCTGGAGCGAGGCAAAGGTGGTGATCCGCTTCTGGATCATCGCGATCATTTTCGCGTTGCTCGGCCTCGCGACTCTGAAGCTGAGGTAGCGACCGTGCCCAAGCGCCGCTCGTTCGATCGCTGGCTTCTCCTCACGGCCTCCTTGTTGGCGATCGCGGGGCTGTTCATGGTCGGGAGCGCCTCGCATTACATCGCGATGAGCTTGGGTAAGAGCCCGACCTATTTCCTCGTCCGCCACGGCGCGTTCTTGGCCATTGGGCTGGCCACGATGGCGGGGATGATGGCCGTGCCCCTCCACCGCCTCGACGATCGCAAGGTCATCGTCGCGCTGCTCGGGGCCTCGCTGACGCTCCTGCTCGTCGTGCTGGCGATGCCGGCGGCCGGGGGGGCGCACCGCTGGTTCCGCTTCGGTCCCCTCGGGCTCCAGCCTTCCGAGCTCGCGAAGATCACCTCGGTCGTTTTCCTCGCGTATCTGCTCTCCCGGAGGACGCCCCAGCAGGTGAACGAAGTCCGGACGACGCTGGGCCCCGTGGGCGTGCTCGTCGGCGCGATGGTTCTCCTGATCGTGATCGAACCCGACCTGGGCTCGGCCGTCATGGTCCTGGCCACGGCGGCCGTCATGCTCTTCGTCGGCGGGCTCCGATTCCGATACCTCGGCGCCGCGCTCGGCATCGGCGCCCTGTTCGTCGCGATCGCGATCGTCGCGCAACCCTACCGGCTCGAGCGTATGAAGACCTTCTTGAATCCTGGAAACGACCCTCAGGGGAGCGGCTTCCAGCTGATGCAGTCGCGTCTCGCCGTCGGGAGCGGCGGCTTGACGGGCGTCGGATTCGGCCTGGGACAGCAGAAGGCGTATTACCTACCGGCGCCCCATACCGACTTCATCTTCTCGGTCGTCGGCGAGGAGTTCGGCCTCATCGGGACGCTCACGCTGCTCGCCGCCGCTGGGTTGCTCGCCTGGCGCGGGCTGCGCGCGGCCGTGGGCGCCCCGACCCGATTCGCGGCTTACGCGGCGCTCGGCGGAACCATGCTGATCGTCCTTCAGTCTCTCGTGCACATGGGAGTCTGCGTGGGCCTGCTGCCGACGAAGGGACTCCCGTTTCCGCTCATGAGCTACGGCGGCTCGTCGCTCATCGCTTCGTTCGCCGTCATCGGTCTGATCCTGAACGTGTCGCAGCACTCCAACTGAGGCGCGTGGTGATCTTGTGGCGAAAGATCTCTACATCGCGTTCGCCGGAGGCGGAACGGGAGGCCACCTGTTCCCGGCGCTCGCGGTCGCGTCCGAGCTTCGGCGCCGTCATCCCCTCGCCGACATCGTCTTCGTCGGCGGGGCGCGTGGCCTCGAGACGCGCCTCGTCCCCCAGGCGGGCTTTCCGCTGCGCACTCTCCCGCTGTCCGGGCTCAAGGGCGCGAGGCTGCTCTCCCGCCTGGTCGCCTCAGCGGCGGCCGGCCTCGCCGTCGTTCGATGCCTGGCCTGGTTCGTCTCCCGCCGCCCGCGCCTCGTCGTCGGCGTCGGCGGCTACGCCTCGGGTCCCGCGGTGCTTGCCGCGTGGCTCCTTCGCATTCCGACCCTGTTGATGGAGCAGAATCATTTTCCCGGCGCCACGAACCGCTGGCTCGCGCCGCGGGCGGATGCCGTCTGCGTTCCATCGGACGCCGCGAAGGCGCGCCTGGGAGGCATTGGGCTGGTCACCGGAAATCCGGTGAGGCCGGAGTTCGCTGAGATCGGGCCGTCGCCCGATCAGAGCCGTTTGGCCCTCCTCGTCTTCGGCGGTAGCCGCGGCGCCCGCTCGATCAACCGCGCGCTGATCGGCGCTCTTCCTCGTTTGGCGGCGATGCGCCCACCCCCGCGCGTCGTCCATCAGACCGGACCCGAGGAGCATGCGGCGGTCGCATCCGCCTATGCGCGCCAGGCCATCCTCGACGCCGACGTCCGCCCGTTCCTCGACGACATGCCGAAGCAGCTGGCCGGCGCCGACCTGGTCGTGTGCCGCGCCGGAGCAACGACCCTGGCCGAGCTCGCGGCCGCCGGACGTCCGGCGATTCTCGTCCCGTTTCCCTTTGCCGCGGACGACCATCAACGGGCGAACGCCGAGGCCGTCCGCGACGCGGGGGCCGCGGTCGTGGTCCCCGACGCCGAGCTCGACGGCGACCGTTGCGCGGCGGAGATCGTCGCCCTGGCATCCGACCGTCCTCGCCGGCTGGGGATGGCCGCGGCGGCGCGTACCCTGGCGCGTCCCGACGCCGCCCTCCGGATCGCGGACGTCGCCGACGCTCTGCTTTCACGCCAAGGAGCGCCGCATGTTCCGTAAGATGCGGCAGATCCACTTCGTCGGAATCGGCGGCGCGGGCATGAGCGGCATCGCCGAGGTGTTGGTCAACCTCGGCTATCACGTCAGCGGCTCCGACCTCCACGCGAGCGACGCGACGCGGCGATTGAAGCGACTCGGTGCGAGGATCTTTCGAGGCCACAAGGCGGATCACGTCGCCGAGGCGGACGTCGTCGTCGTCTCCTCCGCGGTGCAGCCCGAGAACGTCGAAGTCGTCGAGGCGCGGCGCCGGAAGATCCCGGTCATCCCCCGCGCCGAGATGCTCGCCGAGATCATGCGCCTCAAGTACGGCATCGCCGTCGCGGGCGCTCACGGCAAGACCTCGACGACCGCGATGATCGCCGCGGTGCTTACCGCGGGCGGGCTCGACCCGACCGTCGTGATCGGCGGCCGGGTCAAGGCGCTGCGCTCCGGGGCCAAACTCGGCAAGGGCGACTTCATGGTCGCCGAGGCGGATGAATCCGACGGATCGTTCCTCAAGATGAAGCCGACGATCGCGGTCGTGACGAACATCGATCGCGAGCACCTCGACCACTACCAGCACCTGGGGGAGATCCAAGACGCGTTCGTCCAATTTCTTTCCCGCGTGCCGTTCTACGGCGCCGCCGTCGTCTGCCTGGACGAGCCGAACCTCCGGGGAATCCTTCCTCGCGTCGACCGCAAGCTCGTCACCTACGGCTTGTCGAGCGAGGCCGACCTCGTCGCGACCGAGGTCGACTACGAGCGGTTCGGGACGTCGTACTTCGCGCGCTGGGGAGGGCGGAGGCTCGGGACGGTCCGTCTCCCGGTGCCGGGCCGCCACTCGGTCTCCAACTCGCTCGCCGCCGTCGCCATCGGGCTCGAGCTGGACGTCCCGTTCGCGAAGATCGCCAAGGCGCTGGCGGGGTTCGAGGCCGTCGATCGCCGATTTCAACGCAAGGGCGAGGCGTTCGGCGCAACGGTGATCGACGACTACGGCCACCATCCGACGGAGATCCAGGCGACCCTCGCCGCGGCCCGCGAGGGATTCGGCGCTCGAACGCTCGTCGCGTTCCAGCCGCACCGCTACACACGCACCCGCGCGCTGCTCGAGGAGTTCGGGCGCGCATTCGTCCTGGCGGACCGGGTGATCGTCACTTCGATTTACGCCGCGGGCGAGGCGCCGATCCCGGACATCGACGGGGCCGCCGTCGCGGAGGCCCTCGTGCGGCACGGCCACACCGCCGTTTCCTACGAGCCGAAGCTCGAGAAGATCGCGGGCCGCCTACGGGAGCTGGTGCTCCCCGGCGATCTCGTGATCACCCTCGGTGCCGGGGACATTTGGAAGGTCGGCGAGGCGTTTTTGGCTCTGGGATCGAAGACGAAGACACCCCGCCCGCGGGCGGCGAGCGCTCGATGATCGAAGAAGGCCATCCGCTTCCCGAGACCGATCGCCGCTACTGGCGGCGGCGCGTCAACCGCCACGTTCGAAAGACGCGCCGGGCCCGGGCGCTCCTCCGATGGACCGGTATCGTCGCCGCCAACGTCGCGGTCGGCCTCGTGCTCGTCGTTTCAGGCGCCTCGGTCGCCCGACACTTCGCCACCTCCCAGGAGCTGGCGGTGCGCCAGATCGATGTCCTCGGAACGGAGCACACGACTCCCGACGCGGTCCGCTCCGCGCTCCGTTCGTTTCTCGGACGCAATGTGCTCGAGCTGTCCCTGGATGAAGTCGGGAAGGCGGCGACGGCCGACCCGTGGGTCAAAGAGGCGACCGTCAAGCGCATCCTCCCGGGGACGCTCCGCGTGTCAATCGTCGAGAGACTCCCGGGCGCTTTGGCGCTGATCCGGGGCCTCGTTTACGTCGTCGACGAGGGCGGATACGTCATGGGGCCGGCCGGACCCGAGCTCCCCTACGACCTTCCTCTGCTGATCGGCCTCGACGGCTTCCAGGGCAAGGATCGGGATTCCGCTCTGGCAAGAGGTGTGGCCCTGTTGATGCGGCTCCACGACGCCTTCCCCGTTTGGACGCGTGGGATCTCGGAGGTCGACCTCTCGAGAACCGATCGCGTCGTCGTGACGCGCGTCGATGGCGGCCCGCAAGTCCTTCTCGACCCCGAGCACATCGAGCGCAACATCGGCGCTTATCTCGCGCTGCAACCCACGATCGCGCGAAGGGTCGGTGACGCTACACGCGTCGACCTTCGCTGGAGCCGCCGCATTTCCCTTCTTCCCGCCGCGGACAAGACCGCAACGGAGAGTGACTAAAACCATGCCGAAGAACGAACGCTACGTCGTCGGGCTGGACATCGGAACCACGAAGATCTCCTGCGTCATCGCGGAGCTGCGCGACAACGGCTCCGTGGACGTCGTCGGGCTCGGCACGGCGCCGTCGCGGGGACTGCGCAAGGGGGTGGTCGTCAATCTGGATGCGACCGTCGATGCCGTGAAAGCGTGCGTCGAGGAGGCCGAGTTGATGGCGGGGGTCGCCGTCGAGCGCGCGACCGTCGGCATCGCCGGCGGTCACATCCGGTCGTTCAACAGCCGGGGGGTCGTCGCGATCTCCGGTAAGGACCGCACGGTCTCCCGCGAGGACCTGCGCCGGGTGATGGACGCCGCACGTGCCGTCTCCATCCCCCAGGATCGCGAGATCGTCCACGTCCTTCCGCAGGAATTCGTGCTCGACGACCAGGGGGGGATCAGCCAGCCGGTGGGCATGACGGGCTCCCGCTTGGAGGCCAATGTCCACATCGTCACGGCCGCGACGACCTCGATCCAGAATCTCGTCACCTGCGTCAACCGGGCGGGAATCGAGGTCCGGAGCACGGTTCTCGAGCAGATGGCCGCCTCCGAATCGGTCCTCACCCGGGATGAGCAAGATCTGGGAGTCGCCCTGATCGACATCGGCGGCGGCACGACCGACCTGGCCATCT
Organism: uncultured Acidobacteriota bacterium; assembly: GCA_964511835.1. Classification (GTDB taxonomy): domain Bacteria; phylum Acidobacteriota; class Polarisedimenticolia; order Polarisedimenticolales; family DASRJG01; genus DASRJG01. Next base: position 23,536 of record CAZEII010000035.1, on the reverse strand, counting down.
TCGAGAAGGGATCGATCTGGCACACGGCGGTGCTCCCCGCGGGCGGGGACCACTTCACGAACGATCTTGCCGTCGGCCTGCGGACCCCAATTCCGGACGCCGAGCGCCTCAAGAAGAAGCACGGCTGCTCGATGGCCACGCTCGTCGAAGGAGACGAGGCCATCGAGGTGCCGTCGGTGGGCGGCCGAAAGGCGCGGATGCTCTCGCGGCAGGTGATGGCCGAGATCCTCCAGCCCCGGGCCGAGGAGATCTTCACCTTGATCCACGAGGAGATCGGGCGGGCGGGCTTCGACCAACTTTTGAACGCGGGGGTCGTTCTCACGGGCGGAGGGGCCCTACTTCCTGGTATGTTGGAGGTCGCAGAGCAAGTCTTCGATCTCCCCGTCCGGCTGGGGCAGCCGGGCGGAGTGAGCGGCCTGACCGAGCCTGCCTCGGGACCGCAGTTCGCAACTGCGGTCGGACTCGCGCTCTATTCCGCGCGAAACATCGGGAAGGACACGCGGCCCTTCCCGGTCAACCCAGGAACCTTCCTCCGGTTCGGCAGCTACGTTCGCAACTGGTTCGCGGAGATGTTCTGACGATGACGAGGAGATCGCGCATGATCACGATGGACAATCCTCCGGGGCGGAAGCACGCCCCCATCCGGGTCAGCCTCGACGAGGCGGTCCCTCCGTCGGCAAAGATTCGGGTCATGGGTGTCGGCGGCGGTGGCGGGAACGCCGTCAACCGCATGATCGCGGCGAGCGTTGCGGGGGTGGAATTCCTCGCCGCGAACACCGACTGTCAAGCGCTCCGGTCGAACCGCGCCCCGCTGAAGCTCCAGCTCGGTATGAAGCTGACGAAGGGCTTGGGAGCCGGGGCCAACCCCGAGGTCGGGAAGAGCGCGGCGATCGAGGACCGGGAACAAATCCTCCAGGCTCTCGAGGGCGCCGACATGGTCTTCATCACCACGGGGCTGGGCGGCGGGACGGGGACAGGCGCCGCACCGATCATCGCTCAGGTGGCCCGGGATGCGGGCGCGCTCGTCGTCGCCGTCGTGACCAAACCGTTCGCCTTCGAAGGACGCAGGCGGCGCGCCCAGGCGGACGAAGGGCTGGCGTCGCTTCGGCAAGTCGTCGATACGGTCATTACGATCCCGAACGACAAGCTTCTCCACACGGTGGAGAAAGGGACGCCTCTCTCCGAGGCTTTCCAGATGGCCGACGACATTCTGCGACAGGCGGTTCAGGGGATCTCGGACCTCATCACGGTTCCGGGCGAGATCAACCTCGATTTCGCCGACGTCAAGACGATCATGTCGGGGATGGGGATGGCGCTGATGGGCACGGGTATCGCCGAGGGGGAGCGCCGCGCCGTCGAGGCCGCCCAGCGCGCCATCTCCTCTCCGCTGCTCGAGGACACTTCGATCCACGGCGCTCGCGGCGTGCTCATCAACGTCACGGGCGGCGAGGACATGACGCTTCACGAGGTGTCGGAGGCCGCGCACATCATCCAGGAGGCCTCGGATGCCGACGCGAACATCATCTTTGGAACCGTCATCGAGCGCGGCATGCAGGGGCGAATGAAGGTCACGGTGATCGCCACGGGCTTCAACCGCGACGACGTCCGCGCGGGGCACTCCGCCGTTTCGAGCTCGCGCCCCGGGGACCGCGCCCTTGCGCCCGCCGCGATGGATGCGGTTGTCCCAGGGCGCCCCACGCGCGGCTTTTTCCGCCCCGGCAAGACGGAGGAGATCGAGCTGGACCCGGCCGACCAGGGATTCACGCCGAATTTCGGTAAACTGAAGGACGACCTGGACGTCCCGGCCTTCCTCCGCAAGCAGATGGACTGAGGGGCCGCCGAGGATGTCCACGCGCGTGGACGGGCCCTCGGCGGTGAGCATCGAAGCGACGACGAAGATTCTGGTGGTCGACGACGACGCGGAGACCGCCCGCCTCGTCCGCCACTGGTACAAGGACCGGCCGGTCGAGATCCTCGAAGCGGAGGACGGCGAGGAGGGGATCCGGCGCGCGGTCGCGGAGAAGCCCGACATCATCCTGATGGACGTCATGATGCCGCGCACCAACGGCATCGAGGCTTCGCGCCGACTGAAGGCCGACCCGGCGACGAGCGGCATCCCCGTCATCCTCCTGAGCGCACGCCGCGAGGCCCGGACGAAGCGCGAGGGGTTCGACGCGGGAATCGACCAGTACGTGGAGAAGCCGTTCGATCTCGATGAGGTCGACGCGCGGATTCGCTCGATGATCGAGAAGCGCAAGACCTATCGGAAGCTCGAAGAAGAAGCGACGGTCGACGAAAAGACGGGCTTGGCGAACTACCGCGTCTTCTTCAAGAAGCTGCGCGAGGAATGGGAGCGGTCCGAGCGCTACAAGCTGCCGCTGTCGATCGTCATGCTCGATCTTGACGATTTCAAGCGGATCAACGACACCGTCGGCCATCCCGCGGGCGATCGAGTGCTCCGAGAGTTCGCGATGCTGGTTTCGGGGGGCGCGCGCGCCACCGATCTCGCGGCCCGGTACGGGGGCGAGGAGTTCGCGATGATCCTCCCCCACACCGACCGCGCGCGCGCCGAGCGCGTCGCCGAGCGCGTCCACGCCGCGGTCGCCGAATTCAGCTTTCTCGAGCCCGACCACCCGCTCCGGGTGACGGTGTCCGCCGGCGTCGCGACCTTCGTCGCGGGCTCCGGCATCACGACCGCCGAACAACTCGTCGCCGCCGCCGACAAGGCGCTCTATGCGGCGAAGAGCGCCGGGAAGAACCGGGTCGTCGTCCACCCGAGCTAAGGCCGGATCTCGCTCCATCCCGCGAACACGTCGCGGAGCACCGCTTCGATCGCCCCGGCGACGCCCGCGTAGAACGCCTGCGCCTTGCCCGCGTCGAGCACCGGCGCGCCCTCGCCTCTCGTCTCGGGCCGGTCGAGGATGATCGACGCCGGAAACGGGCGCGCGCGAAGGCCGTCTCGTCGAGCGAAGCGGCGGATCGACGTCGCCCGCGACGAATCGACCAGCTCGGGAGCTGACGCCAGTACCATCGCCGTCTCCTCGACGCCCGCGTGCCCCGAGATCGTTCCGGGGTAGATCCCCGCGGCCGCGGCGTCTCCAAACCCCCACCACTCGATTGCAACCGCGTAGGCGCGCTTCTCGTTCCAGAGCCGGGCGACGACAGCGCCCACTTCTCCGCTCTGTCCGCCGTGCCCGTTGAGCAGGACGATTCTCTTGAACCCCGCGTCGACGAGCCCGGCCGCGGCCTCGAACAGGTAGGCCGTGAACGTCGCCGAGGAGACCGTCGTCGAGCCCGGGAACGGCAAGAGCGAGTTCGTCACGCCGTACGCGACCGTGGGCGCCATGAGGCCATTCAACCGGGGGGCGAGGTCGGCCGCGAGAGCCTCCGGGATGATCGAGTCGGTCCCCAGCGGAATTGCGCCGTGAGCTTCGATCGTGCCGACGGGAACGATCGCCAGGTCGGTCTTCCCGGGAACCCGGTCGCGAAACTGCTCCCAGGTCAGATCGTTCAATCGGACGCTCATGATCGTCTCCATCCGATCCATGCCGCCGCAGCAAGAGCCGCGATGGCCGCCCACGCGAGGGCGTCGCCGACGCGATCGTACACGGTGCGCTCGGCGGTCAGGGGCACGTCGTGCACCCGGACCTCCTCGGCGAGCAGATCGGTCCGCTCGGCGTCGCGGCCGAGTGGGTCGACGAACATTGAGACCCCGGTGTTCGCGACGCGCACGAACGCCGTCCGGTTCTCGATCGCGCGAAGGCGGACGGTGTTGGCCTGATACGCCTGGAAGAACGTGGTTCCGAACCAGGCGTCGTTGGTGATCACCGCTTGAACGCCGGCGCCGGCGTTGCGGAGCCCGCGTTGAAGGTCGAAGAACAGCTCCTCGTAGCAGACGCTGACGCCGAGCTTCGTGTCCAGGACAGGGAGGACCGTCCCTTTCGGCCCCGGCGCGAATCCGCCGGCCAACCAACGCGCCCAACCGCCGCGCCCGGACAACACAGGGCCCAGCGCGAAGTCGAAGGGAACCCCCTCGACGAACGGCACGAGGTAGACCTTGGCGCTCCAGATCGGATCCAGGCGGCCGTCAGGATGCACGACGAACACGGCGTTGTAGGCCTCGTGCCGCTCCTTCCCGTGCAGGACGACGTACTCCGCACCCGTAACGATCGTGACGCCGGTTTCCCTGGCCAGCGCGGACACCTCCGGCATCGCGTACGTCTCGGGGCGGTCGGGTCGAAAGTAAACCGCGCGCGGCCGCGCGGTTTCTGGCCAAATCACGACCTGCGCAGTCATCGCCGCGGCCCTTCGCGTCAATTCGGCGAGCAGGCGGTCTTGTCGCGCGTCGTCCGCGGGGTCGGATTTGAGATCGAGCGGGACGTTCGGCTGAACCAAGGCGATGCGCATCCATCCCGACGGTGCCGGCGGGTGATTCCATCGCCACGCGTCGTAACCCAGGATCGCCATGACCAGCATCCCCCACGCGAGCGCCGCTCGTCCACGATCCGTGCCGGAGCCGGCCCGCCATGCTTCGTAGACGAGCGCATTCGACAGAAGCAGCGCCAGGCCGACTCCGTACGGACCGCCGAGGTCGGCGAATTGCACGAGGAACGGGTACGCGCACATCGATTGGCCGAGATGCTGCGCCGTCATCCGGAGATCGCCTTGCGCTTGAATCCATTCGAGCGTCAGCCACACGGCCGGAAGCAAAACGACGAACGACCAACCGGTGCGCTTCCTGAGCCACGCAAGCGCGATCACCGCAAGCGATAACTCGAGCGAAAAAACCGCCGCCAGGCCGAGATACGCGAACGCCCCCAGGAAGCTGAACGCCAGCATCGACCGCATCCAGCTGAGGATCAGGAGATGGAGCCCCATCCCGAACAGGAATCCTGCGTTGCGCCAAGCGCGCCACGGCCGATCGAGGTTGGCGTCGATCCAACTCATGAGCGGAACGAGTGCGATGAGGTTGGGAACGACGAGGCCGAGGGTGAAATAGCCGAACGCGAGGATCACGCCGGCCGCAACCGGAAGCATCCAGGGATGCCGCTCCCAGCGTTCGATCACGAGCGCGGATGTTATTATCCGAGTAATGGCGAAGTCCAACCGCGAGAACGAGATCAAGCTCGCGTTCGCCTCCGCCGAGACGGCGGTTCGAAGACTCGTCGACGCAGGGGCGTGTGCCGTTCGTGCGCGCGCCCTCGAGGACAACGTGCTGTTCGACCTGGAGGGCCTCCCGCTCAGAGACAGTGGGAGGGTCCTGCGACTCCGCGAATTCGCCGGGAAAGCCGTGCTGACCTTCAAGTCGAGCGTGCCGGGCGCGCACGCGCACAAGGTGGCCGTCGAGCACGAAACAACGGTCGAGGACCCCGAGGCGCTTCGCTCGATCCTCCAGGGGTTGGGGTTCTCACCGGTGTTCCGCTACCAGAAGTACCGATCGATCTTCAGGCTCGGGGCGGTCGAGGCGTGTGTCGACGAGACGCCGATCGGCACGTTCGTCGAGCTCGAGGGGCAACCCGACGACGTGGATCGCGCCGCGCAGGCGCTGGGCGCTGGGTCGGGCGACTTCATTCGCGAAACCTACCGTGAGCTGCAGGAGAAAGACGCCGCCGCGCGGGGGGTCGCCGCGGGTGACATGCTGGTGACCCCGTCGGGCGGAGCGAATCCCGCCCGATGAAGGCGATGCTTCTCGCCGCAGGCCACGGGGAGCGAATGCTCCCGATCACCTACACGGTCCCGAAGCCGCTGATCCCGGTGCTCGGCCGTCCCTTGGCGCCCCAGATTCTGGCGCGCCTCGGAGCGGAGGGGCTCGACGAGGCCGTGATCAACCTCCACCACCTTCCCGCGATCATGCGCGGTGCGTTCGGCGACGGGGCGGCCCTCGGTTTGCGCGCGCTCCACTTCTCCCTCGAAGAAGAGCGGTTGTTGGGTACGGGCGGGGGTATCGCGCACGCAGCGGCGCGTCTCAGGGGGGCGGGAACGATTCTCGTCCGGAACTCCGATTTCCTGTCCGACATCCCGCTCGCGAAGGTCGTCGCCTCGCACGTCCGATCGGGCTGTTCGGCCACGCTCGTGCTCGCTCCTCATCGTTCCGGCTACACGCGGGTGGCGACGAACGACCGCCAGCGCGTCGTCTCATTCGGCCGGGACGCGAGGGGGCGCTATCTGTTCACCGGTTACCAACTGATCGAGGAGCCGGTGCTCGACCTCATCCCGCGGGATGTCCCTTCGGACATCGTGCGGGACGTCTACTTCGGGCTGGCCGAGACCGGCCGCTTGAACGCCTACATCCACGAGGGGTTCTGGTGGGAGTTCGGGAACCCGTCGGAGTATCTCGAAGGATCGCTGCGCCTCGTCAGCTTGCCCGCGGAACGACGGACGCAGCTCGGAGACTTCGACGTCGTGCGCCGCGCGGGCGACGCCGTTGCCGCGCTCGGCGCCGGGGCGGACCTCAGCGCGAGCCGCATCGAGCTCACCGGGACCTTGGCCATCGGCATGGGCGTCATGGTCGGAGAAGGGACGAAGCTCGAGAACACCGTCGTCATGCCCGAAGCGTGGGTGGGGCCTGGGGCGCTGCTGCGCCGCTGCATCGTCGGCCCCGGAGCGGAGATCCCCGTCGGCTTCGAGGCTTCGGACGCGCTCATCGCGTCCGACTTCGAGACCGAAACGGCGCTCGCGCCCGGCGTCGAACGCACCTCGGGACTACTCGTCCGGAGCTTTCCCGGCAGCGCGGCGTGATGCCGGACCTCGGCCCGGAGCTTACGCGCGAGCTCGAGAGGCTCTACCCGGGAGCGCGTCGCGAGATGCTCGCGGGCGATGCCTCGACGAGGCGATTCCATCGCTTGATTTCCCCGGACGGCGGGACATGCATCGTCATGGAGTACGGACGTCCGTTCGAGGGGGAAACGGACGACGTGCGACTTGCCAGGATCTTCGCAGCCGCCGGCCTGCCGGTCGCGCGCGTGCTTCACATCTTGCCGAGTGCCGGGGCGCTCGTCCTATCCGATCTCGGCGACGAAACACTCGAACGAGCCTCGGCGAGACAGGTTCCCGCTCCGGCTTCCGCCCGTCGTGAGCTGTACCGCTCCGCAGTGCGGCTCGCGGCGGCCGTAGCGACGCGAGGCACGGAGGCGCTCTCGAGGTCGGATAGGGCGCGCTCCCCGGCGCTCGATGAGGAACGATTCCTGTTCGAGATGCGGTTCTTTCTTGAACACTTCGCGGGGAGCTTCCTGGGACGGAAAGATCCGCCCCCCGCTGTCCGCGCGGCCCTTGAACGACTCGCCGTCGAGGCGGCGGCTCACCCTCGCGTTCTCTGCCACCGCGACTTCCACAGCCGGAACCTGATGGTGGTCGGTGATTCCTCGCTCGCGATGGTCGACATTCAAGACGCCCGTTGGGGGCCAGACACCTATGATCTCGCGTCGCTCCTGAGGGACGCCTATGTCGAACTACCCGAGGAGGAGGTCAATGAGCTTTTCGAGATCTACCGGAGTCAACTGCCCCGAGCTATTGCCGCAGCGGAGTTGCGTCGACGATTCGATGTCGTTGCCGCCCAAAGAATGATCAAGGCGCTCGGGACGTTTGGGTATCAGACGTCGGTCATGGGGCGGAATCGGTATCGCGACGCGATCCCACGAACTGTAGCGCGACTCCGGCAATTTCTTCCGGCCCGTCCGGAGACGGCGGGTGTCGGCGAAGCGTTGCTAAGCGCGGGATTGTTGACGCTCTGATCTATCGCATTGGGCCGCTACTGATTCAGCAGCCCGCTGAATCGCAGACTGGGGACGATTGGCCCACTTGCAGTCACCACCTGGGCACCCAAACGCGCTGAGCATGAGCCAACCAAAGCCTCTGGATTGATGCGGAGCCAACGTTTCCCCGTATTCTTTGCTCCACTCTCGGTTGACCCAAGCTCCAGCACCCATAACTGATCGGATGCTTTGATCACCCGGCAGCTGGTCGCAATCAGATCGTGGGTGGCCTGGGACGTAGCTCCTTGCGATTCCATCACGAGATTCGTGGCCGAGTCGGTCGGAGGCTCCCTGTATGATGCGCGACGAAGATGGCCTGGCCCGTTCAACTGCCCCACCCAAATGCCGTCGACAGCCAGCGGCTTTAGGCCTGACGGAAAGCCGGCATCGTCGAACGAGCCCCCTGTCAGGCCGTCGTTACGGAGGGGATCGTCGTTCAGGCTCCACCCGGCACCCAAAGCTTCTCCGGCTCCATCGGCCGACATGTGCATTCGAGCGACGAGCGCAGCGACAAGAGGCGCCGCGGCATCGGGGGTCAGTATCAATCCTCGTTCAGATCCCCCGCCGTTCGCGAGTCCGCTCGTTTGATGCGCGCACAACGTGTCCAGCAGCTTGTCCCAGCCGACAGTCCCTCGCTGTGCAGCAAGCCTGGTTTGTCCTCCGTCACGGCAAGCCCAGAATCGATGACGCCTCCTTCCAGCAAGCCAACCGTCCAGCCCGACCAGAATCTCGACGGTCGTTCCCTCCTCCGCCCACCTCACCTGGGGGAAGTTCGCCAGGGATTCGATGAGTGCGAGCTCGTCGATGGGTGGAGGCACACGGTCGAGATCCCATCGATCACCGGCGGGGAGATTCGACGATGACGGGGTCGAGGCGGTAACCCGATCCCGGCCAGAGCATGCCGTGTCAACCACCCAACGGACCGCCTCGGATGTGAGACCCGAGCTCGCGCCGAATCCAGCGCGATCTCCTCTTCGTGGAAAGGCGCGTACCGCGATTCCCGATTCGAACACTTGTGCGATCAGGGGAGCAACGCCGATCGAACCGCGCTCCAGTCTCCGGCGGAACGACGCTTTGACGTACAGCTCGACCCGAGACTTCCCGGCCCGCAGGTTCGCAAGTCGCCCGAGCGATCGCGCGCGATCGGCGAGCGAATCGATATCGGGCGTCAGTTGCAAATCTGTCATTCAAATCCTTTCAATTCCATCTACTAATAAACTCTGACCACCCCTATCCGAATTGTCGGCGCGCCGACGCTCACGGCTAGGGGTTGGCCATCGCGCATGCAAGAACCGATGATCGTATCGAACGCGAGATCGTCGCCGATGCGGTCAATTGTTTTCCATAGATCGAATCCGTCGAGCTCCGCGACGAACGTTTCGAGCGGGTATGTCAGCTCCCCATTCTCGATGCGGTCGGCGTCGGTGACGACGAACGTCGCGCGTCCCGCGATCGGATCGGTTTGACCGGAGGTCATACGGCGGATGAACACACCCTCCCTGGTCGATCGCAGGATCTCGCGGGGATCGTCGTGGCCCGATGCGATGAACGTGCATCCCATTCGAGGGCGAGCGGGCTCGAGGTACGACGAGCGTCTCCCGTGCCCCGTCGGCGCCTTGCCATGAGTGATCGCCGAAGCTCTGTCCAGGAGCACCCCGATGAAGCGACCCTTGTCGATGAGACCGGTTTCCCCCGTGGTTACCCCTTCGTCGTCGATCGCCCACGCGACCCTTCCTCGTCTTGGGTCATCGGTGACCGACAGCGCCCGACCAGGCTGCGGTAAGCCAGGCGCGCCGACCCAGGTCCGGCTCACGGACAGAAGATCGCCCTCGACCGCGTGACCAAACAGCTCATGAGCGACGACCCCTGCCACCCCAGGTGCGAAGACCGCCGTCATCGTCGAGGGAGTCATCGCTGGCCGCGTCGCGATGCGTTGCTCCGCGCGAGCGAGCGCTCGATCGAATGCGCGTCCGATTCTCCCTTCGTCTCCGGCGGAGACGATGCAGTCGTGCGCCGACCATGCGAGGTCGGCGGCATCGAGCTGAACTCGAATGGCCAGCCGACAACCTCGCCGGACGTCGTGGCGGTACCCTTCGCTCGCTCGGCCCACCCAAATGTCCTGGTCGACCGCTACCAGCTTGGCGGACCAAGAGGCGCCGCGGCGACTCCGGGAGATCGCGTCCGCAGCCTGGAGAACGAACTTCTCCAACCCTTCTACCCAGTCCATGTAGCGGGATTTTGGCGGTGGGTCCCCGACGCTCCCGCTTGCCGTGCCCTCCGAGATGGGCGAAACCTCATGATCCGCAAGGTGCGTCGACCGGCGGCCGTGAGAGACCGCCACCCCTTGCGTTCGCGCCGGTCGAACCTCTCGCCAGCCGGACGATGTCAAGGTGATCCGGAGGTCCGTTCGGTGTTCGGCGAAGACCTCGCCGCCCGTGCCGCCCTGGGGAAGCGAGCGCTTGGCCCGTTCGATTGCTTCCTCCAATCGGGCCGGGAGTTTCGGCGAATCCGGCAACATGTCGGAGGTTTCCGGCGACTTGAATCCCTGGTTGGTGCGGACTATGTTCAAAGCCGTCGCCGAGGGTACTTTCGCGCCTTCTACGATGGGATGGGACACAGCTAGGGGTCGGTCAAAAAGAGCCGAACGGCGGGGCCGCCAGCTCTCAGGGTCATCGAATGGCGAAATATACGATACTTCTGATCGACTACGAGCCGCGGAGCATCGAGCGCTTCCGTGATCCCTTGGTCAGCTCGGGCTACACAGTCGAGATTGCGACCGATGGCATCACGGGGATCGAGGCGTTTCACCGGCTGAGCCCCGATATGGTGCTCGTCGAGGCGATGATTCCCAAGAAGCACGGATTCGAAGTCTGCCAGGAACTCAAGAAGACACCTCACGGACGCCGGACGCCAGTCTTGATCACGACCGGAGTCTACAAGGGGCGCAAGTACCGAACACAGGCTCTCCACATCTACGGCTGCGACGAGTACATCGAGAAGCCGATCGCGCCGGAGCAGCTGCTCGCGTTGGTGGGGCGATTCCTTGGATCGAGCGCGGCGGGTTCGACGGGCAAGTCGACCGAGCCGGCGGCGGAGCCCGCGAGCAAGGACGCGGACGGGGCCGGTCGAGCAGGCGGGGTCATCGCTGCTCGACCGACCGATTCGCCGAAGCCGATCCCTCCACGAGACAGACCCGCGCCGAGGTCCGAGGTGGATCTGGCCGATGGCACCGAGGAAGAGATCATGGCTCGGCTCGACGCCATCATGCCGGGCGGCTCGATCCCGTCGCAGCGGCTCGCCGATCCCATCCCGGTCGCGGTGGCGGCCGTCGTCGAAGAGACGCGCGAGATTCCCGTCAACGTCTCCCCGGGTATGGGGCAGGACCCGATCGCTCAGATTCGTGACGAGCTCGATGCTGAGCTCGACTCGTTTTCCGCAGCGCTCGCGCTGGCGCCCGCTCCCACCGATCCCGTCCCCGATCCGATCCCTTCGGATCAGACGAGCGCACCTTCGGTCTTCGAGGTTGTTCCCTCTCCCGAAGTCGGATTGCCCGGGCCGCCTCAGTCTCCCTCGGCGCCGGGGCAGGTGGTCAGCTTCGACACCAAGCGCCCGCGGAAAACCCGGAAGGCCGAACGACAGAACAAAGCGAACCAGGCCCTGACGGCCGCCGCGCCGCCGGCGACCCGGACCCTCCCGACCCCGCGCGCCGAGCCGAAGGCGCCCCCCCGGGAGGTCTCTCTGCCGCGAGGGTCGGTCGTCGCTTCCGAGCTGGGAATCGCAGCGGAGCGCCGCGGCATGCCCGTCTGGGTTTGGGCTGTCGTGGGGCTCGTCGGGATCGCAGCGGTCTACATTGCATTCTCTCGGTCCGCCTCCATTCCTACCGATGCTTCACCGCTCGCGCCGCCGCCGAAGCCCATCGCGAGGCTCAAACCCGACGTCGGGCCGGACGCCACCGCACCGCCGTCCGCACAGACGAACGCGTCGTCCACCGCGTCCGCGCCGGCGGCTGAGCCGCCTCCCGCCGCGCCCGAGCCGCCGAAGATCGTGCTGAACTCGACGACCGCGCCTGCGGCGAAGAAGTCATCGGATCGAAGCCCCGTTACGCCGCCTGACGGCTCCACATCGCTGACTCTGAAATCGACGGCTTCGAAGCAAGCAGCTCCGCAGCGCGATGCGGCCTCGCCGAAGATCGCGGCCGCCGCTTCCGCCCCTCGCCCCTCTCCGAAGAAGCCGGCCGAGCCCACCGGCAAATCGTCGGGCGCCGCTCAACAGGCCCCATCGGCGCCTGTGGGATTCGCCGACGCCACGTCCGGCGTCGAGTCGATTCCGGATGCCGCACTCACCGTGCCGAAGACGACCGTCACATCCGGCGAGATCGTCCCGATTGACGAGGCGGATGTCATGCCTGTGCCCGTCACGCGAACGGCCCCGAGCTATTCGTTGCAAGCGCGTGAGATGAGGCTGTCCGGAACCGTCGTGATGAACGTCCTGGTCAACGAGTACGGAAACGTCGACCGTGTCGTGCTGGTCAGCGGCGTCCCAGGCGCCGACGTCAACGAGTCGGCCCTGAAGGCGGCTCGCTCGTGGACCTACCGCCCCGCGACGAAGCACGGCATTCCTGTAAGAGTTTGGAAATCGGAGCAGGTCGTCTTCAAGCCCTGACGATTCCGCCAGCTCGCTCGGACTCGACCGGCCGAGATAACATCCCGGCCGTCGTGTTTCGAGTGCCTTTTCGCCTAGCCGTCGTCGCCGTCCTCGGCGCCGCGACCATCTCTTGCACAGCGCCCCCGGCTCCTGCCGGGGCGGCGAGGGCGCCGGAGCGCATCGTCTCGCTGACCCCGGCCCTGACCGAGATCCTGTTCGCGGTGGGAGCAGGCGGCCGCGTGGTGGGCGTCACGCAGTATTGCGATTTTCCGGCGGAGGCCAAGTCCAAGCCGAAGGTGGGCGGCTACGTCAACCCGTCCGTCGAGGCTGTGCTCGCCCTGAGACCTGATCTCGTCCTCGTCAGCCCCGGACCGGGCAACCGCGACTCCGCTTTGGCGATGCGGCGCGCGGGGCTCAGGCTCGAAATTGTTCCCGCGGAGACTCTCGACGAATCGCTGGCTGCGATCGAATCCGTCGGACGCCTGGCCGGCGACGAGGCGGCGGGCCGTGAGCTCGTCGCCCGAGTGCGCGCGCGGCTGGATGCGGTGGCCAAGAGGGTGGCCGCGGCCCCACGGATCCCCACGCTCTTCTGCATCCAGACCGAGCCGGTGATCGCCGCGGGCCGTGACACGCTTCCGTCACAGCTCTTGGAGATCGCGGGGGGAGCGAACGTCGTCCGGCAGCCGCGCTATCCGAGGCTCGACATCGAGGCCGTCGCCGCTGCGAAGCCAGAGTTGATCCTCCAGGCACGTATGGACGTCTCCGAGGCGAGCGCCCACACGGAAGAAGCGTTTTGGAAGCGCTGGCCCTCGGTTCCCGCCGTCTCGCGCGGGCGAGTTGTCGTCCTTCGCGACGATTTGTCGCTGCGGCCCGGCCCCCGCGTCGCCGATGCCGCCGAGGAGCTGGCCGCGATCCTCCATGGCCCTGCCGGGACGACGGCGCGATGAGCTTGTTCACCTCGCCTCGGCGCCGGTTGACGGGATTGCTCGTGGTCGGCTCGATTGCCGTACTGGCGGGAGCGTTCGCGGCGGGCGTGGGCTCGAGTCCTCTCGGGTTCCGGGATGTGACGACGGCGCTGCTCGGCGGCGGCGATCCGGCGACGAGGGCGATCGTGATCGATTTTCGCCTCGCCCGCGTCTTGCTCGCCGCGTGCGTCGGCGCGGCCCTGGCCTGCGCGGGGGCGTCGTATCAGGCGGTCCTTCGCAACCCGCTGGCCGACCCGTTCATTCTGGGAGTATCGGGGGGCGCCGCGCTGGGCGCCGTGCTCTTCATCGCGCTCGCACCGTCGTCCGGCCTGGGCGGAACGATCGCCCGCCCTGTCGCGGCATTCGCCGGGGCGGTCGTCACGTTGGGTGTGCTCTTCGGACTCGCGCGTTTCCGCGGCCGCACGGAGACGACGGCGCTCTTGTTGACGGGCGTCGTGCTCAACGCCCTCGATTCGGCGCTCATCCAGTTCTTCGTCAGCGCGGGCGACCCGGCGCGGTTCCAGGGGACGCTCGCCTACCTCATGGGAGCGATGACCGCCCCGCCCTGGCCTGCTCTCGCGACGATCGCGGCTCTGACCGCCGTGGGGGTCGTGCTCCTGATGGCGCACGCGCACTCGCTGAACCTGCTCGCCCTCGGCGACGAGGAGGCGGCGCAGCTCGGGGTCGCCGTCGATCGAGCGACTTGGACGGCCGTGCTCGCCGCCTCGCTGATCACCGCGGCCGCCGTCGCGCTGGCGGGGATCATCGGCTTCGTGGGCTTGATCGTTCCGCACGCCATGCGCGCGCTGTTCGGCGCCGATCACCGGATCTTGATCCCGGCGACGGCGCTCGCGGGCGCGGCCACGCTGATGCTCGCCGACGCCGCGGCCCGGACTCTGATCGCGCCGGCGGAGCTTCCGGTGGGCGTGGTGACCGCGCTGATCGGCGGTCCCTTCTTTCTCGTTCTGCTCACGAAGCGGCTGAGGGAGGCGTGATCGGGGCGGCTCTCACGTTTTCGGGGCTCTCGTTCGCTTACGGGCGGTCGCCGATCTTCGCCGGGCTCGATCTCGCCGTGGCCTCCGGGGCGATCACGGGCGTTCTCGGGCCGAACGGGAGCGGGAAGACGACGCTCGTCCGGTTGGCCTCCGCCACCCTGCGTCCCTCGGCCGGACGCATCACGCTGTTCGGCACCGACATCGCCGCGCTGCCTGCGCGCGAGCGGGCGCGGCGGGTCGCGGTCCTCCCGCAGGAGACTCACCCGGTCTTCGAGTTCACGGTCGAAGAGATCGTGCGCATGGGCCGCGCTCCTCACTTGGGGCTCCTGGGCCTCGAGCGCGCGCACGACCGCCGGATCGTGCGCAGGGCGATGGAGCGGTGCGAGGTGACGCACGTCGCGGAGCGATCGTTCCGCGCGTTGTCCGGTGGGGAGCGGCAGCGCGTGATGCTCGCGCGGGCGCTCGCACAAGAGGCGCGCCTTCTCCTGCTCGACGAGCCGACGGCGTTCCTCGACCTCAGGCATCGACTCGCGATCTACGCGCTCTTGACGAGCCTCCACCGCGAGAACGGATTGACCGCGGTTGTCGTCAGCCACGACATCAATCTGGCGGCGCGGCATTGCGACCGGCTCGTGCTGCTGCGGCGCGGCGCAATCGCGGCCGACGGAGCGCCCGCCGACGTGCTCAAGCCCGAGCCGATCCGTGCGGTGTACGAGGTCGAGGTCGAGATCCGCACCGATCCGATTTCGGGGCGGCCGTTCGTCGTTCCGCTGGCGCCCACGCGTTCGTAACCCGCGCGGTCTTGACACGCACGAGCGGCCGCGCGTAACGTGCCCCGGGTTCGGTCGCTCTTTTTCAATCTACGCTCGTCGAGGGAAGCGGGTGAAACTCCCGCACGGCCCCCGCCACTGTGAACGGGGACGCCTCGGGCGGAGTTCCACTGAGCGTCGGCGGATCCCACATCGGGGTCGGGCGCTCGGGAAGGAGCCCGAAGGCGGACGATCCGTGAGCCAGGAGACCGGACGAGCGCCTATCGCGCTGTCGCGCGTCGAACGGGAGGTTCGCATGCGGCGTCCGGAATCCGGTCTCCATCCTTCTTGGCTCCTGATCATCGTCATGGCGCTCGTCCGCCCGGATCTTTCGGCGGCCGAAAGCGCCGGGGACGACGATCGAAAGTTCGACGAGCGCGTGGTCGTTACGGCGACCCGGCTCGACGACAAGAGCGCGCCGAAGGACGAGGTGCCCGCCTCGATCACGATCGTGGACCGAGACCAGATCGAAGCGAGCGGTGCACGCAACCTTCAAGATCTCTTGACGGGCGAGGCGGGAATCGTCCTGTTCGATCAGGTGGGGAACGACGTCCAGAAGACGCTCGATTTGCGCGGGTTCGCCGGCGGCGAGGGGCTCGCCGTGTTCGTCGACGGGGCGCGCATCAACGACCCGCGCAACAACGGCGCCGCCCTCGAGCAAGTTCCCCTCGACGCCGTGGAGCGGGTCGAGATCACGCGCGGTCCGGCGGCGGCGCTCGCCGGCGGCGGCTCCGAGGGGGGGGTTCTGCGTGTGATCACGCGTCGAGGCACCGAGCCGGCCGCGTCGTTGACGGCGTCGGCCGGAACGTGGAATACCCAGAGATACGACGGATCCTACGGAGGGGATTTCGGTCTCTTCGATCTCTTCCTGTCGGGGAGCTACGACACGACCGACGGCTTTCGCCCCAACGCCGGCGGAGACCAGACTCGGTTCGACGCGACCGGCGGGTTCGATCTCGGGAGGGAGAGGCGGCTCTCGGTGTCGATCCTGACCTCCCATCTCGATTACGGGAATCCCGGGGCCCTCACGCGCACCGAGTTCGATGCCGACCCGACGCAAAACATTTACAACGTGCTCGACTACACGGACGATGCGGCCCAGCAAGCTTCGCTCAATTTCCAGGGAAGCGTGGGCGGTGGATTCTCGCTCGCGGCGAACCTCTCCTATCGAGACGAGCGCACGAAGGCTCTGACGACCGGTCGCGTCGCGCCGGTTTTCGGCGGCTTCTTCCTCGACGCGGACGGCGGGACATGGATGGGCACCGTGCAGGCGACGCGCGACGTGGCGTCTCGACACGGCTCGCAACGGATCACCTTCGGCGGGGAGCTTCTCGACGGCGAGACCGACAGCTCCGGGTTCTTCACGTCGCCGGCCTCGCCCGGCTCGTACGATCCCAATGCTCCGGATTCGCGCAACACCGCTGGCGCCCGTAATGTGGGTTTGTTCCTGCAGGACGCCTGGACGATCTCCTCGCGGTGGACCGTCACCGCGGGAGCGCGCGGGGATCGCAGCCGTGTTCACTACGAGGAGGCCATTCCCGGCCCGAC
Source organism: uncultured Acidobacteriota bacterium (assembly GCA_964511835.1). Classification (GTDB taxonomy): domain Bacteria; phylum Acidobacteriota; class Polarisedimenticolia; order Polarisedimenticolales; family DASRJG01; genus DASRJG01. The sequence goes on along the minus strand of CAZEII010000035.1, from coordinate 6,824 downwards.
GCCGAGCGACGAGCGGACCTTCTCGGAAGCGTCCTTCCGCGCCGGGGGAACCTTCCGGCCGAGCGAGCACGTCGACGTCTACGCGTCGTACGGCGACGCGTTCCTTCCGCCGACTCCCGAGCAGCTCTTCGCGTTCCCATCGTTCGGCAGCAATCCCGATCTCTTGCCGGAGGACGCGCGGGCCTACGAGGCGGGCGTGAGGACCCACGGCCGCACGGGTAGCTTGGAGGCCGCGCTGTTCTGGACCGACACGAAGAACGAGATCATCTTCGACCCGACGCCTCTCCCTTCCGATCCGTTCGGCCGGAACGTCAACGCCGGGAAGACGCGTCGCCGCGGGGTGGAGCTGTCGGCGCGCGGTGGCCTCGCGCGCGGCGTCACGGGCTTCGTGAACGCCGCCTACACCGACGCCGTGTTCACGAACGGACCGAACGACGGCGGCGAAGTGCCCCTCGTCCCGAAGGTCCGCTCCGCGGCGGGTATCGACGCGAAGCTCCCGGCCGGTTTCGAAGTCCGCGCCGACGCGCTCTACGTCGGCTCACAGGTGCTGGACAACGATCCGTCCAACATCGAGGCCAGGCTCGACGCCTACACCGTCGTCAACGTCCACGTCGGCTGGGAGCGCCGGTTGGGGTCGGGCGCGAGCTCTCACGCCGGGCGGCTGGGGCTGTTCGTCGATGCGCTGAACGTCTTCGACGAGACGTACGCGACGCGCGGGATCTTCGCGTTCGACTTCACGACCTCCACGCCGGCGGATTTCGTGACACCGGCGCCGGGGCGGCGTTATCTTGCGGGCGTGACCTGGCGGATGTGAGCCGGGCGGCCGGAGCGACCATGCCCCGCCTGACGAAGATCTACACTCGGACCGGCGACGACGGCACCACCGCGCTGGGCGGCGGGCAGCGGGTCCCGAAGGATGCGTTGCGCATCGAGACCTATGGGACCGTCGACGAGCTGAACGCGCAGATCGGAGTTGCCGTCGCCGGGGGCCTGGAACCCGTCCTGACGGGAGATCTCACGCGCATCCAGAACGAGCTGTTCCATTTGGGGAGTGGGCTGTCGATCCTCGAGGCCGATCAGGCCAAGAAGCCGGTGCCGCATATCGAGGAGCGGCACGTTCGCGCCCTCGAAGCCGCGATCGATCGCATGACCCTGACCTTGGGGCCTCTCGCGAATTTCATTCTCCCCGGTGGATCGCCCGGCGCAGCGCAGCTCCACGTCGCGCGCACCGTCTGCCGACGCGCGGAGCGCCTCGCCGTCGCCCTCGCTCGCAAGGAACCGATCGGCGAGTGGGTCGTTGCCTACTTGAATCGGCTGTCCGACGCTCTGTTCGTGATGGCACGCTGGGAGAATCGCCATCGCGGCATCGCCGACATCACCTGGGAGTCCCGGCGATAGGGGACACTCCCTTGTCAGAGCCTCGAAGGGACGTCGGCGCTCCTGCGCGCGCCGACCATGAATTGCAAGCACTGGATCACGGTGTCGCGCAACTGCGCGCGGTCGACGATGATGTCGATCATCCCGTGCTCGAGCAGGAATTCGGAGCGCTGGAACCCGACCGGAAGCTTCTGCCGGATCGTCTGCTCGATGACCCGCGGCCCCGCGAACCCGATCAGCGCCTTCGGCTCCGCGATGATGAGATCCCCCAGCATGGCGAACGACGCGGTGACCCCCCCCGTCGTCGGATCGGTGACGATCGAGATGAACGGGATTCCCTTCTCGTCGAGCCGCGCGAGCGCCGCGGAGATCTTCGCCATCTGCATCAACGAGAGCGCACCCTCCTGCATTCTCGCCCCCCCCGAGCAGGAGATGACGATCAGAGGGCAGCTCGCCTCGTGAGCGCGCTCGGCGGCGCGCGTGATCTTTTCGCCGACGACGCTGCCCATCGAGCCGCCCATGAACCCGTACTCCATGGTGGCGATGATCACGGGCATCGCACCCATGAGCCCTTCGCTCGAGATGATCGCGTCCTTGAGGCCGGTCTCCTTCTGATAGGCCTCGAGGCGTGCGGCGTAGGGTTTCGTGTCGACGAAGCCCAAGGCATCGACGGGCGCGATGTCGGTGTCGAACTCGCGGTAGCGGCCGTCGTCGTACATCGTGTCGAGCCGCTCGCGCGCGCTGATGCGAAAGTGATAGTTGCATTTCGGGCAGACGTTGGCGTTGCGCGCGACTTCCTTCTTGTAGATGATCTCCTTGCAGTTGTCGCACTTGACCCAGAGGCCTTCGGGGATCGTGATCTTGCGGTCGCCCGCTTTGAGCTTGGGGGTCTTTTCCTTCTTGAACCACGCCATGTCGGGAACCTACCAGCGGGTTCCCGGCAGCGTCAAGGAGAGGCGCTCACGGGCTCGAAAACCCGCAGAGTTCCGGAGTGCGCGACTTCTTTGAGGCGTGCGCGGATATCGGCGGGAAGCCTGTCCCGATCGACGTCCTCGATCACGATCAATGGCGCGTCGCCGCGCGAGAGCCGCTCGGCGAGCCGATCTCCGGTGATCTTCTCCGGCACGCGGTCGGCGTAGTAGGTCAGGCTCGGAAGGTTGGTGTCGACGAGCACGAGCGGGCGCGAGGAGCGGAGCGCTGGAACGGCGGCGACCAGAGGCGCCGCGCTGCGTGTCGCGGCGAAGATCGACGGAGCGCCGACGACGACCGCCAGCAGAAAGCAATACGATCCGAGCGCGGCCGCCCCGTAGACGATCCGCGGCGCGCTCTTCAGCACGCCCCAGAGAGAAACGAGCGCCGCGATCCCGAACGCGACAGCGCCGGTCGTCGCCGCGCCTCGCGCGTCGCTCTCGAGCGACATCGCGGACGCCGCTCCGAGGCCGATCGTGAGGGCGACGAGCGTGGTGGCGACCAGGTTCGACCCGCCGCGACGGCGGCTCGGATGCGCGAGCTCCTGGCCCAGCTCGAACGTCACGACCAGCGCGGCGACCGGGGCCAGCGGCAGGATGTAGTTCGGCAGCTTGCCCCGGCTGAGCGAGAAGAAGACCAACCCCGCCCCGAACGCGGCGGCAGCATACGGGCCGGTCGGCGAGTCGGGATCGCGCCAACGAGCCAGGCCGCGGACGGTCCCGAGGAACAGCGGCCCCGCCCAGGGGAGAAACGCCACAAGGCAGACGGCAAGGTAATACCACCAGGGCTGGACGTGAACCGTTCCGCCGACCGCGCGATCGACGACCTCCGACCGAAGAATGTGAATGACATTGGCCCGTCCGACGCGGTGCAGGAAAACGATTCCCCAGGGCAGCACAACTCCGGCGAGCGCGAGCGTCGTCGTGAGCGCGGTCTTGAACGACGGCATCACCTCCCGGCCCGAGGCCGTGCGGCCCGCGAGAATCATCAGGAGAGGCAGCACGACGCCGACCGGACCCTTGACGAGGAAGGCCAAGCCGAGGAGGAGCCCGATCACGCCGTTCCTCTGGAGCTCCGTGTGATCGTGTTGAACGAGGTCGAGAGCGAGCACGGCCAAGACGTGAACCGACAGGAGCGCGTCCAGCGTTCCCGCGCGCGCGATCAGAACGACGACGGGAAAGGTGAGGAACACGGCCGCCGCCCACGCCGACCCCTCGACGCCGAACCGCCGCCATCCGATCCACGCGACGAGGAGGAGCGACATGAACGTCGACGCCGCGGCGGGGAGCCGCGCCAACATTTCGCTGGCGCCGGCGAGCTCGAAGAGCCACGCCTGCACCCAGTGCATCAGCGGCGGCTTGACGACCCGCGGCGCGCCTTCGAACGTCGGGACGACGTAGTCGCCGCTCCGCATCATCTCGACCGAGGTTCGGGCGAAGCGGGCCTCGTCGGGGTCGAGGAGCGGATATGCGCCCAGGCGGACGAAGAGTACGAGAAGGGCCCCGGCGATCGCCGCGAGGAGCGCCAGCTTTCCTCTCTCCTCCAACCACCCCTCCGGCCGCCGCGAGCGTCTCTCTCGGCGCTGGCGAGCGGCGGTATGATAGGGCGCTTTTTGTTGGGCTCACGGGTGACAAGCGATCCGCTGGCGTGGCTGTACGATCTCCAGTCCCACGGCATCAAGCTGGGACTCGACGGAATCCGTGCGCTCTTGGCGCTCCTCGATCATCCCGAGCGGAGCTACCCGTCGATTCTCGTCGGTGGCACGAATGGCAAGGGCTCCGTCGCGGCCATGCTCGATGCGATGCTCATCGCCTCCGGTCGGACGACCGGGCTCTACACGTCGCCGCACCTCGTGCGGCCGAACGAGCGTATCCGGATCGCCGGCGAGGACATAGCGTCGCCGAAGCTCCATCGCGTTCTCGAGATCGTTCACGGCGCGTGCCAACGCGGGTTGAAGGAGAAGTCGCTCGCCGCGCACCCGTCGTTCTTCGAGGTCATGACCGCCGCGGCGCTCTTCGCATTTCGCGAGGCACGGATCGAGGCGGCAGTGCTCGAGGTCGGCCTCGGCGGCCGCCTCGATGCGACGAATGCCGTAGAACCGCTCGTCTCCGCCATCGTGACCGTCGACCTCGACCATACGGGCACGCTCGGCACGACGCTCGAAGCGATTGCAGGCGAGAAAGCGGGCATCGTGAGGGCGGGGCGCGCGCTCGTCTCGGGCGTCGCTCAGCCCTCCGCGCTCGCGGTCATCCAGGCGCGCTGCGATGCTCTGGGTGCGAGATTCGTCGATGCCCGGACGGCGCTCCTTCCCAGCGGCGTCCGGCTCGCGCTCGACGGGTCTCACCAGCGCGACAACGCGCGGGTCGCGGTCGCCGCGTTCGAGGCGTTCGCCGATGCGCTGGGCGTTCCGGCCGACTCGAAGGCGATCCGGAGCGGGCTCGAGCGCGCGCGATGGGACGGGCGGCTCCAGCTCGTGAGCGGGGCGCCGTCGATCCTCCTCGACGGTGCGCACAACGCGTCGGGAGCGGAGGCCCTCGCCGCCCACCTCGCCCTGCGCGGCGGCCCCAAGCCGGTGCTGCTCTTCGCGGCGATGGCCGACAAGGACATCCAAGGGATCCTCGCACCGCTGGCTCCCCACATCGCCTCCGTCGTGGCCACCAGGCCCGACGTGCTCCGCGCCGTGGACAGCCGCGAGCTGGCCTTAGCGGCTCGCGCGTTGGGCCTACCGGCGGGATCAGAAGCGGGGACCGCCCGCGCGTTCGAGCGAGCGCGCTCGCTCGCCGGTCCGGGCGGACTCGTGCTCGTCGCCGGGTCCCTGTATCTCGTCGGCGTCGTCGCGGCGATGCTCGAGGGCGGATCTCCCCCCGGCCCCGTCTCGATGTAGGCGGGCGTGGCCGGGTCCTCCTCCATGGTGGACGATCGACCGAGTCGAACTGCTTATCGAGTCGCGCTCCGTCGCGCATCGCATCAGATTCTCGACATGCCCCCAGTCTTCATCGACCCGCTCGCCGGACGGATCGTCGAACCGCGCCACCTGGACAACCATGCGAGGGAGCGGGGACGGATCGCCGCGCATTTGCGAGCGTTCCTTGCGGTTCGGAGCCGCATCGCCGAAGACGAGCTTGCGCACGCCGTCGCGCGAGGCGTCGCCCAATACGTCATCCTGGGCGCGGGCCTGGACACGTTCGCTTACCGGACCGCAACGCCCGGGAATCCGCTGCGCGTTTTCGAGGTCGACCATCCCGCGACGCAAGCGTGGAAGAAGCGGCGATTGGCCGCGGCGGGGATCGCGGTGCCCTCGAGCCTGACGTTCGTCCCCCTCGATTTCGAGCGCGATAGCCTCGAGCGGGGGTTGCGCGATGCCGGGGTGCGCGCCGACCGCCCCGCGTTCTTCGCTTGGCTGGGCGTCACGCCGTATCTGAAGCGAGACGCCATTGCCACGACGCTTCGGCTCATCGCACGGACGGCCGTCGCGGGAGGCGGGGTCGTGTTCGACTACGGCGTCTCGCCCTCGACGCTGGGCTGGCGTCAGCGCGCCGTGTACGCCGTCCTGGCCGCCCGCGTTCGCGCCGCGGGTGAGCCGTGGGTGACCACCCTCAAGCCGGGCGAGCTGAACGGGACGCTCCGCGAGCTGGGTTTCTCGCGGATCGTCGATTGGGGGCCAGAGGAGCTCAATGCGCGATACTTCGCGGGACGCCGCGATGGATTGCGAGTCGGCGGAACCGGGCGCGTGGTCACCGCGCTGACGTGCTAACAATACCTTCATGGCGATCCGGCTCCCGTCGCTCTCTCCCTTGAGGCTCGACCGCGCGGAAGCGCTCCAGGGCCTCGACTGGCATCGGGTGTTCGGCAGGGAGGGACGAGTCGAGGTCGAAATCGGCGTCGGCAAGGGACGGTTTCTTCTCGCCGTCGCGGCCGCGCGGCCGGACGTCTTGCACTTGGGGGTCGAATGGTCGAACGAGTATCTCCGGCTGGTCGAACGTCGGGCCGAGCGGGACAAGCTCGAAAACCTGCGCTTCGTTCGCGAGGATGCGGGCGAGATCGTCCGGCGGGCGATTCCCGACCGCTCGGTTGCGGCGTACTACGTCTTCTACCCCGACCCGTGGCCGAAGACGCGCCACCACAAGCGTCGCTTCTTCCAGGCGGCCCACGTGGAGGCCCTCGCGCGGACGCTCCTCCCGAAAGGGTGGCTGCATGTCGCCAGCGATCACGACGACTATTGGAGCGTGATCGAGCCGCTCCTCGACGGGCACGCTGCATTCGTCCGGCAGCCCGAATTCGGGGGACCAGCTTTTCCGCTACCAACCGACGCGCCGCTCACGAATTTCGAGGCCAAGTATCGGGCGCAGGGGCGGCGCCGACATCGCGGCACCTGGCAGCGTCTGTAGTACACTTTCGTCCGCTTTGCCGCGTCGGGCTCGATGCGTTGCGATCGAACAGGAGAGTAGCTCAATTGGCAGAGCACCGGTCTCCAAAAC
>CAZEII010000034.1:32532-38951 GCA_964511835.1 uncultured Acidobacteriota bacterium | reverse complement strand
GCGAGCGGACAGATCACTTGTCAAACAGAACCGGACACTTCACTTGTCAACAACACCATCGGCACACCCACGCCGTACCTGTACAACCAGCCGAGCTGGTTCTGCCCGGCGGCGTATCCGCCGCGTGCCGAGATCATGGCCCACCGCGCGCCTTCGACAGCGTCCCGCGTCACCCCACCGGCCGGGTCCGGGTCGTAGTAGAGCGCCATCTCGTACGCGGCGCCCGCGTGGCCCGCATCGGCGGCCTTGCGCAACCAGGCCAGGGCGGAAGGCGAATTGCCTCCCCCCTTTTCGGGCGGTCGCATTCGTATGTTCATTCCCGCCAGGAACTGCGCTTCGACATCGCCCTTCTCCGCCGCCGCGACGAAGCGGCTCAACGCGGTCTCCTTGTCACCCGCGCGGCATGCTTCGATCCCTTCGGTGACCAAGGGATCGACGGGCGTCTCCGAAGCGGGCTTCACGGGTGCGGCTGTCTCGGCGGCTGGAGATGACTCGGTCGGTTGCGGCGATCCATCCGCCCATCGGAATCCCATGGCGAGGAGGCAAAGCACGTACCGGTCGCTCATGTCGCGTTTGAACGAAGCCTTGGACCACTCCTTTCCGGAGCCGGTGGGGAGGTTCTCCTCGCTGTTGACCACCGGCATGGCGCCGAAGTCCGGATGTCCGGCGATCTCTCGCATGAAGGAGAAGTCGAGGAAATCTCGCGAAGAACGTCCACCCATGCGCGCGAGCGCGGCATCGCTCGGCGCCTTGAGGCCGTGCTCGATCGATGTCCCGGCCTCCCCGAGGCACCGATGCATGATCCCATTCCAGTCCTTCAGTGTGACGCCGTCGGGCGGTAGCAGTTGTGGGTGAATGCGCGCTTTCGCCTGCGCGGGAAAAGCGATGAGCGTCAGCGAGAGCGCCACGGACCACGGCGCGCATCGCCTCGTCGACCGGGAAAACCATGCGGAGATTTGGAGCTCCGGAGAAGAAGCTCGGGGGCGCGAACGGAATCGCACTTGTGCGGAGAGTATATACCCGGAACGTTTCCCGGCCGCCGATCAGCGCTGCGGTCGCACCACCCGCTCGACCGCGCCGAGACCCAGGTCCACGGCGATCGCGAGCGCGGCTGCGGGGACCGCGCCCGCGAGGATCATCCGCGCGTCCGATAGCGCGAGCCCCGCGACGATCGGGTCGCCCAGGCCCCCGGCTCCGATGAACGCGGCCAGCGTCGCCGTGCCGACGTTGATGACCGCGGCCGTCCGCACGCCCGCCATGATGACCGGCGCCGCCAGCGGCAGCCGAACGTACCGCAGCAGTTGCCCGTCGGTCATCCCCAGCGCGCGGGCCGAGGCCACGGCGTCCGGCGCCGCGTCGCGCACCCCGGTGTAGGTGTTCCGCACGACCGGGTAGAGCGAATAGAGGAACAGCGCCACCAGCGCCGGCAGCACCCCGATCCCGAGCAGCGGGATCATGAACGCGAGCAGGGCGATGCTGGGAATCGTCTGCAGCACGCCCGTACCGCGCACGGCCGACTCGGCGCCCGCGCGCCAGCGCTCGAGGGCCAGGCCGAGGGGGATCCCCACGAGCAGGGCACAGGCCAAAGAGACGGCCACCAGCAGGAGGTGGCGGCCGAGCTGGCGGGCCGTGTCGGCGCGGTGAGCCCAGAGGTAGGGGAGGAAGCCGCCGCTCTCGCGCGTCGCCGCTTCCGTCCTCGCGCTGGGGACGAAGATCCCGAGCTCGCGCAGCGCGTCCCGCGCGACGACGCGGACATCCTCGCCGTCGACCTCGACGCGCTGGTTGAGCGAGCGCATCGTCTGCGCGTCGAGCGTGCCGCTCAGGCGCGAAAGGGCCAGCGCGGCGGCGGGCAGCTCGTGCACGAGACGCGCGCTCACCAAGGCGGCCGCCTGGTACGGAGGAAACAGGCCGCGGTCATCTTCCAGCACCACCAGCCCGTGTCGCGCGATCAGGCCGTCGGTCGAGTAGCCGTCGATCACGTCGACGGTGCCGGCGGCGATCGCGGCGTACTTGACGCTCTGCAGCAACGATCGCACCGCGCGCGGATGGAGTCCGTACGTCCGCTCGAGCGCCGGCAGCCCGTCGGGCCGGCCAATGAAATCGGGTGTCAGGCCGGCCACGAGCGCCGGCGAGGCCCGTCCCAGATCGCTCAGCGTGCGTAAGCCGTAGCGCTCGGCGGTTTCCCGCCGCACCGCGATGGCGTACGTGTTCTCGAACCCGAGCGGGGCGAGCCAGTGCACATCCCACCGCCGCGCGAATTCCGAGGCGACCCGGCGGTACGCCGCGCGGGGGTCGGTGATCGCCTCCTCGTGCAGGATCGCGAGCAGGCCGGTGCCGGTGTACTCGGGGTACACGTCGATGGCGCCGCTGCGCAGCGCGCCGAAAGCGATCTCCGTGGCGCCCAGTCCCGGCCTGCGGTCGACGTGAAACTCCGCATCCTCGAGCACCTGCGCGAACATCTCCGCGAGCAGGTACGACTCGGCGAACGGCTTGGAGGCGACGACCACCGGCCTCTGCGCGGCGAGCACGAGCACCAGGCCGAGCGTTGCCGTCATAGTCCCGCGGTCTCGAGCAGGCGACGCACGTACGGAGTCGCCGGCTGGCCCTGAAGCTCGTCCGGCGAGGCGACCTGTTCGACGCGCCCAGACCGGAACACCGCCACTCGGTCCGCGAGCAGGAACGCCTCGCGAAGGTCGTGCGTGACCAGCACGACCGTGGCGCCGATGCGCCGTCGCAGCTCGGCGAACGCCCGCTGCAGGTCGAACCGCGTGACGGCGTCGAGCGCGCCGAAGGGCTCGTCCATCAGGAGGACGCCCGGATGCGCGGCGATGGCGCGCGCGATCGCCGCGCGCTGCCGCTGTCCCCCCGAGAGCGCGGAAGGATAGCGCGCGCCGAACGTCGCGACGGGAAGGCCCACCAGGTCCAGCGCGGCGGCGGCCCGTTCTTTCGCATCGGTCTGGCCGAGCAGCCACGGCACGAGCGCCGCGTTCCGCTCCACGGACCAGTGCGGCAGCAGCCCACCGTCCTGCTGCACGTAGCCGACGCGGCGCCGCAGGCGCACCGGATCCGACGTCGCGACGTCCTCGCCCAGCACGCTGACCCGTCCGGATTGCGGCTCCGTGAGATGGTTGAAGCAGCCGAGCAGCGTTGTCTTCCCCGACCCGCTCTCCCCCACGAGCGCCACGCACTCCTCGGGCCCGACCTCGAGGGTCACGTCGTCCAGAGCCACGACATCGCCGAACCGGCGCGTGACCCCTTCCGCCGCGAGGGCGCTCTTCATTGGCTCAGTTCGACGCTTTCAGGGTCAGCGGATCGAACACCCGTCCGGCCTTCACGGTGCGCCAGATCGTTTGCGTGTTCTTGATGTCCTCGAGCGGGTTCGCGTCGAGCAGCACGAGATCCGCCAGCTTGGCCGGTGCTAGGACGCCGAGATCCAAGGCTCCCACCGACTTCGCGGCGTCGGCGGTCGCGATGCGAAGTACCTCGATCGGAGGAATCCCCGCGGCGGCAAAGAACTCCATCTCCCAATGCAGCGATGCCCCGAAGAAGCACTCGGGGTTCGGGGCGTCGGTCCCGATCGCAAGCTTCGCTCCGCGCGCGTGCGCCTGGCGAAGGCTCGCGAGCTGGGCCTCCCACTCCCTCTTCAGATCGGCGTCCGTGACATCCTTCTCGTAGCCGGCGTCGTTCTTCGCGGTCTCGATCGCCCACTCCGGCGTGAGCGCGACGAACTTCGGGTCGGCAAGACGTGCCTTGTCCTTGCGAAGAAGCTGAGAATCCCCGCCGACCACCGCGAGCGTCGGATCCCAGCGCGTGCCCGAACCGGCGAGCATACGGATGACGTCGTCGTACACGCGAAGCGGAAACGTGGTGTGCTCGATCGTCGCGAAGCCGTGCGTCACGCTGCGTGTGATCTCGTTGACGTTCATCCCATGCCCGACCACCGGCAGCCCCACCCGCCGAGCCTCGTCGATCACGATGAGCTGGAGCGGCCACGGCAACGACGGATAGACCTTGACGAACCACGCCCCCGCGGACTTGAACCTGCCGACGTACGCTCGCGCGTGATCGTCGTCTTGAATCTGGAGAAACCCGTCCCCCCAGTAAGGATGCTCCCCCTCGAAGATCTCTCCCGCGTAGAAGTATCGCGGGATCGGATCCTCGCTGGCCTCGGCCCGATCGACGAGCTCGCTCGACCCGACGATCGATCCGCCCGTGTCGCGAACGCTGGTGACGCCGTAGGCGATGAACGCTTCCGGGTTCGCACCAACGGCATGCGCGTGCATCTCGAACAATCCCGGTATGGCAAATTTTCCCGAAGCGTCGAGGACGAAGGTCTCGGAGGGCGTCTTGCGGCCGCTCTCCGATCCGATCCATGCGATCCGCCCGTCGTCGACGAACAGCGATGTGGCGGCGCCAAACGCCTTCGCGTCGAAGTCGAGGAGTCGCACGTTGCGAATGAGCAGCGGTCTGAGCTTGCGTCGCGTCGGATCGAGACGGACGGGAATCTCCGCCCGCCCACCGCCGGTAAGTTGTTGTCTGTAGACGTGACCGCCGACCGCGTAGATCAGCGCCGTCGAGTCCGGGGAGAACGAGAACCCATCGCCACCCTCTTCGGCGATTCGCCGGACGTCCGAATCGGCGACCGGACCGGAGGCTGTCCCGGAATCCGCGAGCCTCGCGCCCCAGATCTCCTTGTTACGCCGGAACACGAGCCACTTCCCGTCGGGAGAGACCAGCCCGTCGCTCGCGTGGCGTGTGAGATTCGTCACCGGCACCGGGGCCGAGCCCGGTCGACCGCTCAAGTCCCTCCTGAACACGTTGCCGACGCCGGTGACGTTCGCGGTCATGTAGAGCGACGCGCCATCCTTGGACAGATTCGGCCGGGCCGACCAGAAGCCTGCCTCGCCGAGGTCCGTCCGCGATTCCCCATCGCCCCCGATCGAGACGATCGCCGCGGAGAACCCCTTCGATTCCACGAAGACGAGGCGGGATCCGTCGGCGCTCCAAGCCGGCTGCGAGTAGGCGGCTCCCGTCGCGATCGCCTTCGCCTCGCCGGTGGCGATGTCCATGCTGCAAAGGGTCGACGTCGGTCCCACGGTCCGGATGAAGGCGAGCTTCCGCTCATCCCGCGACAGCGCGGGCGAGGACTCGAACGCGCGAGCGTCCGCCGTACGATCCTCGATCCTTCGCGCAGGCTCCTCGCCGGGCGACTGCTTCCAGAGCTGTCCTGCCGCCTCGAAGATCAGGCTCCCGTCCTTCAAGAGGAGCGGGTTGGCGATCACGGGCGACGGGCGGGTGGCCGGCACGCTCGGCGGGACGGGGTCCTCGATCTCCAGCTTCACGTGCGCCCGGATCGGAACGACCCGGCGAGCGCCGCTCGCCGCGTCGATCCTCCAGAGGTGGCCGGCGTCTCCGACGATCAAGCTCGACGATGACCCGACCGCGAACCGCGGGCGCGGACCCCGCTTCGCATCGACCGACGCGATCGTTCTCACAGCGCCCTGGCTCGGCCCGGTCGGCACGAAGACGAGATCCTCGCTCTGCGGGGCACCGAACGAGCCGCCCCCCTTTGTCCGTCGAGCGAAGACCCCGTCGCCGGCCGGCGACGGCTCGACACGCTCGAGAACCCCATCGCACGTGGCGATCACGAGCGGATTGCCGTCCTCCCCCAACGTTTCGATCCTCGTCTTCTGGTCCGACCCACGTTGCTGCTCGGCGATCGACCAAGCGGTCCGCCCGTCGGCCATCCGGAAGATCGATCGGTACGCCCCCGGATGGTCGCGCAACGTCCCGGCCTCGCCGCCCAAAACCGGAATTCGCCGGAGTATCAGCGAGCCCGGAGGGACGGGCTGCGGGGGGACGCCGAGGTAGTCGATCGCATCGCCCGACGCGGTGAACGTGGGCCGGGTCGCCATCGGCTCGCGGGTGAGCTGAACCACCTTCTTGGTGGAGAGATCGAGAAGGTAGATGCCGAACTCATTCCCCTCGCGTGCTCCGCGGTCCGAAACGAACGCGATCTTCGACCCGTCGGGAGAGTACGCGGGATCGCCGTCGTAGTAGGGACCGAACGTGAGCTGCTCGGCGGTCGCGGCCTCACGCTCCGAGACGGGGATCCTGAAGAGATGCCCCAGCATCGTGAAGACCAGAGTCGATCCGTCGGGGGAAACGGCGACCGCCGCCTCGGTGACCTCCTCGGTGTCGAACTCGATCGTTCGCGCCGCAGCGGCCGATGGGATGAGCAGCATGGCCCCCGCGAGCGCAACGCAGAACGAGCGTGGCCTCATCGCAACCCTTCCGTGACCTCAGAGCCGGGAGAGCGGCTCCAGGAGCTCGTCCCGGGATATTGGGCGCCCCACTTGCGAGATCCGGAATCCGTATACCGCCGGGGCGAGTGTGAAGGCAAGCGCGAGCCGCCTGCA
>CAZEII010000034.1:23712-32432 GCA_964511835.1 uncultured Acidobacteriota bacterium | reverse complement strand
TCCGGAATCCGTATACCGCCGGGGCGAGTGTGAAGGCAAGCGCGAGCCGCCTGCAGGCACTTCCGCTGCTCGAATCGAGAGGCGTCGATCGGGAGCGCTCGGTAAGAAATACAGACCCAGTTTAGGCACGTGTGCCGTATCGAACACGACTGGCGCCGCGAGCCCGCCGGAATCACCGCCTTGCTCGAGTGGCACCTCATTTGCTCGCTAATGAGCTCGCAACGGGGCCAAAATGGTCCGGCTCCCAGCGGGAACGCCGGAACGCATCTAAGAACGGGTCGCGCGCGCACGGTCGAGGCGTCGCGGTCTTGAGTTGTGAGGAGAACCTATCGGGGCGCGAGCTCAGAGCAACAGGAGGGCGCCACGGCCGTCTTGCTCCGAAAACTTGAAGCGGCAGTTTTCGCGATCGCGTTGACCATCCCGCATTCGTTGACCAGGGCGGACGGATCCGACACGGAACCGCCGACCGCTCCGTCCGACCTTACGGCCACGTCCGTTGGCTATCGGATCGATCTCCGATGGCCGCCAGCCACCGACAATGTTGGCGTTGAGTCCTATCGCGTGGAGCAATGCGCAGGCGAGGGATGCTCTGACTTCTCCGAAATCGCGACAGTCCAAGCCATGCCTCTTGCGCCAGGACCGCTGACCGCTTCCGCGAACCCAAACTATTTCCAGGACCCGTCTTCCCGACCGCTGGTCCTCATGGGATCGCACACATGGAACGACCTTCAGGACTGGGGGGCGAATGGGACGCTGGTAACTTTCGACTACGCGGCGTATGTGAACTTCCTGCAGGCCCACGGACACAACTTCACGCTGGTGTGGGCGACGGAGCTGCCAAGATTCTGCGGCTTTCCCACGGGCGCCTCGACCGATTTCGTCGTCAGCCCGCAGCCGTGGATCAGGAGCGGGCCCGGAACCGGCACCGACGGTGGGCTCAAGTTCGATCTCCATCAGCCGAACCAGCCGTATTTCGATCGCCTGCGCAGCCGTGTGCTGGCGCTTGGCGCCGCGGGCATTTACGCGGGCGTTTACATCTTCACGGGAGAGTGGCTCAACGTCTACAGATGTCCGACCGACGGGTACCCGCTCACGAGCGCGAACAACGTCAACGGGATCAACGATGGCGGCGGCACAGGGTCCGTGACGATGTCCTCGCCGAATGCCATCACGGCGATTCAGGATGACTACGTCCGGACGGTGATCGACACGCTCAACGACCTGCCCAATGTGCTGTGGATCGTCTCGGAGGAAGCGCCTGCAAACTCGATCTGGTGGAACAATCACTTGATCGGCGTCATCGATTCGTATGAAGCCACGAAGCCGTATCGCCATCCGATCGGGTACGGCGCCCCCCTGGGCAGTGAATCGTCCGCCGTCTCGAGTGACGCGGACTGGATAGCTCCACTCGTGCGCATCTCGCCTCCCACGACGTGCGGAACCGGATCCCCCCCGTGCAAAGTGAATATCAACGACTCCGACCATAGCTACTTCGGAATGTGGAACGACTCCGCGCAGGCGAACCGGAACTACGCCTGGCAGAATTTCACGAACGGCAACCAAGTCGTCTTCATGGATCCCTATGTGGTGTATTACCCCCGCGAGAATCGGAATTTGTGCCCTTCCCCGGTCAATGGCATCTGTCCGGCTCCCGACGCACGCTGGGACAACTTCCGGGACAACCTCGGTTACATCCTGAGCTATGCGCGAAAGCTGAATCTCGCGAACGTCACCCCCCGAAGCTCGCTGTGCTCGACCGGCAACTGTCTCGCGCAGACTCCGCCGGTCGGCGCCGAGTATCTCGTCTACGCGCCCATTGGTGGATCGTTCACGGTGAACCTGTCGGCCATGTCGAGCGCGCGGACGCTGAATGTCGAGTGGCTGAACCCTTCGAGCGGCGCGACCGTCGCGGACGCACCGATCGCGGCCGGATCGGCCTCGCAGGCATTCACGCCGCCCTTCGGCGGCGACGCGGTGCTGTACCTCGTGGACGCGGCCGGCCACGCCGAACCGCCGCCCGCGCCGCCCTCCCTGTCTTACGCGATCGGCGGTTTGTGGCCCGGCACCTACCGCTACCGCGTGCGCGCAGCCGACGCCGCCGGCAACCTCGGTCCGTATTCGAACGAGGCAAGCGCGACCGTCGTCTCGTCGGACCCGTCGGATGTGACGCTCACGAAAACGCACGTCGGGAATTTCATGCCGGGGCAGACGGGGGCCACTTACTTGCTCATCGTCACCAACAGCGGGCTCGGTCCGACGAGTGACCCGGTGACGGTCACCGAGACCGTGCCGGCAGGCTTGACGGCGACCGGGATCGGCGGATCCGATTGGGCCTGCACGCAACCGTCGGGGCCATGTACGCAGAGCGCCTTGCTCGAACCGTTGGCCAGCTATCCGCCGCTGACGCTGACGGTGGACGTAGCGGCGAACGCTCCGGCCAGCGTGACCAACACGGCGACGGTTTCGGGAGGCGGCGAGAGCAATACGGCGAACGACACCGCCAACGACCTCACTCTGATGGGGCCCGCGGACACCGGTCTCGTGGCGTCGTATGCATTCGAGGAGGGGACCGGGGCGAGCGTATTGGACGCGAGCGGCAGCGGGAACACGGGGACGATCGCCGGGGCGACGCGGACGACGTCCGGGAAGTACGGGAGCGCCCTGTCGTTCAACGGCACGAGCGCGGTGGTGACCGTGAACGACGCGCCCTCTCTGGACCTCACAACGGGGATGACGCTGGAGGCGTGGGCGAAGCCGGCGGCCGCGACGACGGAATGGCGGGACGTGATCTACAAGGGGCCGAACGACACTTACTACCTGGAAGGCTCGTCCACTCAGTCGAGCCGGCCCGCGACGAACGGATATTTCAGCTCCGGCCCGCTTCTCGGCCCGACGGCGCTGCCGCTCGCCACGTGGTCGCATTTGGCGGCAATCTACGACGGAGCGCTCTTGGCCCTGTACGTCAACGGCGCGCGGGTCGCGAGCCGAGCGCAAACCGGCGCGATCGCTCCCTCGACGGGGCCGCTGACGATCGGCGGGGACGCTACGTACGGGCAATTCTGGTCGGGGCTGATCGACGAGGTGCGCATCTACAACCGCGCTCTGGCCTCTGCGGAGCTCCAGGAAGATATGGCGGCGCCAGGTGTGTGCGGGATTCTGGGAGGCTCGCTCCACGTCGCCGCCAACAAGCAGACGATCTCGTGGCTGAGCAGCGTCGTCACCGGACCTTTCGACGTCGTCAAAGGAGACCTGATCTACCTGCGATCGTCGGGCGGAGACTTCACGGGAGCGAGCTGCTTGGCGAACGGCGTGAAATGGACAACGACCGTCGATCCCGCCGCGCCCGCACCGGGCGGAGCGACGTACTACCTGATGCGTTGCGACCGCGGGACCTGGGCGGACGGGACGCAGTCGGGAAATCGCGACGCAACGCTCGTCGCCTGCCCATGAAGGATCGGCGCCGAGGTTGCCTCGACCGCCGCTAAACCCGCCTCCCTTTTCTCCGTACAACGGCGTAGTCTGATTTTCTCGAAAGGGGGCTCCCCATGAATCGACGCTGGCTCACCGCGCTCCTCATCGCATTCGCCCTAACAGCTCCGGCGCTCGCGCAAACGGCGCAGACGCCGCCGGCGGCCAAATCCGAGACCGTTGAAAAGGATTCGCCGAGGGCGACGCCCGCGGGGGCGACGTTCATGGTGCCGGCCGGGTGGACGATGACGACCCAAGGATCGATGATCCTCCTGGCTCCGCCGGAGCCCGACACGCACCTGGCCATCGTGGACCTGAAGGCCAAGGACGCCGACGCGGCGGTCGCGTCGGCTTGGGCGCTCTACAAGCCGGGGTTCAATCGGCCCCTCAAGCTCTCCGTACCGCAGGCGGCCAAGGACGGGTGGGAAGAGAAGAAGGCCTACCAGTACGAGACGTCGCCGAACGAGCGCGCGGTCGTGCGCGCATCAGCGTTGCGGGCGGGCGAGTCCTGGTCCGTGATCCTGTTCGAAGGTTCCGAGGCGACGTACGAGAAGCGCTTGGGGCCGATTTCGCTCACGGGGCAGAGCCTGCGGCCGGCTGGGTATAAGAGAGAGTCGTTCGCCGGCAAGAAGGCGAACCCGCTGGACGAGAAGCGGGTCGCGGTGCTCAAGGACTTCGTGGCGTCGGGAATGAAGCTTCTGGACACGCCGGGGGTGGGGCTGGCGTTCATCGACGGCGGGAAGACCGTCTGGGCGGGCGGCATCGGGGTCAAGGAGCTTGGGAAGCCGGATCCGGTGGACGCGGACACGTTGTTCATCGCGGCGTCGAACACGAAGGCGCTGACGACCCTCCTCCTCGCCGAGCTGGTCGACGAAGGGAAGATGAAGTGGGATCAGCCGGTGACGGAGCTGTTTCCCGCGTTCAAGCTGGGGGACGAGGCGACGACGAAGCAGGTCTTGGTCGAGCACCTCATCTGCGCCTGCACGGGGATGCCGCGGCAGGACCTGGAGTGGCTGTTCGAATACCGCGGCGAGACGCCCGCATCGGCGATCAAGCTCCTGGGGACGATGCAGCCGACGAGCAAGTTCGGTGAGGTGTTCCAGTACAGCAACCTCATGGCGGCGGCGGCCGGATTCATCGGGGGCTCGAAGGCCGTTCCGGGGAAGGAATGGGGGAGCGCGTACGACGAAGCGATGCGCACGAAGGTGTTCGGCCCGCTCGGAATGAAGACGACGACGTTCGATTTCGCCAAGGCGTTGAGCGGGGACGTCGCGCAGCCCCACGGCGCGGACGTCGACGGCAGGGTCAGCCGGGCGCGGATGGACCTGAACTACTCCGTGGTCCCCGTGCGGCCGGCGGGGGGCGTGTGGACGAGCGCGCGGGAGCTTTCGAAGTACGTCGAGATGGAGCTAGCCAAGGGGGTGCTCCCCGACGGGAAGCGGCTGGTGTCGGCCGAGAACCTCCTGGCCCGCTACAAGCCGAACGTCATCGTCGGGGAAGACGCAACGTATGGGATGGCGCTGGTGGTCGACACGAAATACGGCGTCAAGGTGGTCCACCACGGAGGCGACCTCGCGGGGTACCACAGCGACATGATCTGGCTGCCCGATTACGGCGCGGGCGCCGTGATCCTGACGAACGCGGATTCGGGGGTGATCATCCGCGGACCGCTCCTGAGAAGGCTGCTCGAGGTGATGTTCGACGGAAAGCCCGAGGCGGAGCAGACTCTCAAGGTTGCCGCGGCGCAGCGGAAGGCGGCGATCGCCAAAGAGCGCGAGCGCCTGGTCGTTCCGGCGGACCCGGCGCTGGTCGCGAAGCTGGCGCCGAGCTATCTGAGCACGGCGCTCGGCACGGTGAAGGTCGTCAAGGAGGGCGGGGCGACGGTGTTCGACGTGGGTGAATGGCGGAGCGCGGTGGCGTCGCGGAAGAACGACGACGGGACGATCTCGTTCATCACGATCGACCCGACGGTGGACGGGTTCGAGTTCGTCGTCGCGGACAAGGACGGGAAGCGCCGGCTGGTCACACGCGACGCGCAGCACGAGTACGTCTTCGAGGAGAAGGTGGCCGTCGCGAAGAGGTGAAGCCGTGTCCTTCAAGCTGACGGTGAACGGGCGGGATACGACGGTCACCGTGCCCGCCGACCTGCCGCTTCTGTGGGTTATCCGCGACGTCCTCGGGCTGAAGGGCACGAAGTACGGGTGCGGGATCTCGTACTGCGGGATGTGCACCGTGCACGTCGATGGGGAGGCGACGCGCTCGTGCATCACTCCGGTCTCGAGCGTCAAGGGAAAGAAGATCACGACGATCGAAGGGCTGTCCGCCGACGGGTCGCATCCGGTCCAGAAGGCGTGGATGGAGGTGGACGTGCCGCAGTGCGGCTACTGTCAGGCCGGCCAGATCATGTCCGCGGCGGCGCTGCTCGCGAAGACACCCAGGCCGACCGACGCCCAGATCGACGAGGCCATGGAAGGCAACCTCTGCATCTGCGGAACCTACATGCGCATCCGCGAGGCGATCCGCAAGGCCGCTTCCGCCGGTACCTAGAGGGCGCCATGGAGATCAGGCGGATCGATCCCCGCACGTTCCTCCGGATCGGCGCCGTCGCCGGAGGCGGGTTGCTCCTCGGCCTCTACGTCGAGCCGGAAGCGCGGGCGCAAGCGCCTTCGGCTCCGCCCGAACCGCAGCCGAGCGCCTTCGTCCGCATCGGGTCCGACGGCACCGTGACGATCATGGCCAAGAACCCCGAGGTCGGACAATCGATCAAGACCTTGCTCCCGATGCTCATCGCCGAGGAGCTCGACGTCGACTGGAAGGACGTCCGGATCGAGCAGGCCGATCTCGACACGGAGAAGTACGGCTCGCAGTTCGCCGGTGGTAGCGTCGCCGTGCCGAATCACTGGCTGCCCATGCGGCAGGTCGGCGCCGGCGCCCGCTCGATGCTCGTCGCCGCCGCCGCGAACGAGTGGGGCGTGCCGGCGTCGGGGTGCTCGACCGCGTCCGGGCGCGTCTACGACCCGTCGAAACAGCGCTCGCGAGGGTACGGCGAGCTCGCCGTGAAAGCCGCCGCGCTCGCGCCGCCCGATCCGAAGACTCTCAAGCTGAAGGACCCCAAGGACTACAAGATCATCGGGAAGCCGATCCCCGGCGTCGACAATCTCGCCATCGTGACCGGCAAGCCGCTCTTCGGGATCGACTTCACCCTGCCCGGGATTCTCCACGCGGTGTACGAGAAGTGCCCCGTCTACGGAGGCAAGGTCGTCTCCGCGAATCTCGACGCGATCAAGTCCATGCCGGGGGTGCGGCACGCGTTCGTCGTCGAAGGAGGCGCGGATCTCGGGGGACTTCTCGGCGGCGTCGCGATCGTCGCGGACACCTGGTGGGCGGCGCAGAGCGCCCGCGGCAAGCTCAAGGTGAAGTGGGACGAGGGGACGACCTCCTCCCAGAGCAGCGCGCGGTTCGCGAGCCGCGCCGCGGAGCTGTCCAAGCAGCCGCCCGCGCGGACGCTGCGCAAGGACGGCGACGTCGATGCGGCGCTCCAGTCGGCCGCCAAGGTCCTCCAGGCATCGTACTCGTATCCGTTCCTCGCGCACGCGTCCCCCGAGGTGATGAACTGCACGGCGCGCTACGACGACGGCAAGCTCGAGATCTGGGCGCCGAGCCAGACGCCGCAGCGAGGGCGGGATCTCGTCTCGAAGACGCTCGGCGTCTCGCCGGAGAGCGTCAAGATTCACCTGACGCGGATCGGCAGGTGCTTCGGGCGGCGGCTGGTCAACGATTGGATGGTGGAGGCCGCCGCGATCGCCAAGCGGGTCGGAGCGCCGGTCAGGCTGCAGTGGACGCGCGAGGACGATATCCAGCACGACTTCTATCGCCCCGGCGGGTTCCACTACCTGAAAGGCGGCGTGGACGCCTCCGGCAAGCTCCTGGCCTGGAGCGATCATTTCGTCAGTTTCGGGGAAGGGGAGCGGTTCGCGCGCGCCGCGAGCATGTCGGGCGACGACTTTCCCGCCGGGTTCGTTCCGAATTTCGGTCTCCACTCATCGGTCATGCCGCTGGGAGTGCCCACGGGCGCGCTGCGCGCTCCCGGTGACAACGCCATCTGCTTCGTCGTGCAGTCGTTCATCGACGAGCTGGCGCGCGCGGCGGGAAAGGACCCGCTCGCGTTCCGCCTGGAGATGCTCGACGCGCCCGCGCTCCCGGGGCAAGAGGACGAAGGCTCCCTCGATCGGTTCGTCCCGAAGCGAATGCGCGGGGTCTACGAGCTGGCGGCCGCGAAGTCGGGCTGGGGCACGCGCAAGCTGCCTGCGGGCACCGCGCTCGGGATCGCCGGGCACTTCTGCCATTTCGGCTACTGCGCCATCGCGGCGGAGGTCAGCGTCGACGCGAAGAGCGCCGTGAGGGTGACCAAGGTGTGGGCGGCCGCCGACGTCGGGCGTCCGATCATCAACCCGAGCGGCGCGGTCCAGCAGGTGCAGGGCTCCGTGATCGACGGCCTCGGCCATCTGATGGACCTCGAGATCACCTTCGATCGCGGGCGCGCGGTGCAGAGCAACTTCAACGAGTTTCCGCCGCTCCGCATCTCGCAGGCACCCGAGGAAATCCAAGTGCATTTCCTCGAGACCGACAACCCGCCCACCGGCCTCGGAGAGCCGGCGCTGCCCCCCGTTCTGCCCGCCGTCTCCAACGCGATCTTCGCGGCGACCGGCCGGCGGGTCCGCGATCTGCCGCTTTCGAAGCACGGCTTCTCGTGGGCCTCGAGGCCGAGCTCGGTGAAGCGACCGGCCTGAGGCGGATGGACCAGGTCCGCGTCCCCGCCCGTCCCGAGGTGGACGTTGCGCTCTTGGCGGCGCTGCTCTTCTCCTACATCTGGCTTTGGCAGGGAAGCTTCCCGGGGGACTTCTTCCTCTGCTTGGCGCTCTATGCCGGCGTCGGCGTGTGGAGCCACTGGCGGCGCAAGGAGACCGCGAAGGAGATCGGGTTCCGCACGGACAATCTCGGTGCGTCCCTCCTGTTCGGAATCAAGCTCGTCGGCCCGCTCCTCGTGGCGGCCATCGCGCTCGGAGCATGGCTCGGGACGATCGGGCCGCCGGAGCGGCTCGGACCGGCCGAAGTGTTGGGATCGCTGGCGTGGGGTTTGGTCTGGGCCACGGCGCAGCAATACGGTCTCGCGTGCGTCTTCTACCGGAGGCTCCGCGACCGTCTCGGAAGCGATCTCGGTGCGTCCGTCGTCGCAGCCGTCGTCTTCGGGG
>CAZEII010000034.1:14350-23612 GCA_964511835.1 uncultured Acidobacteriota bacterium | reverse complement strand
GCCGCCTTGATCGGAACCGGCTTGCCGTCGACCTCGAGCACCGGGTGGGCGAGGAAGTTGATCGGCCCCGAGGCGGGGCCCGGATCGACGACGAGGTCGCGCCCGCGGCTCAGCTCGATGCGATTGGCCGGGTGGTGGCCGAAGTAGTACGTCGTGAGACGCGGGTTCTTGTCCGCTTCGCTGACGTCCACCGGCCACCACTTGCCGTCGGCATAGAACTCCGCCCAGCAGTGGTAGCCGTCGATTCCGCCGTCGTCGCGCTCGGACGGGATCGCGGCGCCGATGGCGAATCGCGCCGGGATGCCGACGGAACGCGCCAGCGCGATGAAGTAGGCGTGGAAGTCGGTGCAGTTGCCGTGCTTGGCGTCGCACGCGTAGACCGCATCCCCCTTCCCCCAACCGTCGCCGTACTTGGCGTAGCGCATCTTGTCGATCACGTGGTCGTAAAGCGCGCGGGCGCGCATCAGGTCGGTCGGCTTCCCCTTGATGACGTCCTGCGCGATCTTGTGGATCTTGTCGGTCGACGGCACGAGGTGCTCGGGCGCGAGATAGAGCTTGGTGTTCTTGTCGGCGGCGGGGTACGCCGTTCTCTCGACCCGTTTCACCTCATACTTGATCTCGACCGTGGAGCCGCCGTCCTGGGGGCCCAGCGGTACGAACAGAACCTTGTTGCCGTGCGCGCTCTCGTCCAGCTCGCGGCGCGACGTCGGCGCGCTGACCACCTCGAACCGCACGGTCTGGGCGTCGTCCGATCGCGCGATCGGAAGCCACAGACGGGCGGGACCGGCGAGGGCGGGGAGCTTGACCCGGTAGTCGAACTCGAACTGGTCTTCCCCGCGGATCACGCCGAGCAGCTGGTCCGGCGCGTCGGTCACCGGCACGCGAACCCACGTCCCGTCGTCCTTCTGGTCCCACGCGTAGATCGGCTGACCGTCGATCTTGTGGACCGTGGTCTCGGTCACCGTCGCCGGGCCCGGCAGCCCCTTCATGAAGAAATCCACGTCGTAAACCGGACCGTCGGTGCCCACGAGATCGACGCAGGCGAACTGCACGCCGCCGCCGAGATCGGCCAGGTACTCCGTGTGGACACGGACCAGCTTCAGCTCGAGGTCCTTTCCGTTGTAGGGCACCCGGAAGTAGCCGTCGCCCGCTTTCGTCGCGTCGAGGATGTGCTTCTGGATCGTCTTCTCGATCAGATCGACAGGAACCTCGAGCGCGGCAGGCTTGCGAGCGGCAGGAGACACGGACGGCAGAAGCGCCGCCGCGAGCGCGATCACCGGAGAAACGATGCGGGTTCTCATTTGGGATGATCGGACTTCTTGGGATGCTCTTTGGCGTTCGCCGCCGCGGGGCCCGCCTTGCCCTTGAACGTGTACGTCTTCTCGCCCGACTTCGACTTGTAGACCGCCGTGCCCTCGACGACCCCTTCCTTGATCGTTCCCGTCCACGCCATCGTCTCTCCGTCGGCGTTGGTCGGGTTCGAGGTGAACGTGACCACGCCGTCCTTCTCGGTGGCGGTGTACGCCGCCTCGTGGAAGCCGTACGGGACGCACGCGGAGGAGAGGAACTTGCCCCCCTTGAAGCTCAGCTGATCCTTGTCGCCGCCCTTCTCGCCGGATTGGACCAGCTCTGCGGCGAACGTCTTCCCGTCGAGCGCACCCCCGCCGGCCGCCGCGGGATTGGCCGAGGGATGCTCGGATTTCTTCGGATGCTCGTCGGCGAACGCCACTCCGATCAACGCCAAACACGCAAGCAAAGCGATGACGCTCTTCTTCATGGGGTCCCTCCCTTTGGTGCCCGAGATCGGACTGCTATCAGGCTCCGTATTTTAGCCCCTATCGCAAGACTCCCGCTGCGCGGGCCTGCTCCTTCCATCGATCGGCGTTCACGCCGGCGATGAGCAGCCACAAGATCAGGGCTGCCTCCCCGATATCCAAGATCAGAACGTAGCGAAACAGGGACTGCGCGAGCGGCGGCCACAGGAAGATCAGCCAAACCCATGCGCTCACGAGCATTCCCACGCCGAGAATCCGCGGCATGAACCGCGACCTCAGAATGAGATAGCCGAGCGAGAGCTGATAGAAGCCGAAGAACACCAGGCTGGTGTTGAAGCACTGGCCGTACAGCTTGAAGAACAAGAGCGCCAGCGCCTGCAGCTGCTCCGCCGTGAATACGCTCAGATAGTGCGCGCCGTTCAGGACGACGAACGGAGCGCCGTAGAAGAGGCAGCCGACGGCCAGGACGGCGCAACCCATGAGGCTCAGGAGCGCCGCGAGGAAAGAGACGGACCTGCTCACAGGCTTGAACAGCTCGTAGAGCAAAGCCGTGACCGCGACGTAGGACGCGGTCGCGATGAGGTTGCCTGCGAAGCCCAAGCGGAACAGCGCCTCGTGCGCGAGGACGTTCGCCGCCGTCGCGGCGGCGTCCCCGGGAACGACGAACTTGCCGGTGGCGAAGAAGCTGGGACCGAAAGCGAAGTTCATGAGGTTGGCGACGCCGGCCATCCTGGCGATGAGTCGCGGAGAGGTTTCCTCGATTCGGCCCTCGGTCGATGTGGTCATGCTCGGTCTCCGTCGACGATCAGGACGACGTTGCCGGTTTTCTGCTCCGTCTCGACGTACCGCGTCGCCTCGATCACGTCCTCCAACGGGTAGCGCCGATCGATGACCGGACGGAATTCCCCGGCCTCGACGAGCTGCCTGATGAAGTGGACGTCCTGCTTCGTCTGACGGGGTGGAATCGGGAACGCGACCCTCTTGGCTCCTCTCCGCGAGGGGAGGAGCACCCGGATCAAATTGCCGAACCCATCCGTGGGGAGGTAGACGCCACCCGGCTCCATCGAGCCGAGGCAACGCGTGAAGGGGAGCTTGCCGACCGCATCGAAGACGACGTGGTAAGTCTCGCCGTTCTTCGTGAAATCCTCCTGCGTGTAGTCGATCACCCGGTCGGCCCCGAGCGAGCGCACCAGCTCGAGGTTCTTGGTGTTGCAGACGGCGGTGATGTCGGCGCCGAAGTGTCGGGCGAGCTGTACCCCCGCCGTGCCGATGGCGCCGGATGCGCCGTAGATCAGGATCCGGCGCCCCTTCCGGAGATCCGCCTCTTTGAGACACATCAGGGCGCTGAGCGCGCCGTCGAAGGTCGGCGCCGCCTGGGCAAACGTCAGGCCGGCGGGCATCTGCGTCATGCGAGCGCTCTCCCGCACGCACATGAACTCCGCATGCGCTCCGAATCGGATCGAGTTCGTGCCGAAGACGCGATCTCCGACCGCGTACTCCCTGACGGCCGCCCCGATGGATTCGATCTCGCCGGCGAACTCGCTCCCGAGAATCCGTTGCCTCGGTCGGCGAAGGCCGGAGAGCATCCGGCTGATCAGCGAGGCGGCCAGACCGGTGCGTCGATTGGCTTCGCGGGTGTGGGCGTCCGACCGGTTGACCGTCGTGGCGTTCACTTTGACGAGGACCTCGTCCTCTCTGGGTGTCGGGCGCTCGACTTCGGCAAGCCTGAGGACGTCCGGAGGCCCGTACGTGTCGTAGACGACGGCCCTCATCGATCCGACCTTCTTCGTAGGTTGGGCTGCGAGCGGCGGAGCGGGCCGCCTTGCTTCCACATTCGCCCCGCTCGAAACAGCTCCGCCGGCTTCCCTCCGCTCGATCCCGGGGGAGCCCGGCGTCCGGTCGGGATCACCCAGCCGCTCTCGCCGACCACCCTCCGGCGGAAGTTGGCGCCGTCGAGGTGCACCCCCCAGACCTCCTCGTACACGGCCCTGAGCTCGGCCACGGTGAACGTCGATCCGACGAAGGCCGTCGCGATCCCCGTCTGACCGAGCTCGACGCGGACGCGCTCGACGGCGTCGCGCACGATCCGCTCGTGATCGAACGCCAGCTCGAGCTTCCCGCTCAGAATCTCGGACACCGGAATCAGGGTGGCATCCGCAGCGTCGGTGCCGGCCACGACCGTACCGACGTCGCGAAGTACCGCCAGATAGGCGACCGTGACGACGTTCATACGAGGATCGCGCCCGGGATCGCCGTAAGAGCCGAACTGGGTGAGCAGGCTGGCGGTGTCGACGCCGGTCTCTTCGGCGAGCTCTCTTTGGGCCGCCTGGTCCAGCGTCTCGGTCGGGCGCTTGAACCCGCCGGGGATCGCCCACTTTCCCTGGAAGGGCGCCACCCCGCGGCGCACGAGCAGAACGTGAAGCCGGCCGGCGGACATGGTCAGCACGACCATGTCCACCGTCACCGCGAAGGCCGGGAATTGCGACGGGTCGTAGCCCGAAGGCAGCCGCGGGTCCCTGGTTTTGGTCTTCACGACCCTTACCCTAACACAAAGTTAGAGTCGGTGCGACAAAAACCAGGCGAGGTGCGAGGCGAGCGCGCTTTGTGACATCATGAGGAGGTCGTGGCTGAAATCGAGGTCATCGAAGCCAACGAGACGTTCACGCACGTCGTGTTGCGAGGGAGGCTCGACCTGAACGGTGTAGGAAAGGTCGAGCACGAGCTCACCAAGCAGACCGTGGCCCGTCGCAAGCCGGCGATCGTCGACATTTCCGCCGTGGAGATCCTCGCCTCGATCGGAATCGGGATGCTCGTCAAGACGGCGCGCTCGATGCACAGCTACGGCCTGATCTTCGGGGTCGTGGCCACCGGCATCAGCAAGGACAACCTCGAGCGGCTGAAGGTCAACACGATCTTCCCGGTCGTGCCGACTTACGAGCAGGCGCTCAAGGCCCTCATGCTCGAGTAGGGTCAAGCCCACTTGCTCCCGGCTATTGTCCCTCCACCTGCTCGCGAACCATCTTCGTGAGGATCGTCGCCTTCGCGTTCTTGAGCAGCGTCTCCGCGTCGACGCGCCCGAACAGATCGATCAGGCGAGCGATGACCCCGGTCCAGCCGGTCTGGTGACTCGCGCCGAGGCCCGCGCCGTTGTCGCCGTGGAAGTACTCGTAGAAGAGGATCAAATCGCGCCAGTGCGGGTCGGTCTGGAACTTCTCCGCGCCGCCGTACACCGGGCGCCTGCCGGTCGCGTCGCGCAGGAACGTCGACGAGAGGCGCCGCGAGATCTCCTTCGCGACCTCGAACAGCGTCCTGCGGTTTCCGGAGCCGGTGGGGCACTCGACCGTGAACTCGTCGCCGTAGAACTGGTAGAGGTTCAAAAGCGAGCGCACGATCAGCGTGTTGACCGGCATCCAGATCGGGCCCCGCCAATTCGAGTTCCCGCCGAACATGCCGGTGTTCGATTCCGCGGGAAGGTAGCGCACCTCGTAGGGGTGTCCCTCGACGTGAAAGACGAACGGATGGTCCTGGTGGAAGCGCGAGAGCGACCGGATGCCGTACGGGCTGAGGAACTCGCGCTCGTCGAGGAGGTACCCGAGGACGCGCTCGAGCTTTTTCCTGTTGAGCACCGAGAGGAGGCGCCGGTTCGCGTAGCCGATGAACCCGTCGTCCGTCGGGGCGACGTGTGCGATGACCTCGGGGTGGCGCTTCCGGAAGAGCTCGATCAGCTCGTGCAGCATCGGGAATCTCCCGAGGAGGTCGCCTTCGAAGACGGTGGCGGCGCAGAGCGGGAGGAGCCCCACCATCGACCGGACTTTGAGCCGCTTCGCCTCACCATCCGGCAGCCGCAAAAGGTCGTAGAAGAACCCGTCGTTCTCGTCCCACATCTCGTCGTGGTTCACGCCGATCCGATCCATCGCGTACGAGATCCAGATGAAGTGCTCCAGGAAACGGTAGGCGAATTGCTCGTAGGCGTGATCCTGCTCGGCGAGGATGAGGGCGATCTCCAACATGTTCTGGGCGTAGAAGGCCATCCACGCCGTCCCGTCCGCCTGCTCGAGGGATCCTCCCGTCGGGAGCTGCGCGCTTCGGTCGAACACGCCGATGTTGTCGAGGCCCAGGAACCCTCCCGCGAACACGTTGCGCCCCGACGGATCCTTGCGGTTGAGCCACCAGTTGTAGTTCAGCGTCAGCCCGTGAAAGGAGCGCTCGAGGAAGCGCGTGTCGCTCCGGCCCAGGTCGCGCTCGACCGAATAGAGAAAAAGCGTCGCCCACGCGTGGACGGGAGGGTTGACGTCGCTGAAATTCCACTCGTAGGCGGGAAGCTGTCCGTTCGGGTGCGCGTAGAGGCTGCGAAGCATCAGGAGCAATTGCTCCTTGGCGAAGTCGAAATCGACCAGCGCGAGCGCGATCGTGTGGAACGCCAGGTCCCACGCGGCGTACCAGGGGTACTCCCACTTGTCGGGCATCGAGATGACGTCGCCGTTGAACATGTGGAACCACTCGGCGTTCCGCGAGCCGGCGCGCCGCCCCAGGAGCGGATGCCCGTCGCGTTCCATCAGCCAGCGGTCGACGTCGAAGAGATAGAACTGCTTCGTCCAGAGCATTCCGGCGAGCGCCTGCCGGTGGACGCGTCGCTCGTCCTCGCCCAGCGAGCGCGGCGTGATCCTCTCGTAGAATTCATCGGCGTCGGCGATACGCGACGCGAAGGCGTCATCGAAGCCCTTGCCGAAGGGCGCGGGTGGAAGCGTCTTGGCGAGTCGTAGCCGGACGACCCGGCTCCCCCCTGCCGGCACCTCGAGAACGTACCGGGCCGCGGCCTTGGTGCCCGACTTCGTCGGGTTCACCGCGCCACGATCTCCCGCGACGACGTACCGGTGGAAGGCGTCCTTGACGTAGGGACTCGGGTTGGGCTGTCCCCACAGCCGCTCCGCGTTGCTCTCGTTTTCCGTGAAGAGGATCTCGGCCTCGCCGTCGCAGGCGAGCGCGTACGCGCCGAGGTCCGGATGGATCGCGCGGATCTTGCCTGGGCCTGCTTCGCCGAGCATCGGCCTTTCACCTGGGTCCCCCCACGACCAGGTGTTCCGGAACCAGAGCGTCGGCAAGAGCTGGATGCGCGCCATCTCGGGACCCCTGTTGTGGACCGACAGGCGGATGAGGAGATCCTCCGGATCCATCTTGGCGTACTCGATGACGACGTCGAAGTACCGGTCCTCGTGGAAGGCGCCGGTGTCGAGAAGCTCGTACTCCATCTCCTCGCGGGAGCGCAGCCTGTTCGTCTCGACGAGATCCTGGTAGGGGAATTCCCGCTGCGGGTACTTGTAGATCGATTTCATGTAGGAGTGCGTGGGGGTCGAGTCGACGTAGAAGTAATACTCCTTGACGTCCTCGCCGTGGTTCCCCTCGCTGTTCGTCAGGCCGAACAGGCGCTCCTTGAGGATCGGGTCCTTCTCGTTCCACAGCGCCAGGGCGAAACAGAGGCGCTGCTTGTCGTCCGAGAGCCCGCCGATGCCGTCCTCTCCCCAGCGATACGCGCGGGACCGGGACTGGTCGTGCGAGAAGTAATCCCATGCGTTGCCGTCCGCGCTGTAGTCCTCGCGGACCGTTCCCCACTGCCTCTCCGAGAGGTAAGGGCCCCACTTCTTCCAGGGAATCATCTCCTCGCGGGCGTCGTTCAAGCGCTTCTGCTCGGTGCACTCGCTGAGATCACTCGGCCGTCCAGGCTGCGCCATCGCTTCCTCCTCGTCGGAGTCTGTCGTGCCCTTGCGACAACTCTAGTACGCTCCGGCCCGCGGGGCGAAGCGCAAGGCCGCTGCGCTACACTGCTCCCAAGGAAACAGGTCGTCGGCATCATGAGTGACTTTCCCCTCGCTTTGTTGGTCTTGGCGATTGCCGCAATCCTGCGCGCGCTGATGCGGAAGCCCGACCCTCCCCGCGCGGTCGCGGTCGAGGAGCGCTCGCCCTCGATCCGGCGGGCGACCGAGATCAACGGGCTCATCGAGCGCGGCGTGCTGGATGACGCCGTGAGCAAAGGCCGCGCGTGGATCCGGGAGATCGACGCGGGTCAAGAAATATGCGAATCGGTCGCGGCAGGATGCCTTGCGTCGATCTTGGAGGCGCTGATCCGGCGGCTCCCCAAGACGTTGGACGTGGCGACCAGCTTCGGCGAGGCTCTCCTTTCGACTCTCGACTCGAAACCCTCGAGCGGGAAGTCCGCGAAGCTCCGAACGCTCCACGCGCTTGCCGTCGCAGCCGATTCGGTCGGAGACGCCGCGTCGTCGCGGACACGCTTGGCGGCCGCGGTCGAGGTCGCGGAATCGATGGACAATCTCTGCCCCGGCGATCGCGCTTATTTCCTGTTTCGCCACGCGGCCTCCTGCCGCGCGTGCGGTGCCTTGGACGAGGCCGCTCGTCAGCTCGAGCGCGCGCTCCTTCTCCAGGACGAGACGCCGGAGCATCGGCCGCAGCGGCTCGAGATCCTGATGTTGACCGGCGTGGTACGGTTCGAAAAGGGGCAGCGACAAGACGCCCGAGAGGTCTTGGAGCGCGCACGTGAAACGGGCGAAGCAAGCCCGGAGCTCGAGGACCGTTTCTGGATCGGCGCGGGGATGTACTGGGGGCAAGTTCTCCTGGCGCTCAACGATCCCGGGGCGGTCGCGGCGCTCGCCCGGACTGCGGAGGTCGAAGAGCGCGTGCTCGGTCCGAACAGCCCCGCGCTGATCTCGACGCTCTACCACCTTTCGACCGCCCACATCGCTCGGGGCTCGCTCCCGGATGCGGCCGCGACCCTCGAGCGCGCACGCGCGATCCACGCCACCGCGGTCGGCCGCCACACCGGGAACCTGAGGGAGATTCTGCTGTCGCTCTCACGCGTCAAGTTCGAGCAGGGAGAGCGCGAAGAAGCGCGCCGGCTCCTCACGGAGCTGGTCGAATCCGAGGAGCAGGTCGATCCACCGAACGACGCCGCCCTCGCGACCGATCTCGTCAATCTCGCGGCGATCTATCGGGCGTTGGGCGAGGCGCGTGTCGAAAGGGAGCACCTCGAGCGGGCTCTCGCGGCCGCGGAGCGGGCGAGTGGACCCGAGTCGGTCATCCTGATACCGATCCTCGAGCGTCTCGGACTCGCCGTCTGGAATTCCTCCGACTGGGCGGACGCCCGCGGCATCAACGAGCGCCTGGCGACGATCCAGCGCAGGCAGCTCGGCTCCGACCATCCGACGCTCGCGGGCACCCTGTTCAATCAGGCGATCGTGACGGCGCGGTGCGGCGATCACGACGCCGCGCGGGGGCTGTTGACGGAGACGATGAGCATCCTCGAGGGGACGCCGTTCCGGCCTCCCGACGCCGTCGAACGAATCGTCGCGCGCCTCGAGGAACTCCAACGCCATCCCGTCCACGGTGGCGGATACCGGAGCCTGCTCGCACGCGCTCGCGCGATGCGGATCGAGGGCACGGGCGGACTACCGGTGGCGCAGGCGTGACCAGGGGCG
>CAZEII010000034.1:0-14250 GCA_964511835.1 uncultured Acidobacteriota bacterium | reverse complement strand
GATGCGGATCGAGGGCACGGGCGGACTACCGGTGGCGCAGGCGTGACCAGGGGCGCTCCGGGGCCTCACTGGCCCCGACGCGTTTCGGAACCAAATTGAACCCCGTGCGCTACGTAACCGCTTGCGTGTTGGTAAGGGCTGGGATCTCGTGCGCCGCACGAGGGGAGCCGGTCACGTGATCGCCCGCGAGTACGTCGAACGGCTGGAGAAGGCGACCGGACGGCACGGGTAGCCGGCGGCCGCTCATCCGCGGAGGTGCGCCGGTGTGCCCAGACTGCGAATTATCGGCCAATGCAGGAGGCGAGTGACCGCGAACCGCCCCGGGCCCGAGATCACGACGGGCAGCAGCGCAGCGATCGCCAGGAGATGGTACTCGTACCCTTCCCCGGCACGCTGGCCCGTCCAGTTCATGAAGAAGCCGACCTTGCCGTGAACCAGCCCGATGGCGCCGAGCATGATCACGACGATGGACGCCGCCGAGAAGCGAGGGAGGAAGCCGACGACGAGCCCGAGCCCGCCGAAGAACTCCCCGATCGAGACCAGATAGCCGATCGGCCCCATCATGTGGACGATCGCGGCGAGACCCGGGCCGCCGAACGCTCCGAAGAGCTTCTGCGCGCCGTGCGCCATGAAGACGACGCCGAGAACCACGCGAAGGATGAGCAGCGACCAATCCAGAGCCGCTCTGTCGTTGCGAACCGCCGTTTCGGATGCCATGAGATTCCTCCTTGATTACGATACATTGGTACCTTATTTTTAGTAAGCAAAGACAAAGATAAGACGATCGGCTACAATCGTCAAGTAGGCGACGAAACGTAAGTTAGACGAAAAGGGGAGCCATGGCGAAAGAGCCCGCCCGAGCCAGGAAAACCGAGGTCCCGGACGAGCCCGAGCTCTGCGCGCGCTACCACCACGCGGTGGAGCTCATCGGACGGCGTTGGAGCGGCGCCATCATCAGCGTCTTGCTGGCCGGCCCCAAATGCTTCAATGAGCTTCTGGCCGCGGTGCCCGGCCTCTCCGACCGTCTCCTCACCGAGCGTCTGCGCGAGCTGGAATCCGAAGGGCTCGTCCGGCGCACGGTGAGGCCTGGGCCTCCGGTCCGCGTCAGCTATGAGCTGACCCCCGCGGGCGAGGGGCTGAAGCCTGTGATCGAGGGGCTCGGCAAGTGGGCTCTGCGCTGGGTCAAGGTCTGAGGACGACCCCGGTTCGCAGTATCCTGGCGCACCATGAACGACCCGCAGGCCCGCGGCCAGAGCTCCGACCCCGCGACGGCCTCGCCGCTCCTCGACGTGCTGATCCGTGCGGGGCTGATCTTCGCCCTTGCGTTTCTCTGCTACTCGGTCTTCTCACCCTTCCTGACCCTGATGGTTTGGGCGTTGATCCTGGCCGTGGCGATGTATCCGCTTCATCAATCCCTCGCGCGCCGGATCGGGGGACGGCAGGGGCTGGCCGCGACGCTGATCGTGATCGTCGGGGCGACGCTGATCGTGGTCCCGACGGCGGTCCTGATGGCCTCGCTCGGCGATTCGATCCAGGATCTCGTGCAGAGCGTCAAGGACAACACGCTGCAGATCCCGGCACCGCGCCCTGGTGTCGCGGACTGGCCGATCGTGGGCAAGAAGATCCACTCGATCTGGTCGACGGCGTACTCCGACCTGCCCGCGCTCATCCAGAGCCTGCAGCCGAAGATCGGCGAGCTCGCGAGGAAGGGCCTCGCCTTCGTCGCGAGCATCGGCGGCGCGATCCTGGGTTTCGTCGCGTCGTTCTGTGTCGCCGGGGTGATCATGGCCTTCGGGGAAGCCGGCGCGCAGAGCAGCGAGGCGATCTTCGCCCGCATCGCCGACCCGGAGCGGGCCAAGGAGTTCGTCAAGCTGTCGACCGCCACGATCCGCGCCGTGGCGCAAGGGGTGATCGGCGTCGCGTTGATCCAAGCGCTGGCGGTCGGGCTCACCCTCCTCGTCGCCCGCGTGCCGTTTGCAGGCGCAATCGCGCTGGTCGTGCTCGTTCTGGGAATCGCGCAGATCCCCGCGGCGCTCGTCACGCTGCCGGCGATCGCCTACATCTGGATGAGCGGCCAATATGCTACCGGGATGGCCGTCCTCTATTCCGTGGTGTTGTTCATCGCGGGCTTGGCGGACAACTTCCTGAAGCCGCTGATGCTCGGCCGCGGCGTGGACGCGCCGATGCCGGTCATCCTGCTCGGCGCGCTCGGCGGCATGGCGGCGGCCGGGATCCTCGGCCTGTTCGTCGGCGCCGTGATCCTCGCGCTCGGCTACCAGATCTTCATGGGCTGGGTCCACGGCGGCAAGGTCGTTGAAACCTGAGGAGGAATCCGGACCGCCGGTCAGTGAGAACTGACACGCGGGGAGCCTAGCTCGGACCGTGGAGCCTCCGCTTCATCTCGTCCGTCCACCCGAGGACGACGTTCAGCGTCGTGAGATAACCTTCGTCCTCGCTCTTCAAGCCGACGAAGAAGCGCCCGTCGGGAAGCACCGACCACAGCGTGACTCCCGAGCCCTCGAGGTCGAGCGCCGTCTCGGGCGCCCCTAGCGCGAGATCCGGCGCTGGCCCGACGGAGACACGCAGCACACGATTGCGATCGTCCCGCACGAGCAGCCACTTGCCGTCGCGCGACCAGCGCGGCTCGTGCCCCTCCGACGTCCGCACCTGCACGGCCGGGCCGAGCGTGCGGTCAGCCCGCAGCTCGGCCACGAACACCTGGTTTTTCCCTGTCTCGCCGCTCATGTACGCCAGGCGTCGCCCCTCCGGCGAGATGCGCGGCTGGTCGAGAAAAATGTCGTTCGTCGCGAGCGTCCGCACACGCTTCGGATCCGCATCGTCGCCGGCGACGCTCACGAGAGCGATCGACGCCTTCCCGGGCGCGTTCGCGGCGACCAGCAGCGTCGAGCCGTCGGGAAGCCACGAGTAGGGATTCGCGAGTTCCTGGTCGGCCCTGGGAGCGTACACGCGTCGGGCCTCGCCGCCGTCGACGCTCCGCACGTACACGCCGTCGCGACTGTCGCCGCCGCGCCGTCCGTACGCGAGCGTACGGCCGTCCGGGGACCACTGCGCCCACGTGCAGTCGGCGTTCGCGTCGTCGCTGACGCGGCGGTAGCCGGGACGGTCGAGATCGGAGACGAAGATCTCGTCGATGCCGCGGCCGTTCGCGATCGAGCAGGCGAAGCGGCGGCCTTCCGGCGACGGCTCGGGGCCCGTGTCGACTCCGCGCGGCTCGCCGTCCCACGGCTCGACGCGGCCGGAGCTTCCGATGTACGCCATCCGGCGGATCCCACCGGTCTGTCCCGGCCTGTAAACCAACGCACCGTCCCCGGAGATCTCGAAGTACGCGGGGACGACGGTGAAGATGGTGCTGACGCCGCTCCACACGGCCACCGCCGGCCCGCGCGGCGTCGCCGTCTTGAGGTCGAACGGCATCGCCATGATCGTGCTCCCGCGCGAGAACACCAGGTGGCCGGTCGGGGAGTACACCGCGTTCCCGCCGTCCTCCTCCACGATCTTGACCTTGCCGGATTTCGGGTCGAGGACGCCGACGCTGTAGTGCCAGCCCCGCGTGTCGTAGGACACGACGCTGGTCAGGACGCCCGCCTCGCCGGGGAGAGGACTTCTCATCTCATACCGGCTGACGCCGGAGCGCCCGGCGTCGAGCTTCACTGGCGCCGAGGGCGCGCCGCCGTTTCTCGGAAAACGAAGGAGCTCCGTGTTGCTCCGGATGGCGAGGAGATCTCCGTTTCCGGCCTCCAGGTTCCACGTCCACGAGGGGTCGTTGTCGATGACGGCGGTGGGAGGCGCGCTGCCGTCGACGGGAACGCGGAACACCCGGGATTGCGGAGACCCCGCCGAGACCGGCGCCACGAAGAGCACGGTGTCGCCACGAGGCTGCAGGAAGAACTGCACGCCTTCGGTCCCGGGAAGCTCCTTGAGCTCGTACCGGTCGAGGCGCCGCGCGTATAGCCGCGGCGGCCCGGCGTTCGTTCCGTCGGCGTTCTTCGGCTGGGCGCGGAGGACGATGGTGCGTCCGTCGGCGGTGATGGAGAAGGCGCCGAGGGCCGGAACCGATAGCTCCGGCGGAATCGCGATCGCGACGCACTGGGTCCCACGCGCAGCGCCGGCAGGCTTCGGAGCGACAAGCGCCCATGCCACGGCCCCGACGACGAGACCCGCCGCGGCGACGAACGCGAGCAGAGCCGGCGACGCGCGCCTCGTGCCGGCCGCCGCCGCGACCGGCGCGCCGACCGCGGGCAAGCTCCCCGAGGGTGTGCGCGACGCCAGCACCTCGTCGAGCACGATGCGCGCGTCGCCCATGTCGCGCAGGCGCAGCTTCGGATCCTTGGTGAGGCAGCGCTGCAGCAGCTCGCGCACGCGCGGGGGCGTGGCGGCGGGCAGCATCGCGAAGCTCGGCTCGCGCTCCAAGACCTTCGCCAAAGTGTCCGAGGCGGTCTCGCCGTCGAACGCGCGCCGCCCGGTCAAGCACTCGAAGAGCACGCACCCGAGCGCCCAGATGTCCGCCCGGCGATCGACCGGCTTGCCGCGCGCCTGCTCGGGGCTCATGTAGGCGGCGGTGCCGAGGATCACACCCATCGCCGTTCCGCCGGTGGTGACCGTCGGAAGGATCGTCGGCGTCGACGTCGGTCCCGAGCGAGTCGCCTCCGCGGCGACCGCCTTGGCGAGGCCGAAGTCGAGCACCTTGACCTGGCCCTCGTCGGTCAGCTTGACGTTCGCGGGCTTCAGGTCCCGGTGAACGATTCCCTTCTCGTGCGCCGCCTCGAGCGCCTCGGCGATCTGCCGGGCGGTCTCGAGCGCCTCGACCACCGGCATCGGCCCTTGCGAGATGCGCGCGGCGAGATCGTCCCCCTCGACCAGCTCCATCGCGAGGAACCGCACGCCCTCGGCCGACCCCACGCCGTACACCGCCGCGATGCCGGGATGGTTGAGAGAGGCCAGCACGCGCGCCTCGCGCTCGAACCGCGCCATACGCTCGGGATCGGAGGCGACCGCTTCGGGGAGGACCTTGATCGCGACATCGCGGCCGAGCGTGGTGTCCGTCGC
This sequence comes from uncultured Acidobacteriota bacterium, assembly GCA_964511835.1. Lineage (GTDB taxonomy): Bacteria > Acidobacteriota > Polarisedimenticolia > Polarisedimenticolales > DASRJG01 > DASRJG01. Next base: position 9,183 of record CAZEII010000034.1, on the reverse strand, counting down.
CCTCCAGACGACGCCCATCCCGCCCTCGCCGATGCGCTCGACGAGGCGGTAGTGCGAGAGATCTTTGCCGGGAGATAGGCTCAAGGTGGGCGGAGTTTACACGCGACGGGACTTGAGCAGACCTCGTCTCAACCGTTCTTCCGGCTGCTCGGTGCCCCGCCGGACCGCAAGAAGCGCGTCCTCTACGACACCGGCCACAACCTGCCGCAGAACGAGGCGGTCAAGGAAACGTTGGATTGGCTGGATCGGGAGCTGGGGCCCGTCAAGTAGCAGGGTTGCTCGGCTAAGATCACCAGAATGGTGAACTGGAACGACGTGGCTGCCGCGGCGGAGCGGCTGAAGGACATCGCGCGCAAGACGCCCGTGATGACCTCGGCTCAGCTCGACGCGCGTCTGTCGGCCAGGGTCTTTCTCAAGTGCGAGAGCTTTCAGCGTGTGGGGGCGTTCAAGTTCCGCGGCGCCTACAACGCGATCTCGAGAATTCTCCCGGAGGATCGGATGCGCGGCGTGGTGGCCTACTCGTCGGGGAATCACGCGCAAGCCGTGGCTCTGGCCTGCCGCCTCCTGGGCATTCCGGCGACGATCGTCATGCCGAACAACGCGCCGAGGGTGAAGCGAGCCGCGACCGAGGGGTACGGCGCGCGCATCGTGGACTACGATCCGGCGATCGCCAAGAGAGAGGAGATCGCACGCGAGATCCAGACGGACGGCGCGCCGACCCTGATCCCGCCGTTCGATCATCCTCACATCGTCGCGGGGCAGGGGACCGCGGCGAAGGAGCTGCTCGAGGAGGTCGCGGGGCTCGATGTTCTCCTCGTCCCGTGCGGCGGCGGCGGCCTCCTCTCCGGCTCCTCGATCGCCGCGCGTGCGCTGGCGCGCGGGTGCAAGGTGATCGGCGTCGAGCCGGAAGGGGCGGACGATGCGGCCCGGTCGTTCCGGTCCGGCAGGCTCGAGCGGTGCGATCGCCCCGAAACGATCGCGGACGGGGCTCGAACGCCTTCCCTGGGAGAGATCCCGTTCGCGATCATCCGCCGGAATGTCGACGACATCGTGACCGTCGCCGATCGTGAGATCGTCGCCGCGATGAAGTTCCTCTGGGAGCGCATGAAGCTCGTCGTCGAGCCGACCGGGGCGCTTGGCCTGGCTGGGGCGCTGGCTGGGAAGGTCGCCGTCTCGGGTCGGGCGGTCGGAGTGATCGTGAGCGGGGGGAACGTCGATCTGGCCGACGCGGCTGATCTGATGCGCAGTACGGCGTGACCCCGAAAAAGCTTGAATTCCCGGTAGCCCTATCATCTATATATAGAAGCCCCGGGCGTGGACGAAAAAACGCTCTTTTCAAAGAACGGCTTGACGACCTGCGACACTTGTCGCATATCTAAGTGCGACACTTGTCGCAGGAGGCGTCATGACCCGCTCCCTCCCCCAGCTCTCCCGCTTCGAGCTTCAGGTCCTGAGGCTGCTCTGGGCTCGCACCGAAGCTTCGGTCGCCGACCTTCACGGGGACATCCCCGAGGCCCCGAGCTATTCCACCATCCGCAAGATCGTCGAGCGCCTCGAGCAGAAGGGTGCGATCGAGCGCGTCCGCGTCGACGACAAGGCGGTCATCTACCGGGCCGCGGTCCCTCGCGCGGCGGTCGTTCGGCACGAGATTCGCCGGTTCCTCGACGTCATGTTCGACGGCGCCGCAGGCCCCTTGGTCGCGCATCTCGCCGACATGGACGCGGTCAGCGTGGAGGATCTCGAGAATCTCGAGCGTCAGCTCGGGAAGGGGCGGCGAAAGCCGAAGGAGACGCGATGAGCATCGCGGCGCTCGATCGCGCGCTCGGCGCGCTCTGGATCGACGTGCTCCGGCACCTCTGGCAGTCGGCGCTCGTCCTGCTTCCGCTGTTCTTCGTGGCGCGCGTGCTTCGAACGGCGCCGGCGCGCTGGTCGCACCGGCTCTGGATCGCCGCGCTCGCGAAGCTGTTTGTGCCACTCGCGGTGTTCGGGCCCTGGACGGGCACGGCGCTCCGCGCGCTGGCCGAGGCGCGCGGGGCGGCGCCCGTGGGCGACGGAGTTCCCGGGTTTTCGGTTCTGGTCAGCGTCATCGGAGCGGACGGCGCGTCCATTTCGTCCTCCCTGGCGGAACGCGTCCCGGCTCCTTTCTGGATCGTCTGCACCGCAATCTACGCCGTCATCGCCTGCGCTCTGCTTCTTCGTACGGGCCGGGACCTCTTGGCGGCGCGCCGGCTCGCGCAGCGCCCCCTCGAAGTAACGGGACTCCGCGCGGCGCGGCTTGAATCCGCGCTCGAGCGAGCGGGCCTTCGGGCGGATCGCGTGGTGATCTCGGGATCGAACCTGATCCCGGCGGTCGTCGGCACGATTCGCCCGCGCATCGTCCTGCCGGCGCGACTGATCGATGAGTTGGAGGTCGACGAGCTGGCGGCGGTGCTTCTCCACGAGGACATGCACCGACGCCACGCCGATCCGGCCGTCGCGCTCGTTCAACGTCTCACAAACTCCCTGCTGTTCTTCTTCCCCCTTCTCGCACCTCTTCAGCGTCGCATTCGCGAGGCGGCGGAGCTGCGGTGCGACGAAGGCGCGCTGCGCGCGGGGGCCGAGGCCTCGGCCTACGCGCGTGCGCTGGCCCGTACGGTCCAGCTCGGGCTGGATCCGTCCCCCGCACCGGCCGCGCTGGATGACGGGAACCCTTCCCTCGTCGCGCGGCGCATCGACAGGCTCAAGGAGCCTGGAAGGACACGGATCATGATGAAGCACCGCCTCGCCATCGGTTTCGCCGTCGCGCTCCTCGCGGCGGGGATCTTTCTTCCCGTGACCCCGCGCGGCCTCATGGCCGGCACCGGCGCCAACACTGCGGAGTTCAAGCGCGTGTGGAACCTGGACAAGCACGTCACGATCAAGCTCGACAACGTGCCCGCCGCGAAGGCGATCGGCGTCATCGCGGCCGCGAGCGGCGTCGAGATCGCGACCGAAGGGCCGACCAACTGCTGTCTCGTCAGCGTCGCGGTCAAGGACGCCCCGGCGGGCGAAGCGTTGGAGTCGATCGCAAAACAGTCCGGCGTCCGCTTCGAGGTCGTCAACTCGAAGACGCTGCACGCCATCTTTCCCGGCGCGGTCGACGCCGGCGTGACGATGCCCGAGATCATCAACCGGGTCGACGCCGTCTATCCCAGGGACGCGATGAAAGCCCGCGCCGAGGGGTTCGTCGTCCTCTCGGCCACGGTCGGCGCCGACGGCACGGTGGGCGACGTCGAGGTCGTCCGCCACGCGGACGGCTGGCCGTCGATGGACCAGGCCGCCATCGACGCGGTGCGTCAATTCTCCTACAAGCCCGCGATGAAGGACGGCGTTCCGGTCGCCTTCCAGATGCACGTGAAGATGGAGTTCTCGCTGAAAAAGAATCCCGTCGAGGAGATCGTGACGGCTCACTGAACGAAAGACCAATGAGCCCGGCGGGGTCGGAGAGGCTCTGCTGGGGGCTACTGAGGAAAGCTTACGGCTGCCTGGGCGTGGCGACAAGAGCGCCGGCCGGTGGCTTCGGGCCCTAACGAACTGCCCGCCTTCGGCTCGCTCTCACCGCTACCCGTCGCCGGCCCGCGATGCGCACCAACGCGCGCAGGGCCTCGTTGACCGCCGCCGAGTCCGGAAAGACTTTCGCGACGTCGGCGTCGAGGAGCACGACGTTTGTTCCGGCCGCGTACCGCGCGGCGTATTTCCCGCGCACCGCGCCACGGAAGTCGTAGTGCGACTTCATGACGGGCTCACGAATGGTCGCCTTCACCTTCTTCATACAGCATCCTTTCCCGGCGGTTTGCGAGCCGCGCGCTCAGGATTCGGATAGTCTCACCCCTTTCCACGTGGAAGACAACAACGAGTCGGCGTCGCTCCGTCATCCCCATCAGCACGAAACGGACCTCGTCATTGTCATGTTTGGCGTCCAGCAGCGTCATCGACAGAGGGTCTCCGAACGCGGTGCGCGCCTCGTCGAACGAGACGCGATGCTTCGCGAGATTGGCACGGGCCTCGTGGCGATTCCACTGAAACCGCAGTCCGAGTTCCGATCTTCGAGGGCAAGAATGCGGGCCTTGCGGCGACCGGTTGTCACGCGGAAACATCCGATCCGCATCAGCTAGACTCCAAGCTTTCGGACGTCGGACGCCAGGCATGCGACTCGTCACATGGAACTGCTGCCGCGGCCCGTTCGAGGCGAAGGCCGAAGCTTTGGCCCCGCTGAAGCCGGACATCGCGATCCTCCAGGAGGCGCCGCGCCCGAAGGCCAAAGACGCGCCGCAGCGACTCTGGTTCGGCGGCGCCGCGCGCGTCGGCATCGCCGTGCTGGCTTTCAACGGCTACACCGTGGCGTGCGCCTCGCGCCCGGCCTCCGACACCGACCCCGTGCGCGCGGTGCGCGTCGGCGGGCGCGCCGACTTCAACCTGCTGGCGATCTGGGCGCGCGCCGACACGAAGTACATCCGCGGCGTCTACGACCGGATGCTCGGCCACGTCCGCTTGGCCCGGCAGCGCCCGACCATACTCGCCGGCGACCTGAACAGCAACACGATCTGGGACCGCCCCCGTGTCCCCATGAACCACACGCGCTTCGTCGCCTGGCTGCGACGAGCTGGGCCTGGTGAGCGCCTACCACGAGCACTTCAGCGAGGCGCACGGCCAGGAGTCCCGGCCGACCTACTACTTCCTATGGAATCGGCGGAAGCCCTTCCACATCGACTACTGCTTCGTGCCCGAGGTATAGCGACAGAGAATTCGCGGCGTCGAGGTCGGCGGGTACGAGGAGTGGAAGAAGCTGAGCGATCACAGGCCGGTGATGGTGGAGGTCGAGACGTAGTGGGCGCTTCCTCGGGGTTGCCCGGCAGAAACGGCCCCTGCGGTCCGCCGTCCCTCCTCGCTCTCGCGACCAAGCCACAATCAATTGCCGAGGCGTCGAGCCAGCGAAGCGTCCGCAGGAGGATTCGTGACCGGCGAAGACCTCGAATCCAGAATCCTGAGAGTACGAGGCGTCCACGTCATGCTGGATCGCGATCTTGCCGCCGTCTTCAACGTCGCGACGAAGGTGCTCAACCAGACTCTCCGTCGAAATCGCGAACGATTTCCGAGCGATTTCGTGTTCCAACTCACCAGTGAGGAAACTCGCTCTTTGAGGTCACAAATTGTGACCTCAAAGCGCGGCGGAGCCCGTCATGCTCCCTGGGCCTTCACGGAGCACGGCGCGATCATGGCGGCAACACTTCTTCGCGGCTGGCGCGCGGTGGAGCTGAGCGTCTTCGTGGTTCGCGCGTTCGTCCGCCTACGGAACCTGGCTGGGACGAGCAGCGAGGTCGCGGCCCGTCTATCGGCCCTAGAACGCAAGGTCACCGGGCACGACGAGGAGTTGAGGGCAATGTTTGCGGCGCTCCGCGCTCTCGTCGAGCCAGCGCGCCGGCCCCGTCGGCGGATCGGTTTCAGGAGTACGTCGATGGCCGCTGAGTCCTGAGGCTGAGCGACGCTGGTGTTTGGCGCTCGGTCCGCGCGCAGCGCCTCGCGGCGTATCGCCCGCACGAATGCTGCGGCCATCGAAGACGAGCGATTCACCGACGAAGTCGACGGGGGCTCGCCGCACGATTCGGAAAGCCCACGCTCGTCGCGCCGCGCCTAGGCCAAGGCAGCTTTCGCATCATCGTCACCGACGCCGACGAGCGCCGCTGCGCCGTGACGAAGGAGCGCACCCTCCCCGTCCTGGAAGCGGCCCACATTCGCCCGTACTCCGACGGTGGCGAGCACCGCGTCGACAACGGCCTGTTGCTGCGGAGCGACCTGCACACCTTGTTCGACCGTGGCTACGTCACCGTCACGCCCTACTATTGTTTCGAGGTCAGCCGCAAGATCAAACAGCACTTCGAGAACGGGCGCGACTACTACGCGCTGGACGGGCGCGAGCTTTGGCTGCCGATGGCGGTGGGGGAGAGGCCGGCTAAGGAGTATCTGGAGTGGCACAGGGGAGAGAGGTGGTTGGGGCCCGCAGCGCAGGGATTGAAGGCGGGTCGCTATGGCCGTCAAACTGCGTGTTTGAACCTTCGGTATCTCAACGCCAAACGGTTCGGATCGGGATGCTGCCGTTGCAGTCGCGGCAGGACGATGCGTTGTCCATTCAACGTCTTTAGTCCGTGCAACAACATCGGACCGTCGGACTCATCGAGCAGAGAGCGTCGCACCTCGATCGTGTAATCCGGTCGAACCGTCAGGAACTGACTGTCGTAGGCCGCGTGATGAAGCTTGCACAACGACAGTCCGTTCGGGACGATCGGTTCGCCACCGTGGGCCTCACGATCGGGGACGATATGCGCAGCATCCAGAAGCTCGTCATGTCGTAAGCGGCACAACGCACATTGCGCGCGGTACGCGTGGAGGACTCTTTCACGAAATGCTCTTTGATGAAGGCGAACACGAAAGGTCGAGGTGATGTACGCGCGACGCCCATCTTCACCGGCTTCCGAGTCGCCAAGCGTGTACTGATCCATCGGCGATTCCAAAGTGGAAGCGATGTGGCCGGGGTCATCAATCGCAACCGTGAATCTAAGCGTCTTCGGATTGTCGGCCACGATGTACACCGGCCAGGCTGCCAGGTATTTTCCGGGAAGCACGCCGTGGAAATAGGCGAGTGGAAGGCGGTGGGCCATCGCTCGACGCAACCCGCTATTGTCAGCGTGGTCGGGATTTGTGCCGCGATAGGAGTACCGAAGCAGACCGTCGCTCCCAAACGCATCGCTATAAGGGCTGCTCGGCGTCGTGAGAATCGACAACGGCCCATCACTCAACTGGCGCGGCTTGAAGATTCCCTGTTGAGGCGCGATCAGTGGGATCCTCTGGCCATCAACAGCGAAGCCGCGCATCAGAGCAGATCGTTCGAACATGTCGCCGTGAGTCTCGACTTGACTGCGCAACCAATCGAACGCTGCAGAGCGCAGGCGTTGATCGGCGCGGTTGGAAATCCCCATACCGAGATTACATCACACTGCGTAGGCTCGACATGTAACGGATTCAGCCAGTCACGGCTCCGCCACCTTTCTCGTCATCTCCCCGGTCCTCCATTCGACCCTGCTCCTCACAAACCTCTCCGTCTCTTTGTCCATGAAGTGCACGTAGCACCCGTTGAGCCCGCGTGACAGAAGCACCCGGTACGTGTTCTTCACGAACTCGACGAATCCGTCTTTGCTGCGCTTGACTGTTCCGTCGTGCGAGCGCGCCTTGTCCGCGACCCAGTCCCCAACGTCCGGGTCATATCTGAGGTCGAGCCCAAAGATCACGCCCACGTAGTCGAACTCGAACCCCTGCGCCGTGTAAATGCACCCAATTTGATCGAGACCGCCCGGCTGAGTGGCCCACAGATCGGACCTCGGGATTCCGCGTGCCAGCTTGCCAGCATCTGGCTTCGCGTTCCATGCTCGTCGGTAATCTCCGACGACGACATCTTCGACGAGGGTCCCATCGGAGCGAGGCTTCGACCACGGCCAGCAGTAGCCTGCGGTCACCCGCGCGGACAATCCTGCCGCTGCTCTCCGACGAATCTCGGCATCGAGCTCACCGGGTGACGGGAAAATGCGAAATTCGAATCGTTCGTCTCCCTCCCAGATGACATTGGCGGTGCGCTCGATCCCGAGCGTGTTGTTGATCCAGTTGACGAAGCCGTCCGAACCGGCGCAGCGGAACTGCGCTTCAAGCTTGTACTCGCGCACGTCGCAGCCGTAGGCGGTTGCCTCCGAACGCAGATAATCGATCGTGCCGAGCTCGCCGGGTCGCACGGTCTGCTTGTCATCTACGAAAAACACGCTGACTTTGGCGGCGTCCAACAGCTCGCGCATCTGCGGCTTGGTCGAGCGTTCGGACTTCTTTATGAAGCGACTATTGCTGTGGGCGCGGATCCGGTGCGCTTCGTCGCAGATCAAGACGTCGACCGCATTGACATCGGCGCCTGTGTAGCTGTTGAAATAGCGGAACTGTTCCGCGCCGCGCGAGCCGACGATGTCGCGGAGCGTGCTGGTGAAAGCGCGGGACCCTGTGGCGTAGTGCGCATTGACGCCTTTGAGCGAGAGGCCCCCGAGTAAGTTCATTGCGATGACCGATTTTCCGGTTCCTGGACCACCCTGGATGACGATGGCGGTCTTCTTCCGACCGTCGAAGCCGCGTCGCGCTTCCGCAAGTACACGCTCGTATACGACGAGCTGCTCGTCGAGGAGCACGTACACCGGAAGTCCTTTGACGAGCTGTCCGACGTGCTCGAGAAGCTTCTTGCTCGGTCTATAGCGGCTCTGTTCGACGCGGCGCAGAATCGGTTCGCCTTTTCCTTCGCGAACCCGGTCTATCAGGAACGTCTGAAGCGGCTCCACATCGTCCGCCGTGAAGACGGGCGACTGCTCTAGGATTTGGCGAAAACGGTCGGCGAGTAGGGTGTCGCCGGCTTCGGCGGTGTAGTTGTGGAGGTACGCGCACGACGCCAGCCGGATCGGCATTGGCGGTTCGTAAAACGCCGTGTGGGAATCCTGCAGATACCTCTGGTACTGATACACTTGCGCCGACGGATGGGGCAAATCCCGCTCCGCCCCTCCTATGCGCGTGGTGACGAGGTTGTCGGCGCCCGCGTCCGTGCACTTCTCCCACTGCTTCAGCTCGAGAATGACGCCGTTGTCCCGCTCCTCCCTATCTCGTCCGCAGACCATGCAGTCGAGCCGCTTGCTGGTCAGCGGAAGCTGATACTCGAGCAGGATGCCGTGATCGTGCAGCTTGGCGTCGTCGATCACCTGCGAAACTGCGCGCAGGGAGTTCCGCCAGGCGCCCACTTCGGACGGCGCGGGGTGGTGGCGGTACTGCCGGAAGAACGCGTCCTTGAGCTTTTCGGCGATCTGGTTGTGCACGCTGTCGCGGATGAAGTCGGTCGACAGGCCCGAGTAGAGGCGCATGGCTCCGCTGAGTGTAACCTGGGTTGAATCGGGCGCACGCAAGCCAATCCCGAACTGCTCAATGTTGCCGGTCGTAGGCTGGCCGAGGCGGCCGGAACGGCAAAAGCAACTGTTGCCGAGATGTCCGGCGCCTCACAGGCGAGAATCTTGCAACGATGGCGGGCAAGCTCATGATTCGCATGACGTCGTCCCGATGGTGTGAGGCAAGCATTGGAAGCGTTGGGCGCCGTGG
>CAZEII010000033.1:36757-40272 GCA_964511835.1 uncultured Acidobacteriota bacterium | reverse complement strand
GTGGGTGTTCTCGCGGCGGTTGTTCCCGGAGAGGATCGAGCCGCAGGCGGCCGCAACAAAGATCTACTGGAAGAGGTGGACGCCGGAGCTCCCTGAATTCCAGCCGGTCCAGGCCGTCTAACTCGGCGCCAATCCAACAATCATGACGATTCAACTTTGCGATCGAAGCCACGGATGCGACGAGCGCAACAACCAACAACCTTGCGGCCACCGTGGGAGTCTTGCGCCGGGCGTCACGCACGCGTAAAGTCTCCCGCGCCCATCGAGCGGGAATAGCTCAGTTGGTAGAGCATCAGCTTCCCAAGCTGAGGGTCGCGGGTTCGAACCCCGTTTCCCGCTCCATCCGGCTTCCATAGCTTCAAGAACTCAAATCTCTGGCACCCAGCCGGCCGCCTTGTCGTCATTTTCCGTCCATTCCCATAGCTAATTCGCTCGAAAACGTATTGACACGACTCGGCTGAGAAGTTTTTACTCAGTCCAGTCTCGCGGCGAGCTGCCGGTGCGTAGGGCCGGCAATAGGCGCCGCGTGAGCACGGTTGAGCGGCGATCGGAGCGGGTGGCGATAACGGACCGGGGGGAGTCTCTCTCCCAAACGCGTGACGAGAGCCGGCTCGTTGAGCGTCGTGGACTACGCCCACGGAGAGGTCCGACCATGAGCAGCCAACACCGCACTCCCACCGTTCTCAGAACCCTACTCTTCGGAGCGCTCGTGCTGGCGCTCGTCGCGACGGTCGCAGCGGAGCGAATCGTGACGGAGCCCGCCCTGCCCGGGGCCCCGTCGAGCGGGTTCGCGCTGCGCTTCGAGCAGGTAGAGCGAGGAGACCGGGTCGCACGGGCCGCCGACGCATTGAACGGCGTCGTGTCCTTCGACTCGGGTGGCCTCGCGTTCACCGGAGCGACAGACGCGGACGGTTGGAAGCTGGCCCTCATCGCGGCGGCCGCGGACGCACAGGTCGAGGGAACCGAGCTCTCTTCCGGGCCCACCAACGTGCTCGGCGGGCCGAGCGTCTCCGCGTGGCAGCGAAATGTCACGGCCTATCGCTCGCTCGAGACCCCCGCGGTGTATGCAGGCGTGGACGCCTCCGTCACCGGGACGACCGATCGGGTCACGCTGCGCTTCGATCTCGCCGCGGGCGTCGATCCCCAGTCCCTCGCCTTCGGGATCGAGGGGCCGAAGGCGCATCTCGCATCGGACGGCTCGATTCGCTGGTCGAGCGGCGCCGGCGATTTTGCAATCCTCCCTCCCGTCGCTTGGCAGACGATCGACGGAACCGCAACCGCTTTGCCCGCGAGCTACGAGATGGCGGCCGACGGCTCGATCCGCCTGAGCATTCCGGGAGCGAACGGCGACTCGCCCGTCGTCGCCGAGCTCGGCGTTGGCGTCTTGAGGCTCGGTGCGAGCGGCGACGTCGCCTCTCGCGCGGCCACGAGCGTCGCGCTCGGAATCGACGGATCGGCCTATCTCATCGGCAGCGTTCCGTCGCGGAGCGCCGTCGCAGGGGCGCCAGCCGACGCTTTCGTGGCGAAGCTCGATCGCGGCGGACGGGACTACGAGTGGGTGACCTATCTCGATCGCCAGGCGATGGGACAGCCGGAGGCCGTGGCGGTCGATCCGACCGGGCGCATCGCGATCGCCGGGACGACGGGCGATCACGGATTCGCCGCCGAGCTCTCGGGCGACGGCGGGATCGTCGTCTGGAGAGCCGCGCTCGCCGGCTCCGGGGTCGACGCGGCTCATGCGGTGACGTTCGATTCTCTGGGTCGGGTCTGGGTCGCCGGCACGACGACATCAGCCGATCTCGAGACGACGGCGAACGCCGCGCAGCGGAAGATCGGCGGCGGGCGCGACGCGTTCGTCGCGGCGATCGGTCCCGACGGGCGCGTCCAGTACACGAGTTATTTCGGCGGAAATCTGGACGACGACGGCCGCGGGATCGCAGGGGTTCCGGGCGGGGGCGTCGTTCTCGCCGCGTCGACGCGGTCCGATCGTCTGGCAACGGCGCGCGCGCCTCAAGCGCGTCTCGGCGGCGGACAGGACGTCGTCATCGCGTCGTTCGGCGTGGACGGGTCTCTCCTGCGGGCCACCTACCTGGGCGGGACGGGAGACGAGACGGCGAGCGGTGTCGCGGTGGATCGCCACGGCCGCGTGATCGTCGCGGGGTCCTCCGACGGAGAAGTCCGCGCGACATCTCTGCGGGCTCTCGAACCGAACGGCGGCCGCGACGGGCTGGTGGCCGTGCTCTCCGCCGACGGAAGCCGCTTCGAGGCGGTGACGCCCCTGGGCGGTCCGGGGGACGACGAGATCGACGCGCTCGCGGTCGACCGCGTGGGACATCTCGTCGTCGCGGGGCGGGCGTCCGCGGGGTTCCCCACTTTTGCCGATACGCATCGGACGAGCTTCCACGGCGGCACGGACGCGTTCGTCGCGACGTTCGACGTGGACGGGACGACGCTGCTCCATGCCGGATTGATCGGCGGCTCCGAAGCCGAGGCCGCGACCGGCGTCGCCGTCGACGGCAACGGCCGAGTCTGGCTCGCCGGCGCAACCGCATCGGCCGATCTCGAAGGTGCCGGCGTTTCGAACACGGTTCCGGGAGGCGGCGAAGGATTCGTGGCGACGATCGACGATCGCCCGCCCTCCACCCTTCCCACGTTCGCGTGCCCGGGTACGAAGCAGTTCGACGGCGGCCCCACAGGAACGGGGACGGCGTGGGAGACCCCGGCGAACTGGTCGGGAGACACTCTGCCGACCGCGACCGACGACGTCTGCATCAACGGTTCCTTCGCCGTCGTCGTCGGTTCGGCATCGCAGGCGGCGACGGTGACGGTGACGAGCGGAGCGTCGCTGACGATCAACTCCACCCTGACGATCGCGGGCGCCTCGACGATCGACGGCGTCCTCACGATAGGCTTCGGCACGCTGACCGGGGCGGGGAACGTCACGACGACCAACGCCTTCAACTTCAACGGCGGCGGGATCGCGGGGACCGGCTCGTTTTCCGCCGGCGGCGGCGCCACGTTCGGGAGCGTCAATGCCAAGTCAGTTTCGCGCAACCTCACGATTCCGTCGGGCCAAACGGCGACGTTCACCGGTGGAGGGTCCATGACGGTCACGTCCCCGGCGATCCTGACGAACGCCGGGACCTGGAATCACCAGTCCGACGCGGACATCTCGGGGTCGGGGACGTTCAACAACACCGGCGCGTTCAACCGGACGACGTCCGCGGGGGTCGTGGCGGTCAGCACCGTCTTCAACAACACCGGAACGGTGAGCGTGCAGACCGGCACGCTGAGCTTGAGCGGCAATGGGACAGACACGGGGAGCTACGACTGCACGGGGGCGATTCTTCAGCTCGGAGGCGGGACACGCACGTTCTCGGCGACGTCGAGCCTGACCGGGACCGACGTGTCGATCACAAGCGGGACGTACACGTTCAACGGAACCTACAACCTGACCGGGACGACGGACATGACGTTCGCGACGAACTTCACGTTCACGCCGACGGCGGTTCTGA
>CAZEII010000033.1:0-36657 GCA_964511835.1 uncultured Acidobacteriota bacterium | reverse complement strand
CGAGCATCGGGAACACGCTGTCGATCTCGAACGGGACGTTCACGTTCAACAGCGGGGAGACGGTGGCGCCGGCGGCGCTGACGATGACCGGCGGAACGATCACCGGGTCGGATACGATCGACGTCTCGGGGCTCTTCACGTTCGACGGCGGGACGCTCGGCGGCACCGGATCGACGACGGCGAACGGGGGGATATCGTTCGGCTCGGCCTTCTCCCGGACGTTCTTGCGCAACGTGACCCTACCGTCAGGGAAGACCGCGACGTACTCCGGCACCGGCCCCTTGACCATCACGTCGCCCGCGATCGTGACGAACGCCGGGACCTGGAATCACCAGTCGGATGCCGACATCTCGGGGACGGGGACGCTCAACAACACCGGGACGTTCAACCGCACGACCACCGCCGGGGTGGCGGCGATCAACACGACGTTCAACAACACGGGGGCGGTGGACGTCCAGACCGGCACGCTGAACCTGACCGGCAACGGGACGGACACGGGGAGCTACGACTGCACGGGGACGATTCTTCAGTTCGGAAGCGGGACACGCACGTTCTCGGGGACGTCGAGCATCACCGGGACCAACGTGGAGATCACCAACGGGACGTTCACGTTCAACGGGACGTACAACCTGACCGGCACGACGGACATGACGTTCGCGACGAACTTCACGTTCACGCCGACGGCGGTTCTGACGAGCATCGGGAACACGCTGTCGATCTCGAACGGGACGTTCACGTTCAACAGCGGCGAGGCGCTCGCGCCGGTGACGCTGACGCAGACCGGCGGGACGATCGCGGGGTCGGATGCGATCAACGTCTCGGGTCTGTTCACGTTCGACGCCGGAACTCACGGCGGAACGGGGACGACGACCGCGAACGGGGGCGCGTCCTTCGGCGGGGCCGGGTTCAGGACGCTCTCGCGCAACCTGACGATCCCGTCTGGGAAGACCGCGACGTACTCGGGCGCAGGGGGGATGGCCATCACGTCCCCGGCGATTCTGACGAACGCGGGAACGTGGGACCACCAATCCGATGCGGACCTCTCCGGGACGGGGACGTTCAACAATACCGGCGCGTTCAACCGGACGACCGGCGCCGGCGTGGTCACGATCAGCTCGGTTTTCAACAACACCGGGACGGTCGACGTCCAGACGAGCGAGCTTCAGTTCTCGGGGAACGGTGCGGACACCGGCAACTACGATTGCACGGGCACCATCTTGACCTTCAGCGGCGGCGCGACGCGCTCGATGTCGACCGCAACGACGATCACGGGATCCGAGGTCCACATCTCCGGTTTCCCGACCATCACGATGAACGGGACCTACAACGTCACGGGAAAGACGCTGCTGTCGAACGGGAACCTGACCTTCTCGTCGCAATCGACCGTGACGAACATCGGGAGCGATCTCGAGGCGGACAACGGCACGCTGACGTTCAACTCCGGAGAGACCATCGCTCCCTCGACGCTCGAGCTCAAGGGAGCCACGATCGGGGGCTCGGACAACGTGACGGTCTCGGGCCTGTTCACGTGGGAATCCGGGATCGTCTCGGGCTCGGGCACGACGACCGCCAACGGAGGGATGGCGCTGACGACGCTCGGGACGAAGTACGTGCAGCGCAACGTGATCAACGCGAACAATGGCACCGCGACGGTGAGCGCCGACGGGGGGTTGGCGATCACGTCCTCCGCCGTATTGACGAACGCCGCGGGCTCATTGTGGGACCAGCAATCCGACTCGCAGTACACGGGGACGGGCTCCTTCAACAACCTCGGGACCTACCACCGGACGACGAGCTCCAATGAAGTGTTCCTGCTCGCCGGCTTTAACAACGCCGGGACCCTGGATATCCAGACGGGGTCGATGCACTTCAACGGGGGCGGAACGTGGAGCGGGAGCGCGGACTGCACCGGGACGAAGATCATCTTCGGCTCGGGGACCTACAACTTGACCGGAACGTCCGTCCTCACGGGGACCGACGTCGACTTCAACACGATCACGTGGACGGAAGACGGGACCTACAACCTCACCGGGACCTCGAAGTTTCTAGGCGGCTCCAACACCTTCACCGCGGCATCCACGGTGACCTCGGTGGGCAACACCCTCGACATGGAGGGCGGAACCGCGACGTTCAACAGCGGTGAGCTCATCGCGCCGCCCAACCTAACGTTCAACTCCGGCACGCTCGCGGGGTCGGACGACGTCAACGTGACGGGCCCCTTCGCCTGGAACGGCGGGCAAATGAGCGGCTCGGGCACGACGACCGCGCACGCGGGGATCACCCTCGCCGGGTTCGGGGTGAGCCTCGGCCGGTCGCTCGTCAACGCGTCCGGAAGCAACGCAGTGATCTCGGGCAACGGCGGGATCTCGTTCGTGACCGGTGGTCGGATCACGAATCAGGCCGGTGCGACGTTCGAGGTGCAGACCAACGCTTTCTTCTCGAATCCGGGCGGCTCGACGATCACCAACGCCGGAACGTTCCTGCGGACGACCAGCGCGGGGACGCTCTTCGATGACGTTCCGATCACGAACACCGGAACCGTCGAAGTTCGCTCCGGGGTGATGCAGGTGAACGGATACGTCCAGAACGCCGGCGTCACGCGATTGAACGGCGGCGGCATGGCGACCCCGTTCGGAAGCCAGATCAGCATCTTGGGCGGCGTTCTCAGCGGCACGGGAACGATCAACGGCAACGTCGTCATCGGAAACGCCACGCCCGGATCGGGAACCGTGGCGCCCGGCAGCTCCGCGGGGGCGATCGCCGTCACCGGAGGCACGACGACCTTCGGGAGCGGTGGCACGTACGCCTGCGAGCTCGGCGGCACGACTCAAGGGGTGCTCTACGATCTTCTCGGAGGAGCGACGTCCGGGACCTTCGCCGTGGACGGCACGTTGAACGTCGCCCTGATCGGCGGATTCACTCCCGCCGTCAGCGACACCTTCACGATCGTCCAGGGAAGCGTGCGCACGGGAACGTTCGCGACGGTCAACCTGCCCTCGCTGACGGGCGGCAACCTCTGGCAGGTGATCTACACGGCGACGACGGTGCAGCTCAAGGTCGTTCCGCCGACGAACGCGGACATCGCGGTGACGAAGTCCGATTCGCCCGACCCGGTGCACGCCGGCAATAACGTCACCTACACGATCACGGTTCACAACAACGGTCCCGATCCCGCCACGGGCGTGTCGATGTCGGATCCGCTGCCGGCCTCGGCGACCTTCGTGTCGGCGACGCCGACGCAGGGGACCTGCTCGCAGGCTGCGGGAACGGTGTCGTGTCCGCTGGGCAGCATCGCGAACGGCGCGACCGCCACGGTCACGATCGTCGTCACGACGACGGCCACCTCGGTCCCTTCGATCAGCAACACGGCCAGCGCGACCGCCAACGAGGCCGATCTCACTCCGGCCAACAACAGTGCGACCGCGACCACGACCGTGAATCCCGTCGCCGACCTCTCGATGACCAAGGGAGATTCTCCGGACCCGGTGGCGGCCGGCGGCACCCTGACCTACACCCTCGACGTCAGCAATGCCGGGCCGAACACCGCCTCGACCGTCACGGTCGTCGACACGCTGCCGGCCGGAGTCGCCTTCGTCTCGGCGACGGGGACCGGCTGGTTCTGCAACAATGTGTCGGGAGTCGTGACCTGCTCTCGACCGGCCCTCGCGGTCGGAGCCGCACCGACGATCACCATCGTCGTGACGGCACCGGCGAGCCCCGGCTCGATCACCAACAACGCGACGGCGAGCGCCGTCGAGTTCGATCCAACGGCGCCGAACACCGCATCGGCATCGACGAACGTCACGCCGGTCGCCGATTTGACGATCACGAAGGGGGACGCCCCCGATCCGGTCGACGCCGCCGCGGCGCTGACGTACACGCTGAACGTCAGCAACGTCGGGCCGAGCACGGCGAACGGCTTGACCGTGACCGACACGCTTCCGGCAGGGGTGACCTTCGTCTCCGCGACGGGGACCGGCTGGACGTGCAACAACGCCTCAGGAACGGTCACGTGCACGCGCACGTCGCTGGCCGTCGGAGCCGCCCCGCCGATCACGATCACCGTCACCGCGCCCAACGAAGGGGGCACGATCACGAACAACGCGAGCGTGACCGCGACGGAGTTCGACCCGACGACTCCGAACACGGCCAGCGCGTCCACGAGCGTCACGGCGCTCGCGAACCTGTCGATCACGAAGACCGACAGCCCGGATCCGGCGAACACCAGCTCCGCGCTGACGTACACGGTCACGGTGTCGAACGCGGGACCCAGCACCGCGACCGGCCTCACCGTGACGGACACGCTGCCCGCGGGCGTGACCTTCGTTTCGGCAACCGGCGGCGGCTGGATCTGCAACCAAGCGTCGGGGACGGTCACCTGCACGCGAGCGAGCCAGGGAACGGGCTCGGCACCGGCGATCACGATCGTCGTGACCACGCCCGCGACCCCCGGCTCGATCACCAACAACGTCTCCGTCACGGCCACGGAGACCGACCCGGTGCCGGCGAACAACTCCGCGTCGGCGGTCACCTCGGTGGCCGTCGTCACGGCCGACATGGGGATCACGAAGAGCGACAGCCCCGATCCCGTGAACGCGGCCGCGACGCTGACCTACACGATCAACGTCACGAACGGTGGCCCCGATCCCGCGACGAGCGTGGTGATGACCGACCCGCTCCCGCTCGGCGTGGCGTTCGTGTCGGCCACGGGAACCGGCTGGACGTGCAACAACGTCACGGGGACGGTGACCTGCACCCGTCCCAACCTCGCGGTGGGCGCGGCGCCGACGATCACGATCACGGTGACGGCGCCCACGGCCGGCGGCTCGATCGTCAACACCGCCGCGATCGCGGCGGCCGAGGCCGACAACAACGCGGCGAACAACACGGCGACCGCGTCGACGACGGTGACGCCGATCGCCGACTTGACGATCGCCAAGACCGACTCTCCCGACCCGGTCGCCGCGAGCGGAACGCTGACCTACACGATCAACGTCTCGAACGCGGGCCCGAGCCCGGCGACGAATCTGAGCGTCGCAGACACTCTCCCCGCCGGCGTGACGTTCGTCTCGGCGAGCGGAACGGGCTGGACGTGCGTCAACGCTTCCGGCACCGTGACGTGCACGCGGGGTAGCCTCGCCGTCGGCGCGGCCCCGGTGATCACGATCGTCGTGACCGCGCCGGCGAGCCCCGGCTCGATCTCGAACACCGCGACCGCGACGGCGACCGAGACCGACCCGACGGCCCCCAACTCCTCGACCGCCACGACCAACGTCACCGCGGTGGCCGACCTCTCGATCACCAAGGGTGACGCGCCCGACCCGGTCAACGCCGCGGCGACGCTGACGTACACGCTGAACGTCAGCAACGCGGGTCCGAGCGGCGCGAACGCGGTTTCGGTGACCGACACGCTGCCCGCGGGCGTGACGTTCCTCTCGGCGACGGGGACCGGCTGGACGTGCAACAACGCCTCCGGAACGGTCACGTGCACGCGGCCGACGTTGGCCGTGGGCGCCGCTCCGCCGATCACCATCGCCGTGACCGCGCCCTCGGCAGGCGGATCGATCACCAACAACGCGTCGGTCACGGCGACGGAGTTCGATCCTGACGCCGCGAACAACGCGGCGTCGGCCTCGACCACCGTCACGCCGCTGGCGAACCTCTCGATCACGAAGACCGACAGCCCCGATCCCGCCAACACGAGCTCGGCGCTCACCTACACGATCAACGTGTCGAACGCCGGGCCGAGCGCGGCGGTCAACTTGACGATGACCGACACGCTCCCGGCCGGCGTGACGTTCGTCTCCGCAGCCGGCGCGGGCTGGACGTGCAGCAACGCGTCCAGCACGGTGACCTGCACCCGGCCCTCTTTGGCCGTCGGCGCCGCTCCGGCGATCACGATCGTCGTCACGACGCCGGCGACCGCGGGGCTGATCACCAACACGGCGACCATCGCCGCGGAATCCCCGGTCGATCCGACGCCCGCGAACAACACCGCGACCGCTACGACGTCGGTGGCCGTCGTCAGCGCCGACCTGGTGATCGCGAAATCCGACGCGCCCGACCCGGTCAATGCCGGAGCGACGTTGACCTACACGATCGCCGTCTCGAACGCCGGACCCGATCCCGCCACGAGCGTGAGCGTCGTGGACACGCTTCCGGCGGGCGTGACGTTCGTCTCCGCGACGGGTACCGGTTGGACCTGCAACAACGCGTCCGGCACGGTCACCTGCACGCGGCCCAACCTGGCCGTGGGAGCCGCCCCGCCGATCACGATCACCGTGACCGCACCGGTCGCGGGTGGTTCGATCACGAACTCCGCGACGGTCTCGGCCGCGGAAGTCGACGGCAACCCGGCCAACAACACGTCGACGGCGGGCACCACGGTGACCCCGCTCGCCGATCTGTCGATCGTCAAGACCGACAGCCCGGATCCGGTGAACGCTGCGGCGACCCTGACGTACACGCTCGCGGTGAGCAACGCGGGACCGAGCGCGGCAGCCGGGATCTCGGTGACCGACACGCTGCCGGCGGGCGTGACGTTCGTTTCCGCGACGGGAACCGGATGGACCTGCAACAACGCCTCGGGAACGGTGACCTGCACGCGGCCGTCCCTGGCGGTCGGCGCGGCCCCGGCGATCACGATCACGGTGACCGCTCCGGCCAACGGCGGGTCGATCAACAACAGCGCGTCGGTGACGGCGGCGACGACCGATCCGGCGCCTGCCAACAACACGAGCACGACGTCGACGACGGTCACGGCGGTGAACGACCTCTCGATCGTCAAGACCGCCTCGGCGCCGACGATCGCGGCGACCGCGGCATTCTCCTACACGTTGGATGTCGCGAACGCCGGGCCCTCGCAATCGGGAACGGTGACGGTGACCGACCCGCTCCCGGCGGGCGTGACGTTCGTCAGCACTTCCGGAACCGGCTGGACTTGCACGCAGGCCTCCGGAACTGTCACGTGCACGCGACCGAGCCTCGCCGTGGGCGCCGCCCCGACGATCACGATCAACGTTCGGGCGCCGAACTCGGCCGCGACGCTCGCCAACACGGCGACGGTCGCCTCGTCGGGCGACCCGGCGGCGGGGAACAACACGTCGTCCGCGAGCGTCATGGTGACCGCGGCCGCCGACCTGAGGATCACGAAGACGGCCGGGGCGACTTCGGTGAACGACGGCTCGAACGCGACCTACACGATCTCGGTGCGCAATCTCGGGCCGTCGAACGCAAACAACGTCGTCGTGACGGATGTCCTTCCCGCCGCCGCGACGTTCGTCTCCGCGGCAGGCTCGGGTTGGGCCTGCTCGGTGGCCGGCGGTACGGTGACCTGCACGAGACCGACGCTCGCGGTCGCGACGGCGCCCGCGATCACGCTCGTCGCCTACCTCTTCACCGACGGCAAGGGAGGAGGTGTCTGCAACGACGTCACGGTCGGCGCCAACGAATCGGATCCCGTTCCCTCCGACGACGCGGCCCAGGCCTGCGTCACCGTGATTCCTCCGGGAACGTGCGGCAGCCTGCAAGATCTCCTCACGCAAGTGCAGAGCAGCACCATCGAGGCAGGAACGAAGCTGCAGGCGCAGCGGCTGTTGACCACGGCGATCGAAGCTCGACGTCGCGGCGCGCTGTCGACCGTGGCCTCGCGGCTGTCGGAGTTCCTCCAACTGGTTCAGTCGGCGAAATCCCGAGGGGCGATGGATCCCGCCACGGCGGATTCGTTGACGACGTGCGCCACGCTCCTCCGACAGCAGGTTCTCGCGCAGTTGAAGAACAGCCCGGCTGCGCGCCGGTGAGCGCGAGCGGCGGTCGCGCCCGTGAGGGTGCGGCCGCCGCGCCGACGCTACGAGACCCCGCCGAACAGCTCCGGCGGTGTTAGGCTCGCGGGAGCGTTGGGGGGCACTCCGTGGCCGAAGACAGGCAGCAAAAGGTCCAGCGCCTTCATGCGCTCGCTCGCGAGATCCCCGCGGCGTCTCTCGATGCGTTCCTTAATGAGACCTGCGGCGACGACCTCGAGCTTCGGCGCGAGGTCGAAGCCCTCCTCGCGGCCGATGCCGAGCTGCGCGCAACCGAGCTGAGCCCGACCGAGATGGCGCCGTCGCGTCCCGGTGCATCCGGCCCGGCGTCCGCGCCGGGACGCATCGGGCCCTACCGGCTCGTGCGCAAAATCGGGGAAGGCGGGATGGGCGCCGTTTGGGAGGCGGAGCAAGAGCATCCGATCAGGCGCAAGGTCGCGATCAAGCTGGTGAAGAGCGGGCTGGGCGGAGAGGCGGTGCTGTCCCGCTTCGAGACCGAGCGCCAGGCCCTAGCCCTGATGGATCACCCCAACGTCGCTCGCGTGCTCGACGCGGGAAGCGATGCCGAGGGGAACCCGTTCTTCGTGATGGATTTCATCCGAGGGATCCCGATCTCGGACTACTGCGACCGCAACAACATGGCCACGAGGGACCGGCTCGCGCTTCTGATCCAGGTGTGCGACGGCGTCCACCACGCGCACCAGAAGGGGGTCATCCACCGCGATCTGAAGCCCGGGAACATCCTCGTCGAGGAGATCGACGGAAAGCCGGTGCCGAAGGTGATCGACTTCGGCGTCGCGAAGGCGATCGATCGCCCGCTGACCGAGCGCCAGCTGTTCACGGAATTCGGGCAGATGGTCGGCACCCCCGAGTACATGAGCCCCGAGCAGGCGGAGATGGGGAACCTCGACGTCGACACGCGCACCGACGTCTACTCGCTGGGCGTCGTCCTCTACGAGCTGCTCGTCGGGGCCTTGCCCTTCGACCCGAAGGAGCTGCGCGCTTCCGGCTACGACGCGATGCGCAAGCGGATCATGAGCCAGACGCCCGCGAAGCCGAGCACCCGGTTCAACACCCTGGGCGAGGCGTCCGGCGAGATCGCGCGCCACCGCCGCTCGAACCCCTCGACTCTGTTGAAGGGAGTCCTCGGCGATCTCGACTGGATCACGATGAAGGCGCTCGAGAAGGATCGCACGCGCCGCTACGGCTCGGCGTTCGAGCTCGCCTCCGACCTCAAGCACCACCTCAACAACGAGCCGGTCTCGGCCGGGCCGCCGAGCGCGGGCTATCGCGCGCGGAAGTTCGTCAGGCGGCACCGGCTCGCCGTGGCGACGGCGTCGGTCGTCCTCGTCTCGATCCTCGCGGGGTTGGGCGGCGTGACCTGGGGCCTCGTCCGCGCGGTGCGCGCCGAGCGCGTGGCGCGATTCGAGGCCGACACGACCAGCCAGATCAGCCAATTCATGCTCTCGATGTTCGAGATCAACGACCCCGGCGAAGCGCGCGGCCGCTCGATCACCGCAAAGGAAATCCTCGATCGCGCCTCCGAGCGGATCAAAGCCGAGATGTCGGATCGCCCGGCCCTGAAGGCGCGCATCCTCGAGGTCATGGGAAAGGTCTACCGAAGCCTCGGCCTCTATCAGGACGCGCAGCCGCTCCTGGAGTCCGCCGTCATCAACCAAAAGGCCGCTCACGGCGACGAGAGCGCGGAGGTCGCCGCGACGCTGGCGACGCTGGGCGGGGTGCTCGTCGCGCGCGGCCGGTACGACGAGTCGATCCCGATCCTGCAGCACGCCATCGAGATCGAGCGCACGACGATGAAGCCGGACGACGTGGAGCGGGCGCGCGCCTTGAACAACCTCGGCAACGCATTCCGTGCCCTGAAGATGTACGACAAGTCTTTGCCGATCCTCGAGGAGGCACTCGCCGTCCGCGAAAAAGCTCTGGGGCCCGACCACGTCGATGTCGCCAAGCAGCTCGTCAACGTCGGCTCCGTGCGCCTCCAGCTGGGAGACCCGGATGGTGCGCGTCGCGATCTCGAGCGGGCGCTCACGATCTACGAGACGAAGGAAGGCCCGAATCACCCCGACGTCGCGCGCCCCCTCGACGCGCTCGCGACGATGGCCCGCCGGGCGAAGGATCTCGATCGCGCCGAGGAGATGCTGAAGCGCGTCCTTTCCATCAAAGAGACGAACATGGGAAAGGATCACCCTGAGCTCGTCGTCTCTCTCGTCAATCTCGGCGTCGTCGAGCGCGACCGCGGCGAGCTGCCGGACTCGGAAGCCGCGCTCAAGCGCGCCGTCTCCATCGCCGACGCGAAGCTCGACCCGACGAACCGGGACGCCGTCAACGCGCGGACCGAGCTGGAGGCAACGATGAGGGCGGAAAAGAAGGATAGGGAAGCGGAGGCCGTCGGACCGGCCCGTTGACTCTCCCGATCCCGTGCCCTCATAATCCGCGCGGTTCCCGACCGTGGGCGCGCTCCAAAAATGTTAGACGACATGGCGGCTCTCGATGGTTTCTTAGGCCTCGGGTTTGTCGGCGTGCGTGCGCCCGAATACCGATGGTTGTCGAGGAAGGGTGATCGTAGTTTTCCGCAGTCTGCTCGCTGTCTCGGGCGAGCGCGCGGTGGAGTTGTCCCATGACGACGATTCTGCTCGGGAAGGAATGCTCGACGTTACTCGAGACCGAGGACTCGATGCTCCAGCGCGCCGACGTGCGCCTGATCTGGGCGGAGTCCGTCGACGCCTTCGTCCCGCTCGCGAAGGAGCACAAGCCGGAACTCGTCGTGCTGGATCCGCAGGTGTCCGGGTTCGATGCCTTCGCCTGCGCGCGGCAGATCCTCGAGGCCGAAGGCGTTGCCGCCAAGGTGCTGGTCATCGGCAACAGCGCGGATGAAGCGCGAGCCGCAGCCGCAGGCTGCGCGGGCATCGTCTCGCGCCCCTTGACCCAGGCGCGCCTCGTCGAGGCGGTGCGCCGCTACCACCCGGTCCTCGAGCGTGAAAACGAGCGGGGCGAGGTGGCGATCAAGGTCGATTTCGCGAGCGGCGGGATCGAAGGGCTGGCCTACACGCGGGACCTCTCGACCGACGGGTGCTTCCTGCACATGCACGAGGCGGTTCCGGTCGGCGCGACCTTGACCCTCGCGTTCCAGCTCCCGGCCCCCGGCGGCCGCGACGTCAAGGTCGAAGGGGAAGTGGTCCGCGTGCAGCCTCCGGGGTCCGGGCGGGGCGGCAGCGGCGGAGTCGCCGTCCGCTTCACGGCCATCACCGCCGCCGACCGCGTCGAGATCGGTCGGTATCTCCGGTCGCGCCGCAGGGGGGTGGCTTGACGGAACCCCGGCGCCTCCTCGTCGTCGACGACCAGGAAGACGTCCGGGAGATGGCGAGGCTCGTCCTCAGCGGCGCCGGGTACGCCGTCGCCGTCGCGGCCTCGGGACGCGAGGCCCTGCGGATGACGCGCGAGTCGCCGTTCGACCTCGTGCTCCTCGACATCGACATGCCCGAGCTCGACGGATGGTCGACCCTGGCGCTTCTCCGCGCGGACGAGGCCGGCGGCGAGCTCCCCGTCGCGATGTTCTCGGTGAAAGCCTCCGTCGGCGAGAAGATGACCGGGCTCAAGCACGGCGTCGTCGATTACATCACGAAGCCGTTCGGCGTCGACGATCTCGTCGCACGCGTCTCGCGCATTCTGAGCGCCGCCGCCGGCGGCGCGTCCGCGGTCCCCGGCGCCTCCCGAAGGTAGGACTCATGGACTCCCGCCGCCCCGAAGACGCGCTCGAGCATTTCCGCACCGGCTATCTCAAGCTCCGGAGCGCGCTCCACGACCGCACGACGCGGTTTCCCGCCTATCCGATGCTCTTCGACGAGCTTCGCGCGCTGCTGACGGCGCGGCGGCACCTCGGCGTCGTCCACATCGAGCCGTCGAATATCGACCTCGTCGAATCCCTCTACGGCTGGCAGGTCTTCGATCGCACCATGGCGCAGCTCGCGGCGGTCGTGAAAGAGCTCCCGGGCGTCGAGCTGCCTTCGGGCTCCCTCCTGGCGGTCGGCGGCGTGCCGGGCGACCGCTTCGTCGCCTTCGTCACGGAAACCCGGGAGGGGAGCGCGCTGACGCACGACGAGCTCGCCGGGGTCGCGGCCGCGGTCAAGGTTCGCCTCGACGCCGCTCTGCAGGAGGAACCCTTCGCGACCCTCTCGCCACGCCTCGTGCTCAAGGTCGGGCACGCGTTTCTCTCGGAAGACCCGTTCTACCGATTCGAGCGCCGCGTGCACGCCGCCGTCGACGAGGCGCGCTCTCTCCCCGACCGGCGGGAGCGCAGCCGGGACCGCGTCTGGGGCGCCGAGCTCAAGAGGGTGATCCGCGAGGCCGGGATTCGCACGGTCTGGCAGCCCGTCGTCGAGCTCCCGTCGGGCGCCGTTCATGGGTTCGAGGCGCTCGCGCGCGGACCCAAGGACAGCATGTTCGAGATGCCCCGCGCGATGTTCGCCCTCTCGGGCCGCGTCGGCGCCGCGGGGGATCTCGACCGTCTCTGCCGCCGGCTCGCCCTTGCGGAAGGGGCCGGCGACGCGCTGGCGGGACGGCTGTTCGTCAACGTGCTGCCGTCGACCTTGGGCGGCTCCGAGTGGAGCGCCGGCGCCGTCCCCGAGATGCTGGCTGCGGCGGGCAAGGTTCCCTCCGACGTCGTCGTCGAGGTCTCCGAGCGCGTGATCGGCCCTGAGAACCCGGGAATGGCCGAGGCGTGGGACGCGCTCCGCGAGGAAGGGTTCGCCCTCGCGCTCGACGACGTCGGCACGGGACGGGACGGCGGCGAAGCCCTCGACCGCCTGCGCCCCGACTACCTGAAGATCGACGCGTCCCTCGTCCGCGGCATCGACGAGAACCTCGTCAAGCAGGAGATCTTCGCGACGATCGCGCGCGCCGGGGAGACGATCGGCGCCGCCCTCGTCGGGGTCGGCGTCGAATCGGCGGAAGAGGCGGCGACGGTCAAGCGCCTGGGCGCGCGCTACGCGCAGGGGTATCACTTCGCATCTCCGGCGCCGCGAGAAAGGTGGTCCACGTGATCGCGGCGGCGACCGGCTTCGCGGGCCTCGACGCGATCCTCGCGCACCTCCCGGCGGCGATGGTGTTCGCGGTCACTCTGGTCGTGCTGCTCGCCTCGATCAGCGTGGCCCTGCTCGTCGCGCTCCGGCGCAAGCGGCGGAAGGACGCGCAGGAGATCATCCTTCACCTCGAGGAGATGCGCTCCGGGCGCGCGCGCACGCGGCTCGATCTCGACCCGCGCTCTCCGTTCGCGCCGATCGCGGAGTCCGCCAATCGCCTCGGACAGGATCTCGGCGTGCGATGGTCGCGGGCCGAGACGGCCAACGAGGCGTTCACCGCCCTCCAAGAGTCCGCGCGGGGGTACGCGGTCATCGCCACCGATTCCGACGGGGACCTGCGCGCGCTTTCGCCGGGGGCCGTGCCGCTGTTCGGGTGGGACGAGGACGCGGTCGTCGGTCGCAACGTTGCGATGCTCTTCGACGAGGCGTCGTGGAAAGAGCTCTTGCCGAAGCTCGCGCGCAAGAGTCTCCGCGAGCGCGGGGTGGAGACACGCTCCACGATGATCCGCCAGGACGGATCGCGCTTTCACGCGAGGTTGGTCGTCCGGATCTTGCGCGGACACGGCGACGACCCCTCCGGCTTCCTTCTCGTGGTGCAGGACGTCAGCGAGCAGGTGCGGGTCGAGGCCGACCTGCGGGCCGCGGAGAGCCGCTCGCGAGGGATCCTCGAGAGTCTTCCCGGCGGCGTCGCGCTCGTGCAGAGCGGCCGGCTCGTCTATGCGAATCCCGTGGCGCGAACGCTGCTCGATCTCAAGGAGGCGGAGGTGTCCGGGTTCGTGCTGCGCGAGCGGATCGCCACCTCGCACGTGCTGTTGGTCCAGGACGCCCTCTCGCGGCTCGAGTCCGGGGCGGGGAGCGCGACCGCGGAAGAATCGGTGCCGGTCCTCGATGCGGAGGGGAGAGCCGGCCGCGAGATTCGGCTCGTCGGGATCGCGCAGGCCCACGACGGTCGCCCCTCGGTGCTCTTGCTCCTCCGCGACGAGACCGCGGAGCGCCGCGTCGTGCGGACGCTCGCCGCCGAAGAGGCGCGTCTCGATGCCGTGCTCGACGCGTGGAACGATGCGGTCCTGTTCGTCGAGGACGAGTCGGGAGGGCCGCGCGTGCGGGTCGCCAACCGCGCGTTCCTCTCGCTCTTCGGCCTTTCGCGGGCGGAGATCTCGGGCCTCGCCGAGGGCGATCTCATAGCTGTGCTCCGAAAACAGGGGCCGGAAGGAGCCGCCGCGGCGGCCTGCCTTGCCTCGGCGTCGTCGGGCCCGGCGAAGGAATCGGTCGTCACGGAGGGGCGGGAGCTCGCGCTCTGGGCCCGACCCTTGGGTGATGCGCGGACGGCCTCCCACGGGCGGATGATGGCCGCCCGCGACGTCACCGACGACCGCGCTCGCGAGCACGCCCAGGGCGCGGAGGCCGACACCTGGAAGCGGCGCCACGAGGCGACCGTGGCCTCCTACGCCAAGCTGCGCGCACTCCACGACGAGCTCGACGTCCGCCGGCAGGACGCGGAGCGCTTGAGCGGCGAGCTGCGCACCCTCGACCGCATGAAGTCCGACCTGCTCGCCAACGTCTCCCACGAGCTGCAGACGCCTCTGGTGTCGATCCGCGGCTACACCGAGATGATTCTGAAGGGGCGCCTGGGGACGATCAACGAGGAGCAGAAGAAGGGGCTGACCCTTTCGTTGAAGAACATCGACCGCCTGATCGCGATGATCGACAACCTGCTCGCGTTCGCCAGGATGGATCGCGAGTCCGGAAAGCTGACCCTCACCTCGTTCCCCGTCGCGGGCGTGGTCGACGAGGCGCTCGCGGTCCTGGCACCGAAGATCCAAGCGAAGGGTCTGCAGGCGCTCAAGAAGATCGACGATCCGACCCTCATCATCCGCGCCGATCGCGAGAAGATCCTTCAAGTTTTCCTGAACCTCGTGAGCAACGCCGTGAAGTTCAATCGCGAGCAGGGCTCGATCGAGATCTGGGCGCGGCGTGGGAAGCCCGGCTTCGCGCTGGTCCAGATCCGCGACACCGGCGTGGGCATCGCGAAATCCGATCTCGAGAAGGTGTTCGACCGCTTCTACCGGGTCGACGCCGGTGCGGCCCAGCCGAAAGAGGGGACCGGCATCGGGCTCGCGATCGTGAGGAACATCCTGCGACAGCACGGATGCGTGATCCACGCGACCAGCGAGCCCGGCCAGGGAACCGTTCTGTCGTTTACGCTGCCGCTCGCGGAGGAGCGCGCCCCGTCCGAAGAGGTTCCGCAACCCGAACCGGCTTCCGCGGAGCCGCCGCGGGAGGCGCCGCCCGCCCCGGAGATCCCTACACCGCGGCGCGACGAGACCGCGCGCCGGGGTCTGCGGATCATACGACGCGGCTGAAGGCTTTCCGCTTCCGCGCCGCCTCGAACAGGAGCACCGCCCCCGCGGCGTTCACCGACAGGCTCTCGACGCCTGACGCCATGGGAATGGCGACCCGCAGCTCCAGGGCCTCCTCGGCCTCCGCGGGGATCCCCGAGCCCTCCCCGCCCAGGAGCAGCGCGAGCGGCCCGCTCCAGTCGATCTCGTCGTAGGCGGCCGCCGCACGCGCGCTCGCTCCGACGACTCTCAACCCTCGACTCCGAACGGCTTCGAGCAACGCCGCGACCCCCGCTTCGACCGCGGGCATTCTGTAGACGGCCCCCATGCTCGCGCGCACCGTTCGAGGGTGGGTCAGGTGCGCGCTGCCGTAGGTGGCGACGAATCCCGTGGCGGCCGCGGCGTCGGCCGTGCGCCAGAGGGCGCCCAGGTTTCCCGGCTCCTGCACACCGCAGGCGACGACGACGAGCGGCGGACCCGCGCGAGGCGCGAGCGCCGCCTCGAGCGTCGCCGGCTTCCAGCGGACGATCATGACGACCGGTTGGGGAGAGCGTGTGTCTTGCAGAGTGTCGATCGTCTCGTCCGAGCACTCGTGAACCTCGACGCCGGTCTCGCGCAGCCTCCGCTCCAGGTTGCGGCCGTTGTCGGTCGCCTTCAGTCGGGGCGAGACGACCGCCGCGTCGATCAGCGCTCCCGCCGCGAGAGCGTCGATGGCGAGATGGATCCCTTCCGCCACGATCACCCCCTCGGTTTCGCGCAGTGCGGCGTCGGCGCGCAGCGCGCGAAGACGCCGGGCCAGAGGATCGGTGCGCGTCAGCATCGAAGCCATGGTAAACGGGAGTTTGGAGCCGAGCCGTATAATTCAACCGTCGTCGAAGCCGGCCGGACGGTCGCCGCGGTGGCGAGGCCCGAGGCTTCCGCTTCCGAGGAGGAAAGTCCGAACTCCGTAGGGCGGCGTGCTGGGTAACTCCCAGGCCCGGAAACGGGACGGAAAGTGCAACAGAGAGCAAACCGCCGGTCGCGTGACGCAACGCGGGCCACCCCGCGAAGCGCAACAAGGCGAGGCCGGTAAGGGTGAAACGGTGCGGTAAGAGCGCACCAGCGCTGGCGGCAACGCCGGCGGCTCGGCAAACCCCACGCGGAGCAAGACCAAATAGGGGAGCGTTCGAGGCCGGCCCGGCCGAAGCTCCCGGGTAGGTTGCTGGAGGGCGGGGGAGACCCCGCTCCTAGAGGAATGACCGTCGCCCTTGAATCAAGGGACAGAATTCGGCTTATGGACGACTTCGACGACGCCCGCCTCCGCCGGCTCCGGGTGGCTCGGACCGGCGGGGACGGATCTGTCCCGATGACGACCGCGTGAGCGGCGCTTTGTTGGCCCGCGGCGACCGCGTCGGCGTGGTCGCGACCGGATTCGCCGCGAGGCCGGAAGCTCTCGACTCGGGGATCGGTTGGCTTCGCCGCCGGGGGTTCGTGCCCGTCGAGGGCGTGCACCTGCGGGACATCGAGGGGTATCTCGCCGGAAGCGACGAGGCTCGCGCTGCCGATCTCGACGCGGCCATCGCCGACCGCACCATGGCAGCGATCTGGTTCGCGCGCGGCGGCTACGGCACCGCGCGACTGCTCGATCGGATCGATCTCGACCGGCTCGCGCGGCGCCCGAAGCCGCTCCTGGGCTACAGCGACCTCACCGCGCTCTTCTCGGCGCTTCTGGCGCGCGCGAGGACGGTCTGCCTGCACGCGCCGGTGGTCGCCGAGCTCTCCCGCCGCCGGGAGTTTCACGGAGCCTCGCTCCGGGCGGCTCTCGCCGGCCGACGGATCCGGCGGCCCCTGACCCGGCGCGATGTCTTGCGGGCGGGCCGGGCGCACGGCCGCCTGATGGGAGGAAACCTGACCGTGCTCACGCACCTGCTCGGCACGCGGCATATGCCCGACCTCTCCGGCGCCATCGTTTTTCTCGAGGAAACCGGCGAGGAGGTCTACAAGCTCGATCGCCTCCTGCAGCACCTTCGCATGTCCGGCGCTCTCGAGCGCGTGCGCGGAATCCTCCTCGGAGACTTCTTCGTTCCGCAGACTCAGCGGTCGTTTCCAGGCGACCGCGACCTTCGCGCCGTGCTCGACGAGCACCTGCTGCCGCTCGGGATTCCGGTCGTTCGCGGCATTCCCGCGGGCCACGGGCCCGGGAAGTGGACGCTCCCGCTCGGCGGATCGGCGTCGCTCGACACGACGGCCGGCTCCCTGACCTTCGATCCGCGCCCCGCGCCGCGCCCGTCCCTTAGGGGATGAGCGGATGGAGCGGAGGCTCCGCATCGACCTGGCGTACGACGGAACCGCCTACGCGGGCTGGCAGCTGCAGTCGGGTCCCAAGACGGTGCAAGGCGTGGTCGAGGAAGCGCTGGCCCGGCTGAACGGCGAGCGCGCCGTGCGCGTTCGCAGCGCGGGCCGCACCGATTCGGGGGCGCACGCGCGCGGCCAAGTCGCCGACTGCGAGATCGCGACTCGACTCGACGACGACGCGGTCGCTCAAGCGCTCGACCGCATGCTCCCCGAAGACGTGAGGCCCCGCCGCGTGCTCACCGTTCCCGCGTTCTTCCACGCCCGGCACGACGCGCGATCGAAGACCTACCGCTACCTCGTCGACACGTCGGCCCATGGCGACCCGTGGCTGGCGCGCTTCGCACTCCCATGGCCCCAAGACCTCCACCTGCCTGCCGTCGACGCGGCGCTCGCCGCGCTCCCCGGACGGGGGGATTGGTCTGCGTTCACCGGGGCGGCCTGCGAAATGGAGGATCGCGTGCGGACGGTCACCGAGGCGCGACGCGAGCTCGTGGCGCCCCAGCTCCACGCGTTCCTGTTCACGGCGGACGGCTTCCTCACGCACATGGTGCGAAACCTCGTCGGCACGCTGCTCGAGATCGGCCGCGGTAAGTCCGATCCCGCGCGGATCGCGGAGATCCTGGCCAGCGGCGACCGGCGGCTCGCCGGACCCACGGCGCCGGCCAAGGGGCTCTGTCTGATGCGCGTCGTCTATGACGATGCGGTCGGCGGGGCGAGCGGCGGCGACCCCGCGCTCTGGTAGCATGCGGCCCGCGCGGCTCGCGCGCTTCGGGAGCGTCGCATGCGTCGAATTCTCGTTACGGGCGGGGCCGGCTACGTGGGAAGCCACGTGGTCCGCCACCTGGTCGATGCCGGACGCGAAGTCGTCGTGCTCGACGACCTGTCGTCCGGACACCGGGGCGCGGTGCCGAAGGGGAGTTTGATCGAGGGGGACTGCGGGGACGCGGCCGTCCTCGATTCGGTCTTCGCGAGCGGCGGCATCGAGGCCGTCGTCCACATGGCGGGAAGCTGCCTCGTGGGCGAGTCGATGTCGGATCCGGCGCTCTACTACGACAACAACGTCTCGAAGAGCCTCGCGCTGCTCGAGGGGATGCGCCGGCACGACGTCAAATCGATCGTCTTCTCGTCGTCGGCCGCGGTCTACGGCGAGCCCCAGGACGTGCCGATCCTCGAGGAGCATCCCTGCCGCCCGACCAATCCGTACGGTGAGACGAAGCTCGTGTTCGAGCGAATGCTGTCGTGGTACCACCGTGCCTACGGGATCGGCTATGCGGCGCTCCGTTACTTCAATGCCGCCGGGGCGCACGAATCCGCGGAGATCGGCGAGGATCACGGCGCGCGGGAGACGCATCTGATCCCGCGCCTCATCAGGTCCGTGTTGGAGAGCGGCCCACCGACCCCGATCTTCGGGGAGGACTACCCGACCAGCGACGGGACCTGCGTGCGCGACTACGTCCATGTGAGCGATCTGGCCGAAGCGCACGTGCAGGCCCTCTCCGCGCTCGACCGGGGAACGCTCCAAGCCGGCTCCTTCAACCTGGGGAACGGGGAGGGGTTCTCCGTCCGCGAGGTGATCGCCGCGGTCGGCAAGGTCGCGGGATCGCCGCCGCCGACCGAGCGGGCCCCGCGGCGGCAAGGCGACCCGGCGATCCTGGTCGCCAGCGCGGAGCGCGCGGGACGGCGGCTCGGCTGGAGCCCGAAGCGCTCCTCGCTCGAGGTGATCGTCCGCACCTCTTGGACGTGGCACACGGCGCATCCGCGGGGGTTCGACGACCGCTGAACGGACGCGGTTGCTCCTCGCCGCGATCAGGCATTAAGATTCGCCCTCCTTAAAAGCGGACGGCGAGGGCGGATGACGGATTTAGCGCAATTGGCGTCTCCCGGCAGCGACGAGGAGGGGCTGCTCCACCAGCTCGATCTCGACCGTCTTCCGCGACACGTGGCCGTGATCATGGACGGGAACGGCCGGTGGGCTCGGAAGCGCCGCCTTCCCCGCATCGCGGGGCACCGTGCGGGGATCGGCGCGGTTCGCGAGCTGGTCGAGACCTGCGCCCGGCTCGAGCTGCCTGTGCTCACCGTGTACGCCTTCTCCAAGGAGAATTGGAAGCGGCCCAAGGCCGAGGTCGATTTCCTCATGGACCTCCTTCGCGAATACATGAGGAAGGAGATCGACGAGCTGCGCGCGAACAACATCCGCGTCTCGCCCGTCGGCCGCCTCCATGAGCTGCCCGCCGTCGTCCAGGACGTCCTCCAAGAGGCGGTCGAGACCACCCGGCGCAATACCGGCCTCGTCTTCAACATCGCCCTCTCTTACGGGGGCCGCGCCGAGATCGTGGACGCCTGCCGGGAGCTGATCCGGGACGGTGCGCGCCCGGAGGACGTCGACGAGGAGACGTTCGCCAGCCGCCTCTACGCGAGGTCGCAGCCCGATCCCGATCTCGTGATTCGCACCGGTGGCGAGATGCGGGTGTCGAACTTCCTGCTTTGGCAGATCGCCTACGCGGAGATCGTCATCACCGAAACGCTTTGGCCGGATTTCCGCAAGCGCGATCTTTTCCAGGCGCTCCTCGAATTCCAGCGCCGTGAGCGACGCTTCGGCGGGCTGTCGCCCCGCGAGGCCGACGAGGGCTCTCCGGCGCTCGTGCAGGGATGACGCGGCTTCTCACCGCGGCGGTCCTCATCCCCTCGGCGTGGTACCTCTGCAAGAGGGCGCCGGTTCCGCTCTTCCTCGCCGCCTGTCTGATCCTGGCCGGGATTGCGGCGTGGGAATGCGCCGATATCTTCCGCCGCCGAGGCTCGAAGCCGTTTTCGTGGCTCGCCCTCGCTTTCTGCGTCGCGGTCGTCTGGTCGTTCGCGGGAAGGGCCCCGAGGCTCGATCCGATGGCGGTGCTCGCCGCGGCGGTCCTCTCCGCCCCCGCGATCGCCATGCTTCTCCGGGCCACGCCGGAGGAGATGCTCGACAGCACGACGAGCACCTTGTTTCCCGTGCTCCTCGTCGGGATCCCCTGGGCGTACGTCGTCGGACTCCACGCCATTCCGGAAGGGGACGGCCCCGACCTCCTCCTGCTCGCGATGCTCTGCGTGACGCTGTCGGATACCGGGGCGTATTACGTCGGCTCCGCCATCGGGACCCACCGTATGGCTCCGGTGATCTCGCCCAGGAAGACCTGGGAGGGCATGGCGGGAGGGGTGTTCGGAAGCGTCGTCGGGGCGTTGCTCGCCCACGTCTGGTTCTTCCGGCGATTGTCGCTCCTCCACGCGCTGACGCTGGGTGTCGTCCTATGCACGGCGGGGATCTTGGGGGATCTCGCCGAAAGCATGATCAAGAGATCGGCGGGGGTGAAGGACTCCTCGGCCTTGCTCCCCGGCCATGGCGGGGTGTTCGACCGTATCGATAGCCTGCTGGTGGCGGCGCCCGTCCTCTATTATTACTGGAAGGCCTTCTTGGCCGGTTGAGGAGCGATGAAGCGACTCTCCATCCTGGGGTCGACCGGGTCGATCGGAACGTCCACGATCGACGTGGTTGGATCCCGCCCGGGTGATTTCCAGGTGGTCGCGCTGGCCGCGGGGCGGAACACCGGACGTCTGGCCGAGCAGGCGCGCGCGCTGCGGCCTCGCCTCGTCGTCGTCGCGGACGAGGCGACGGCGCAGGCGATCGACGGAATGCTCCCGGCCGGAACGCGGGTCGCCTCCGGCCGCGACGGGTTGATCGCGGCGGCGCGGCTCGAGGAGGTGGACCTCGTCGTCTGCGGCCTGGTTGGAGCCGTGGGGATCGAGCCGGCGTTCGCCGCCGTGGATGCGGGAAAGAGCGTCGCCTTGGCCAACAAGGAGTCGCTGGTGGCGGCCGGCGCGTTCGTGATGCCGCGGGCGGCTGAAACCGGCGCCCTCATCCTGCCGGTCGACAGCGAGCACAACGCCCTTCACCAGTGTCTCCGCGGCGAGAGCGCGAGCGAGATCAAGACCCTCTGGCTGACCGCCTCGGGCGGGCCATTTCGGGGCTTTAGCCGCGACGCGATGGCCGCGGCGACGCCCGAGCAGGCGCTCCGCCATCCGACCTGGGTGATGGGGCCGAAGGTGACGATCGACTCCGCAACCCTGATGAACAAGGGTCTCGAGGTCATCGAGGCGCGGTGGCTCTTCGGCGTCCCGGGTGAGCGCATTCGCGTCGTCGTCCACCCCGGAAGCGTGGTGCATTCCCTCGTGGAGTTTGCCGACGGTTCGTTCAAGGCTCAGCTCGGCGTGACCGACATGCGCCATCCGATCCAGTACGCGCTGACCTACCCGGAGCGGCTCCCGTCGGCGCTTCCGTCCTTCGACCTCGTCGCGTCGGGCCCGCTTCGATTCGAGGATCTGGACACCGACCTGTTTCCGTGCGTGGGGCTCGCCTATGAAGCGCTGGCCGCGGCGGGTGCGGCGCCTGCCGTCCTCAACGCCGCGAACGAGGTCGCCGTTGCGGCGTTCCTCGACCGGCGCGCCGGGTTTCTCGACATCCCCGCGGCGATTCGTGGCGCGCTGGACCGGCACGCCGGAGCGGCCGCCTCTACGCTCGACGACGTCCTCGCGGCCGATCGCGCTGCGCGAAAGACCGCTGCCGACCTTCTCGCCTCCGGAGTCCAATCGTGAGCCAGCTCGTTCAAATCGCCCAAACCGTGGGCTCGTTCGTCGTCGTCCTCGGGATCCTCGTCTTCGTGCACGAGTTCGGTCACTTCATCGTCGCCAAGGCGTTCCAGATCGGCGTTCCCATTTTTTCGCTAGGGTTCGGTCCGCGCCTGGGGGGCTTCCGGCGGAAGGAGACCGACTATCGCGTCTCGGCGGTGCCGCTGGGCGGATACGTGCGCCTCGCCGGGGACGAGGCGGACGAGGCACGAACCGGCGCACCCGAAGAGTTCCTCTCGCGGCCGCGCTGGCAGCGGTTCCTGGTCTTCATCGCCGGAGCGTCGTTCAACATCGTCCTCGCCGTCGTCGTGATGACCGCGGTCTTCACGATCTGGGGGCGGGACGAGGTGGTCCGGCCGGAGGCGTTCCCGACGATCGCCGACGTCTTGCCGGGATCGCCGGCTGCGGCCGCCGGTTTGGTCGCTGGGGACAAGGTGCTCCGGATCGGCGGCGAGGACGCACGCGATCAACAGACCCAGGTCAGCGAGATCGTGCTCTCGCCGGATCAAAGCAAGACGGTCGAGTACGAGCGCGCGGGCGTGCACGCGACCATCACGATGTCCACGGGGCAGGATCCCGTCTACCACCTGGGCGCGCCGGGGTGGCGCTTGATCCAGGACACCGGCGGTCCGCCGCAGGTCGACATGGTGCTCGGCGGGTCGCCCGCCGACCGCGCGGGGTTGAAGCGCGGCGACAAGGTCGTCGGCATCGACGGACGGAAGCCGCAGGGAGAGATGGAGCTGCGGGCGCTTCTCGAGAAGAGCGCAGGGCGCGAGGTCAGGCTGACGATTGAGCGAGAGGCCGGCCCCCTGGAGATCCCGGTGACCCCGAAGGACGAGAACGGCAAGGGGAAGATCGGCGTGATGTTCACTGACGGGAACCGCGTGCACCGCGATTTGACGTTCGGAGCGGCCATTCAAGCCTCTCTCGCCTGGAATGTCGACATCACGAAGAACGTCTTCGAGACTTTGTCGCGCCTCTTGAAGCGCGAGATCTCGGTGCGCGCGTTCTCGGGGCCGATCGAGATCGCCCGCGTCTCGCGCGAGGCCGTTCGCGGCGGCCAGTCGTTCCTGACGCTGCTCGCCCTGATCAGCCTTCAGCTCGGGATCCTGAACCTGATGCCGATTCCGGTCCTGGACGGCGGCCACATCCTGATCCTCGCGTGCGAGGGGCTGATCCGGCGCGATCTCTCGCAGAAGCTCAAGGAGCGGGTGATGACCGTCGGGTTCGTCTTCCTCCTCGCGTTCTTCGGCCTGGTCATCTTCTTCGACATCCTCAAAGCGCGGATGTAGCGAAGGCGCGTGCGCGAGGTTCTCGAAGTCTTTCTCGAGGAGGTCCGCGGGGGGCGGCGCGCGGTCTTGGCGACGATCGTGCGGGCCTCGGGCTCCACGCCCCGCACGGTCGGCGCGCGCATGATCGTCCGAGCCGACGGGACGACGATTGGAACGATCGGCGGAGGAGCGTTCGAAGCGTCGGTCACGGACGATGCGAAGAGCCTGCTCGCAGCGATCGAGCCCGTGCCGGTGGTCAAGAAGTACTCGCTCACCGAGCGGGGAGAGCACGCCCTGGGCATGGCGTGCGGCGGAACCGTTGAAGTGCTGCTCGAGGTGGGCGGCCGAGGCGTGCGGCTGGCCATCTTCGGCGCGGGTCACGTCGGTCTGGCGCTCGCCAAGCTCGCCGCCACGGT
Source organism: uncultured Acidobacteriota bacterium (assembly GCA_964511835.1). Classification (GTDB taxonomy): domain Bacteria; phylum Acidobacteriota; class Polarisedimenticolia; order Polarisedimenticolales; family DASRJG01; genus DASRJG01. The sequence goes on along the minus strand of CAZEII010000033.1, from coordinate 12,743 downwards.
GGGATTCGCGCCGGAGTTGATCGACGACCGGGAAGATATCTGCACCGTGGCGCGGGACGCTCGGCTCGGGCCCGTCTGGCGCTGCGATCCGGACTATAGCGAGGGCTACCCCGAGATCGACGCGGGGAGCTACGTCGCGGTGGTCACCCGCTGCTTTCGGACCGATCGCCTGGCGCTCAGGCGCGCGCTCGGGCGTCCGGCGCGCTATGTCGGCCTCATCGGCAGCCTCCGAAAGAAATCGGTGATCTTCGGAGAGCTCACGCGCGAGGATGGCGTCTCGCCGGCCGACCTCGAGCGCGTCCGCTGCCCGATCGGCCTTCCGATCGGAGGGGACACTCCCGAAGAGATCGCGGTATCGATCGTCGCTGAGCTTCTCTCCGTCAAGCATCGTGCGGAATAGGGGCCGCTCAGAAAATCCGGGACATTCTGCTTTTTCTTAGAAAGTCAAGAAGGGGACAGGCCCCGTTTCCATTCGCACGTCGCATTCGTGAATGTGCGATGGAAACGGGGCCTGTCCCCTTCTTGACTTTCTAAGAAAAAGCAGAATGTCCCGGTTACCTCCGGACACTCCGAACAGTTCGGACACTCCCCGGACAACGAAATCGCGTCAGCGCGAGGTCCGAGGGTGGCATCGCGGTTGCGGAAGGGACGCGCACCGCGCAGTGTCGCGCGGCCCCATATCCGGAGGCATTCATGAATCTTCGCGTCAGAGTTCTCACGACCCTCGTGTCCGTCCTCGCGCTGGCGATCGTTGGCGCCGCGGCGCCGTCCGTTGCGGCGCCTGCGCCCGCGCCGAGGCCGGTGGCATCGGAGGCTCGCCCGGTCGACATCAACACCGCCGACTCCGTGGCGCTCGAGTCGGTCCCTGGCATCGGCAAGTCGCTCTCCCAGCGGATCCTGGCATTTCGCGAGAAAAACGGCCCCTTCCAGAGCGTCGACGACCTGCTGAAGGTCCAGGGGATCGGCGAGAAGTCGATCCAGAAGCTCCGTCCGTACCTGACGGTTTCCAAGGTGAAGTGAGTCGGGCGTGGCGGCCTCGAAAGGATTCACGCTCGTCGAGCTGTTGGCCGTGCTGGCGATCGTGGCGATGGCCGTCGCCGTGGCGCTTCCGGCCGCGGCCACGCTCCGCGACCAGGGGCGAGCCGCGGCCGGCGCGCGGACGATCGCGACGCTCCTGTCGGCGCAGCGATGGAAGAGCGTCGCAGGTCACCGCGTTCGCGGACTCCAATTCCGGAAGACCGGGACCGGCTGGTCCTGGCGGGAGGTTGCCGACGGCAACGGCAACGGACTGCGCGCGGCGGAGATCGCCCGAGGCGTCGATCCGGTGCTCGGCAAGGACGATGTCCTCGAGCGGCTCGTGCCGGACGTGACCCTGGGCATCCCGCCCGGAGGCTCCTACCCCGAGGCTCCTCCCGGGACCGACACCCTGCGGGCCGGCGACGACCCGGTTCGGTTCGGCCGATCCACGCTGGTTTCGTTCAGTCCGGTCGGGAGCGCCTCGAGCGGGACGATCTACGTCACGGACGGGCGCCGCGGCTTCTTCGCGGTCGTGCTGTTCGGCCCGACCGCGCGGCTGCGCGTCTGGCGCTACCGCCCCGCGGAGCGGCGATGGACGCTCTGATCGAGCGCCCCGGCCGGACGATTCCCGAGGGAGAGCGTCGCGTCCGTGCGTTTCGCGTCACGGATCAGTTCGCCCTCGCGGCGTGGCAAGCCGCACGGAGCTTCGCGAAGCCCGAGGGCGAAAGCCTCGCGCGCGAGATCCGGCGCTCGGTTGCGCGGAGTGGTGGGTGTCTCGTCGCGGCCGCGTCCGCGCCGCCCGGAGACGACGCCGGCCGCCGCTCGCTCGAGAGCGCTCACTCGGGCCTGCTCGAAATCCGGTACTTCCTCTATCTCGCGCGCCGCTTGGGATGCCTCGACCTGAAGAAGTACAAGGAGCTGGCCCATCTGCAGGAAGCGGCGCTCCGGGAATTGGGTTCGCTGCTGAGCTAGGTGGTAGCCTACTCGACCTATGCCCCGCGCCTTGCTGGCGGTCGCCGTCGTCGTGCACGTCGCGGGCGTTGCGCTCGCGGCCATGGGCGAGCTGCGCCGAAGCCCCGCCCTCTCCGGGTCCGCGGCGTTCGTCCTCAGCACCGCTTGGGCGGTAGAGCTGGCGACGCTGGTCGCTCTCGGCGTCGGCGCGTCGGCGTTCCCCTTGCGCACGGGTCCCGAGTATCTGCTCGCCCTCGGTTGGTTCGTCCTCACGCTTCACCTCATCCTCTGGTTCCGCTCGCAGGTTCGCGCCGCCGCTCTCGTGCTTCCTCCCGCGTCGGGCCTGATGATTCTGGTGGGGTTCCTCCTTTCCGCCGGGGAATCGCCCGACCGCGCCCTGGCCACGCAGGGCTGGTTCGTCTTCCACACATCGGTCGCCACCGCCGGCGTCGCCGCGCTGGCGGTATCGTTCGCGATGAGCCTGTTGTTCCTCGTCAAGGAGCGCGCTCTGAAGTCGAAGCGCCCCTTGAACGTTCTCGAGATGCTTCCAACGCTCGAGGCGCTCGACCGCGTCGGATTCCAGGCTCTCCTGTACGGCTTTCCGCTGCTGACCCTCGGCATCGCGACGGGGATGGTGTACAGCGCGTCGGTGCACAACCGCGTCTGGATCTGGGGAGTCAAGGAGATCTTCCCGGTCATCGCGTGGGTGGTGTTCGCCGCGCTCCTCTGGGCGCGGTTCTCGCGCGGAGTCCGGGGCCGCCGCTCCGCGATCCTCGCCATCGCCGGGTTCGCCTTCGCCCTCCTGACGTTCGTCGGCATGGTGCGATGATGCTGACCCTCGTCGGGATGAATCACCGAAGCGCGCCGCTGGATCTCCGTGAACGGGCCTGCTTCGCCGAAGACGATGTTCCCGACGCGCTGCGCCGCGTCCGGAGTTCCACCGGAGCGGACGAAGCCCTGATCCTCGCGACCTGCAACCGAGTCGAGATCCTGACCCGGACGAAGGACGGCAAGGGGCTTGCTCCGAGGATCCGGGCCTTCCTTGCGGCCGATCGCGCGCTCGATGTCGCCGCCGTCGACGGGCACGTCTACGTTCACGAGGGGCTGCACGCGGTTCGCCACGTTTTCCACGTGGCGTGCGGGCTCGATTCGCTCGTGCTCGGCGAGCCGCAGATCTTGGGCCAGCTGAAGCGCGCTTATCTGGTCGCGTCGGAGTCCGGCTCGACGGGGCCGGTTCTGGAGCGTCTGTTGCAGCACGCCCTATCGGCGGCGAAGCGCGTGCGCACGGCGACGGGAATCTCCCGCCACGCGGTGTCCGTGGCGTTCGCCGCGACCAACCTCGCGCGGACGATCTTCGACGATCTCGCCGGACGGTCGGCGCTGCTCTTGGGCGCCGGCAAGATGACCGAGCTCGCAGCGCGGCATCTGGCCTCCGCCGGGGTTGTCGACTTGACGGTGACCAATCGGACGTTCGCCCGCGCCGAGACGCTCGCCGAGGAGATCGGCGGCCGCGCCGTCCGGTGGGACGCCCTCGCCGAGGAGTTGACGCGCGTCGACATCGTGCTCACCGGCACCGCCGCCGCGGAGCCAATTCTCACCAAAGCCCAGGTCCGGCAGGCGCAGAGGGGCCGACGCGGGCGACCGCTTTTCATCGTGGACATCGCCGTCCCGCGCGACGTCGAGCCGTCGGTGAACGAGCTCGAGGACGTCTACCTCTACGACATCGACGACCTCCAGGGGATCGTCGATTCAGGGCTCGCCGAGAGGCGCCGGGCGGCCGACGAAGCGGGCCGGCTCATCGAGTTCGAGGTCCAAGGATTCGACCGGTGGCGCCAGTCGGTCGACCTCGCCCCGACCATCGCCGCACTCTACGCTCACCTCCATCACGTCGGTCGCGAGGAGATCGAGCGGTACGGACGGAAGCTGCAGACGTTGAGCGCGGAGGAGAGAGAGATCGTGACGGATCTCACGCGATCGGTCATTCAAAAAGTGCTGCACCGTCCGATCACCTCTCTCAAGGCCGCCGCGGAGCGGGGGGAGGCGGGGTTGCGCGCCGAGCTCTATCGGGAGATCTTCGGCCTCGATCGTTCCAACGACGCGAGCCAGTCGCCGGACGGGGACCAGAGCTTGAGCTCGGGGCCGACGCATGCCATCCAGGGCGGGAAGGACGACTGAGGCGTGCGCCTTCGCTTGGGCTCGCGGGGCTCGAAGCTCGCGCTCTGGCAGGCGCACCACGTCGCCGGGCTTCTGCGCGGAGCTTGGCGGGGCCTCGAGGTCGAGATCACGATCATCGCCACCGAAGGCGACCAAAGGGCGGACGCTCCGCTGACGGCCGGGAGTCCAGGGGTCTTCGTCAAGGAGATCGAAGCGGCCCTGCTGCGGGAGACGATCGATCTTGGCGTGCACAGCATGAAAGATCTCCCGACGGAGGTGCCGAAAGGTCTCGCGATCGCCGCGGTCCCGCCTCGTCACGATCCCCGCGACGCCCTCGTGTGCAGCCGAGCGCGCCGGATCGAGGATCTCCCGGAGAGGGCGCTCGTGGCCACGGGAAGCCCGCGTCGACGAAGTCAGCTCGCGCACGCGCGCCCCGATCTTCGCTTCACCGCGGTCCGCGGCAACGTGGACACACGCCTCGCAAAGCTCGCCCGCGGAGAATTCGATGCGCTGGTCCTCGCGGTCGCCGGGATCGAGCGGCTCGGCCTGACGGAGGTTCCGTATGCGCCGATCCCGGTCTCGCTCAGCCTTCCGGCGCCCGGCCAAGGGGCGCTCGCGCTCGAAATCCGGGCGGAGGATGCGGCGAGCCGAGATCTCGTCCGGCGGCTGGACGACGCGGAGGCCGGCTCCTGCGTCGCCGCCGAGCGGTCGTTTCTCGCCTCGCTCGGCGCCGGCTGTCTCGCGCCCGCGGGAGCGATCGCGACACGCGCCGGCGATCGCCTGACGATCGAGGCCATGGTCGGAACGGTCGACGGACGGCGACAGGTCCGCGATCGGCTCGCCGGTCCAGCCGCGGACCCGATCGCTCTCGGCGCCGCGCTGGCGCGCCGAATGCTCGTCGCCGGGGGCGAGTCCATCCTGCGCGAGGCTCGCGGCGCCGCAGGGCCCGCCGCGCCGTGATCGCGCGCGTCCTCGTCACGCGCCCCGCAGGCTCGTGGCCGGGCCTCGAGACGCGTTTTCGAGGGACGGCGATCTCGATCGAGATGGCGCCGACGACGATCCAGGCGGAGCCGCGGGATCCGCGACCGGCGGAAGCCGCGCTGGACCGGTTGGAGACGTACGACTGGCTGGTCGCGACCAGCGGCCGCGGGGTCGCGGCGCTCCGCGCCCGCCTCGCGGCCAGGGGCTTCAGCCGACTTCCCGAGGGGATGCGGGTCGCCGCGGTCGGAGCGGCGACCGCGCGCGCTCTCGAAGAGGGCGGGGCGAAGGTCGATCTCGTCCCAACCTGGGCGGAAGGCCCCGCGCTCGCCGAAGCGCTCCTCGAGCGCCTCACGCGAGGCGCGAGCGTGCTCCTGATCCGGCCCGAGGGCGCGGCCGAGTTTCCGGCGGCGGCCCTGAGAGCGGCCGGGGTCGTCGTCGACGAGGCGCCGCTCTATCGCACGATCGCGTCGGAGCACGCCGCCCCGCTCGCCGACGCCACGATCGCCGGCGTTTACGCCGGCGTCGCGTTCACCGCGCCATCGTCCGTCGTCCTCTGGCTCGACGCCGCGCGCGAGCGGCGCGGTGCGCTCGCGAAGGCTCTGCAAGCGTGCGCACGCATCGCCATCGGCGCGACGACCGCCGCCACGCTCTCCTCGCTGGGACTCGCCGCCGATGCGATCGCCGAGGCTCCCGACGAGGGCGCGGTCGGAGACGCGATCGCGCGAGTCCTCGGGTCGTGACCTGCTAAGATGACGCCCCCTGCCGCGGAGGCGCCGTTGACCGATCGCGACCTCAAGACGTCCCCGCTCAACCGGGCCCACCGCGAGGCCGGCGCGCGCATGGTCGAGTTCGCTGGATGGGACATGCCCGTCCAGTACACCGGCGTCATCGACGAGCACATGGCGGTGCGCACGCGGGCCGGTCTGTTCGACGTCAGCCACATGGGCGAGGTCGACGTCGTCGGCGTCGAAGCGCTCGAGTTCTTGCAGCACGTCACCTGCAACGACGCCTCGCGTCTCGCCCCGGGGCGCATCCAATACAGCGCGCTGACGACCCCCGAGGGGACGTTCGTCGACGACCTCCTCGTCTACAAGCGAGGGGAGGACGACTACCTGCTGGTCATCAACGCCGGCAACACCCCGAAGGACGTCGACTGGCTGCGCTACCACGCGAAGGGGTACGAGCTGCGCCTCGAGGACGTCTCGGGGCGCTGGTGCCAGCTCGCTCTGCAGGGGCCGCGCGCGCAGGAGATCCTGCAGCCACTGACGCCGGCAGCGCTCGCGGCGATCAAGTACTACGGATTCGTGCGCGACAAGGTGTCCGGCGTGGATTGCATCGTCTCCCGCACCGGCTACACGGGCGAGGACGGCTTCGAGATCTACGGACCCTGGGAGTCCGGCGAAAAGCTCTGGCATGCGATCCTGGCCAGCGGCGCGCCGCACGGCCTCGTCCCGGCGGGCTTGGCCGCTCGAGACACGCTGCGCCTGGAAGCCAAGATGGCGCTGTACGGCAACGACATCGACGACACCACGACCGTGCTCGAGGCCGATCTGGGCTGGATCCTGAAGCTCGAGAAAGGCGATTTTCTCGGACGCGACGCCCTCGCTCGACAGAAAGCGGACGGGGTGCAGCGCGGCCTCGTGGGGTTCGAGACCGAGGGACGGGCCGTCGCGCGTCACGGCCACAAGGCGGCGTTCGAAGGGCGCGAGGTCGGGCCGGTGACGAGCGGGAGCTTCGCGCCCTACCTCAAGAAAAACATCGGCCTCGCGTACCTGCCCACCGAGCTGACGCGTCCGGGATCCCGATTCGAAATCGACATTCGCGGTCGACTGGAGCCGGCGGTCGTCGTGCCGACTCCGTTCTACAAGCGCGCGCGCTGACGGCGCGCCGTCTTCCGGAGGGAGCTATGTTCCCCAATGATCGGCGCTATACCAAAGAGCACGAATGGGTCAAGGTCGCGGGAGGCGCCGCCACCGTGGGGATCACGGACTTCGCGCAGCGCGAGCTCGGCGACATCGTCTATGTCGAGCTCCCCGAAATCGGCCGCGCGTTCGCGGCAGGGGACGTGCTCGGGACGATCGAGTCGGTCAAGGCGGTCTCGGAGATCTACGCCCCGGTGTCGGGGACGATCACCGAAGTCAACACGCTCCTCGGCGACAAGCCGGAGACGATCAACCTCGACGCGCACGAGAAAGGGTGGATCTGCCGATTGAGCCTCAAGAGCCCGGCGGAGCTCGACGCCTTGATGGACGCCGCCGCCTACGCGAAGCTCGCGGGGGATTAGCAGGAAAAAGGGGACAGGCCCCGTTTCCATCGCACGTTCACGCCTGCGGCGTGTGAACGGAAACGGGGCCTGTCCCCTTTTTGATGTCCCGGTTTGCTTCCCGCTATTCCGTGACGTACTCCTCGACCGGGGGGCAGGCGCACATCAGATGACGGTCGCCGTGCGCGTTGTCGATGCGCGCGACGGCAGGCCAGAATTTGTGCGCGCGCGTTGCGGCGGAAGGGAAGGCGGCGCGCTCACGCGAGTAGGGCCGGTCCCAGGTCTCCGAGGTGACCGCTTCTGCGGTGTGAGGCGCCATCTTGAGCAGGTTGACCGCACGATCGGCTCGCCCGTCCTCGATCTCCCGGATCTCGTTGCGAATGGCGATCATCGCGTCGCAGAACCGGTCGAGCTCATCCTTGGATTCGCTCTCCGTCGGCTCGATCATGAAGGTCCCGGGCACGGGGAACGACATCGTCGGAGCGTGGAAGCCGTAGTCCATGAGGCGCTTCGCGACGTCGTCGACGTCGATCCCGGCGGATGCCTTCAGCGGGCGAACGTCGACGATGCATTCGTGCGCGACGAACCCGGACCGTCCCTTGTAGACGAGTGGGTAGTGGGGCGCCAAGCGGTGGGCCATGTAGTTCGCGTTCAGGATCGCGATCTCGGTCGCCCGGCGCAGCCCCTGCGCGCCCATCATCGCAATGTACGCCCAGCTGATCGGGAGAATGCTGCCGCTCCCCCACGGGGCCGCCGAGACGGGGCCGATGGCCGAGGCGCCGCCGACCTTGCGCAAGGGGTGGCTCGGCAAGAACGGCGCCAGGTGCGCCGCGACGCCGATGGGTCCCATCCCCGGACCGCCTCCTCCGTGAGGGATGCAAAAGGTCTTGTGCAGGTTCAAGTGGCAGACGTCCGCGCCGAGATCCCCTGGGCGGCACAGACCGACGAGCGCGTTCATGTTGGCGCCGTCGAGGTAGACGAGCCCCCCGCGGTCCTTGACGAAGGCGATCTCGTCCTTGATCCGCTCCTCGAACACGCCGTGGGTCGAGGGGTAGGTGATCATCAGCGCCGCAAGACGGTCCGCGTGCTCCGCCGTCTTCTTCCTGAGGTCCTCGGGGTCGACGTTGCCCTGCTCGTCGCAGGCGACGACGACCACGCGCATCCCCGCCATCGCCGCGCTGGCGGGGTTGGTGCCGTGGGCCGAGATGGGGATCAGGCAAACGTCGCGCCGCGACTCCCCGCGCGAGCGGTGATACGCGCGGATGACGAGCAAACCCGCGTACTCCCCCTGGGAGCCGGCGTTCGGCATCAGCGAGACCGCGGCGAACCCGGTGATCTCGGCGAGCTGGCGCTCGAGCGACCCGATCAGCTCGGCGTATCCGGTGGTCTGGTCGGCCGGGGCGAAGGGATGGATCTCGGAGAAGCCGGGGTGGGAGATCGGGAACATCTCCGCAGCGGCGTTGAGCTTCATGGTGCACGAGCCGAGGGGAATCATCGACGTGGTCAGCGACAGATCGCGAGACTCGAGGCGCTTCAAATAGCGGAGCATCTCGGTCTCCGAGCGGTGCGCGTGGAAGACCGGGTGCGTCAAGATCGGCTCCCTCCGCTCGTGCGGGGAGGGGAGCGCGTCGTCGACGGTCGCCGGGAGCCGCGCGGGGTCGGCGCCGAACACCCGCGCCAGATCCGCGAGGTCGTCCTCCGAGACCGTTTCATCGAGCGTGACGCCGAGATCGTCGTCGGCGTAGGCGAGAAGATTGACGGCGCGCGAGCGCGCGGCGTCGAGAATCGCCGCTTGTCCCCGCGCACCGGGATGAATCCTCAAGGTGTCGAACGCGACCGCCTCGTCGAGGGTGAACCCCGACGCGCGCAGCGCCGCGGCCAAGCGCAAGGTTTGCTGCCGAACGCGACGCGCGATCGCCTTCAACCCTTCGGGGCCGTGGTAGACGGCGTACATCGCCGCCATCACGGCGAGAAGCACCTGGGCGGTGCAGATGTTGCTGGTCGCTTTGTCGCGGCGGATGTGCTGCTCGCGGGTCTGCAGCGCCAGCCGGTACCCCGGCCGGCCGCTCGCGTCCTTCGAGACGCCGACGAGCCGCCCGGGCATCTGGCGCTTGAACGCGTCGCGAACCGCCATATAAGCCGCGTGCGGGCCCCCGAGGCCCAGGGGGACGCCGAATCGCTGCGCGCTGCCGACGGCGACATCGGCGCCGAACGCGGCGGGGGAGCGGAGGATCGTCAAAGCCAGAGGATCCGCGGCGACGACGAGCAGGCCCTGGGCGTCGTGGACTCTCTTCGCGAATTCGCCGTAGTCGAAGATCGCTCCGTCGGAGGCCGGATACTGGACGAGCGCGCCGAACGCGGGCTTCGTGAATCCCCATGTCTCGTGGTCGCCGACGACGACCTCGATCCCCAGCGGGAGGGCCCGGGTCTGCACCACGGCGATCGTCTGAGGGTGGCAGCGCTCCGACACGAAGAAGCAGCGGCCGTCCGCTCCCTTCTCGCTGACGCGCGCGCAGAGAGTCATCGCCTCGGCGGCGGCCGTCGCCTCGTCCAGCATCGACGCGTTGGCGACGTCGAGCCCGGTCAAAGAGAGGATCATCGTCTGAAAGTTGAGGAGCGCCTCAAGGCGCCCTTGGGCGATTTCGGCCTGGTAGGGCGTGTATTGCGTGTACCAGCCCGGATTCTCCAGGACGTTGCGCCGCAGAACCGCGGGGACGATCGTGCCGTGGTAGCCGAGGCCGATGTACGAGCGGGCGACCGTGTTCTTCCCCGCCATCCGGGCGAGCGCACCCATCGCCTCGACCTCCGAGAGGGCGGGATCGAGGGCCAGCTCGCGGTCGAATCGAATCGACGCCGGGACCGCGCGCGCGATCAGGTCGTCGAGATCGCGACAACCCAAAGCCCCGAGCATCGAAGCCACGTCGTCCTCGCGCGGTCCGATGTGGCGGTCGACGAAGTGATCGGGATGTCTCGGCATGGGATCGGCTTCCATGGGGGACGCGAGAATGTATCACCCGCCCCGTGGCGCATCCACGCGAGCGAGGAGATCGTCTCCCACGTCTCGGAACAACCGGGGAAGCGCCTCGAGCGGAAGCCCGACGACGTTGCTCCAGGAGCCGTCGACGCCCGCGCAGAGGAGCACGCCGCGCCCTTGTATGCCGTAGGCGCCGGCCTTGTCCATCGGCTCCCCGGTCGCGACGTACCAGCGGGCGAGCCGCTCGTCCCACGGGTTGAAGCGGACGACGGAGGCCGTGAGCGTCGCGGCGACGCGGCCGTCGTCGCCACGCACCAGCCGGCAAGCGGTGAGCACCTCGTGCGTCCGCCCCGAGAGCTCTCGCAGCATCGCGAGCGCGTCGTGCTCGTCCTTCGGCTTCCCGAGGATTTTTCCGTCGAGCGTGACCGTCGTATCCGCCGCCAGGACCAGGGCTTCGGTCCCGCGGGCTCGCAAGCCCGCTGCGACGGCGGCGGCCTTCGCGGCGGCCAGGCGAACGACATGCTCTCGCGCCGTCTCCCCCGGCAGCTCGTTCTCGGCGAGCGCCGCCGGGAACACGCCGAAGCGGAGGCCCAGCTCGTGCAGAAGCTCTCGCCTCCGGGGCGACGCCGAGGCCAGATAGAGAGGGAGCAACACTCGGGTTCCTCCGGTGGCACCTGCCTTGGGGCCTCCGTATAATCTCTCGACTTCGTCCATCGGAGGGTGTCCTCGATGACCTCGCTGCGATCGCGTCTCGGAACGGCGCTCGCAATCTTGATCGCGACATGCGGACTGGCGGCCGCCCAGGCACCCGCGCCGGCCGCCGCGTCACCCACCACGGCGTCCGCGCAACCGGCGGTCCCACGCTCGCTCGACGTGCCGGACGGCGCGCTCGTCGCCGCCGGCAAGGCGCCCGAGCTGGACCTGCTGTACACGGGAGACGTCATCGGATACATCGAGCCCTGTGGTTGACATCTCAATCCCGCAGGGGGCCTCGCCCGGAGGGCGTGGCTGCTGAATCAGCTCCAGACCAACTACCCCTCGACCCCGCTGGTCCTGCTCGACACGGGCAACTTCTCCGACAACCCGACGGAGATCGGTGACCTACGAACGGCGACCCTGCTCCAGTCGATGAAGAAGCTCGGTTACAAAGCGATCAACATCGGCGAGCGCGACCTCGATCTCGGCTACGACGACTTCATGAAGCGCACCGAGGGGCTGGGCCTGAGCTTCCTCTCGACCAACCTCGTCAAGCAGGGGACGAAGGACCCGGTCTTTCCGACCTCTGCGAGCTTCACCGTCAAAGGGGCGAGCGGGAAGCCGGTGCGCATCGGTGTCCTGGGCGTCGATCGCTTCAATCCGGTCTGGCAGAAGGCGGGACCTAAGGGGAGCAATCTCGCGACCGCGCTGCCTGCGGACATGATCGCGACCTACCTCCCCGAGCTGCGGAAGAAGTCCGACGTCGTCGTGCTGCTTGCGGACGTTTCCAAGGAAGACGCGCACGACCTGGCGAAGCGCTTTTCCGATCTCGATCTCATCCTGGGCGCGTACGGAGGTATCTACAACACGATCGACGAATCCGAGGGGAAGGTTCGGATCTACTACACCGGCAACCAGGGCAAGCGGATCGGCGAGAGCCGGCTGACGCTCGACAAGGACCGGAGGATCCTCGACGTGACCTCGTACCTGCATTTCTTGACCGTGCGTTACCCCGAGGACAAGGTGATGAACGACTCCCTCGCTGACGTCATCGCCAAGACCAAGCCGCCCGAGTTGAAGAAGGCGCCCGTCGAACTGCAGAAGCCCCTGGAGGCGCAGCCCGCGGCAGGCGGGCATTGACGGACGGCGCCGGGCGCGTCCTCGCCGTCGATCTCGGCAAGGTGCGCGTGGGGCTGGCGCTGTCCGATCCGCTTCGCATCACCGCCCAACCGCTGGGCACCGTCCCTCGCAAGGCGCTCAAGCGCGAACTCTCCGCGCTGGTCGACGTCATCCGGTCGAACGACGTCACGGTGGTCGTTGTCGGTCACCCTCTCTTGATGACCGGGGCTGCGGGCGAGAGCGCGAGGGACGCCGAGGTGTTCGCCGAGCGGCTGCGAGCCGAATCCGATGGAACCGCGGTGATTCTGTGGGACGAACGCCTGACCACCGTGCAGGCCGAGCGCGCGCTGATCGAGGGGAACGTCGGCCGCCGCGAGCGCCGCGGCGTCATCGACGCCGCCGCCGCAGCCATCCTTCTCCAGAGCTGGCTGGACTCTCGCTAGGGAAACGGGGACAGGCCCCTTTTTCTTGCACGGCTCCCCGGATACCGCCTTGCTGCGAAAAAGGGGCCTGTCCCCGTTTCCCTAGCGAGAGTCATCCTCGACGTAGACGGATTTCGGCGCAAGACCGTGGAAGTTGATTTCGCGG
>CAZEII010000032.1:0-41596 GCA_964511835.1 uncultured Acidobacteriota bacterium | reverse complement strand
GGAATGCTCTTCGGCCCGGTGAGCGGCGCCGCTTTCGCGCTCGGCGCAAGAGCCATCGCGCCAAGCCCTACGGCCACGAAGGCGACGATGCCTGCGATCTTGCGTCCGAGGTTCGCGAGCGACGTGAGAGTAGTGTTGCGGTAGTTCATCACCGGCCTCCAACTTTCATTCCGTGAGCTGGTAATTCGTGGGGAAGAGACAGGGGCGGATGATAGACGTCGAGACCGGTCGGTCCCATTGGGCCGCGGCTCGCGCCGTCTCAAAGCGATTCGCACCCCCGAATGCCGGGCGAGTTGACGCCCGGACGCCCCATGATCCGCGGAAGTATACGCAGACCTCGAGCGAGTGCGAGGATTTAATTGCCGAGAATCAAACTAGAGGAGTGAACTTTTTGTAAGAACTCGGAGCCGTCAGTGATGATGCGCGAGCCATCGCTCGCAATCGATCGCGGCGCGGCATCCGGCGCCCGCGGCGGTGACGGCCTGACGATAGACGTGATCGTGCACGTCGCCGGCGGCGAAGACTCCTTCGATGTTGGTGCGCGACGAATGGGCGTCGAGCGCGATGTAACCCTCGCTATCCAAAGGAAGAATCTTGGAGAAGAGAGCGGTGTTGGGCTCGTGACCTATCGCGACGAAGAATCCGCTGCACGGCTCTTCTTTGGAGTCGCCGGTCTTCAGGTTCTTAACGGCGACCGATAGTACTCTGGCGGCGTCCCCCTTCACTTCGGTGACGGTCGAGTCCCAGAGGACCCTCACCTTCGCGTTCGAAATCAGCCGATCGGCCATGATCTTCGAGGCCCGGAATTCGTGGCGGCGGTGGACGACGGTGACGCGCGAGCCGAACCGTGTAAGAAAGATCCCCTCTTCCATGGCGGTGTCTCCCCCGCCGACGACGACGATCTCCTTATTCTTGAAGAAGAATCCGTCGCAGGTCGCGCAATAGGAGACGCCGTGCCCGGCGTACTCCTTCTCGCCGGGGATTCCGAGGGTCTTCGGGCTCGCCCCGGTGGCGATGATGACGGCGCGGGCCTCGAGCGTTCCTTCGTCGGTGGTGATCGTGAACGGTCGTTTCGAGAAATCGACGCTCATGACGTCGCCGGGGACGAAGGTCGTTCCGAAGCGCGCCGCTTGGTTCTTGAACTTCTCCATCAGCTCCGGGCCCATGATCCCTTCGGGGAAGCCGGGGTAGTTCTCGACGTCGGTCGTCTGCATCAGCTGGCCGCCCGCCAAGAGGCCTTCGACGACGACGGGCGCGAGGCCGGCGCGCGCGGTGTACAAGGCGGCCGTCAGCCCGGCCGGCCCCGAACCGATGATCACCACGTTGTGGGTGGCCACGGGGGTTCCTTTCAAAAAGGGGACACTCCCCTTTTCGGAAAAAGGGAGCGTCCCCTTTTCCAAGGTAGCAGAGCGGCCTAGTCCAACCGGGCCTCGCGCGGGATGACGACGACGCCGCCGGGGGTGACGGTGAAGCGGCGCCGGTCTTCTTCGGCGTCCTCGCCGACGACGAAGTTGGCGGGAATGTGCACTCCCTTGTCGACGATCGCTTTCCTGACGCGCGCATGGCGGCCGACGTCGACGCCGTCCATGAGGACGCACTCGACGACCTTGGCGTAGGAGTTGATGCGAACCTCGGGGCCGAGGATCGACCGCTCGACGCGCCCGCCGCTGACGATCGCGCCGCCGCTGATCAATGAGTCGAGGACGATTCCGAGGCGGCCACCCGGCTCTTCCTGGGCGAAGACGGTCTTCGCCGGCGGGAGCTGCTGAACCATCGTTCGGACCGGCCAGACCTTGTCGTACAGGTTGAACACCGGCTCGACCGCGACCAGATCCATGCTGGCCTCGTAGTAGGAGTCGAGCGTGCCGATGTCCCGCCAATACGCCTTCTGCTTCTTGTTCTCGTCGACGAACGGGTACGCGAAGAGCTTCTGGGTCGAAACCAGCGACGGCAGGATGTCGTGGCCGAAGTCGTGCTTCGTCTCGCGCCGGGCGTCGGCGGCGAGCGTGCGGACGAGGGTCTCGGTCTCGAAGACGTAGACCCCCATGTTCGCGAGCGCCGTGTCCGGACGGCCGGGGATCGGGCTCGGGAGCGCCGGCTTCTCCTGGAATTCGGTGATGCGCCACTCCTCGTCGACCGCCAGCACGCCGAACGCCGAGGCCTCCCCGATCGGCACTTCCACGGCGGCCCCGGTGGCGATCGCGCCGTGAGATTCGTGGTACTCGATCAGCCGCGCGTAGTCCATCTTGTAGATGTGGTCCCCCGAGAGGACGACGACATAGCGCGGGCGCTCCTGCTCCAAGAGGTAGACGTTCTGAAAGACGGCATCCGCCGTCCCCTGGTACCAGCGCTCCCCCACCCTGAGCTGAGGCGGGACGCACTGGATCCACTCCTCCAGCTCGTGATTGAACAGCGGCCCCCAGCCGATCCGGACGTGCCGCTCGAGGCTCCCTGACTTGTATTGGGTGAGGACGTAGATCTTGCGGAGGCCGGAGTTGAGGCAGTTCGAAAGGGTGAAGTCGACCACCCGGTAGATGCCGCCGAACGGAACGGCGGGCTTCCCCCGGTCGCGGGTCAGGGGGTACAGCCGCTCCCCTTGGCCGCCAGCCATGACGATCGCGAGCGTGTCTCCCAGGAGCAGGCGGCGGCGATCGACCATCAACTCTCCGCGCGCGGGGCCAGGAGCTCGCGGACACGGCTGCGCAGCTCGCTCGTGTCGGCGGACTTGACGACGTAGGCGTCGGCCGCCCAGCTCATGAAGCTGTCCTTGTACGACGAGTACGCCGAGTTCAGCACGACGGAGATCTTGGGATGCTTGTCGAGCAACCGGCTCATCGCCTCGAGCCCGTCCATCCCCGGCAGGCGGATGTCCATCACCACCAAGTCGGGCTTCTCGGATTCCGCCATCTTCAACCCGTCGAACGCCGTCGAGGCGGTGACGACGTCGAAGCCGTCCCGCTCGAAGTCCTGCTTGTAGAGCACGCGGAGGTTCTTCTCGTCTTCGATGACCAGGATCTTAGGCATCGGTTGCGCCCTCCTGCGCCGCCGGGAGGAGAAGGACGACCGTGGTCCCCACCTCGCAACGGCTTTCGATTCGGATCTCTCCGCCGTGATCGCGCACGATCTGCGTCGCGATCGTGAGTCCCAATCCGGAACCGCCCGTTTTCGTCGTATAGAACGGCTCCTGCGCGTGAGCGAGCACCTCCGGGGGCATGCCGACGCCGGTGTCGGCGATCGCCATCTCCACTCCGTGCGGCACGCCGCGCAGCCGGACCGTCAGCTCCCCCCCCTGGGGCATCGCGTGGACCGCGTTCCGGAGGAGATTGACGACCCCGTGGAAGAGCTGGTCGGAATCGGCCGCGGCGGGCGGGGTCCCCGGCGCCTCGTCGACCTTCCCGACCACACCCGAGTGCTCGAGCTCCCAGCCCAGGAGCGCGAGAGCCTCGTCCGCGAGGCGCTTCAGAGGGACCGAGCCGATCTTCGGAAGCGCCGGGCGGGAGTACTCCAGCACCTCGCGGACGATATTCTCGAGACGCCGGACCTCCGTGACGATGATTCCCAACGACTCCCGCGTGGCCGTGTCCTTCTCGTCCGCGCTGGCGAGGAGCGAGCGGGCGAACCCGCCGATCGCGACCAGCGGGTTCCGGATCTCGTGGGCCACGCGGGCCGACATCTCGCCGATCGCCGACAAGCGCTCCGACCGGATCAGTCGCTCCTGGTTCGCGCGCAGCTCGCGCGTCGCGGCCTCGAGCGACGCCACCTGGCGGGCCAGCTCGTCGGTCAAACGGGCGCGCGTCAGGGCGTGGGCCGCTTGCAGGCCCAGCAGCTCGAGGATGTCGACGTCCTCGTCGGAGATCGCTCGGCGGGTGATCGCGTTGTCGGCCAGAAGCAGCCCGACGGGCTTCCCGTCCGTGACCAACGGGACCGCGACGAACGTGTCGATTCCCAGGATCTCGACGGTCCGCTTCGGCGGGGGAATATGGTCGCCGACCACCTGCCCGCCGACGACCCGCGTCGTGCCCGACGCCCCGAGCGCTCGCACGACGAACGCGCCGTCGTCGTCGAGCTTCGCCGAGAGGCTCTTGGCGATCGACAGGACGACGGGCTCCTGCCCAGGCGGGACCGGCTCATAATCTTGGACCAGCTCGCCGAGCGTCCGCCCTCCCGCCGACAGGCGGGCCCAGATACGCTGCGCTTCGTCGGCGTCGGCCGGGCCGATCGCATCCCGCCCTCGCAGCATCCCGTGGCGCTCTTCGACCAGGAGGAGGAACGCGCGATTGAACCGCAGCCCGACGCTCGCCGTGGCGCCGACGAGAATCGTTCGGAGGATCCGCTCCGGGCTCATCGCCGATTGAAGGCACTCCCCGATCTCGCGGACGATCGAAAGCTGGGATACCCGCCGCTCCAAGCGGCGCTCGAGCACCTTCGACGCCGTCAGGTCCGTGATCAGCACGAACGCCCCCAGGTCGCCGTCTCCACCCGGGAGTTCGGTCCGCGTCACCATCACCGGCAGATCGCTGCCGTTGACGTTCCTGTGGCGCGCCTCGTAGCGGCGTGTTCGCTCGCCCAGACCCGGGGTCGGAGGGCCTGCCGGCTCCTCGGAGACGAGGTCGCGAAACCGCTTCCCCTTCGCCTCCAGCTCGTTGAGGCCGTAGAACTTGACCGCGCCCCGGTTCCAGAAGAGCACCCGGTCGTTCTCGTCGAGAAGAGCGAACGGGATCGACCAGGCCCCGAGCAGGCGCAGGAAGTCCTCCGCGCGCCCCGGGAAGAACGAATCCAAACGGACTTGTCGTGCGACCTGCGGTCCGGCCTCCATAGCCCTCACTCCGTCTCGCACACCAGAACGAGCGGCCTGCGGCCCAGTATTCCGAGCAAAACCCGGCAGGTATTGTACGCGCGGTCGGAGAGTCGCTCGACCCCGATTCGTGACCGGTTGGGTCAGATGACCGCGTCTCGGAGGAACGCAGCCGCCTCCTCGGGAGCCGTCGGGTTGATGTAGAACCCTGTGCCCCACTCGAAACCGGCGACCCGCGTCAGGCGGGGGAGGATCTCGACGTGCCAGTGGAAATCGAACGGGAGCGTGTCCCAGTAATGGCGCCGCCGGACCAGCGTTTCCGTGTTCGGCCCGCTGTGCATCACGAAGTTGTACGGAGGGTCGCGCAGCACGCTCTTCAGGCGCGCGAGGGTTTCCCTGAGCGTCTTGGCGAGGGCCGTCAGGTTTCCGCGGAGCTCCTCGGTGAAGGCGTGGTTGTGGTGGCGCGGCAGGATCATCAGCTCGAACGGGAAGCGCGAGGCGTAAGGGGCGAGGACCGCGAACTGCTCGTCCAGTGTCACCACCCGCTCCCGCGCCGAAAGCTCCTGCTCGAGCATGTCGCAGAAGATGCAGCGCTCCTTGAGGTGGAAGTGGGCCCGCGCGGAATCCAGCTCGACGGAGATCGCGCGGGGCGTCACCGGCGTCGCGATGATCTGGAGGTGCGGGTGGGCGAGCGTCGCCCCCGCGGCTGCGCCGTGGTTCTTGAACAGGAGGACGTACTTGAATCGCTGATCGCGTCCCAAGTCGCGCATCCGCTCCTGGCACTGGGCCAGCACGACCTCCAGGGCGCCCGGGTCCATGTCCCCTATGTGCAGCGCGTGCTGAGGGGATTCGATGACGACCTCGTGGGCGCCGACGCCGCGCATCCGGTCGTAGAGCCCCACTCCTTGCCGGTCGAGCGTCCCCTCGATCGACAGCGCCGGGTATTTGTTCGGGATCACGCGCACCGTCCATCCGGGGCCGTTGGCGGAGCCTCCCTCGGGACGGACCGCGGAGATCTCGGCGGGGGTCTTGTCCTCGCTTCCCGGACAGAACGGGCAGAAGCCGCCATTGACGTGCTTCTCCCACCCGTCGGTGAAGTCCTCGGGGCGGCGGCTTCTCTCGTTGGCGATGATCACCCAGCGCTTCGACAGCGGATCGTGGCGCAGCTCGGACATCGATTTCCTTTCTAGGCGAGGAGCGCTCCGGCCAGGTCGATCAGCTCGGCCGGGACCGTCTTCAAAGCGGCCGTCGCCTCGGCCAGCGAAACCGCCACGAACGCGCCGCCGCGATAGGCCGCCATCATCCCGAATTTCCCCTCGTGGACCATGTCGGCCGCGAGCAGGCCGTAGCGGGAGCCGAGCCAGCGGTCGAAGGCGGTGGGCGTGCCGCCACGCTGAACGTGGCCGAGCTGCACCGAGCGGGTCTCGCACCCGGTCCTGGCCTCGATCTCCCGGGCCAGCCACTCGCCGATCCCGCCGAGCTTGACGTGGCCGAAGGCGTCGAGATCGGCCGACTTCGCGACCTCCACCTCCGGGAGCACGGCGCCTTCGGCCGCGACGATGATCGAGAAGCGGACGCCGCGCGCCTCGCGGCGCTTGATCGCGGCCGCGACCGCGTCGATGTCGACCGGACGCTCGGGAACCAGGATGAAGTCGGCGCCGCCGGCCATCCCCGAATGGAGCGCGATCCATCCCGCGTGGCGGCCCATCACCTCGCAGACGATCACCCGGTCGTGGGACTCGGCCGTCGAGTGGAGCCGGTCGATCGCTTCGGTCGCGATCGACACCGCCGTGTCGAAGCCGAACGTCGTGTCGGTGCCGGCCAGGTCGTTGTCGATCGTCTTGGGGACGCCGACCAAGGGGAATCCCGCGTTCGAGAGCTTCGCGGCCACGCCGAGCGTGTCCTCACCTCCGATGGCGATCAGCGCGTCGAGCCCCAGCTCCTTGAAGTTGGTCTCGACCCGGCGGGCGTCTTCCGGCTTCTTGTAAGGATTCGTGCGCGACGTCCCGAGAAGAGTCCCCCCCCGGTGGAGGATCCCCGTCGTCGCGCTCCGATCGAGCTCGATCGTTTCCTTGTCGAGGAGTCCTCGCCAACCGTGTCGAATGCCCATGAGCCGATAGCCGCGCGGCATCGAACGCCTGACGATCGCCCTGATCACGGCGTTGAGCCCGGGGGCGTCCCCTCCCCCCGTCAAGATTCCCACCGTTTTCATCCATCCCCTCCGACCGCACATTCTAGGGGAAAAGGGGACAGGCCCCGTTTTCACACCGTCCAGTCGAAGCGGGAGGGATCGGAGTCGGGGAGTGGCAGATCGATGAATCCATCCGAAGGAATACGCTGGGATGCGCCAGAACTGTCCCTGAGCTCGACTGCGAATCGCACGCTGTCTCCTTTTGCCGCGATGTGTTCGAGCGGGATCGAAAGCTCGAGGATGCGGTCGAGGCTTGTGGTCAAGTCCCCCGCGGTTCGACCCGCGGTCACCGACGCGAGGGGAGCGGGAGCGTCCGGCGTGCGAATCGAGACGGTCGTGCCGGTCAGAGAGCCGGGCTCGAACGGATCGATGCGAACGAAGAGAGAGTCCCCGTCGGTGCCGAAGTAGAGGTCGCGGGCGAATCGCATCGCGGCGTGCATCGCTCCGTAGACGCACTCGACGTGCCCCGCGGCGCGCCATTCGAAATAGTCGCCGACGCGCCCGTCGATCACCGCGCGCACCGGCCCCGCCGGGGCCTTTCGACCGCGAGCCACCGGAACGCGCCGGATCGGCTCGTCGAGGACGGGCGGCACCGTGAGCCCGGCCGCTGCGTACGCTCCCTTCAGCTTGCCGCGGAAACCCGCGTCGAACTCCCCGCCGTACTCCGTCGGGTGGTCGTCGCCGTACCACCAGAACCAGTCGCTCCCCTCGGCGGCGAGGATCGCCCGCCAGGCCGGATCGTCCGCGCGGGGCGCCCCCCGCGCCGCCGCGACCGCTTCGCGAGCGGCGGCGAGCAGCTCCCAGGCGCGGTTCTTCTCCGGGTGGCCGATCCAGGTCGCCAGGTTCCGATAGATCCACGATCCCGCCACCACCCGTCCGAGGCTTCGCGCGTGCGCGGGATCGGCGGCTTCCGATGCGGTCACCGTCTGGATCCTCGGCTCGGCGGCCAGCGCGCCGTAGAGCGCATCGAAGAACGGCGTGGCGTGCGCGGGGTAGCTCTCCCACGCGTTCTCCCCGTCGAGGATGACGCTGACGACGTGGGGTGTGCCGTCGTCGGGGAGGACTTCTTTCAAATGGAGGAGGTGTCCGACGAAATCCGCGGCTGCCTCCTGGGGCGCGCGGGTCGCGTAGGTGAATCCGATTCGATCGGAGAGATCGTGATCGCGGAACAGGAGCACGGGCCCTTCGCCATGGCGCCACGGCGCGTAGAGGAGCTCCGCACGCCGGGCCTCCTTGGCGACAGCGTCCGTCGGGAGCGCCTCGCCGAGCGAGGCGAAGAGCACGTCCTCGTCGCTCGCCGCCCAGCGGTAGCCGGCCGCATGCATCGTCATCAGCGACGCTTCCGAGATCGCCCCCTCCGACGGCCAGCCTCCGGAGGCTTCGCGCCCGAACGCGGCGCGAAACGCGCTCATCGCCGACCTTAGCTGGAGCTCGGCGTCCTCCGCGCGCCGGAACGTCGCGCCCGGGAGGCGGAGATCGGGCAAGGCCTCGTGCGCGGACGCGAGATCGCAGAGCAGGGGCAGGATCGGATGAAAGTACGGCGTCACCGACAGCTCGATTTGTCGCGTGTCGTCGAGCCGCTTCCACGAAGGGACGACGTCCGCGAGGAATTCCCGATGCGCCGCGAAGAGCGAGGCCTTGTCGTCCGCGGTGAACCCCCGCTGCTTCACGCGCAAAGCCGCGAGCGCCGGCTCCGATTGAAGCAGCGTCCCGCTCCATGCCAAATGGAACAGCACCTGCAGGTCGAGGATCGCCTGGTCGTCGAATCGCGCGACGATCGCCTTGCCGATCTCGTGGGCGGGGGCGTCGCCGCGCAGGGCGTGCAGCTCGGCGAACCGGTTGGGCGCGACCGCCATCATCGGCCGGCTCAACGAAAAGAATCGCGCGACGACGAAGGCGCGCTCCTCGGGGGAGAGCTGGGCCGGCTCCTTCAGAGCCAGCGCCAGGAACGGGTCGGGCGGCGCCCCGCCGACGGCGAGCTCTTGGAGCTGGTCGAGCAGGGTCGGCACCACGTTGAACGTCGCGCGAATCGCCGGGTGGCGCGCCACGTGCGCGGCCATGTCGGCGTAGTCCTTCAGCGCGTGCAGCCGCGTCCACGGCATCGTGGGCGCCGCCGTGGCCGGGTCGGTGTAGTCGGGCTGATGGAAATGCCAGATCAGCGCGAGACGGATCGGGGCGTTCATCCGCCGTGCGCCCGCTCTCGCGCCAGCGCCCGCTCGTAGAGGTCGACGTACCCCTTCGCGGAGTCGCTCCAGGAGAATTGAGCCGTCATCCCGTTGCGCCGCAAGCGTGCCCAAGCATCGCGGTCGGTGTGGTAGACGAGCAGAGCGCGCTGGAGCGCTCTCCAGAAGCTCTCCGGCGTGAACTCCTCGAAGGCGAACCCGGTCTCACCGTCGCGAACCGTGTCGGCCAGGCCCCCCGTCCTGCGGACGACCGGGACGCTCCCGTACCGCATCGCGATCAGCTGGCTCAGGCCGCAGGGCTCGAACAGCGAGGGCATCAGGAAGATGTCGCTCCCTCCGTAGATCAGCGGGGCGAGATGCGGGGAGAAGGTCAGGATCGCCGCCATCTTCCGCGAGTGGTACGCGGCGAGGCGCGCGAATCCCTCTTCGTAGCGGCTCGCTCCGGTCCCGAGGATGACGAATTGCGCCTCTCCGGCGGCCCCGTTCATCAGGAGGTGGACGACGTGGCCGGTGATCTGCATCCCCTTCTGGTCATCGAGGCGCGAGACCATCGCCACGAGCGGAATCGTCTCGCTCTGCGGCAGCCCGACTCGGTCCTGGAGCGCGAGCTTGTTGGCGACACGGGCATCCGCCGTGTCCGCATCGAACCTGGCCGCGAGCTTCGAGTCCGCCGCCGGATCCCAAACGGAGGTGTCGAGGCCGTTGAGGATTCCGTGAACGTCCGGCCGCCGTGCGCGAAGCAGACCGTCGAGACCGTTCCCCCCTTCGGCGGTCATGATCTCCCGCGCGTAGGTCGGGCTGACCGTGTTGACCAGCGTCGCGTGGTAGATCCCGCGCGCCATGAAGTTGATCTCGTCCCAGCCGCTCTCCTGAAACATCGGCGGGACTTCGACGCCGAGGTAGCGCGCGACCCCGCGGGAGCTTCGCCCCTGGTGCGCCAGGTTGTGAATCGTGAAGAGGGTCGCGACCCGGCCGAGCCGGTCGTCGTTGCGCCCCGCCGTACGAAGCCACAGGACCGCAGGCGCCGCGTGCCAATCGTGCGCGTGCACGAGGTCGGGGCGCCATCCCCGGAGGGCGGCCAGCTCGAGCGCGGCGCGCGAGAGGAACGCGAAGCGGTACGGGTCGTCGTCGTAGCCGTAGATCGTCGCCCGGTCGAACAGGTTCCGCTCGGCGATCATGTCGACGGGCACGTCGCTTCCCGGGAGGTGCGTCCGGATGACTCCGGCGGGGAGCGGACCCGCCCCGGTGGGGACGACGAGTCCGGCGGGGTCGATCGCGAACCCTGCATCCCCGTCGCGCGCGGCGCGCTCCTGCTCGCGATAGGCCGGCATCGCGACGCGCACGTCGTGGCCCAAGGCGTGAAGCGCTTTCGGGAGAGCGCCCGCGACGTCGCCCAATCCGCCGGTCTTGGCAAACGGTGCGACCTCGGCGGAGAGGGTCAGGATGCGCAGGCGGCCGGCCATAGGCCGCGCATTCTAACGGCTCAGGACTGGGGCGCCCCCGCGGGAATCGGCAGGTTCAGCCGCTTCAGCTCCGCGTTGATCGCCGTCGCGAACTCGGCGAACGGCTTCGCGCCGTTCAGGAATTTCCCGTTGACGAAGAACGCCGGCGTTCCCGACACGCCCAGCGATTGCGCCTCCTTGGCGTCCGAGTCGATCTGGGGCTGGAACTTCTTGTTGTCCATCGACGTCGTGAATTTATTGAGGTCGAGCTTCAGCTCACGCGCGTAGACCAGGTACTGGTCGCGGCTCATCTTTTGCTGGTTCGCGAAGACCTTGTCGTGGAACTCCCAGAACTTTCCCTGCTCGTTCGCCGCCATGGCGGCGAGGGCCGCCGGCATGGCGTTCGGGTGCATCGGGAGCGGCATGTTCTTCCAGACGATCTTGACCTTGTCGCCGTAGACCTGCTGGATCTGAGTGAGGGTCGGACCGACCCTCGAGCAGAATGGTCACTGATAGTCGGAGAACTCGGCGATGACGATCGGCGCGCTCGGGTTGCCTTCGGCGGGCGCGCCGTCGAGCTTGATCGGGTAGACCTTGTTCGGATCCGGCCCCTGCTGTTGCGCGGGGCGGGACTTGATCGCGTTCGTGATCTGAGTCTGGATCTGGGAGAGCCGCGCGTCCATGTCGGAGAGGCGCTTCGACGTGTCGTCCTTGACCCGCTTCCCGTCGGTCCATGCGACAAATCCCAAGCCCAGCGCCGCGACGGCCAGCACGATCGGCAGCCAGTTGATCGCCGGCGAACCGCCTCCGTCGTTGCTCCCGGCGCCGCCGGTCTCCCCGGCGCGCCGCTCCCGATTCTTCTTCGACATCGCTCGATCTCCTCCGATCCCCGAAGGTTAGAGGGACAGTTTACCCTGCTGTTCCTTGACGGCGGCGGCCGAGGCCTGGAGCGCCGCCAGCTCCTGGGGTTGCAGCTTGACCTCGTAGATAGCCTCGACCCCGCGCGAGCCGAGCTTGACCGGAACGCCGACGAAGCTCCCCGAAATTCCGTACTCCCCCTCGAGGTACGCGGCGCACGGCAGGATCTTTTTCTTGTCCTTGACGATCGCGTCGACCATCTCCACCGTCGAAGCCGCCGGCGCGTAATAGGCGGAGCCGGTCTTGAGGAGCGCCACGATCTCGGCGCCGCCTCCCGCCGTGCGCTTGACGATCCGGTCGATCGCCTCGGCCGTCAGCAGCTCGGTCAGCGGCACCCCGCCGACCATCGTCAGCCGGGGGAGCGGAACCATCGAATCGCCGTGGCCACCGAGCACCAGCGCCGTGACGCTCTCGACGGAGACGCCGAGCTCCATCGCGATGAACGACCGGTAGCGGGCAGTGTCGAGCACGCCCGCCATCCCCATCACACGCTCCTTGGGAAAACCCGTGACGACCTTGGCGACGTGGGCCATGACGTCGAGCGGATTGGAAACGACGATCACGACGGCCTCCGGCGAGCCCGACCTCACCCGCTCAGCGCACTGCTTGACGATGCCCGTGTTGATGCTCAAGAGATCGTCGCGGCTCATCCCGGGCTTCCTCGCGACGCCGGCGGTGATCACGACGACGTCGGACCGGGTGGTGTCGTCGTAGGAATTGGTCCCACGGACCATCGCGTCGAAGCCGAGCACCGGACTGGCCTCGAAGAGGTCGAGCCCCTTCCCCTGGGGCGGCCCTTCGAGGATGTCGAGCAGGACGACGTCCCCGAGCTCCTTCGTCGCGCAGCCCGCCGCCACGTGCTCGCCGACGAATCCCCCGCCGATGACCGTGATCTTCTTGCGCACGAGCACCTCCTTGCGGATTCGATGCCGGACAAAAGGCCGGACAAGGTATCACCCGCGTAGAATCGCCGTCCATGAGGAGACCATCGGCGTGGGCGGCCGTCGCCGCCGGCGCGTTTCTTTCCGCTGCGGGCCCCGCCGGTGCGGCCGCGCACCGGGTCGACGTCGGCGGGTTCAAGCTCAACCTGCGCTGCGACGGGGAAGGATCGCCGGTGGTCGTGCTCGACGCGGGGGCCGGCGACACGGGCGCGACCTGGGATTGGGTCGTTCCGGACGTCAAGAAGGTGACGCGCGTCTGCGTCTACGATCGGGCGGGCCTCGGGAAGAGCGACCCGGGGCCGAAGCCCCGAACCAGCGAGCGGATCGTCGGCGAGCTGCGCGATCTCCTCGTGCGGGGCCGCGTCGCCCCTCCTTACGTGATGGTCGGCCACTCGTTCGGGGGATTGAACGTCAGGCTCTATGCCGCGCGAAACCCCGATCAGATCGCGGGGCTCGTGCTCGTCGATGCGACCCCCGTGGAGTACCCCGGCCTCGAGGGCTCGCTCCTGACGACGGCGGAGCGCGAGAAGCTCCGGACGGCGCGAGCGGTGGCCCCGCAGGCGCTCCTCGACGAGATCGACTCGATGCCCGAGAGCGCAGCCTCGGTCCGCGCGGCGCCCCCCCGGCCGACCCTTCCGGTCGTCGTGCTGACGGCGACGCACTCCACAGCTTCCCCTGCGTTCCGGAAGGCGTGGACGGACATGCAGCAGCGGATGGCGGCCGGGTTTCCCCACGGGCGCCAGGTCCTCGCAGAAAGGAGCGACCACTACATCCAGTTCGACCAGCCGGAGCTGGTCGTGGCCGCCATCAAGGAGACGGTGGCTGCGGCTCGGGCCCAGCCTTCGCCAGATCGGCCCTGAAGTTCGGGTTGACCTTGAACCCGACCGCCTCGGCGCGCCGGAGGCTCGCCCAGGCGTCGTCGAGCCGGCCCGCCTTCCAGTAGGCGACCGCGAGATTGTTGTGGAGCGGACCGAACGCCTGCATGCGCTTGGCCGCAGCCTCCCAGACGGCGATCGCCTCGTCCGTGCGCTTCAGGTCGAACAGCGCGTTTCCCTGGAAGAACAGCACGTCCGCCGGCGGCTCGTCCGCCGCCGACGGAGTTGGCGGGCTCATGCCTTCGAGCGTGTGGATCCTCGACTCCACCTCCGAGATCTCGCGCTGGATCTGCGCGCCGTTCGTTCCGCCCCCTTCGCCGGTGACGCTCCCGCCCTGCATCTGGATCCGCGCCTCGATCTGCCGGAGTTGGAGGAGCTCGCCGCGGAGGAGCTGCAGCTCGTCCCGCGATCGCGAATAGCGCTCGTTCTCCAGGAGGAGCCGGACCGAGATCATCTCCCTCGAGCCCGACTCCGCCAGCCGGTACTCGCGGAGGGCGTCCTCGAACCTCTGCTCGCGCATTGCGAGATGCCCGAACCCGGTGTGAGCGTCCGGCAGATTCGGGATCTTGGCAACCGCGCGATCGAAGTCTTCCTTCGCCCGGGAGACGTTCCCCTTCTGGAGCGCGCCGAGCCCGCGCTGCGCGTACGCCATCGCCTGACGGAGGTCGCGCTCCACCACCTCCCCCGCCCCGGATGATGCGACGACGAGGGCGCCCGACACCAAGAGAGGCACCGTGCCGTGAACGCGCATGCTCGTGCGATCAATATACGGTCAATATTGGACGAGGGAGCCCTCGCGCTTGGCCTTCGCGATCGCGATCTTGGCCGCCAGGAGCCCCAGCGGGACGAGGATCGCCGTCAGGATTCCGAGCCTTCCGATCGGAGCCGCCACGTCGTCGAGGCTCGCCCCCTTGAGGAGCGCCCCGCGGACGACTTGCAGCGACCAGCTCATCGGGAGCCACTGGGAGACCCACTGGACGGGGTGCGGCAACAGCTTCGCGGGGAAGATTACGTTCCCGAAAAAGGCCGTCCCCGTCGAAAGGAAGAAGTTGACCGGGTCGCCCCGCTTGAAATAGAGGATGAACGAAGCGGAGAGCATCCCGATGCCGGCCGACGACAGCAGGGTCAGCCCGATCCCCAGGGCGAGAGCCGCCGGGCTCGTGATGTCGAGCTTGACGCCGAAGACGAACACCGCGGAGAGCAGGTAGACCAAAAGGCGCAACGCCCCCCAGGTGAAGTCCCAGGCGGTCGACGAGAAGATCACGACCGACGTGGGGGTCGGCGAGACCAGCATCGCCTCGAGCGTCCCCAGGACCTGCTCGCTGCGCACCTTCTCGGCGAACGAGTGAAGCGCGGTGGAGAAATAGAGCTGGAAGGCGATCCCGACGAGGAGCCAGGGGAAGGGCTCGACGCCGTCCAGCCCCGCCGTCTGTGGGTCGATCATCCGGCTGACGTAGTAGAACATCGCGACGGCGAAGAACATCCCGCCGAGCTGAAGGACGAAGCCGAAGCGGTAGGAGACGTCCGAGAGGAAATCGCGGATGACGAACGCCGCGATCTTGGTGAAGAAGCGCTTCACGCCGAGCTCCGCGCCGCCTCTTCGGCCAAGATCCTCGAGAACGCCTCTTCGAGGTCGGGCTCGATCCGGTCGCAGGCGTGGACCACGCCGCCACCCGCCATGACGGCCCGCAGGACGTCGTCGAGCCGGTCCTCCCCGTCGAGGGCGACGACGATCCGTCGAAGCCCGTCGACACGCTCGCTCGAGACGACGCGGCAACGCCCGGGCGGCAGGTCCTCTCCGTTCGACACGTCCAACCGGTACTGGCGCTCGTCGATCTTCCAGCGGCGGACCTCGGCGATGGTCCCGACCTGGCGCACGGTGCCGGCGACCAGGATGGCGATCCGGTCGCAGAGCGTCTCCGCCTCCCGCAGGTTGTGTGTCGCGAGGAGCACCGTCTTCCCGTCGCGCCCCTTGAGCTCGTCGCGGATCAGGGCGCGGAGCGCGAGCGAAGCGGCGGGATCGAGGCTTCGCGTCGGCTCGTCCATCAAGAGGATCGGCGGATCGTGCAGGAGCGCGCGAGCGATCGCCAGGCGTTGCTTCATCCCCGACGAATAGTCCGAGAAACGGCGCGAGGAGGCATCGACCAGATCGACCTTGCGCAGGAGCTCGTCGATGCGGGCGTCGATGCGCGGCCCCGGGACGTCGTAGAGGCGGGCGAAGAAGCGGAGGTTGTCCGTTCCCGACAGGCGCCAATAGAACGAGCGCTCGTCGGAGTGAACGAGTCCGATCTGCGGCTTGACCTTGTTTTCGTGGCGGACGTCCTCGCCACCCACGACCGCGCGCCCCCGATCGGGCAGCACGAGGCAAGACAGGATCTTGATGAGCGTCGTCTTCCCCGCGCCGTTCGGGCCGAGCAGCCCGAAAATCTCTCCCGGCTTCACGCGAAGATCGACGCCCAAGAGGGC
This sequence comes from uncultured Acidobacteriota bacterium, assembly GCA_964511835.1. GTDB lineage: Bacteria > Acidobacteriota > Polarisedimenticolia > Polarisedimenticolales > DASRJG01 > DASRJG01. The sequence continues at coordinate 25,785 of CAZEII010000032.1, read as the reverse complement.
GCGGACCTTGCCCGGCGGCGTGAACGGTCTGGTGAGGAGATCCTTGACCGAGCGTTTCTTCGAGAACGATTTCTCGATCTGGTACCCCTCGATCGCGTAGTCCATGTCCGAGGCAGCTTAGCGCGGAATCGCGGCGAGCGCGGCCTCGTAGTCGGGCTCGTTCGACAGCTCGGGGACGAGCTGGCGGTAGACGATCGTGTCGTCGGCGGCGACGACGACGACCGCGCGGGCGCACGTCCCCTCGAACGGGCCGTCGACGATCAGGACCCCGTAGCTCTTGGCCGCGCCTCGTCCGCGCATCATCGACAGCGGGACGATGTGGCGGAGCTTCTCTCCCGCGCAGAACCTCTTCATGGCGAACGGCAGGTCGGCGGAGATCATCAAGACGACCGCGTTCGGGAGCGCGGCGCCCTTCTCGTTCAGCCTGCGGGCAGAGGCCGCGCAGACGCCGGTGTCGAGGCTGGGCACGAACGCCAGGAGCTTCGTCTTGCCTCGATAGGTCGCGAGCGTGACGTCCGAGAGGTCGGCGGCGACGAGGCGGAAATCGGGTGCCGGCGATCCGATCGGCGGAAGCTCGCCCGACGTGTGGAACGGCGCGCCCTCGAGCGTGAAATTGGCCATGGTTCGGCGTCCTCGGAGGGAGCCGGGAGGTTAGCACCTCCTCCCGGGCCCTGGTAAGCTGGCCGCCGCGAAAGCACGACCGTGACCACGACGCCCACCTCGACCGGCCTGGCCGCCTTCCCCGAGCAGCATCTCGCCGCAGCCTACGAGGCCCATCCGCTCCTCGATCCCTTGCTTCCGAGCCGGCATCCCGCGCTGACGCGCCTTTGGGTCGACACCTACCGCCGCATGATGCGCGACCGCGGAGTGTTCGAGTGGGTCGTGCGAGGCTATGTCACGCCCCTCGGGGGGCGCGCGGCGGCCGCCGTCGATCTCGGTCCGTACTTCCACGACGCCGACGCCTATCTGAACGACCTGCTCCGCCTCGTCCCCGACTCCCTCGCGCGCCACCTGGCCCCGCTTCCGGAAACGCGCGGGACCAGCACGATTCGCGATCTGCTCAAGAGGACCTTCGAAGGGCGCGACACGCGGTCGCGCTACGAGGCCCAGAGGAAGCTCTACCTGGCCAAGCTCTTGTTCGACATCGACCACTCGCGCTCGGTGCGCGATGGTCCGAAACATCGCGCGCGGTTCGAGCAGATCGTCAAGGACTCGTTCCTCTCGGAGGTGAAGGACGAGGACGAGGTCGAGGTGTTCGGCATCCTCGAGCGCGCGGCCGACGGGTCGTTCCGGCTGGCGATGGAGCGCAAGCCGCGCCCCGGCGCCCGCTCGTTTCGCTTCCGGCCGCGCCGGCTTCCCGCATCGGGGCGCGATCCGGAGATCGAGATCTTCCACCACCGGTCGCGCTTCAAGCGCGAGGCCGATCCGGAGACGGACCGGCGGGCCGACGACGGCTGGATCCGTATCGCCGAGTCTCCGCGCTGGCCCGGGTTGGGGCGTTACAGCGGGTCGATTCTCTCCAAGATGATCCGGCGGGCGATCCCCGACCCGCGGATGATTCAGGATCTCCTCGGCGCGATGTTCATCGTCGGCGACCGCGCGCAGGCCTACGCGCTCGAGCGGCGGCTGGTCGCGGCTCTCGGCGGTCCGCTCCGCTGCCGCGACCGGGTGGACACCTTGGCCGGCGGCCGCGACCGCGTCCGGCTCGATCCGCAGTCGTCGAGCGGCTTCCAGGTTCTCAAGGAGATCGTCGACATCCTGACGGACGACCCCGGATCGGACGTCCCCTACCTGTTCTCGGTCGAGGTCCAGTTCTTCCCGCTGGAAGCGTATCTCACGACCCTGTACGACACGCACTACGCTTCCCACGCTGCTTACAAGCGGCGCCAGTTCCTGCACGAGCTCCTGCCGATCCTCTTTCCTTCCGGCATTTACGGCGGGAGGGGGGTGGTCCTCGATGCGGCCGGCGGCTAGCTCCCGCGGGGTCGACCGGCGATCACGGTCACGCGTAGTACAAGTGGTTCGTCCGAACGAGGAGGTTCCCCGCATGAGACTCGGCCCGCTCGCCTTGGCCTTCTGCCTCGCCGTCGCCCCTTCCATCTTCGCCGCCGACGCCAAGCCTGCCAAGCCGTCACCCGCAACCGCCCCGGCCGTCGCGACGCCGGCCAAGCCGGCGGCCGCCAAGCCGATCACCGGTAAGGTGACCGGCCTCGACGGGAAGCCGGTCGCGGGCGCCACCGTGCGCGCGGTCCCCCAACAGAAAAACGACGTGGGGATGCGTGGCGCTCGAGTGGTCGTGGCGAAGTCCGTGGTTGCGAAGACCGACGCCGCCGGCGCGTTCCAGCTCGACGGCTTGACCGGTTCGGCGTTCGTCGTCCGCGTCGAGTCCGCGGGAACCGCGCCGGCGTGGGCGGCGGACGTCCCGCCGGGCGCGGTGCTCAACCTGAAACTCAAGAAAGGGGTCACCGTCGCCGGGCGCGTGCTGGACCTGACGACGCAAAAGCCGGTCGCCGGCGCCACGGTCACCGGTCTCGAGCGCGATGCGGCGGCGTTCGGGCCGAAGGCGGCCCACACGGTCGCGAGCCTCGAGGACGGCACGTTCCAGATTCCCGACTGCGCGCCGGGCATCGTCGTCGTCGAGGCGACGGCGCCTCGGAAGGCGCGCGCGCGCCTGGACCATGTCGTCGCGAAGCTCTCCGCCCCGCCGTCCGAGCGAGGGAAAGAGGAGGACGCGCCGAAGCCGGAAGCGAACGTCCTCTACTTGCAGCCCGGCGGACGGGTCGCGGGACGCGTCGTCGGACCCGACGGCAAGCCGCTCGCCGACGCCGTCGTCACGGCTACGGCGGCCGACGGCAGCCTGTTCGCGATGCTTCGGGAGGGACGAAGCGGCGCGCAGCGGACCGACCCCGACGGCCGTTTCGACTTCGACGGGCTGGTCGCCGGAAACAAGTACACGGTGCACGCGGCCAAGGACGGGCTCGCAGCGCAGGACGAGGGCCCGATCCCGATCGAGGCAGGAACCGACCGCGGCGATCTCGAGTTGAGGCTCGAGGCGGGTGCGTCCCTCGCGTTTCGTCTCGTGACCGCGCAGGACGCGCCGGTCAAGGACGTCGATGCGCGCGTCGTCCCGCAGGCGAAGCAGGGCGGGCGCCGCCGGACGTTCGGGATTGCTCAAGGGGTCGACCCGGACAAGATCGTCGCCCAGGGAGATGGGAAGTTCGTCATCAAGGCGCTCGATGCGGGAACGTTCGACGTCACGCTGCAGCCCCCCGATTACGCCGACGTGGTCAAGGAAGGCGTCAGGCTGAAGAGCGGCGAGACGACCGACCTCGGGACCCTCCGCGTCAGGGAGTCGAAGAGCATCGCGGGAAAGATCGTCGATGCGTCCGGCCAGCCGATCGCGGGTGCGGCGATCTCGGCGTTCTGGATCGACAGCGAGGCCCGCATGTCCCGCGAGGCCACCTCGGGCGGGGACGGTAAGTACCGGCTGAGCGGTCTCGGCGACAAGCCGGTGCGCAATCTGACCGCCCGGGCCACGGGATACGCCGATGTGACGAAGGAAGGGGCGGCCCCCGGCGATATGGCGGTCGATTTCACGCTGGAGAAGACGGGAAGCATCGTCGGGAAAGTTCTCTTGCGCACCGGCGGAGCGCCTCCCGCGTTCCGCGTGCAGGCCTTCGCCGAAGCGAAGGAGCGGCAGGAGGGCCCCGGGTTCCGGGTCGTCGTCACGAACCGCCCCGACGAGGAGCAATTCTTCACCGACCCGTCGGGGAACTTCCGTCTCGACAACGTCGATCCGGGCGTCGTCACCGTCAGCGCGAAGGCCGACGGGAAGGCGCCGACGAAGAAAACCGGCCTCAAGGTGGTCTCCGATCAGGTCGTCGATGCGGGAACGATCGTGCTCGACGACGGGCGGGCGCTCCGCGGACACGTCCTCGCCGCGAAGGACGACGCGCCGATCGCGGGCGCGACCGTGTCCGTCTCGCAGCCTCAAGGATTCATGGTCCGGATGGGAACGGACACCTCGGCCGGCCTCGCGATCACGGGGCTCGACGGACGGTTCGAGATCGCAGGGCTCGAGCCTCGGGCCTACGCGGTCGACGCCAACCAGCCCGACTACTCGCCGAACTCAGGGCGCGTGGAGATCTCTCCCGACGCCGACTCCGACGACTTCGTCATCAAGCTGTCGAAGGGCGGCACGATCACGGGGCAAGTGCGCGACGCGCAGAAGCAGCCGATCCCGAACGCTTCGGTGCTGCTGACCAAGGTGCCGATGGGCGGCGGGCCGCAGACGGCGACCTCCGGCCCCGACGGGCGCTACGAGTTCGAGAAGATCGCTCCGGGGGACTACATGGTGATCCGCGCGCCGGCGGCCGGCGGGCCGTTGATGCTCTTCGGCGGGATGAAGCAGGTGACGGTCCGCGAGGGCGAGACGACCGTTTACGACCTCGACGAGGCGGCGAAGATCAACGTCACGGGACGGGTCGTCAAAGGCGGTCAACCGGTGGCGAACGCCATGCTCTTCTTCTCCGCGGCCGACCCGAGCGCGAGGGATCTCAGGCAGTCGCACACCGACGCCGACGGCAGGTATCAGATCGGTCTCGACACCCCCGGCGCGTACGCGGTCGCGGTCAACACGGGTGGCGCGATGTTCCGGGGCGGGCCGGCGTCGATCACCGTGCAGGTGCCGGACCAGCCGAACCCGGTCATCGACGTGACGATGAAGTCCGCCGGGATCTCCGGGCGAGTCGTCAACGGGGACGGGAAGCCCGTGTCGGGAGCTCTGATCACCGCAACGCTCGTCGGAGGTACGGCGGCCGCCGGGGCCGAGCGGAGGCGTGGCACGGCGGACCAGTCCGAGATGGACGGAACCTTCCTGATCGACAGCCTCGAGCCGGGCACGTACGCCATCACCGTCGCCGCCAGCGGGTACAGGAACGCCGACGTGCCGCAGGTGACGATCGCCAACGACAGCGACGTCCCCTCGATCGACATTCGGCTCGAAGCGGGACGCACGGTGCGCGGCCACGTCCTCGACGCCAACGGAAACGCGATCGCCGGCGCGATGGTGATGACGGCGCCCGCGGGGAGCCTTCCCGCCGGACGCGACTCGATGCCGTCGACGAGCGACGTCAACGGCGCGTTCGTCGTCACCGCTCCCGCGGATGGGCCGATCGACATGACGGCCGTCGCCGCCGGGTTCCCGCCGGCTCGCGTGGTCGGCTTGCAGCCCGAAGACGGGGCCGATGTGTTGCTGAAGGCTCCCCGCCCGGGGCGAGTCCGCGTCAACGTCATCGGCGCGGACGGTCGCGCGGTCGGCGGAGCGCGCGTCCTCTATCGTGCGGTTCCCGACTACCTCGGCGCCGGCTTCTCTTTCATGAACGCGACGCCGGCGACGGGCAACGACGGGTCGACGACCGTGTCCTCGCTGGGGCCGGGTGCTTACGAGCTGACGGTGACCTTGGGGACACGGAAGGCGACGGGCTCGGCAACGCTCCCCGAGGGCGGCGACGTGCTCGCGACGGTGACGCTCCCCTAGGGGACAGCGATCCATCCGGTCGATACAATGCGCGGCTGACCCGTGAGGAGCCGCCGATGCCGACCACCGTCGCCCCGACCCCGCTGACGGTCCTCTCGGAAGAGGAGAGCCTCTTCCGCGATTCCGTGCGGGACTTCGCGCAGACGGAGATCGCGCCGATCGCGCGCGCGATGGAGGCCGCCGGCCGCTACGAGCCCGCGCTCCTCGCCAAGCTGTTCGAGATCGGCTTGATGGGGATCAACGTGCCCGAGGCGTACGGGGGCTCCGGGGGGAGCTTCTTCCAGGCCTGCCTCGCCGTCGAGGAGCTCTCGCGGGCCGATGCCGCCGTCGGCGTCCTGGTCGACGTGCAGAACACGCTGGTCAACAACGCGATCGACCGCCACGGAACCGCGGAGCAGAAGAAGAAGTACCTGACGCGGACCGCGGCGGACACCGTCGCCTCGTATTGCCTCTCGGAGGCGGGATCGGGCTCCGACGCGTTCGCGCTCCAGTGCCGAGCCGTCCCCGACGGCAGCGCCTACGTCCTGGACGGCCGGAAGCTCTGGATCACGAATGCGGGGGAGGCCGGGATCTTCTTGGTTTTTGCCACCGTCGATCCGAAGGCGGGGTACAAGGGGATCACGGCGTTTCTGGTCGAGAAGAGCGACCCGGGCTTCGCCCTCGGCAAGCGAGAGAGCAAGCTGGGAATCAAAGCCAGCTCGACCTGCGAGGTCGTTCTCGACAAGTGCCGCGTCCCCGCGGATCGCCTGCTCGGACCGGTCGGCAAGGGATACAAAATCGCGATCGATACTCTGAACGAGGGGCGGATCGGGATCGGCGCGCAGATGCTGGGCGTCGGCCAGGCGGCCCTCGACGCCGCCGTCGGCTACGCGAAGGAGCGCGTCCAGTTCGGCAAGCGTCTGAGCGAGTTTCAGGCGATGCGCTTCCAGCTCGCTGAGGGCGCGACGCGGTTGGCGGCGGCTCGCCTTCTCGTCTACAACGCAGCGCGATTGCGCGACGCCAACCTTCCGTTCGTGAACGAAGCCGCGATGGCGAAGCTCTTCGCGAGCGATGCCGCCGAGACGATTTGCTCGATGGCGGTCGAGGTGTTCGGCGGCAACGGGTATTCAACGGAATACCCCGTCGAGAAGTACCACCGCGACGTGAAGATCGGGAAGATCTACGAAGGGACGTCGTTCATGCAGCTCTCGACGATCGCCAAGTCGCTGTTGGACGACTGACGCGTGCCCCCGTCGGGTGATCTCTTCCTAGACGCCTGCCGGGGCGTGCGCGGTCCGCGTCCTCCCGTTTGGCTGATGCGGCAGGCCGGACGCTATCTCCCCGAATATCGCGAGGTCCGCGAGCGGGTCGACTTCTTGACGCTCTGCAGAACGCCTGAGCTCGCGGCCCAGGTGACGCTGCAGCCGGTCGACCGACTAGGCGTGGACGCGGCGATCCTCTTCTCGGACATCCTCGTGCCCGCGCCTCCGATGGGGCTTCGGATCGCTTTCGATCCGGGGCCGGTCGTCGATCGCCCAGTGCGATCCGCGGAGGATGTCCGACGCCTCGCGGTTCCCGAGATCGAGGAAGAAGTTCCGTTCGTCTTCGAGACGATCCGGATCGCACGCCGCGCGCTGTCGGGGCGCGTTCCGCTGGTCGGTTTCGCCGGGGCGCCGTTCACGCTGGCCGCGTACCTATCCGAAGGCGAAGGGTCACGCACCTTCGGACACTGGAAGCGGATGCTCTACGGCGCATCGGAAATCGCGCACGGGCTCCTCGAGAAAGTCACGCTGACGACGATCCGGTACGTCGTCGCGCAGGCGCGCGCGGGTGCCCAGGCGATCCAGCTCTTCGACACCTGGGCGGGGCTTCTCTCGGCCTCGGATTACGCGACGTTCGCGCTCCCCTACGCCCGGCGCGTGCTCGACGCCGTTCGCGCGGAGCACGTGCCGACGATCTACTTCGCGCTCGACGCCGCTCCTGCGGCCGCCTTCGTCGCCCGGTGCGGGGCCGACGTGCTCGGCGTCGACTGGCGCAGTGGGCTGGCGGACGCCGCGCGAGCCTTCGGGACGGGTGTCGTCCTGCAGGGGAACCTGGACCCGTGCGTGCTCCTGTCCGACGTCTCGACCATCCGTGCCCGCACGCGCGCGATGCTCGGGGACGGTGCGCAGCTTCGCGCCCACATCGCCAACCTCGGTCACGGCATCTTGCCGGAGACCCCGGTCGACAACGCGATCGCCTTCGTCGAGGCCATCAAGTCCTAATTCGGGACATTCTGCTTTTACTTACAAACTCAGAGAGAGCCCAAGACTTTTTTCGGAGCAAGGCTCCCCGGATACCGCCTTCCTGCGAAAAAAGACTTGGGCTCTCTCTGAGTTTGTAAGTAAAAGCAGAATGTCCCTATTAGGATGAGCCGATCAAGATCCCTGAGAGGAAGACGAGCACGCCGCCGACGACGACCTGGAAGGCGGCGGCGAGGAACGGGGTGTCCATGTAGCGGTTGCGGATCCAAGCGATCGCGAACAGCTCGACAGCGACGACGATCGTAGCGGTCACGGTCGCCGTGATGAAGTTCGGGATCAAGTACGGCAGCGCGTGGCCGACGCCGCCCAGAAACGTCATGAAGCCGCAAATGAGGCCGCGCAGAAGCGGTCTCCCGCGCCCGGTGAGGCTGCCGTCGTCCGAGAGGGCTTCCGCGAATCCCATGCTGATGCCGGCCCCCACCGCGGCCGCGATGCCGACGAGAAAGGCGTTCCAACTGTTCCGCGTGGCGAACGCCGAGGCGAACAGCGGCGCGAGCGTCGAGACCGACCCGTCCATGAGGCCGGCGAGCCCCGGCTGCACGACCTGCAGCACGAACAGCTGGCGGGAGGTCGCGGCTTCTTCCTCGCGCTCTCCCTGAGGCTGCGCGTGCGGGTCGAACGCCGCCGATGTCTCCTCGTGCTTGCGCTCCTCCTCGGCGAGATCGCCGAGCAACCGCCTGAGCTCGGCGTCGGTGGCCTGCTGGGCGGCCTTCTCGTAGTAGCGTGCGGTCTCGAGCTCCATGAGCGCGACGCGGCGACGTATCTGATCGATGCCGGGCCGGCGCAAGGACTGCACCGGATCGCGCCGCACGAATCCGCGGACGTCCTGGCGCCTCACGAGGGGGATCTCCTCGCCGAACTTCCTGCGGAACATGTCGATCAGACGGCGCCGGTGCCCGTCCTCCTGCTCGCACATCGCATCGAGGGTCGCCGCCGCCTTCGGGTAATTCGCGCGGAGCAGGCGGGCAAACTCTCGAAAGATGCGCGCGTCTTCCTCTTCGAGCGAGATCGCGAGGGCCAAGACTTCGGGGGCCGATAGATCTTTGAAGTTGCGCCGCACAACCGTGGGAGGTTACCACCGTCGTCCCACTCAGACGCGATAGGGGACACTCCCCTTTTTCTCATCAAAGCGGCATCCGGGGAGCTTTGTAAGAAAAAGGGGAGTGTCCCTTATCGGTCGCCGTCGAGCAGTCGGCCGAGGCCGCCGAGGACGGAACCCTCTTCACGCCCGCCGCGCCCGGTCTGCGGCGCGGCCGCGTAGATCCGCGAGGCCATGCGCGAGAGCGGGAGCGATTGCAGCCACACCTTGCCCGGGCCGCGGAGCGTTGCGAAGAACACTCCCTCGCCGCCGAAGATCATCGATTTGACGCCGCGGACCATCTCGATGTCGTAATCCACCCCCGGCATGAACGCCACGATGCAGCCCGTGTCGACTCGGACCAGCTCGCCGGGTGCCAGCTCGCGCTCCTTGATCGTTCCGCCTGCGTTGAGGAAGCACCAGCCGTCGCCTCGGAGCCTCTCCATGATGAATCCCTCGCCGCCGAAGAAGCCGACGCCGAGCCGCTTTTGGAACGCGATGTCGAGGCTGACGCCCTTGGCGGCGCAGAGAAAAGCGTCCTTCTGCGCGATCAGCTCGCCGCCGATCGTTCCGAGATGGACCGGAATGATCTTCCCGGGATACGGAGCCGCGAACGCGAGCTTCTTCTTTCCCTGCCCTTGATTCTGGAAGGCGGTCATGAAGAGCGACTCGCCGGTGAGCAGCCGTTTCCCAGCGCCGACGAGGGCGTCCAGGAAGCTGCTCGACGGGCGGGAGCCGTCGCCGAACAGCGTCTCCATCGCGATGCCGTCGTCCATGTACATCATGCCGCCGGCTTCCGCGATCGCGGCCTCGCCGGGATCGAGCTCGACCTCGACGTACTGCATGTCGTCACCGAAGATCTCGTAGTCGACTTCCTGCATCTGGGACATGGGCGAGGTCTCCTCTGCCGCGCAAAAAGGGTGCGCCGCGGCGGATGGTACGCCGGATTCCGGCCGCCAGTTGCAGTACCCTGAAACCCGCACGCAGGAGGACTCCCCGATGGCGTCGAGGCTCGCCGACCAGGTCGTCTTCGTCACGGGGGCCAGCGCCGGAATCGGAGCGGCTTGCGCCCGGGCGTTCGCCGCGGAAGGGCCACGACTCCTGCTCGCCGCCCGGCGCCTGGACCGGATGACGGCGATGGAGCCGGAGCTCCGAGCGGCCGGCGCCAAGGCGGTCAAGCTTCTGGCCCTCGACGTTCGGGACGCCGATGCGGTCCGCAGAGCGGTCGATACCCTCCCCGCGCCCTGGAAGGCGATCGAGGTCCTCGTCAACAACGCCGGCTTGTCACGGGGGCTCGACAAGCTGCACGAAGGGTCGCGGGAAGACTGGGACGAGATGATCGACACCAACGTCAAGGGGCTGCTGCACGTCGACCGCGCGACCGTCCCCCTGCTCGTGGCGCGGGGGCGGGGAACCGTGATTCACTTGGGGTCGGTCGCCGGACGTCAGGTCTACCCGGGGGGAAACGTGTACTGCGCCTCGAAGCACGCCGTCCGCGCGTTGACCGACGCGCTGCGGCTCGATCTCCTGGGCACCGGGGTGCGCGTCGCCTCCGTCGACCCGGGGATGGTCGGCTCGACCGAGTTCAGCCTGGTCCGCTTCCACGGGGACGCCGAGCGCGCCTCCGCCGTCTATCGGGGCGTTACCCCCCTGACGCCGGACGACGTCGCGGAGACCATCGTCTACATCGCGACGCGGCCGCCCCACGTCAACGTCGCGGAGATCCTCCTTCTTCCGACCGACCAGGCGTCGGCGACCCACCTCCACCGCCGGAGCGAACCGCGGTGACGCTCCGGGGCGCGGTGCTCTTGACGTTGGTCGCGGCGGTCGCGGCCTCGGCGGCCGACGCGCCCCAAAAACCTCACGACGTCGGGATGGTCGAGCACGCGGCGACGCGGCTGGCGCAGATCGACGTCACCGTCTCCGGTCCCAAAGCGGCGATCGAAGGGCTCACCGCCGCAGACTTCGAGGTGCGGCTGGATCACAAGCTCGTCCCGCACATCCTTGTGGACGACCTGTGCCTCGCGCGGGGCCGCCAGGCCCCCGCCGCGCCGAAGGAAGAAGCGCCTCCCGTCCCCGCCGAGGCCGCCGTCGAGCCACCCAAGGCAACCACGGCGACCTACCTCCTCTACTTCGACATGCCGCACTTGACGCAGATGGGCCGGCGCATGGCGATCGACGATGCGCGGGCGATGCTTCCGAAGCTTCTGGCGGGCGGGCAGAACGCCATGATCGTCGCCAACGCGATGGAGCTCAAAACCGTCGTCCCGCTGACTTCCGATGGCACGCGCCTCGACGCCGCGCTCGTCAAGATGGTCGACGATTCGACGCTCTACGACACGTACGCGTCCACCGAGGACGGCCGCCTGGTCGACATCATCCGCGAGATGGGGCGGGGGGTCGACTTCGCGGTCCGCCTCGCGCGAAGTTACGCCGCGGACGAGCGCTGGAGGCAGGAGCGCGACCTGCAGCGGCTGAGCATGATTCTGGGGCGCTTGACCGACATCGACCCGCCCAAGGCGGTTCTGTATTTCGCCGACACGATGCGTGAGAACGCCGGACAGCACTATCTCGCGTTCTTCACCGGGCCGACCGTGAAGGACGCCAACGGGAATCCGACCCCCGAGGCGGCGGCGATCCTCCAGGATGCGGCGACCGGCTCCCTCCCTCTCGACCGGGTGATCAATGAAGCCGCCGCCCTGGGGATCCGGTTCTACACCGTCGAAGGCCAAGGGATGACGGGCGACAACGTCTTCACCGGGTCCCGCGTCTCCCCGTCCAGCCGGGGGTCGGGGGACTTCACGGCGGCCAACTTCGCCTCCCCCGCTCTCAATTTCCAGCGCACGCGCGACTCCCAGGGAACGATGACGTCGCTCGCCGTCGAGACCGGTGGCCGGGCATTCCTCAACGGGGTCACCCCCGTGAAGATGGCATCGCAAATCCTGGACGACATGTCGTGCCTCTATCTCTTGAGCTTCGATCCCTCGGGGTATCCCCAGGATGCGCCGCTGATGGTCAGCGTGACCGTCCATCGTCCCGACGTGAAAGCTTCCGCTCGAGGACGGCTCGTCATTCAGAGCGACTCCGCGCGGCTGACCGGCCGCGTGCTCTCGGCTTTCGCCTCGCCGGAGGCAGGAACCCGGGCCTCGGCGGTCCACGTCGGGCTCATCCCCATAGGCTACAAGGATGGCAACTTCAAGGCGCGCGTCCAGGTCGCGGTCGGCGGAAGCTCCGTTCCGGCTACCACCTGGGACATCGGCGCGTCTCTCGTCTCGGAAGGGGTCGTCCGGCAGGACGGCTCGGGGCGGATCCAGGTGTCGACCCCGAACACTCCGGTCGTCTTCGAAGCGGACATGGACTTCGCCCCGGGGGATTTCGAGCTGGTCGCGGTCGCGCACGAGATCGAAACCGACACGCTGGCGTCGAAAGAAATTCACGGCCGCTGGCCCAAGCTCGACGTCGATCTCGCCAGCATGGGCCCGATCGCCGTCAGCCAGCCGATGCCCGGCGGGTTTCTCCGGAATGGCGTCAGCCAATCGCAGGGAGCGGTGGTCTTCTCGGAAGACGACGGTCTGCGGGGGGACGCACCGACGGCTGTGATCAGCCTCGTCTGCCGCGCGAAGGATCAGAAGCGGCCGCTCAAGGTCGTGCGCACGCTCGTGGGCGAGGGCGAGACGCCCGTCGGAACGACCGACCTCGACCTCGCGTCCGACCGCTGCGCACAGGTTGTCGACCTCATCCCCCCGAAGACCTTGGGTGCCGGACGATACCGCTTCGTCGTCGCGGTCTCCTCGGACGGAACGGAGCTGACGCGCGGCGAGCGCGTGCTCGTCGTTCCGGAGAACGCTCCCGCACCGGCGAAGAGCTCGTCGTGACTCGATCGCGGGTCGCGCCGGCGGCGGTCGTCTTGGCGATCGCGTGCAGCGTGTTACCGTGCGACTCGATGTCGACGTCGACCGATCCTGCGGCGCGGAAGCCGAACCATCTCGCCGGCGAGACCAGCCCCTATCTGTTGCAGCATCAGTTCAACCCTGTCGATTGGTACCCCTGGGGGCCCGAGGCGCTTCGGAAGGCCAAAGCAGAGAACAAGCCGATCTTCCTGTCGATCGGCTACGCGGCGTGCCACTGGTGCCACGTCATGGAGCGTGAGTCGTTCGAAAGCGAGGCGATAGCGGGGATCCTCAACGCGTCGTTCGTCGCCATCAAGGTCGATCGAGAGGAGCGCCCGGATCTCGACGAGATCTACATGACGGCGGTCCAGTCGATGACCGGGCAGGGCGGCTGGCCGCTCAACGTGTTCCTCACCCCCGACGGGAAGCCGTTCTACGGCGGCACCTACTTCCCGCCCGAGGACAAGTACGGGCGCCCCGGGCTCCCCGCGGTGCTCGAGGCCGTTCGCGACGCCTGGGCCGCGCGACACGACGAGCTCGTCGCCTCCGCAACCGATCTCGCCGCGCGCCTCAGGGCGGCGTCCGAGACCGCCGAGGCTCCGGGAGACGAGCGCGCCGGCCCCAAGCAGACCGCGCGCGCGGTCGTCGACCTGCGTTCCCGCTTCGATGCCGTCTGGGGCGGATTCGGGCCGGCGCCGAAGTTCCCGCCCCATGCGAGCCTCGCGCTGCTGCTCCGCGAGCACGCGCGAACGCGCGACGCATCGGTGCTCAAGATGGTGACGACGACGCTCGACAAGATGGCGACGGGAGGGATGTACGACCAGATCGGCGGCGGCTTCTCGCGCTACTCGACCGACGAGCGGTGGCTCGTCCCCCACTTCGAAAAGATGCTCTACGACCAGGCGCTGCTCGTCCCCGTCTACGTCGACGCTTGGCGCGTCACCGGAAACCCGCTCTACCGGCGGGTCGTCATCGAGACCCTGGATTTCGTCCGCCGCGAGCTGACGTCGCCCGACGGCGGCCTCTACGCGTCGCTCGATGCGGACAGCGCCGGGCACGAGGGAACTTTTTACGTCTGGACCCCCGAGGAGGTGAACGGCCTCCTGGGCCCGGAGGCCGGCGCCCGGTTCGAGGCGGCCTACGGGATCGCTCACGGCGGCAACTTCGAGGGCAAGAGCATCCCCAATCTCATGGGAGGCGCGAACGAATCCGTCGTCGAGACGCTCCTCCCGATGCGGGCGAAGCTGATGGCGGCCCGCGCGAAGCGCGTCCGGCCGGCGACGGACGACAAGGTGCTCACGGCGTGGAATGGTCTGATGATCTCGGCGTTCGCGCGCTCGTACGACGCGCTCGGACGGGAGGAGGATCTCCGCTCGGCCCGGCGCGCCGCCGATTTCGTTCTCGACCGCCTCTCGAAGGACGACCGGCTCCACGTCTCGTGGCGCGCGGGAAAGGCGCATTTGAACGCCTACCTCGACGATTACGCGTTCCTCGCGCGGGGGCTCGTCGATCTCTACGAGTCGGACTTCGACCGGCGCGACCTCGATCGCGCGACGCGGTTGGCGCGGACGATGCTCGCCCGCTTCGCCGACGGGCGCGGGGGGTTCCATTTCACCTCCGACGACCACGAGCCGATCCTGGCGCGCACGCGCAGCACTTACGATGACGCGATCCCCGCAGGCTCGGCAGTGGCCGCGGAGGTCTTGCTTCGCTTGGGCCTCCACCGCGACGACGCGGAGCTGACCAAGGCCGGGCTCGCGGTGCTGGCGGCTCTGAAGCCGCTCGCCGATCGGTCGCCCGCCGGCTGCGCGACGCTCCTCAATGCGTCGGCCTACGCCGACCGGAGGGACGTCTTGGAGATCGCGGTCGCGGGTCCTCGAACCGATCCCGGGACGCGCGCCCTCCTCGCTGCGGCGCGGGCCCCGTACCTCCCGGCCCGCGCGATCGCATGGCTGGACCCCGCGGAAGGCGCGGGCGGGCTGCCCCTGCTCGCGGGAAGAACCCTCTCCGGAGGGAAGCCGGCGGCTTACGTCTGCCGGAACTACGTCTGCGACAAACCGGTGACCGATCCCGCGATCCTCACGAAGGCCCTCGCCGCGCGTTAGGTGTTAGCATCTCCGGTCCGCCGGAGTCGCACGATCCGACGCGAGGAGTCCGCCCTGGTCAGACGCAAGCCCAAGGTCGCCTGGGAGGCGCTCTCCGACGACGATCTTCTGCACCTCAGGATCTGCGACCTCAACGTCAAAATCCAGGGCACCGATCTCGCCCTCCGCGTGCGGCAGCTCTGGCGGGAGCTTCTGGCGCGCGGGCTCAAGCTCAAGCCGGTCTGTTTCCTCTCCGACGAGTGGCTCTCCCCCGCCGACCAGTCGGCGATCGGCATTCCGTTCTTCCTCTCGCACCCGCGGCTGAAGGCGCTCGAGAATCGGATGATGTTCGAGATCGAGGGGGGCAACGCATCCTGGTGCATGAAGCTCCTGCGACACGAGGCGGGGCACGCGTTCGATCACGCCTACCGCTTGTCGCGCCGCGGCGACTGGAAGGCGGTCTTCGGCTCGCCCCGGACGAAGTACCAGCCCTACTTCTACGAGGTCGATCCCGGGAGCCGGCTTTTCGTGGTCAACGTCCCGGACAACTACGCGCAGGCGCATCCTGTGGAAGATTTCGCCGAGACGTTCGCCGTCTGGCTCAACCCGGCGTCGCATTGGCGCGAGCGGTACGCCGGCACGCCCGCGCTCAAGAAGCTGCGCTATGTGGATCGCGTGATGCGCGAGGTGAGGAGCCGCCAGGTTCCGCGACGGCAGCCCAAGGTCGGGCCCGAGGCCCGAACGATTCAGTCCACGCTCCTCTCCTACTACGAGAGGAAGCTGCGCCTCTTCCCGCTGGGCGACCCGGCATCGACCGAGAGGGCCCTGAAGCGGATGTTCCGCGTCTCGCGCGCGGTCGAGCCGAAAGATCGCGCCTCCGATTTCATCCGCGCTCACAAGACCTCCCTGGTCGACGCCATCGCGGGGTTCTCGGGTGAGCGGCGGAATCAGGTCGCGCGCGTGGTCGCGAGCCTGGCGCAGCTCTGCACGACGCACCGTCTCGTCCTCCGCGAGCCGGAGAAGCGGACCCTGGTCAAGTTCTCGACGTTCGCGACCACGCTCATCGTCAATCGTCTGCGCACGCACAGCTACCGTGTGACCGGCCCATGAAGACCGGAAAGCACAAGGAGCGGCTGCGCATCCTCGTCCTGTTCGAGGTCCACGACCCGCCCGCGCCCGATCAGGAGTACGAGCGGCGCATGCGGGAGGAGCCCGACTGGCGGACCGAAGGGCACGTCGTGAACGCGCTCAAGGCCCTCGGCCACGAGGTCCACCTCGGCGCGATCTACAAGAACCCGCGGGACGTGATCGAGCTCGTCGAGCGGCGACAGCCCGACATCGTCTGGAACTTCGTTCAGACCTTCCACAACACCCGTTACTTCGAGAGCCACATCGCGGGGGTCCTCGAGCTGTGCCGCGTGCCGTACACCGGCTGCGGCCACCGCGCGCTCATGCTCTGCCAGGACAAGGCGCTCTCGAAGGAGATCCTGAAGCACCACCGGGTGCAGGTCCCTCCGTTCCTCGTCTCGCGCCGGTCGCAGCCGATGAAATCGCTCCGGGGAACGATCTTCCCCGTCATGGTGAAACCCTTGGCCGAGGAGGGCGGGGTCGGGATCTCGAGGGACTCGTTCGCGGAGACGGAAGAGCAGGCGCTCTCCCGCGCGGCGTTCCTGCACGAACGCCTCAAGCAGGACGTGATCGTCGAGCGGTATGTCTCCGGACGCGAGATCTACGTCGGCCTGCTGGGCAACGACCGAATCAAGGTGCTGCCGCCGCGCGAATTGAAGTTCACCAAGGTCCCGGAGGGAGAGCCCAAGTTCGCGAGCTTCAAGGCGAAGTGGGACGAGGGTTACCGCGAGCGTTGGGGGATCCATTCGACGTTTCCGGACGATCTATCGGAGACGCTCCAGCGCTCGATCGCCACGGTGGCCAAGCGCGTGTTCCGCGCGCTCCAGATGCGCGGGTTCGGCCGCATCGACCTCCGGCTGACCGAAGAGGGGAAGATCGTCGTCGTCGAGGCGAACCCCAACCCCGAGATCGCGCAAGGCGAGGACATCGCGGAGGCGGCGGCGAAGGTGGGCATCCCCTACGACGAGCTGATCCAGCGCATTGTCGTGCTGGGGCTCGACCGCACGAGCCCCGAAGGCCCCTAGCTTGGAGCTCCTTCACGGGCACGGTGCCGCCCCTTGGATCTTCCTTAATCTGGTCTTGGCCGTCTGCCTGGCGCTGGATTTTGGTCTGGTCTCCGGGCGCCGCCACGCGATCGGTCTCCGGGAGGCGATCGGGTGGAACGTCTTCTGGATCGCGACCGCGCTCGCGTTCACGGGGGTCGTCCTCTGGATGTACGGCCGGACTCCGGCGACCGAGTATCTGACCGGCTACGTCGTCGAGCGCGCGCTGTCGTTCGACAACATCTTCGTGTTCGTGGTCATCTTTCGCTACTTTCAAGTGGAGGATGCCCGTCAGGCGCGCGTGCTGTTCTGGGGGATCCTCTTGGCGCTCGCCCTGCGCGCGGCGTTCATCGTGACGGGGGCCGCGCTCGTCAGCCGCTTCCATTGGATTCTGCCGATCTTCGGGGCGTTTCTCGTCTACACCGGCGTGATGCTCGTGGCGAAAGGGGAGGACGAGCCGCCCGACCCCTCGAGGAACTTCGTCGTTCGCTTGTTTGGGAAGCTCTACTCGCTCGATCCGACGTACCGCGGCGACAAGTTCTTCGTGAAGGTCGGCCGGCGCTGGCACGGGACGGCGCTCCTCGTCGTTCTGCTCGTCGTCGCCACGACCGACTTCGTCTTCGCGCTGGATTCCCTGCCCGCGATCCTTGGAATCACCCGCAACGCCTGGGTCCTCTACGGGTCGAACGCCTTCGCGATCCTCGGGATGCGTGTCCTCTATTTCCTGCTCGCCGCGATCCTCCCGAAGTTCCGCTTCCTGAACTGGGGGCTTGCGGTGATCCTCGTCTTCATCGGAGCCCGGATGCTCCTCGAGCGGTTCGTTCACGTCTCGACCGAGGTGACCCTCGGGCTCGTCGTGCTGATACTCGCCGCCTCGATCCTGGCGTCGATGGCGATCCCGAAAAGCGGCTAGGCCAGCTGGACCGTCGAGGGCCGCGGGCGGAGGGCCTCGACCAGCGCGTCCACGCATTCCCCATCCCACGAGGCGCCGCGCAGCTCGCGCATGAGGCCGAGCGCTCCGTCGGCCGAGACGCGCTTGCGCACGAGCGTCGTCGTCATCGCATCGAAGGTCTCCGCCACGGCGAGAATGCGCGCGGCGCGCGGGATCTCCCCCCCCTTGCGTCCGTGGTAGCCGCTCCCGTCGATGCGCTCGTGGTGATAGTGGATCGCCTCGGCCACCGCCTCGTCGCTGTCGAGGGCGCGAAGGATCGCGGCGCCGCGCTCGGCGTGGGTCCGAAGCAGCCGCATCTGGTTCTCATCGAGCGGCCGCCTTTGCCTCAGGACTTCGACGGGCAGAGCGACCTTGCCCATATCGTGGAGCATCGCCGCACGCAGGAGCGCCGCAGTCTCGCCGTCCGGAAGGCCGATCTCGTCGGCGATCATCGCGGAGAAGCTCGCGACCCTCTCGGAATGCCCTGCCTCGATCCCGTCGCGCCGGTCCGACCAATCGGCCACGCGCGCGGCGACTTCCAGATACGGCCCCACGGGCTTGACGTGCCGCGGCACTCGCCGCATGAAGAGCGCGCGCAGGACCGCGCCCTGCCGGCCTCGCCGGGGGGCGTCCTCGCCGGAGCCTTCCCGCTGGTGCATGACCACGCGGCGCACGCGGACGAGGGCATCCACGCGGCCGAGCAGCTCTTCCGCCGCGAACGGGCTCACGATCTGGTCGACCATGCGCTCCTGGAGCTGAGGCTCACCGATCTCGTCGCTCTCGCGATTGACGAACAGAATCGGTGCCGCGAATCCGCGCACGCCGGCCATCGGGACCGAAAGCACCGCGTCGGGTACCGAGACCGCCGCGACGACCAGCTCGGGGGACACCGAGCGCTCCTCCGCCCGCCAGCGATTGACGTCCCGGGCGGCGGCCACGCGGTGCCCGTCCAGCGCCAGGAGCGAGCGCACCTCCGAGGTCCGCTTCTTGTCGTCCCCGACTAGCAGAACGTTCGCCATTCGGCACCCCGAATCCCGGCAAAACTTAAGGCCCGGACGGGGGGTTGTCACGCCGGACGGGGAATCGTGTGGCCTGGGCGCCTTTCTGGTAAGGTTGAGCCCCAGGTCCTCGCGGGAGTCCTCCCATGACGCCAGCAGCCGTTTGGGTCTTGGTCGCGCTCGCGGCGGTGCTCGTCGGCTTCGCCGTCCCCGTTCTGATCCAGCTCCGACGCACGTTGAAGACGACCGAAGCGACGATGGAGTCGACAGGCAAGAAGGTCAACGACGCCCTGGAGCAGCTGACCAGCACGTTGAACCGTGTGAATCGTGCCGTCGAAGGGATCGAGGGCCGCATGGCCGGGCTGTCGACGGCCTTCCACGCGCTCGGTGGGATCGGCGACACGCTGCTCAAGGTCAGGTCGTCGATCAGCGCGGTCGCCTCCCTGGGCTCCGTACTCGGTGGAGCGCTGCTCGGGGCCTTCGGCTTCGGTCGGCGCGATCGCGATGACGAGCCGGCCGGCCAAGAGCCGGTCCGCGAGGAGCTGGAGCGAGAGGAGTCGACGCGATGAGCGAAGATCGAGGCGTGTCGGCAGGAACTCTCCTCCTGGCTTTCCTGGCGGGGGCGGCCGCCGGCGCGGTCGTCGCGCTCCTGACCACGCCGAAGAGCGGACGCGAGATGCGGGAGTCGGTGGCGTCCTGGGCACGCCGCAGCGGAACGAGGGAGGCGCTGGATCGCGCTGCCCGGGCGGCGCGGGACGCGTTCGACGCGGCTCGCGAGAGCTGAAGGCTCGTCAGGCCCCCTCGAAAAACGAGAGCGCCGCTTCCGCCGCCCAGAAGCGCGGCTTCGCCGACGCCCAGTAGCCGCAGTGCCCTCCGGTGCGAGGGTGGGCGAAGGACAGCTGCGGCGAGTCCGCTCGATGGGCGTCGAACATCCCGATCGGAACGAAGGGATCGTCCGCGGCCGAGAGGATCATCGCCGGGCGACGGAGGCCGGAGAGCGTCGGACCCGCGCTGGCGGCTCGGTAGTACTCCGCGGCGCTCGGGTACCCTCCGTCGGGCGCGGTGAACACGTCGTCGAACGAGCGGATCCCGCGGACGGTGGACGCTTTCGGCCCTGCGATCGGCCGCACGCGCCGGATCCGCCGAAGATGGGCGCGCAATGAGCGCGTGAAGTAGCTGTGGTAGATGGCGTTGCCCCGTCGCTCGATGGCCTCGATGCACGCCGCGAGATCGACCGGCGGGTTCACGCCGACGATCGCGTCCGCCCGGCACGCCGCGCCGGACAACCCTCCGTAGCGTAAAGCGATGTTCCCTCCGAGCGAGAAGCCCACGAGCGCGTGGGGTCGTGGCAGCCCTTCCGCGTCGATCGCAGCCAACGCGGCGTCCGCGTCGCCGCTCTGCCCCGCGTTGTAGAGGGTCGCGGCGAGCGCCTCGGTGCCGCCGCAGTTGCGCAGGTTGAGGCGCGCGACCGCCCAGCCTCGAGCGTGGGCCTCGCGCGCGATCCGCCGCATGTAGCCGGATTCCGCCGACCCGCCCAGGCCGTGGATTGCGAGGAGCGTTCCGCGCGCCGGGCGCTTGGGACGGCTGACGAGCATGCGAACCTTCGTCCCGGGGGCTACGGCAACGTCCAACGTCGCAATCGGACCAGGCGCGGCGCGCGAAGGGAGCAGGGAGGGGACGACGGTCTGGGCGTGCGGCCCGCGCACCCAAGCGGCGGGCCGGAACTCGGGAAGCGTCACCGTGCGATCAGGGAACGCGGCGCGCGACGACCACCGTGACGTCGTCGGCCGCGGGGGCTCCCGCGGCCCAGGCGAGCACCGCCTGGCGAACGCCCTCCACGAGGCTCGCGGCCCCGCCCCGTCCCTTCTCGATCAGAAGGCGTTCCAGGCGCCGCTCACCGAACTCTTCGCCCTGCGGGTTGTTCTCTTCGGTGACCCCGTCGCTGAAGAGGGTGAGAACGTCGCCCGGGCCGAGTTGGCAGCGCTTCACGTTGTAGCCCATGTCGGGGAAGATTCCGAGGATCGTTCCGCAGCTCATCAGGCGCTCGACATTGTTGTCGGCGCGCACGAGAAAAGGCGGATTGTGACCGGCGTTGCAGTAGGTCAGATCGCCGGTTGTCGGGTCGAGCAGCCCGAAGAAGAGGCTGACGAATCGATTCCGAGGGAAGTTGGCGGCGACGACGCGGTCGAGGCGGGACATCACCTTGGAGACGTCCTCCGGCGCCTCGCCGAGCAGCACTTGAACGCCCCCCTTCAACGCGGTCATCAAGAGCGCGGCCGGCATCCCCTTGCCGCTGACGTCGCCGAGCACCAGCCCGAGCCGACCATCGGTGTACGGAAAGAAATCGTAGTAGTCCCCGCCGACGGTCTGGCACGGGAGATTGTGGCCGGCGATCTCGTACCCGGGGACGATCGGCGCCTGTCGGGGCAAGAGCCGCCGCTGGATCTCCGCCGCCTGCTCCAGATCGCGAGAGATGATCAGCTTCTGCTGCTCGATCACGGCGAGGCGCTGGTTTTCGATGCGGATCGCGGCGACGTTCGCCAGCACCGTCAAGAGATCGAGATCGTCCGGGGTGAACGGCCGTGCGAAAGATCGGGAATCGACGTTGACGAGCCCGATGACCCGGTCGTTGGTCTGCAGGGGAACCGCCATCACGCTCTGGACCTGCTGGCCGACGATGCTGTCGCGCGACTTGAACGCCTCGTCCATCGCGGTGTCCCGCACGAGAAGCGAGGCGCGCTCCTTGAGAACGCGGTCGCGCACCGCCGAGCTGATCCTGAACCCCTCCCCGCGGACGGCGCGCACGACGAGATCGTCCCCTTCGAGCGTCATCAGGACGCCGCGCTCCGCGCCGACCGCCTGAATCGAAAGGTCCAGGATCAGATCGAACAGCTCGTCCAACGGACGGTGACCGGCCAGCTCCTGCCCGGCGCGGATCAGCGCGGCCACTCCGGGGTGCTCGAGCGGGAATCCCCTCGTCTCTCCGACGACCGTCGGCTTGCGGAGCCCGGGCAGGGTGCTTTCTCGAGAGAGGACGCCGCGGAGGCTCGTCATCACGGTGGCGCGCAGGGGGCTGTCGTCCGTTCCGGCGGTGAACTCGACCGGGCCGGTCGAGCTCTTCGTCCCACCGAACACCACGACGACTTGGCCCGCGCTGATGCGATCGCCCACCGTGAGCCGCGTCTTGCCCTCGACGCGACGGCCGTTCACCGTCGTCCGGTTCTTCGCCCCCAGATCCTCGACGTACCAGCCGTCGGCCGATTTCTCGAGCACGAGGTGATGGCGCGACAGGCTCATGTCGCTTGGAAACGACAGGTCGTTGTCGCTCGAGCGTCCCATGCGGATGCGATCGCGGTCGAGCGGCACCTGACGGGTGCCGCCGCCCGGTTCGAGGATGGCGATCTCCTGGACCGTCGAGGGGCTCATGGTTGACCGTTACACTATACGCGTGCGCTGGCTCCGTATCGCCTACAAGGTCCCGGCGGCGATCTTGGCGACAGCGGCATTCGCTCTGATTCCCGCAGCCGCGCGGGTGCTGGCGCCCGGGCGGCCGCGCACGCTCGCCCGCGTCGGCGCCTCGGCGTGCCGGCTGTGGGGGCGGACGATGTGCGCGATTCTCTCCGTCCGTCGGGAGGTCAGCGGCCCGGTCCCCGCGGGCGGCGCGCTCGTCGTGGCCTCGAACCACCTCTCGTATCTCGACATCCTGGTCCTCGCGTCGCTCTATCCCAGCCTGTTCCTGGCCAAGCGGGAGATCGCGTCGTGGCCGGTGTTCGGCTGGATCGCCCGTGGCGCCGGAACGCTCTTCATCGATCGGGAGATCGGAAAGGACGTCGTCCGCGCCGGCCGGCAAATGTCGGACCAGCTCGCCCTCGGCATGACGCTGACGATCTTCCCGGAAGGACGCGCCACGGCGGGCGAGTCGATCCTCCCCTTTCAGCCCGCGCTCTTCGAGCCCGCGGCGCGCAGCGGCGTCCCCTGCTGGGCCGTCTCGCTCACCTACGAAACGCCCGGCTCGGCGACTCCGCCCTCTCGGACCATCTGCTGGCACGACAGCGAGAGCCTGCTCACGCATTTTCCTCGGCTCGTCGGGTTGAGACGCGTCGTCGCTCGCGTGCGTTTCGCGGACTCGCCGGTCAGCATCCCCGACCGCAAGGCGTTGGCCGTCGCCTTGTGGGAGACCGCTTCCGCGTCGTTCACGCCGGTCCGGCAACTCTGAGCCGTGCGGCGTCTCAATCCTTCGACGGCTCCCAGATTTCCGCGCCGACCAAATCCCAGGGAAGGCGCCCCTCGTCGGTGACGCCGGACTCCGCGGAGAAGTGCAGGTCGGTCAGGTAGACGATGCGGGCCGGCTTGCCGCCGACGTTGCGGCACCCGTGCGCCACGCCGGGGGGGATCCTGACGAGCAGCGACTGGCCGTCGCCCAGCATCAGCTTCGTCACCGTCTTTTCCGTGCGCGAGCCCTGGCGGACGTCGACGAGAATCAGGAGAACCCGGTCCTCCGGCGGGACGAACCAGATGTCGGTCTGCTTGTTGTGCACGTGAAACGCCTTCGTGACGCCGGCCTCGAGGGTGCTGTAATTGATCTGCGCCAGGGTGAAATCGGGAAACGCCGCCGGGGAGCCCGAGGCGAAGCGCGCCAGCTCGGTCATCGCGCCGCCGTCGTCGTTGAAGCGCTTGACCGCCTGCACCGCCACGCCGTCGATCGGTGGGCGCTTGCCGTAGTCCTGGTGCTTGAAGATCGACCGCAGCTCGGGAATCAAGTTCACGACGACCTCGCCGGAAACCGCGCGCGCCACGATACGCCAAAGGCGCGGACCGGCCAAACACTCTATGATCCACGCCGATGAGCGAGGCGAGAGAGAGATCACGTCCCGAGACGGCCGCATCGACTGGATCGCGATGGGCGTTCCAAGTCGGGACCATGCTCGGCATCCCGATCCGGATCCACGTGACCTTCGTGCTGATCCTCGTCTGGTTCGGCATGGCGGCCGCGGCGCAAAGCCGGAATGTGCCCCGGGAGATCGCGTTCGTCCTGGCGCTCTTCGCTTGCGTGGTGCTGCACGAGCTGGGGCACGCGGCGATGGCCCGGAGGTTTGGCGTCCGCACGCGCGAGATCGTGCTCTACCCGATCGGCGGCGTCGCCCGGCTCGAGTCGATGCCGGGCGGGTGGGCGGAGCTCTTGATCGCTCTCGCCGGTCCCGCCGTCAACGTGGTCTTGGCCGCCCTCTGCGCGGCTGCGCTCGAGGTGCTCCGCATCCCGCATCCGTTTCAGCAGACGATGCCCTGGGAGAATTCCGGGCTGGTGCAGAAGCTGCTCTGGGCCAACATCGTGCTGGTCGTCTTCAACATGATCCCCGCCTTCCCGATGGACGGCGGGCGCGTGCTGCGGGCCGTTCTTGCCATCGGCCTCGGACAGCAGCGCGCGACCCGGATCGCGGCGTTCATCGGCCAGGTCATCGCAGGCTTGTTCGTCGTGTTCGGGATCGTTCAAGCGAATTTCTTCCTCGCATTCATCGGCCTGTTCGTGTTCCTCGGTGCGTCTCAAGAGGTCGCATTCCAGACGCGTCGTGCGGTCATTGCGGGTCACACCGCCCAGGAGGCGATGATCACCAAGTTCGAGACGCTCGCTCCCCAGGACACGCTGGGGCGCGCGGCGGAGCTCTTGCTCGCGACCCATCAGCACGATTTTCCGGTGATCGATGCTTGGACTCGGGTCGCGGGGGTTCTGCCGCGGGCGAAGCTCCTCGAAGGGCTCGCCCGCTCGGGACAGACCACGCCGGTCCTCGAGGTCATGCTGCGCGAGCCGGTGCAGGTGACGCCGAGTACCGATCTCGAGACGGTGCTCCAGCACCTCCAGGCGGATCCGACGACACCCCTCCTGGTCGTGGAGGCAGGAGAGCTCAAAGGGATGGTGACTTTCGAGAACCTTGCGGAGTTCATCGTCGTGGCGCGGCAGATCGCCCGATGAGCGCATAGACCGGAAGCCCCGCCAAAAAGATCGCCGCGCCCGCGAGCGCTTGAAGCGGCGCCTGCGCGACCAGCTGAACGGTCATCACCGAGCCGACCCCGAGGACGACGAGCGGCGGCACCCAGCCCCATGGGGCCCGCCAAGCCGGCGGCTCTCCGACGCCGCGCCGCCTCAAAACGAGAAGGGCGACGGCTGTGATTCCGTAGAAGATCCAGACGGAGAACGTGAAGAACGCGACGATGCCCCGGAATGATGCGGCGAAGACGTAGAGGATCGAGACCGCCGTCAGCGCTGCGGTCGCTCGGGCCGGCGTCCCCCACCGCGGGTGAAGCGCGGCGATGGCGCGGAGTACCGCCCCGCCTTCCGCCATGGCGAATCCGAGGCGCGATACGGTGAACACCGTTCCGACGATCGAGCCGAACGTGCTGACGACGACGAGGCCCGCGACCGCGCGCGCCGCGGCGGCGCCCCACACCGCCTCAACGGCCGCCGCCACCGGCCTCGTCGAGGCTGCGGCCGCCTCCCGAGGCAGGATCGACATCACCGCGATCTGGGTCAGCGCGTACGCCGTGGCGAGACTCGCCGTCCCCAGGAGGACAGCGCGGCCGAGATTCTTGCCCGGATCCTTGACCTCGCCGGCGACGAGCGTGACGTCCGACCAGCCGTCGTAGGTCCAGAGAAGGATCATCGCCGCGGCGAGCCACGTCATGGGAGCCGCGGCGGGGCCCGACGCCACCCTGGGGGCGCCCCCGCCGGCGGCCGCCCAGGCCGCGGCCGCCAGGAGCCCGAGACCCCCGCGCCTCCGCCCCTGCCACTGGGGCCGCGCTCCGGGGCCCCCCCGCCG
>CAZEII010000031.1:30119-48229 GCA_964511835.1 uncultured Acidobacteriota bacterium | reverse complement strand
CGCGGCGCCGTCGTCGTCGGGCCGCGCCAGCCCGCGGCCGCCCACGCACTGGGCGCCGCCGCGAACGCGGCCCTTGGCAATCTGGGCGGTGCGGTCTGGTACTCGGAGGATCCCGACCCGGGGCGCCCGTCGCACCGGGAGGCGATCGGCAAGCTCGCCGCGGAGATCGGCGCGGGTCTCGTCGACATGGTCGCCGTGCTCGGCGGGAACCCCGCCTACGACACTCCGGCGGATCTCGATCTCGCCAAGAAGCTCGAAGGCGTGCCCGCGTCCATTCGGCTGGGCCTTTACGACGATGAGACGTCCGCCGTCTGCCGCTGGCACGTTCCGCAGGCGCACTACCTCGAAGCTTGGGGGGATGGGAGGGGATGGGACGGCACGCTGGGCGTCGCGCAGCCTCTCATCGCGCCGCTCTACGACGGGATGTCCGCGATCGAGCTCGCCGCGCTGATGCTCGATGGCCAGCCCGGGAACGGCTACGATCTGGTGCGCGCGACGTTTCGAGGCGATCGTCCCGAAATCGAAGCCGAGAAACTCTGGCGGCGCGTCGTTCACGACGGCGTCGCGCCGGGCACCCGCGCTCCCGCCGTGGCCCCCGCGTTCGTCTCCGGCCTCCCGGATCCGGTCTCGAAGCTCGCCGAAGCGAAGCGACTCGCCGGCGCGACGATGGAGCTGGTCTTTACCCGCGGCTCGGGGGTCCACGACGGCCGGTTCGCCAACCTCGGCTGGCTGGTAGAGCTCCCCGATCCCGTGTCCAAGCTGACATGGGACAACGCGGCCTTGATGGGCCCCGCCGACGCGAAGGCCATCGGCGTGAAGGGAACGGGCGACCTTATCTCGATCGAGGCGAACGGGAAGAAGCTCACGATCCCGGCGTTCGTCGTGCCCGGACAGGCCGCGGGTTCGGTCGCCGTCGCTCTGGGGTGGGGGAGGACGAACGCCGGCCGCATCGGCACGGGGATCGGCACCGACGTCAACGCCCTGCGGGCGAACGACGCTCCGTGGCGGACGGAAGCGAAGATCACGAGAGCGCCGGGGCGCGCGGATCTCGCGACGACGCAGGACCATCACATCGTCGACAGTCTCGGCAAGCGCGAGCAGGCGATTCGCGCGGAGCAGCTGGTTCGCACGGGTCCTCTGTCGGAGTTCAAGAGCAGGCCCGCTTTCGCGAGGGAAATGGTCGAGCTCCCCGAGGACGCGCCGCTCTGGAAGGTCCATGAATACACAGGCCACAAATGGGGGATGGCGATCGACCTCACCGCGTGCACAGGCTGCGCTGCGTGCACGATCGCCTGCCAGGCCGAGAACAACATCCCCGTCGTCGGGAAGGCCGAAGTGCGGCACGGGCGCGAGATGCACTGGATCCGCGTCGACCGGTATTTCGCCGGCGAGCCGGAGACCGCGCAGATCGCCTTCCAGCCGATGACCTGCCACCACTGCGAGAACGCCCCCTGCGAGCAGGTCTGCCCCGTGGCCGCGACGGTCCACGACCACGAAGGGCTGAACG
Organism: uncultured Acidobacteriota bacterium; assembly: GCA_964511835.1. Lineage (GTDB taxonomy): Bacteria > Acidobacteriota > Polarisedimenticolia > Polarisedimenticolales > DASRJG01 > DASRJG01. Next base: position 46,722 of record CAZEII010000031.1, on the reverse strand, counting down.
TCATGGTTTACAACCGCTGCATCGGCACCCGGTACTGCTCCAACAACTGCCCGTACAAGGTCCGGCGGTTCAACTGGTTCAACAACCATAAGGACGAATCCGCCGTCGCCGTGATGGTGTACAACCCGGACGTCACGGTCCGCATGCGGGGTGTGATGGAGAAGTGCACCTACTGCGTGCAGCGGATCGAGACGGTCAAGATCGCCGCGAAGAACGAGCGGCGCGAGATCGCCGACGGCGAGATCGTTCCGGCATGCGCGCAGGTCTGCCCCACCGAGGCGATCACGTTTGGCGATCTCAACGACAAGGGGTCGAGGATCGCGAAGCTTCACGCCGATCCGCGCTGTTACGGCGTCCTCGACGAGCTGAACACGAAGCCGCGGACGCGCTACCTGGCGCGCCTGCGCAATCCCGCCGAGGGGCTGGCCTGATCATGGGCGTCGTCGCTCTCGATCGTCCCTCCCGCGACAACACGTCGACGGACCCGACCGTCCGCGCCCCGCTCGTCGGCCCGGGAAACGACTACGCGAGCATCACGCACAAGGTTTGCCGGATCGTCGAGGCGCAGAGGCCACCGCGGGCGTGGTACGTCGCATTCGGGATCGCGGCATCGCTGACGGCCGTGCTCGGCGCGGTCATCCTCTACTTGATCACGAAAGGGATCGGCATCTGGGGCTTGAACAAGCCGGTGTCGTGGGGATTCGACATCACGAATTTCGTCTTCTGGGTCGGCATCGGGCACGCGGGCACTCTGATCTCTGCCATCCTCTACCTGTTCCGTCAGAAGTGGCGCACGGGGATCAACCGGTTCGCGGAGGCGATGACGATCTTCGCCGTCATCTGCGCGCTCATGTTCCCGGGGATCCACGTCGGGCGCATCTGGGTCGAGTACTGGATCGCCCCACTCCCGAACCAGATGAACATGTGGCCGAACTTCCGGAGCCCGCTCCTCTGGGATTTCTTCGCGGTCGGCACGTACTTCACCGTGTCGCTCTGCTTCTGGTACATGGGGCTGATCCCCGACCTGGCGACGATCCGCGACCGCGCGAAGACCAAGCTCCGGCAGGTCGTCTACGGCCTGCTGGCGCTGGGGTGGAGTGGCTCGAACCGGCATTGGCACCGGTACGAGCGCGCGTACCTCCTTCTGGCCGCATTGGCGACGCCGCTCGTGCTCTCCGTCCACTCGATCGTCAGCTTCGATTTCGCTACGTCGATGCTCCCCGGGTGGCACGCGACGATCTTCCCCCCCTATTTTGTCGCCGGCGCGATCTTCGGCGGGTTCGCGATGGTCCTGACGCTCGCCGTGCCCTGCCGGGCCTGGTTCGGACTGAAGGACGTCATCACGCCGCGCCATCTCGAGAACATGTGCAAGATCCTCCTCGCGACCGGGATGATGGTCGGCTACGCCTACGCGATGGAGTTCTTCATCTCGTGGTACAGCGGCAACCCGATCGAGGGGTTCGTCTTCATCAACCGCGCGTTCGGTCCGTATGCCTGGGCCTACTGGACGATGGTGTTCTGCAACGTCGTGACGCCCCAGGTCTTCTGGTCGACGCGCGCGCGCAGGAATCCCTGGGTCGTCTTCGGGGTCGCGGCCTGCGTCAATGTCGGGATGTGGTTCGAGCGGTTCGTCATCATCGTGACGAGTCTCTCGCGCGACTTCCTGCCGTCGAACTGGGGCTCGTACGCGCCGACCTGGTTCGAGCTCTTGACCCTCGCGGGGAGCTTCGGGCTGTTCTTCACGCTGTTTCTCTATTTCCTGAGATACCTGCCGATGGTGGCGATGGCGGAGGTCAAGGCGATCATGCCGGCTCCGGGCGAAGGGAGGCACCGGTGAGCTCCGCGGGCGGGGGCGGGAGAGTGTGGGGGCTGCTCGCGGAATTCGCGACGCCGGGCGACCTCGTCCGCGCGGCCGCCGGCGTGCGCGACGCCGGCTACACCCGGTGGGACGCCCACACGCCCTTCCCGGTCCATGGCCTCGACGGCGCGATGGGGATCCGGCCGACGCGCCTTCCGTTCGCCGTGCTCGGCGCGGCGATCCTCGGCGGTGGAAGCGCGCTGTTGATGCAGTGGTGGATGAACGCCGTCGACTACCGGATCATCATCAGCGGAAAGCCGTTCAACAGCCTTCCCGCCGACATCCCGGTCACCTTCGAATTGACGGTCCTTTGCGCGGCGCTGACGGCGTTCTTCGGCATGCTGGTCGCCAACCGCCTGCCGACCTTCCACCAGCCGCTGTTCGGGGTCCGCTCGTTCCGCCGGGTGACCACCGACGCGTTCTTCATCGCGATCGAGGCGGCCGACCCGAAATACGATCAGGCGGGAGCCGAACGGCTCTTGGCTTCTCTCGGCGCCGCGCGCGTCGTGACGCTCCCGGAGTAGGCGATGCCGCGCTTCGTGTCGGCAGTTTTGCTCATTCTGGGGGTGCTGGCGCTCGTCCCGTTCGCCTGCATCTACCGCGCGCGCGCGACGCACAGCCCGCTGCCCCGGATCCACCTGATCCAGAGCATGGACAACCAGCACCGGTTCAAGAGCCAGCAGGTCAACCCGCTCTTCGCCGACACGCGAGAAGCGAGGCCGCCGATGGCGGGGACGATCGCTCGCGGCCATCTCGACGACGATGACGGTCTCGCGAAGGGCATGCGGGACCAGAAGTGGATCGAGACGTTTCCATTACCGGTGACGGAAGCCCTGCTGAAGCGCGGGCAGGAGCGGTTCGGCATCTACTGCTCGCCCTGCCACGGCCTCGCCGGCCGCGGGGACGGGATCGTCGCGATCCGCGCCGACCGGCTGCAGGAAGGGACGTTCATCCCGCCGACCTCGATTCAGGATCAGACCGTGCTCTCGCGACCGGTCGGGCACATCTTCAACACGATCACGAACGGCATCCGGACGATGCCGTCCTACGGCTCGCAGATTCCCGTGAGCGACCGTTGGGCGATCGTCGCCTACGTCAGAGCGCTCCAGCGCAGCGCCCATACGCCGGCCTCCGCCCTGACGGCGGAGGAGCGCTCGAAGCTCGTCGAGGTGGCGCCGTGAGCACGCGAGACGCGGCCGATCTTTCGAGCGAGAGGCTCGACCTGGGCGCTGCCGGGGCGCGCTGGTTCCGTCTGCTCCTCTCGGTCGGCGTCCTCGGGCTCGGCGCGGCGTTCGCTCTCGCGGCGGGCACCGAGGGGGGCTGGGCTCGCTTCTACCCCTCGTATCTCGTCTCGTACGTCTTTTTCCTTTCGCTCGCACTGGGGGCGCTGTTCTTCGTTCTCATCCAGTACGTGACGCGCGCCGGCTGGAGCGTCGCGGTGCGGAGGATCGCCGAAGGGGTGGCGCCGAACCTCTTGTTCCCGATGACGATCCTCGCGGTCCCGATTCTGTTCGGGCTCAAGACGCTCTATCCGTGGACCGACGCCGCCGCTGTGGCCGCCGACCACGTCCTTCACGAGAAGGAGGCGTGGCTCAACGTTCCGTTCTTCCTGGGTCGGGCGCTGGTCTACTTCGCCGTCTGGTCGTTCTTCTCCTTCTGGTTCCACCGGAAGTCGACGGAGCAGGACCGGTCGGGGGACCCGAAGCTGACCCACCGGATGGAGACGACGAGCACCGCCGCCTTGATCCTCTTCGCGTTCACGGTGACGTTCTTCGCGTTCGACTTTCTGATGTCGCTGACGCCGCACTGGTACAGCACGATCTTCGGCGTCTACTTCTTCGCGGGTTGCATCCTCGGGTTCTTCGCATTGCTAACGGTGCTGTCGATGGCGGTGCAGCGGGCGGGAGCGCTCAAGCGCGCGATCACGACCGAGCATTACCACGACATGGGGAAGCTGATCTTCGCGTTCACGGTGTTCTGGGCTTACATCGCGTTTTCCCAGTACATGCTGATGTGGTACGCGAACTTGCCCGAGGAGACCTTCTGGTACGCCGCGCGCCAGGAAGGGTCGTGGGTCGGATGGAGTCTCCTGCTGTTGTTCGGCCATTTCATCGTTCCGTTCCTCGCCTTGATGTCGCGGGGCGTCAAGCGCCGCAAGCCGATCCTGCTCGCCGGGGCGTGCTGGATGCTCGTGATGCAGTGGGCGGACGTCTACTGGCTGGTCATTCCGGGGAAGAGTCCCGGCAGGATTCCCTTGGGTAGCATGGACCTCGCGGTCTTCTTGGGTGTCGGTGGAATCTTCTTCGCGTCGGCGATCCGCCGCCTGAGCGCGCACCCGGTGATCGCCGTCAAGGACCCGAGGCTCTCCGAGTCGCTCGGATTCGAGAACTTCTGATGGAAGCGCATCGACCCTCTTCGATCGAGACCGCGGATCCGGACACGGTCACGACGATCACCGTGGCGATCGTCGGGACGATCATCGTCGTCCTCGCGGTCGTCCTCGTGCAAGGGTTGTACGAGCGGGCGAACCGGGCGGAATTCCAGAAGAAGGTCGTCGCCGAGGTGCCGCAGGAGTTTCGCGACCTCAAGGCGGCGCAGCTGACACGCCTCCATCAGTCCGGCTGGGTCGACAAGAAGAACGGGATCGCAGCGGTCCCGATCGACCGGGCGATGGAGCTCATGGTCGCCGATCCGAATCCTGCGGCGCCTCTCGCGGCTCCGCCGGCCGCCGCAGCCGCGCCCGAAGAGAAGAGGAAGTGAGGCGCGCTTTCGGTTTCGCGGTCGTTGTCCTGGCCGCCGCGACCACGGTCATCGCGCAGGACCGCATCGAGCCGGTTCCCAAGGCGCTTCAGCGCGTCGGCCTCGTGGAGAGGCTCGACGCGCCGCTGCCCCTCGAGCAAGCATTCAAGGACGACCGCGGGCGCGACGTCACGCTCGGCTCGTACTTCCGCCCGGGCCACCCGGTCGTGCTCACGCTGAACTACTACCGATGCCCGATGCTGTGCACCCTCGAGCTCAACGGCCTCGTCGACGCGATGAAGGGGCTTGCGTGGTCGCCGGGAGACGAGTTCGAGGTCGTCACGGTGAGCTTCGATCTGCGAGACACGACGATGCTCGCGAGGGCCAAGAAGCTCGGCTACCTCGAAGGGCTCGGGAAACCCGGGGCAGAGACGGGCTGGCATTTCCTGACCGGCTCCGCGCCCGCCATCGACGCCCTGACGAAGGCCGTGGGGTTCACGGCCGAGTACGACGTGAAGACCGACCAGTACGGGCACGCGGCGGTGATAACGGTCGCGACGCCTAACGGGAGGGTCTCCAGGTACCTCTACGGCGTGCAATTCGAGCCGCAGACCCTGAGGCTGGCGCTCGTCGAGGCGTCGAGGGGGAGGATCGGCTCCACGTGGGACCGCTTCATCTTGTATTGCTACCACTACGACCCCGACGCCGGGCGCTACTCGCTGGCCGCGCGGTCGCTGATGCGGGCCGGCGGCGTGCTGACGGTGCTCATCCTGGCCGCCGTCCTCGGAACGCTCTGGCTGCGCGAGCGGGGGCGCGCGGCATGATGAGCAGCGTCATCGGCACGGGAGCGGGATTCTGGCTCCCACGTGGCGCGTCGACCACGGCGGGCCGCGTCGACTTCCTGTTTTACGCGATCAACGCGATCGCGATCTTCTTCTTCTTCCTGATCGTCACCCTCCTCCTGTATTTCGTCTGGAAGTACCGGACGCGGCCGGGGCACGCCGCCCAGCCCTCGAAGGATCACAACCAGAAGCTCGAGATCACTTGGACGGTGATCCCGGTTTGCATCGTGCTCTGGATCTTCTGGCAGGGGTTCGCCGGATACCTCGACATCCAAACGCCGCCGGAGACCGCCTACGAGGTTCAGGTGCTCGGGCAGAAGTGGAAGTGGCTGTTCACTTACCCGAACGGCGTCGTGGACGACGACCTCCACGTGCCGCCGGACGAGCCGGTCCGTCTCGTGATGACCTCGCAGGACGTCATCCACAGCCTGTACGTACCGGAGTTCCGGATCAAGAGGGACGCCGTTCCCGGGCGATACGAGAAGGAGTGGTTCCAGGCGCTCGAGCCGGGCGAGTACCAGATCTTCTGCGCCGAGTACTGCGGCACGTCCCACTCCTCGATGCTCGCGAAGGTGATCGTCCACCGCTCGCGACCCGAGTTCGAGAAGTGGCTCGCGGATGCCGGGAACTTCCTCGACAAGCTCCCACCCGAGAAGCTCTGGGAGGGAGGGCAGAAGCTCTACAGCCAGCGCGGCTGCAAGCAGTGCCACTCGGTCGACGGTACGGCGGGCATCGGCCCGTCGTTCAAGGGGATCTGGGGGCACTCGCAAGTGCTTTCCGGCGGGGGCTCGGTCGTCGTCGAGGAGAACTACGTTCGCGAGTCGATCCTGAATCCGCAGGCGAAGGTCGTTCTCGGATTCGAGCCCGTCATGCCGACGTACCAGGGCCGCCTGAAAGACAAGGAAATCACCGCGATCATCGAGTACCTGAAGACCCTGAAGTAGTCCCGGGGAGAGCGTCATGCCTTCGAAGGACAACTACCTGAACCACACGAGCGGATTCGCCTCGTGGGCGTTCACGCTCGACCACAAGCGGATCGGCGTCATGTACCTCGTCGCGACGCTCGGGTCGTTCCTCCTGGGCGGCCTCGCGGCGCTCGCCGTGCGAACCGAGTTGTTCTCGCGCGGCCCGACGATCATGTCCGCGGACGCCTACAACAAGATGTTCACGCTGCACGGGGCGGTCATGGTGTTCCTCTTCATCATCCCGAGCATCCCCGCCGCGCTCGGGAATTTCGTCCTGCCGTTGATGCTCGGCGCCAAGGACGTCGCCTTCCCCCGCCTGAACCTGATGAGCTTCTGGTTGTGGGTCATCGGCGCCCTGTTCTGCGTGGGCGCCGTCGTCACGGGCGGGGTCGACACGGGATGGACCTTCTACACGCCGTATTCGACGACGACCAACACCAACGTCGTCGCGACGACGTTCGGCGCGTTCATCCTCGGGTTCTCCTCGATCTTCACCGGCTTGAACTTCATCGTCACGATCCACAAGCTGCGCCCCGCCGGGATGACCTGGTTCAAGATGCCACTGTTCCTCTGGTCGCTCTACGGCACGGCGATCATTCAAGTGCTGGCCACCCCGGTCCTCGGGATCACCCTCCTGCTGCTGATCGCCGAGCGGGTGCTGGGGGTCGGCATCTTCGATCCCGCGCTCGGCGGCGATCCGGTCCTCTTCCAACACTTCTTCTGGTTCTACTCGCATCCCGCCGTCTACATCATGATCCTGCCGGCGATGGGGATCATCAGCGAGGTGATTTCGATCCACTCGCGCAAGCACATCTTCGGCTACCGGTTCATCGCCTTGTCGTCGATCGCGATCGCGGCCTTCGGCTTCCTCGTCTGGGGCCACCACATGTTCGTCTCCGGGCAGTCGGGGATGGCGAACGCCATCTTCTCGGCGCTGACGTTTTCCGTCGCGATCCCGTCGGCGATCAAGGTGTTCAACTGGCTGGCGACGCTCTACAAGGGCGACATCCGCCTCAACACCGCGATGTGCTACGGGCTGATGTTCCTGATCACGTTCGGGATCGGCGGTCTCACGGGCCTGCACTTGGGTGCGCTGGCGACCGACGTCCACCTGCACGACACCTACTTCGTCGTCGCCCACTTCCACTACGTCATGTTCGGCGGGACGGTGATCGCGCTCCTGGCCGGTCTGCACCACTGGTGGCCGAAGATGTTCGGCGTCCTGTTCAGCGAGCGTCTCGGGCGCATCGGCGCGGCGCTGATCTTCGTCGGCTTCAACACGACGTTCTTCACGCAATTCATCATGGGAAGCCACGGGATGCCGCGCCGCTACTACGACTACCTCCCGCAATTCGAGATCTACCACAAGGTTTCGACGATCGGCTCGTTCGTCATGGCCGCCGGCTTCTTTCTGACGGCGTATTACTTGATCCTCTCGCTGTTCCGGGGGAAGGCGGCGCCGATGAATCCGTGGGGCGGGAATTCGCTCGAGTGGCACACGGCTTCGCCGCCGCCGCACGACAACTTCGCGACGACCCCAGCGGCGGAGGACCCGTACGAGTACGGGAACCTCGTCGACGACGGCGAAGCCTCCGGGTTCAGGAGCCGCACTTACGAAGAGGCGAGCGCAGGATGAGCCACGAGCACGCGCCCCACCTCCAGCACCACTTCGACACGGCCGAGCAGCAGTTCGACGCCGGCAAGCTCGGGATGTGGCTCTTCCTCGCGACGGAGATCCTGCTCTTCGGCGGGCTCTTCTGCGCGTACGCCATCTACCGCGCCAACCACTCCGAGATCTTCCTGTACGCGCATCAATTCCTCGACAAGGTCTTGGGCGGCACCAACACCGTCATCCTCCTGTGCAGCTCGCTGACGATGGCGTGGGCGGTCCGCGCGTCGCAGCTCGGGCAGCGGAGGCTCTTGATCGTCCTCTTGATCCTGACCCTCGCTGGCGGGTTCGGATTCATGGGGATCAAGTACGTCGAATACAAGGCCAAGTGGGAGCACGGCCTGCTCCCCGGCACGCACTTCGCCCCGCACGAGGAGGGGGAGGGGAAAGCGGCGCCCGCTCCTCCCGCCGGGCCTTCAGCGACGATCAAGCCTGCCGCAGCCGGCCCGGCGGGAACCGTGAGGGCGGACGACGCCGAAGGCCACCGCGCGGCTCACGGCAAGCGCCCGAGCAACGTCCAGATCTTCTTCGGAATCTACTTCCTGATGACCGGGCTGCACGGGCTGCACGTGCTCGCGGGGATGGGCGCGATCACGTGGCTCCTCATCCGCTCGATCAAGGGACACTTCGGCCCCGACTATTTCACGCCAGTCGACTTCGTCGGCTTGTATTGGCACCTCGTCGATCTGATCTGGATCTTCCTCTTCCCGCTCCTCTATCTGATCAGCTAGGAAACCCGCATGTCGAACGAAGCGCATCCCCAGGTCGGCCACATCGTTCCGCTCCCCGTGCTGTTCGCGGTCCTCGGAACGCTTCTCGTGATGACCTTCGTGACCGTCGCCGTCTCCTGGTTCGACTTCGGCCGCTTCAATCTCTGGATCGCGCTCGGGATCGCGGTGTTCAAGGCCTCGCTCGTCTTGATGTTCTTCATGCACCTGAAGTACGACAAGCCGTTCAACGCGTTCGTCATCATCGTGTCGATGGCGGTCGTCATGCTGTTCATCGCGATCGCGCTCACCGACGCGAAGCAATACGACGCGCACAAGATTCCCGGCTACGCCCCCGCCATCAAGACCAACCCGCAGTGACCGAAGGAGATCCGCGGGGCTCCCGCGAGGGAGAGATTCCCGGGGCCGGCGTTCTCGGGATGCGCATCTTTCTCGCATCCCTCGGCGCGCTGTTCGCCGCGGCGATCGCCGGCTACCTCGTCGTCCGGGTGAGGGCGACGAATTGGCCGCCGCCAGGGATGCCGCGGCTCCCCGCCGGTCTCGGGCTCGCCACCGCTCTCCTCCTGGCCGCGAGCGTGACGGTCCATCTGTCCTTACGGGCGATGCGAGCCGGTGCGCCCACGCTGTCCTCGCGACGGCTCGCGGCGACGCTCGCTCTCGTGGCGGGCTTCCTGGCCGTCCAAGCGTGGAACTGGTCGGCGCTGATCCGCCTTCACCTCACAGCCGCGACCAACCTCTACGGGTTCACCTTCTTCATGCTGACCGGCCTGCACGCGGCCCACGTGGTCGGGGGGATCATGCTGCTCGGCGTCGTCTGGATGCGAGCGCGCCGCGGTCGCTACGGCAGCGGCCACCACCCGGGGATCACCTACGCCGCGATGTACGTGCACTTCCTCGACGTCGTCTGGTTGGTCTTGCTCGCCGTCTTGTTGGTCGCGGCGTAGCCCGACTCCCCGAATACTACCGGTATCTCGATAGGGATTTCATGCGTTGCGCCCGTACGAGGGCGATCGTAAGATTCGGCCAATCTTGAAGAGGGTAAGTCGTTGAAGCTGTTGCTGGCCGCGGGGGTGGTCGCCGCATCGACGCTGAGTCCGCCGGTCTCGGACACGACCGGGGTCGCGGATATTTCCGTCGCTCCGAACTCCGTCACGGCGCACATCACCTTTCCCGGCGGCATCGATCTCGATTTGACGCTGACCTTTGAGCAGTCCCTCGGCCTGACAGCGGAGAGTATCGGTCTGTCCTCGCATCTGGTCGACGTCTCGGACGTCGACATCACGTCCAGGCTGCCGGCTTCCGTCAGTATCCCCGCCTCGTTTCCGGCGCTCGTCACGATCGAGCCCCCCTCGAGCGGACCTCTCGCGTTCTCGGGCGTCGTCGCGATCGATTTCCACACCCACAACCTCAACTACGTCGTCGGCAGCCCGCTGCGACTGTTCGCTGCTTCGATCGGCGGCCCCTTCCAGGACATCACCGCGAGCATCGGGATGGGCAGCTATCGCACCGGAGCCAACAAGGGGGGGTTCTCGCAATTCCTGATCGTCGCCGACCTGCGCCCGGTCAACACGGTGATCAACGAGAAGTTCGGCCGCTTGCAGTCCACGCTCGACGCCAACGCGGGAGCGATCGCGAGTGACGTTCGCTCGAGCCTGCAGAGCCAGCTCAACGCGGCGAAGGCGGCGAGCGACGCCGGCGATTCCGTCGCGGCCGCCGACGCCATCCAGGCGTTCGCCGACTATGTCAAGAAGCACAGCGGCGCGTCGATCCCGGACGTTTGGCGCTCGGCGCGCGACGTCGTCAATGTGGCCGGCGAACTCCGTGGCGGAGCGTCGACGCTGAAGTTCAGCCTCCTCGCCAAGGCCGGCGGCAGCTGACCTTCCCGGGAGGCCGGATGCTCGCCCGGCTCACAGTTCACTTTCCGTTCCACCCGACGCGCTCCTTCCTCGTCCACGGCGACGTCGAGACCGTGATCGGGCGCGATCCCGACTGCGACATCGTGCTCAACGACGACCGGGTGTCACGCCGCCACGCCCGTCTCCTGTTCGCCGAGAGCGACTGGCGGCTGGTCGACCTCGACAGCACGAACGGCACGCTCGTCGACGGCCACCCGCTGCGGGATGCGCCGCTCACGCGCGAGGGCTGGATCAGCTTCGGCGGCCTGCTCGCCCGATTCGAGCACTCGAATCCGGAGCGCGAGAATGCGGCGCTTCGCCGTCGCGAGGAGCGGTACCGCACGTCGATCTCCCTGCAGCGCGAGCTCGACCCGTCGCTCGGGCTGAGGCAGCTCTTGGAGCGTTTGCTCGACTCCGTTCTCCGGCTGTCGGGGGCCGATCGCGGCGTCGTGTTCCTGACGCGGGAGAATGGCGAGCTGGAGATCGTCGCTCGCCGGGCGCTCTCGGACTCCGATCTCGTCGCCGAAGGATTCTCCGGAAGCGTCGGGGCGATTCGGCGCGTCGTGGCGACCGCGCGAGCCGTGGCGGTCTCCGACGCGCTCTCGGATTCCTTTCTTCGGGAGCGGGAGAGCGTGATCGAAGGCGGCATCCGCGCCCTGGTCTGTCTTCCGCTCGCCGCCGCGGGACGTCTGACCGGTCTGATCTACGCCGACAGCCACGAGCCCGGCGCGGCATTCGACGAGCTGGACGTGGATATTCTCCAGGCGCTCGCCTCCCACGCGGCCCTCGCCATCGCGGTGGCACGCACGAACCGGGAGCTCAAAGACATGGCCGAGCTGCTTCCGGATGCCGAATCCGGTGACGGCGTCACAGCGTCGAGTTGGTCGCGCGTGCTCGCCCACCACGACGCGCGATCGCGGAAGGTGTCTTGACCTCCACCGGCTCCGGCGACGGCGACGGCGAAGGCCGGGAGCCCGCCCCGCAGCCACGCGTCGATCAAACGCGCGTCAGCCAGGACGCGCTCCGCCGTCTCGCACCGGGCACGAAGCTCGCGGGGCGCTATCGGATCGGGGAGCTCAAGGGTGTGGGCGGGATGGGTCTGGTCTACCGCGCCGCCGACGACGAGCTCGGCGTCACGGTGGCTCTCAAGGTGATCCGGCCCGAGCTCGCCGCCGATGCGTCCCTGATCGACCGCTTTCGGCGGGAGCTGCTCTTGGGCCGCCAGGTCGGTCACCCGAACGTCGTGCGCATCCACGACATCGGGCAGGACGGAGATCTCTACTTCCTGACCATGGACTACGTCGACGGCCCTTCGCTGCGGACGTGGATGGAAGAGCACGGCCGCGTGGACGAAGCGACGGCGCTCTCGATCCTCCGCCCGATCGCGGAAGGGCTCGCGGCGGCACACCGCGCGGGGGTGATCCACCGCGACCTCAAGCCGTCCAACATCCTGCTGGATGCCGAGGGGCGCCCTCACATCTCGGATTTTGGGCTGGCGCGCTCGCTCGCCCGGTCCGGGCCAACCCGAGCCGGCACCATGCTCGGCACTCCCGATTATCTGTCTCCCGAGCAAGCCAAGGGGGAGCCGGTCGACGCGCGCAGCGACCTTTACGCTCTCGGCATCATCGGCTTCGAGATGGTCAGCGGCGATCTGCCGTTTCCAGGCGGCTCGCTCGCGGAGACGATCGCCCAGCGGATTGCAGGCAGGCCGCGCGAGCTCGCCGAGCTGGGGGTCGCCGTGTCCCCGGGGTTCCGAGCGGTCCTTCGGCGTTGCCTCGAGCCCTCCCCGGCTCGGCGGTTCGCATCGGCGGAGGATCTGCTCGAGGCGCTCGACCGACCCGCGGAGCGCGCGAGCTCCCCCGCGGTCAAGCGGGCGCTCTTGGCGGCGGGAGCGGGTCTCGCTCTGGTGGCCGCGGCCGCTCTCTATTGGAAGGCCCAGAGGCCGCCCGTTGCCGCCGCCGCGAGCGTGCCGGCGCCGACCGGCTCGGTCGCCGTCCTCCCGCTGCGCGACGAGACCGGCACGCCGACCCTCGCGTGGATGTCCAACGGCATCGCCGAGATGCTGGTCGACGCGCTCGCCCAGAGCCCGACCCTGCGCGTCGTCGACGCGGGTCACGTCATCCGAACGCTCAAGGATCTCAAGCTGGAGGAGGGGTCGTGGAGCACCGAGACCCTCAAGAAGATCGGCCAGCTGCTGGACGCCGAGACCCTCGTCGTCGGCAGCGCGCGGACGAGGGGGCCGCTCCTCCGCGTGGACGCGCAGCTCGTCCACCTCGCCGGAGACGGCGGGCGCCGCTCGTCGGCGATCGCCGCCGAGGCGGATACGCCCGGAGCGCTCGTCTCCGAGCTGAGCCGGGACGTGCGACGCTCCCTCGATGTCCCGGCTCCGGACAAGGACGCTCCGGTGGCGGCGACTCCCGAGGCGCTATCCGCGTTCTTGCGCGCGACGGAACTCCTCGCGCGCGGAGACGCCGTACTCGCGGAGCCTGCGCTCGAGCAGGCCGTGGCTGCCGACCCCTCGTTCGGCCCGGCCTGGTACAAGCTCGCCGAGGTGTGCGAAACCACCGGCAAGCGCGACCGCGGGGTCGAGGCCGCGGACCGCGCGGTCGCCGCGCTCCAAGGAAACGAGCGCCTCGCCGCGCTGGCCGAAGCGCGCCAAGCAAGCCTGCGCGGCGACCCCGAGCAGGCGCAGAAGGTCTTGAGCGCGCTCGTCGCGCGGTATCCCGGGGATCTCGAAGCGGCGGTCGCGCTTGCGGACGCCTACGCGCAATCCGGACGGTTCACCGACGCCCGGCCCGTGCTCGAGAGCGTGGTGGCCAAGGCGCCCAACCACCCGCGCGCCCTGTTCCTGCTCGGCAAGTACTCGATCCTCGCGGGCGAGAGCCGCAAGGCGGTGGACGACTATCTGGTCCGCGCCCTGGTCGTCGAGAACAACCTGCGCAGCGAACAAGGACGCGCCGACGTCCTCAACGCCTTCGGGGTGGGCTACCGCGAGCTGGGGGAGCTCGACGAGGCCAAGAAGAAGTACGGGGAAGCCGCGGAGCTGCGACGCCAGATCGGCGACAAGCGCGGCTATGCCACGACCCTCCGCAACCTCGCACAGATCGAGACCGCGGGCGGAGAGCACGACGATGCCGCGAAGACGCTCGCCTCCTCCATCGCCCTCTTCGACGAGCTCGGGGATCGAGCCGGACGTGCGGATGCCGTGAACGATCTGGGCGCCAACGAAGAAGCGCGCGGAGACTACCGGAAGGCCCTCGACCGCTACCGGGAAGCCCTTCAGATCCGCAAGGAGATCGGGGACCGGCGCGCCGAAGCCGAAAGCCTCAACAACGTCGGCTATGCGAATCAGCTTCTCGGGAACTCCGACAACGCGTCGGTGTATTGGCATCAGGCGCTCGACTTGTACCGGGAGACGGGGAACCGCGAGGGGGAGATCCTCGTGACCCAAAGCCTCGGTCAGCTCCAGCTGGCTCAGGGGCGATGGGACGACGCCGTGAAGTCCTACCTCAAGGCGCTCAACGAGAGTCGCGAGAACGAGATGGTGCCGGCGTCGGCGGTGTCGCTCGGGTACCTCGGCCGCCTGGCGCAGGTCCAGGGACGGTACGCGGCGGCTCTGGCGTCCTACGAAGAGGGGCTGAAGGTGCTCGACGGGTTGAAGGACGCGCACGGGCTGGCCGAATTCACTCTCGACCGCGCCGATCTTTGGATCGAGCTCGGGGCCCTCGACGAAGCGCACGGCGATCTGGCTCGGGCGGAAGGGTGGCTCGGGGAGGCGAGCAACCACGAGCAGCGCGCGGAGTGGCTCCGGTTGAGCGCTCGGGTTCTGGCGAAACGCGGCGATCTCGCCAGAGCGAAGAGCACCCTGGCCCGCGCTCGCGCCGACGGAAACGCGAGCCAGAGCGCGACGGTGCTCCTGCGGATCGACGTCGACGACGGCTTGCAGCTCCTCGGAGAGAAGCGCGCCGGCGACGCGGTGCGCTCGCTTCAAGCGTCGTCGCAGCGGGCGGAGCGGCTCGGCGACGCGGCGCTCCGACTTCTGGCGGGTGAAGCCCTCGCGCGTGCCTGCCTCCAGGCCGGAGACCCGGCCCGAGCCGAGAAGGAGCTGACCCAGTCCGTACGGCTGGCGGCGAGCTGCGGCTCTTATGCCGGGCTTGCGCGCTTGTACCGGCTCCAGGCGGCCGCGGCGGCCGCGCGCGGCGACCAACTCGGAGCGCGCGCCAGCCGCGACCGCGCCGCGGGAGAGATCAAGCGGCTCCAGCAAGGGCTCGCGCCCGCGCGCGCGAGCGCTCTGGCCGCATCGATCGAGGGGGAGAAACTGTGAGCGGCGATTCGGTCCGGCCGATCGCGGAGCGGGTGCGCGAGCTGACACTCGAGAACGAAAAGCTCTTCCGCGAGCTCGTGAGCGCCGAGAGGCGATTTCGGTCCCTGTCGCGAGCGGTCTGGAGCGTCCAGGAGGAAGAGCGCCGCCGACTCGCGCGGGAGCTCCACGACGGAATCGGTCAGACGCTGACCGCCCTCAAGAACCAGCTCGCGGGCGCCCGCCGGAGCGGCTCCTCGCCGGAGGCGACGGCGGAGAGCATCGACGCCGCGCTCGCGATGGCCTCGCAAGCTCTCCGCGACACGCGGGAGCTCTCGAGGCTATTGCGCCCCGCCGTGCTCGACGATCTCGGACTGATGCCCGCCCTGCGATGGCTCGCGCGCAACGTGGGCGAGCGGCTGGCCATCGAGGTCGAGCTTTCTCTCCAAGGGATCGAAGAGCGGCTCGACCGCGAGATCGAGACGCTCGCTTTCCGGGTCGTGCAGGAGGCTTTGACCAACGTGGCGAAGCACTCGGGTGCCTCCCGAGCCTCTGTGCAGGTCATCCGAGCGGGAGGACGCCTGACGATCGGCGTGTCGGATGCCGGCGCCGGGTTCGATCCGCACCGCGTTTTCGACGCGGAGCACCGGGAGGGGGCGGTCGGCCTGCGGGGGATCCGGGACCGCGCGGAGCTGTTCGGGGGAAGCATGCGCATCGACGCCGGACCCGGACGCGGAACCCGGATCGAGGTGGCCGTGCCGATCGCGGCCGAGGAGACGGGCCCGTGATCCGCGTGCTCGTCGCCGACGATCACACCCTGGTCCGCACCGGGATCGTCAACATCCTCGTCGGCAGCGGCTTGTGCGAGGTCGTCGCCGAAGCATCGGACGGCCGGGAGGCGGTCGACCGAGCGATCGAGACGCGGCCGGACGTCGTCGTGCTCGACATCACGATGCCCCGCTTGAACGGAGTCGAATGCGTCAGACGCATCCGCGAGGCCTTGCCCTCGACCCGCGTTCTCGCGTTGACCGTCCACGACGACGAGGAGTACGTGCTGCACATGGTGAAGGCCGGGGCGGCCGGATATCTCGTCAAGGACAGCGCGGCCAAGGATCTGATCGACGCTGTCCAAGCGCTCCATCGCGGCCAGGGGTACTTCGGGCCGCAGGCGTCGAGCGTGCTGGCCGAGCAATACCGCAATCCCGAGCGCGACGCGGTCGACCCCTACGGCGCGCTCACGCCGCGCGAGCGGGAGGTGTTCCACCTCGTGACCGAGGGGAAGACGACCAAGGAGATCGCCGGCCTGCTCGAGATCAGCGTGAAGACGGCCGACAACCATCGGACGCGAATCATGGAGAAGCTCGGCGTCCACAACACTGCGGAGCTGGTCCGCTACGCGGCGCGGCGGGGACTGATTCACTGACATCACCGATCCGAGGATTCGCTGAGGGAAGAATCCATCCTCGCGTGGGGGAAAGCCCTCATGGAATGACTTCGTGTGCCCGCGTATCGTTTCGGCGTAACGGCTGAAATCGAGCAAGGGGACGCACGATGGGGACCCACTCGACACCACGCACCTCGGGCGCCCGATTCGCGATGGCGCTCGT
>CAZEII010000031.1:2702-30019 GCA_964511835.1 uncultured Acidobacteriota bacterium | reverse complement strand
TGGGGACCCACTCGACACCACGCACCTCGGGCGCCCGATTCGCGATGGCGCTCGTAGGGATGCCCGTCATCGCCGGCGCCGCCGCACCTCAGGTTGTCTTCGCGGTCCGCCCACCAGTCACCGACCCGCTGCAATCTCGCGCGGCGGCGCCGGCGGATTTTCATCGACGACGGCCTGCATGCGGCGGCGTGCGGGGCGGCCTCCGACCCCGGGAACCAGCCGACGGGATGCCCGGTGCCCATCGCCGCTCCCACGCTGTCCGCATGTGGCAACGAGGCGAACTCGACGTCGTCGAGCGCCTGCTTCGCACCGCGGACGCCGAGGCCCGGTCACTCGAACCCAAGCTTCCTCGCGAGCTGACCGGCTTCGGCGTCCCGCGGCAATCGCCGACGCCGCGCGCCGACGACGCGGACCCGGCTCAAGCGGCGCCTCGTGATTTCGTCCACTGCTTGCACCAGCCGTCGGGGTTGATCGGTCCGCGCACGGTCTTGCAAGTCGCGCAGGTCGTCTCGACGGGGGCGGGGACGAAGTTCAAGCAGCTCATGCAGAACTGATCTTCCTTGTCGGAGTGTTGCCGGTACTCGTTGTCCACCCGCGTCCGCGCCTCCGCCGGTTGAAGGTCCGAGATATCCGAGCAGTCGAGCGACGCGCCGATCTTTTTCGCTCTCTGGCGCAATTCCTTGAGCCTGGCGTCGTTCGCGCATCCGGCGAGGGCACCCGCCCCAGCCAGGACGAGGCCGGTGACGAAGGATCGGCGCGACAGCTCGGGGTCCATGACGCATCCCCTAGAAAGACGACGGGGTTGGTCCGGCAGCCGTGAGTCGGGGGGCGTCCGGAAGGATATTGTGGACGCATCAGCGATGAAGTCGAGCACCGCTTCTTGACCCCATTCCCCCGGAATGGTAAGAACGGCGGGACATGCCGCCGACCGAGCTAGAGGACCGCTACGATCCGGTCGCGGGCCGTCCCACACTGATTCTCGGCGGGCAAGATTTCCATTCGATCACCGAGGCCGTCGCCAAGCCGATCGAGTCCAAGACGCCGCGCGGATGGTGGCTCTTCTTCCTTCCGTCGTTCGCCCTTCTGGGCCTTCTGGGCGTTGCCGTGTCTTGGCTCTTCTGGGAAGGGATCGGCATCTGGGGGCTGAACATCCCGGTCGGCTGGGCGTGGGACATCACGAATTTCGTTTTCTGGGTCGGCATCGGGCACGCCGGGACGCTGATCTCCGCGATCCTTTTCCTCTTCCGGCAGAAGTGGCGCACGTCGATCAACCGCTCCGCCGAGGCGATGACGATCTTCGCCGTCATGTGCGCGCTGATCTTCCCCGGGATCCACGTCGGCCGCGTGTGGGTCGCGTACTTCATGTTCCCCCTCCCGAACCAGATGGGGATGTGGCCGAACTTCAGGAGCCCGCTGCTCTGGGACGTCTTCGCGGTCAGCATCTACGGGACGGTCTCGGTCCTGTTCTGGTACGTGGGTCTGATCCCGGACCTCGCGACGATCCGCGACCGCGCGACGAGCCTTCTCAAGAAGCGGATCTACGGCTTCTTCGCGCTCGGCTGGCGGGGCTCGAACCGGCACTGGCAGCACTACGAGGTCGCCTATCTCATTCTCGCAGGGCTGGCCACGCCCCTCGTCCTCTCCGTCCACTCGATCGTGTCGATGGACTTCGCCGTCTCGCAGATCCCCGGGTGGCACACGACGATCTTTCCGCCGTACTTCGTCGCCGGAGCGATCTTCTCCGGGTTCGCCATGGTGATCACGCTGATGGTGATCTGCCGGAGCGCGTTCGGCCTGACGGAGATCGTCACCATCCGGCATTTCGACTACATGGCGAAGATCATCTTGGTCACCGGCTCGATGGTCGGCTACGCCTACGGGATGGAATTCTTCATCGCCTGGTATTCGGGGAGCAAGTACGAGCTGTTCACATTCACGAACCGGGCGTTCGGGCCGTACGCGTGGGCCTACTGGACGATGATCTCATGCAACGTCATCAGCCCGCAGATCTTTTGGATCAAGAAGGCGCGGACGTCGATCCCGATCCTCTTCGTCATGTCGATCTTCGTCAACATTGGAATGTGGTTCGAGCGGTTCGTGATCATCGTGACCTCGCTCCATCGCGACTTCCTGCCGTCGGCTTGGGGATACTTCCGGCCGACCGTGTGGGACGTCTCGTGCCTCCTCGGTAGCTTCGGCCTCTTCTTCACGATGTTCTGTCTGTTCGTCCGGTTCCTGCCGATCGTCGCGACCGCGGAGGTCAAGACCGTATTGCCGCAGGCCGATCCGCACGCCCATCGCCGGCCGGAGCGCGCGCCGATCGGCGAGCACCTCGCCGAAGAAGGGGCGCACTGATGGGCCTGTTCGAAGCCGAGCTTCCCTCGGGCACCCCTTACTTCGGAGCGCTCGCCGAGTTCGTGACGCCGGCCGAGCTCTTCCGCGCCTGCGAGCGCGTTCGCGACGCGGGGTACACGCGCTGGGATGCGCACACCCCGTTCCCCGTGCATGGTCTCGAAGGCGCGATGGGGATGGCGCGATCGAAGCTTCCGTTCATCGTGCTCGTGATGGGGCTCGGCGGCGCGGCCACCGGATTCCTCTTGCAGACTTGGGTGCACACGATGGCCTACCCGCTGACGATCTCGGGGAAGCCGTACTTCACCTGGCCGGCCTTCATCCCGATCACCTTCGAGCTCGGCGTGCTCGGCGGAGCGCTGGGCGCCGTATTCGGCATGCTCGGGCTCAACAAGCTGCCGATGCACCACCATCCTTTGTTCGAGGTCCCGCGGTTCGGCCGCTTCGCGGACGACAGGTTCTTCATTTCGATCGAGGCGTGGGATCCGAAATTCGATGCCGTGCAGACGGTCCAGCTCTTGAGATCGTCGGGGGCCTCGCACGTCGAGCTCGTGGAGAATCCCCAGTGAGCCACGAGACCGACGGAGCGGCCCTCAAGGCCGACCAGATCGAGATCCCGAAGGGCCATTTCCTACGGCGCGTCCCTCTGCTCGGTACGGGGGTTGGACTGGTCGCGGCGATCCTCTGCTACGCGACCGCGGGCAGCCCGAGGAACTTCGCATTTTCCTGGCTTCTCGCTCTCCTCTTCTTCCTGTCGCTCGCCCTGGGAGCCCTGTTCTTCGTCCTCGTCCACTACGCCACGCAGGCGGGGTGGGGGATCGTGCTCCGCCGCCTCGGAGAGGCCACGATGAGCACGATCCCGCTTTTCGCCGTGCTCTTCGTGCCGATCCTCCTTTCGATGGGGGACGTCTATCCCTGGGTCCACGACCAGGCCGGAGGGAAGACGGTCGTCGCGGGCAAGGCGCCGTTCCTGAACTCGTCGTTCTTCACGACGCGCGCGATTCTCTACTTCGTGCTCTGGACCGCAATCGCCTGGTACTTCGCCAGGTCGTCCCGGCGCCAGGACGAAAGCAAGGACCGGGCGATCTCGCTCCGCCTGAAGCGCCTGGCGGGGCCCGCCCTGATCGTCGCCGCGCTGACGCAGACGTTCGCCGCGATCGACTGGGTGATGTCGCTCGATCCCGAGTGGTATTCGACGATGTTCGGCGTCTACTGGTTCGCCGGGAGCTTCGTCAGCTTTTTCGCCTTCCTGACGCTGACGGTGATGGGGCTCAAGCGCTGGGGCCTCATGAAGGACGTCGTCAGCGTCGAGCACTACCACGATCTCGGGAAGATGCTGTTCGCCTTCACGGTCTTCTGGGCCTACATCGGCTTCTCGCAGTACTTCCTGATCTGGTACGGAAACCTTCCCGAGGAGACGATCTTCTTTCGCCACCGGCTGCAGGGCTCGTGGAGCTCGGTCTCGTTCCTGCTCGCCTTCGGCCACTTCGTCGTGCCGTTTTTTTTCCTGATGCCGCGCACCGTGAAGCGAAACGCCAGGCTCCTGATGATCGGGGCAGCCTGGATGCTCGCGATGCACCTCGTCGACGTGACCTGGCTCGTGATGCCGACCATCCATCCTGAAGGGCTTCACGTCGGATTGTCCGACCTTTTCGCCCTCATCGCCGTCTCGGCGCTGTTCAAGGCGATGCTGTTCCGGCTGCTTTCGGGTGCCAAGCTCGTGCCGGTCGGAGACCCCAGGCTCGCCGAGTCGCTCTCGTTCGAGAACCTGTAGTAAAGTCACCCCTTTGAACCGGGCCCATTGAGGAGATCACCATGCGCCGTACTTCGTTCCCCCGGATCGCCGCGTTCCTCGCCGCCGGCCTTGCGTGCGGCTCCGCGTTCGCAGCGACGATCACCGGCACCGTCACCTACGAAGGGAAGGTACCGAACCTGAAGCCGATCGACATGGCGGCGGACGCCGCTTGCGCCAAGATGCACGGAAGCGCGCCGCAGCCGAGCGACGTGCTCGTGCTGGGCTCCGGCAACACGATGGCCAACATCATGGTCAGCGTCGCCGGCGGGCTCCCTGCCGGAAAGACCTGGCCCTCCCCGAAGGACCCCGTCGTCATGGACCAGAAGGGGTGCCACTATTCGCCCCACGTTTTCGGGTTGATGGTCGGCCAGCCGTTCAAGGTCTTGAACTCCGACGGCATCCTTCACAACGTGCACGCGCTTCCCAAGGTGAACGCCCCGTTCAACATGGCGATGCCCCCGACGGTCAAGGAGTCGACCAAGTCGTTCGGGCAGGCTGAAGGGATCTTCATGATCAAGTGCGACGTCCATCCCTGGATGAGCTCGTACGCCGCCGTCTACTCGCACCCGTTCTTCTCGGTCACCAAAGAGGACGGCAAGTTTACGATCTCGAATCTCGATGCGGGCACCTACCAGCTCGAGGCGTGGCACGAGAAGCTCGGCGTGCAGAAGGCGACCGTGACCGTGACCGGCAGCGAGACGAAGACGGTCAACTTCAAGTTCAGCGCTCCCGCCGCCGCGAAGTAGCGGGCGGGGGTTTCGCGGGCGGGGGTGAGGATGGGTCCCACGGAAACCACGATTGGAGCGCCTGCGCACAAGGATGCGCACGAGCACGGCTCCCACCACGAGGAGCTGTCGTTCTGGCGCAAGTACGTCTTCTCGACCGATCACAAGACGATCGGCATCCAGTACGCCGTCACCGGGCTGTTGTTCCTGCTCTTCGGCTTCACGCTGATGATGCTGATGCGCTGGCAGCTCGCCTTTCCGGGCAAGCCGTTGCCCCTGATCGGGAAGCTGTTCGGCGAAGCGCGCATGCCGGGCGGAACGATGCTCCCGACCTTCTACAACGAGCTGGGGGCAATGCACGGGACGATCATGGTCTTCCTCGGCGTCGTCCCGCTGGCGGTCGGTGGGTTCGGCAACTTCGTGCTGCCGCTCCAAATCGGCGCGCCGGACATGTCGTTCCCGCGCATCAACATGGCGAGCTACTGGTTCTTCTTCCTGGGCGGCGTGACGATGCTGCTGAGCTTCCTCGTCCCCGGCGGCGCCGCACAGTCGGGATGGACGTCCTACACGCCGCTCGCCGACATTGCCGGGACCGGGCAAACGATGTGGATCATCGGCATGATCTGCCTGATCACGTCGTCGCTCCTGGGGGCGGTCAACTTCATCACGACGACGATCCAGCTCCGCGCGAAAGGGTTGAGCTTCTTCCGCTTCCCGTTCTTCGTCTGGACGCAGTTCGTGACGGCGTTCCTTCTCCTGCTCGCCTTTCCGCCGCTCGAGGCGGCCGCCGTCCTTCAGCTGATGGACCGGGTGGCGGGGACGAGCTTCTTCCTGCCGTCGGGCTTGGTCGTCAGCGGCCAAGCGCTCCAGGTCTCGGGCGGAGGCAACCCGCTCCTCTGGCAGCACCTCTTCTGGTTCCTGGCGCACCCCGAGGTGTACGTCCTGATCCTCCCGGCGATGGGGATCGTCGCCGAGATCATCGCGAACAACACGCGCAAGCCGCTATTCGGCTACCGCTCGATGGTCTACTCGCTGATCTTCCTCGGCTTCATGTCGTTCGTCGTGTGGGCCCACCACATGTTCATGACCGGCATGGGAACGACGATGGCGGCGTTCTTCCAGACGACGACCATGATCATCTCGATCCCGTCGGTCGTCATCCTCACGTCGTTGATCATCTCGCTCTGGGGCGCGTCGATTCGCTTCAACACGCCGATGCTGTTCGCGCTGGCGTTCCTCCCGATGTTCGGGATCGGCGGCCTCACCGGGCTCCCCCTCGGGTTGAACATCACCGACATCCCGCTCCACGACACCTACTACGTCATCGGCCACTTCCACTACGTGGTGGCACCGGGAACGATCTTCGCGCTCTTCGCCGGCATCTACTACTGGTACCCGAAGGCCACGGGCCGCTCGATGAGCGAGACTTTGGGCCGGTGGCATTTCTGGCCGTCGCTGATCTTCATGAACGGCGTGTTCATGCCGATGTTCTTCACGGGACTCGCGGGCATGTCCCGTCGGCTGGCGGACGGCGGCGCGACCTACGCGTTCGCGAAGCCGGTCCTCCACTACAACCAGTGGTCGTCGTTCTCGGCGTGGGCGCTCGCGCTCGCGCAGATCCCGTTCATCGTCAACTTTTTCTGGAGCCTGAAGCACGGGAAGCCCGCCGAGGCGAACGCCTGGCAGGCGACGACGCTCGAGTGGGCGGCGGCGCCCTCGCCCCCGGGGCACGGCAACTTCAAGGAGCTCCCCGTGGTCTATCGAGGCCCCTACGAGTACAGCGTGCCGGGCGCCGCAAAGGACTACGTTCCGCAGAACGAGCGGGCGTAGCGCGTGAGCGAGATGGAGATTCCCTACACCGTCGCCGTGCGGCCGGACACCGGCCTGACCAACGGCAAGATCGGCATCTGGCTCTTCCTCGCCTCCGAGGTGATGCTCTTCGGGGCACTCTTCGCGACCTACATCCTGCTCCGCGTCGGCGCTCCCGTCTGGCCGCACGGGAGGGAGTTCCTCAACATCCCGCTCGCGACGATCAACACGATCGTCTTGATCAGCTCCTCCGTGACGATGGTGATGTCCTGGTACTCGCTGAAGACCGACAAGTTCGGCCTGTTCCGGCTCTACATGGGGCTGACGGTCTTCTGCGGCCTCATCTTCCTCTTCATCAAGTACCTCGAATACTCCCACAAGTTCGAGACGGGCCTGTACCCCAAGACGAACACCTTCCTCGCCATCTACTTCACGATGACCGCGCTCCACGGGCTGCACGTCCTGGGCGGGATGGTGATCAACGCCTACTTCTGGGGCCCGGGCTCGAAGCTCTGGAAGACCGACAAGGAGCACTTCACCAACCGGGTCGAGAACGCCGGCCTTTTCTGGCACTTCGTCGACCTGGTCTGGATCTTCCTGTTCCCCGTGCTTTACTTGCTGTAGGAGAGCGCATGAGCGACGACCACGCCGTCGACCTTCAGAAGCACGTCCGGGCGTACATCCTGGTGTTCGTCTCGCTCATGGTCCTGACGCTCGTCACGGTCGCGGTGTCGTACCTTCACCTGCCGGTCCGCCAGGCGATCGCGGTCGCGCTCCTGATCGCAACCGTCAAGGGCTCGCTGGTCGCCAGCTACTTCATGCACCTCATCTCGGAGAAGAAGCTGATTCTCTGGGTCATGGTCCTCACGGTCGTCTTTTTCATCGTCCTCTTGCTGTTCCCCACGTTCACGGTCGCGGACCGGATCGGGCGCTGATCCCATGTCGCTCAGGGCCTTCCACGTGCTCTTCATCTCGGCGTCGGTCATCCTGGCTCTGGGTCTGGGCGCGTGGTGCCTGCCGGCGCACCCCCTGGGGGCCTTCGCGGCGCTCGCCGTGGCGCTGGGGCTCGTCGCGTACGAGACCTGGTTCCTGCGCAAGACGCGGAAGCTGACGTGACCGCCGCACCGATCCTCGCCTGCGCCGCCTGCTTCAGCGGCAACGTCGATTCACCCCTCGTCGACGGCGCCCGGTCGGGTGTGTGGCTGCTGCTGTCGGTGACGGTCGGCGTCCAGGGGGCGTTCGCGGCATTCTTCATTCGACTTTGGCGGCGCGCGCGGCGCCTCCGCAACGAGGAGATCGAGGCCGAGTGGGCCGATCTCCAACGGAGCTCGGACAAGCCATGAGCGGACCCATGGGACTTCCCGTCGCGGCGTCGGCCCACGCGGGCGAGGTCGACCACACGATGGTCCTCGTCCACCTCGTGATGGCCGTGCTCTTCGTGGGCTGGATCCTCTTCTTCCTCTTCGCGCTCTATCGGTTCCGGCGCGCGAAGAATCCGGTCGCCGACTACACGGGAGTTACGAGCCACACGTCGACCTATCTCGAGATCGCGGTCGCCGTCGTCGAGGCGATTCTGTTGATCGGCTTCTCGATCCCGCTGTGGGCCAAGCGCGTCGACGCGTTCCCGAAGGAAAGCGATGCCGTCGTCGTCCGCGTCGTCGGCGAGCAATTCGCGTGGAACGTCCACTATCCGGGGCCCGACGGCAAATTCGGCCGCACCGACATCAAGCTGATCGACCTTCAGACCAATCCGCTTGGGCTCGATCGCTCCGATCCGGACGCCAAGGACGACATCACGACCGTGAACCAGCTCCACCTACCGGTCAACAAGCCGGCGATCATCAAGCTGTCGAGCAAGGATGTCATCCACAGCTTCAACCTGACGGAGTTCCGCGTGAAGCAGGATGCGGTCCCGGGCGTCACGATCCCGCTCTGGTTCATTCCGAACGTCACCACCGACGAGATGCGGAAGAGGACCGGCGACAACGAGTTCGTCTACGAGATCGCTTGCGCGCAGCTCTGCGGCCTCGGCCATTACTCGATGCGCGGCTATGTGACGATCGACACGCCCGAAGCCTACCAATCGTGGCTCGACGAGGAAGAGAAGAAGCTCAGCAGCGAGGACGCCGCCTGGAATTAGCGAAAAAGGGGCCTGTCCCCTTTTTCGCTAATTCCCGAAGAGCTTGCGGGCGGGCATTCGCGAGCGAATCGTCTCCAGCTCGGCGACGGTGACGCGGGAGACGCCGGACTTGCGGCAGGAATCCTCGACGGCTTTCACGACCGTGCCACGAACGAACGCAGGGATCCTCTCCATGCGATCGCGGGCATCGTCGTCCCAGGCGATCGCCATCGCCAAGGGCCGGCCGTACTCGACGGTCGGCATAGTGATCCATGGCGAGCCCGCCAGCCGGCCAGGTGTGTGGGTGCAGAGCGGATCCTCGGCCATGAGGTCGCCGGAAGCGCCGTAGGCGCGGGCGCGGCAGCCGCCGCACATGGAATGGAGCTCGCAGGCCCCGCACCGTCCTCCGAGCGACGCGCGCTTGCGGATCGCGACGAAAGGCTCGGAACCAGCCCACACGTCGGCCAGCGTCTCGTCGCGAAGGTTGCCGCCGAAGACGGGCAGGTACGGGCAGGGAGTGACGTCTCCGTTCGGGCGAATGCCGAGGTAGTGCGTGCCTGCCGGACATCCGCCGGCTCCACCGGTGTACGTCTTCAAGAACGGCGACCCCGGGTCCTGCTCGATGAGGGTCTTGACGTAGTGCGGCGCGCACTTCGCATTGACCAGCATCCTTCCGGCGTAGGCCTTCTGGATGCGCGCCAGCTCGTCAAGAACGCCGTCGTACGCCACGGGAGAGATGTCGGACACGAACGCGCCCCGCCCGGCGGGGACGAGGAAGTAGAGGTTCCACACCTTGGCGGCGAGCCGATCGTGCGTGAACGCCGCGATCGCGGAAAGATCCTCGACGTTGTGCGCGCCGACGGTGGTCTGGACGATGAACGGTAGGCCGGCATCGCGGAGGATGCGCGCGCCTTCGACCGTGTTCTCCCACGCCCCGCGCACGCGCCGGAACCGGTCGTGCCTCTCCGGATCGAGCGCGTCCAGCGACAGCGACAGCCCGCGCACCCCTTGTTTCGCGAGAAGCGTCGCGAGCGTCGGCGTGATCTTGACCCCGTTGGTCCCGACGACGACCCACAAGCCCTTGCCGCTCGCGTAGCGGACGATCTCCAGGATGTCGCGGCGGAGCAGCGGCTCGCCTCCGGTGAGGATGGTGACCGCCTCGGATGCGAACGCGACGATGTCGTCGACGACCTTGAAGCACTGCCGTGTGTCCAGCTCGCTCCGGTCGGAGAACCCCGGATCGTGGACCAAGGGCTTTCCGCCGGCATCGAGGTAGCAATGCTCGCACGCGAGATTGCAGCGGTAGGTCAGGTTCCAGGAGACGACGTAAGGCCGCGCGAAGGCGGCGGCAAGCTCCATCCCACGCTCACATGCCGAAGCGCGCTCGGGCCTCATCCAGCACCGCGAGCGTGATCTCCGCGTGCCCGCTCTCCCTGGCGAACTTCTCGATGCCGGTTTTCGCCATCGGCCGGACGAACTCGGGGACGTTCTGCATCCGCGCCGATGCCTCCGGGGTCCAGCGGATCCCGGCATCGGGAGGGACAGCGGACGCCTCGGCGTCCGCGACCATCCCGGAGAAGGGGCACTTTGGCTTCTCCGCTTCGGGCTGCGTGCCCGAGGCGGCGGGCGTCGCCGCCCCGACTCGGACCCCCAGCGACGAGACGAGCTGAGTCTCGAACGGGTTCGTGAGCATCGCCATCTCGTACCCGCACGACGGGCAGCCGTAGGTGACCGAGATCGATCCACGATCGGGAGGCGTCACGCTCGTCATCTTCATCGGCTGGTCGCACGGGACGCAGAGGAATTTCATCGCGACAGCTCCAGTCGCTCGATCAGCCGGGCCGCCACGGCCGTCAGCGCCCGCGTCGCCGCGGTGTCCGGCAGGTCCGCGAATGCGACGCCACAATCGCAGGCGAGGGCGAGCGCCGGGTCGAAGGGGATGCGGCCGAGGCAGGGGAGATCGAGCGCGATGCCGTCCTGGGTCTCGGGGAAGAGCGGCTTGACCTCATCGCAATCGGCGCAGTAGTAGCCGCTCATGTTCTCGACGTAGCCGAGCAGCGCGTTTTCGCGCCCCGCCAGGGCGGCGACCGAGCGCGCGACGACGCCCCTCGAGACCTCCGACGGAATCGTCACCAGCACGAACGACGTCTCGTTCCCCAGGAAGTCGGCGAACTGGAGCGTGCGCTCGGCTCCCGGCGGCAGGTCGAAGAAGAGGACGTCGAGTTCTCCCCAGGCGACCGACCCCAGCACCTCGCCGAGGGCGGAGAACTCCTTCGTGGCCCGCCAGGTGTGGGACTCGCCACGACTGACGGAGGCGAAATCGAGCGCTTCGGACTCCGGCAGGTACGCACCTACGGAGAAGACGCCGACCCCGTCGCTCGACATGGGGAGCGCGATTCCGTCCACCCCCGGGCTGGGCCACGCTCCCCGGAGGCCGGTCATCCGGGCCTGGGTCGGTCCGTTGAAATCGGCATCGACGATCGCCGCCCTGTGCCCGCGGGCGGCGACGGCTGCCGCGAGAGCCCGCGTGACCGTGCTCTTGCCGACGCCACCCTTGCCCGACCCGACGGCGACGCGTCGGCGAACGCGGGACAGCGCGCGCGCGATCCGGTCCTTCTGCTCGGTGACCTGCTCGAGGATGTTCGAGCCCCCGTCGCCGACGATGTCGTGATAGGACTTCATCGGTGCGTTCGGGCCTCGCGGTCGGCGAGCGCCGTCATCGAGACGAACTCCGGGTCCTTTTGGAGCGAGGCAAAGGCGATGTCGTCCCGCGCCTCTTGCATCTCCTTGGCTCGCACGGCGTCGAACTTCTCGTAGACCGTGAAGTGCCGACGCAGCAGCTCAATCGCCATCTCGCGATCGTTGAGCTGCGCGTGGATCACCGCCAGGTTGTACGACGCCGGCAGCATCCCCTCGTACCGCAGCGCGATCTCGCGCGCCTCGTCGGGACGTCCCAGCTCGACGAAATACGTCGCGGCGAAGATGAGGTTGTACTCGTCGTCGGGATCGAGCGCGAGGGCCTTCTTGACGTACTCGTGCGCCTTGACGTGGTCCTTCTCGGAGTTCCAGTAGACGGCGAGATTACGGTAGGTCAACGGGAGCGGGAACGCCTCGAGCGAGCGCTGGAACAGCTCGAGTCCCTCGGCGTACCGTCCGTCGTGGATCGTCATCTTGCCGAGGCCGTGCAGAGCGACCGCTCGGGAGATCGGGTCCGAAGGCATATCGAGCACCCGGTTGAACATTTGCCGCGCCCCGTCCCAGTCGCCGATCTCATGGCGGAGCAGCTCTCCCAGGAACCGGATGGGTGTCGGATCGGCGGGGTCGATCCTCCCCGCAGTGGTATAGAGACGGCGCGCCTCGATGATCTGCCCGGCTCGCTCCGCAGCCAGTCCGGCGTTCATGGTGCGAACGATTTCGGCGGTGGTCGCCGGGGAGAGATCGGGTTGCCGCCCGTTCCAGTTGCCGAGCTCGCCCACTTCGACGGGCCGCCCGATCTTCTTGAGCGCTTTGGCCGCCTTCTTGGCAACGTCCGGGATCACGCAGTGTTGCTCCCATATTTGGGTGAGCAGCTCAGCAGCCCCGTCCACATCGTTGGCCTTGATCTTCTGATTGGCCTGGTCGAGCGAGGCCTTGGCGGCATCCGCACGCTTGTCCAGCTCGGCCTCGAGCAGCTTCTCGACAGGGCCGGCGGCCATCGGCTTGCCTTCGCCGTCCACGCGGCCGATCTCGGCCGAAGTGGAGTCGACGAGAACCACCCCCGAGCCGAGGTCCGCGATCCCGTATTTCTTACGGACAGGCTCGTTGTCCGGCGTGACGATGGCCAGGGCGACGCAGCGGGACGAGAGGACCGAGAGAGTCCGGGAGGTCAGGAGCGTGGACGCCTTGGCCTCCGCGGCCGACGAGGGGAACCAAAACACACCTAGAGCGCCCCCGGGGACAACTTCCGAAGGACCTACGACGGTCCAGGGAACGTGATACGACTCGGTCTCGGTCGGAGCCGAGCCTCCCATACGGGCACCGCCCATGCCCCCTCCGCCCCCGCCCCCGCACGTGGCGTACGTCGGCGCCGGACCCACGCAGAGCGATGACACGAGAACGGCGATCATCGCGGTTCGGGAAGCTCGGGTCGGGCTCATCGGGATCCTCCGGATCGTTGGAATTGAATCCTTGAAGTATAGCCGTGTCGCGCTGGGCCGGCCGCCCGTCCGTGCGGAAAACGGTAGTTCCGTTCAGTCCGACCGTCGTACACTCTCCCCGCGCGGCCGGGCCGTGCGACGGACTGGCGGTCTTGGGCGGATCGCCGGGCCGGAGGGTAGGGGCCCTCAACGCGGTGGCACGCCCGACGAAGGAGGTGATCCATTGAACAGCGATAGTCTCGGTTCGGTGGAGGTGGCATCCTCGTAGCGGACGGACCTGCTGGCGAGGTTAACCCCTCGCCACCACGACCGAACGTTCCACCGGGCTCCGGTCCAGCGATGGACCGGAGCCTTTTTCATCTACGGGGCTCGTACCAGTACCGCTCGAGCTCTCCCGCCGCTTCGGGGCGCTTGAGAAGCATGCCGATCGCAAGGCGGGGAATGGTCGTGAAGTAGTGCCAGTCCCCGTGATCGTCGAATTTTCGAGTCGAGGCGATGGCCTTCACCTGGGTGAGGCGGGTCAACCGCTTGCCCTTTTGGCGCCCGACGCGGCGCAAGGCGTACAAGAACGCGACGTCCTCGGCCAATCGCAGCGACTCGTCGTAACCGCCTGTGGCGCTGAAGTCCTCCCGGCGGCAAAAGACCACTCCGGTGTCGAAGCTCGTCAGCCAAACGACCGGTAGCAGCATTGCGAATGTCGCCGCGAGGCCCGCGGACCAGCGCTCGAGCGTCACGCCGGTTGCGCCTCCGACGAATTTGCCTGTGCCGAGGGCGTCCTCGATGGCGTCGAACGTCCCCGGGTGGATCCGCATGTCGGCATCGACGAAGCCGACGATCTCTCCGGATGCGGCGAACGCGCCGGCGTTCCGGGCGGCGGCGATGCACCGCTTGGCGACAGGGACGACCCGACACCCGCGCTCCCTGGCGATCTCCGCCGTGCGGTCGGTCGAGGCGTTGTCCGCGACGATCACTTCCACCGCAGCCGGCCCGGCCGAATACCGCTGCGCCGCCGCAGCGACCGAGTCGATCAGGCGCGGGAGGAACCGCTCCTCGTTGTACGCGGGGATCACCAGCGAGATTCTTGGGAGACCGGACTCCGGGGTCATGGCATGAAAAGGATTCAATCTCCGTTCCCATGCGTCAAGCCGATGCCCGATAATTCGCGCTTTCCCGGAGGCCCAGAGGGATGAACCGTGAGCTCGCCAGCGGCACGTTCCTGATCGTCGGCGCCGCGTCCGGCGTGCTCGTCATGGCCCTCCATCCGACCGGGCATGACGTGATGAGCTCCGGACCCGGCGGTCACATGGCCCACGTCAACGCGATGGTCCACTCTCTCGCGCTGGTCGCCACGCCGATGGTTTTCTTCGGCCTGCTCGGCCTCGCCCGGCGCCTCGGCGCGCCGGTCCTCGGCCCGGCGGCCCTGATCGCCTACGGCTGGGCGTGCGTCGCGGTGATGTCGGCTGCGGTGGTGAGCGGATTCATCACACCGTCCGTGATGGCGCACATGAGCGATCCCCGAGGAGCCACTCTTTCGGCCGACTTCGTAGAGTACTCGCCTCTCGTTAATCGCGGGTTCGCCAAGGTCTACGTGGCTGCCTCGTGCGTGGGCCTGACCCTGTTCGCCGCCGCCATCCTTCGGACGGGGCGTCTGCCCCGCACCGTCGGGGTCGTAGGGGCCGTGTTGATGCCGCTGGTCTTGCTCCTATTCCTGGTCGGACACCTGGGGCTCGACATCCACGGGTTCGGGATCATCATGTTCAGCCAGTCGGGCTGGCTGGTCTGGCTGGGAATCCTGCTCTGCCGCGAAACTTAGCGGCAACCATCGGCGCGGCGGCTCGTACTACAGGGAATGAGGTCTGCCCCCCGTCCTCAGCCCGATGGGTGTCTTGTAAGATCGGACGCCAAGGCACGGCGAACATGACGACGGCGCGCACTCTCCAACCCGAAGACGTTCTCGCCCACTACCGGGTGGTCGGGCCTCTGGGAACGGGCGGGATGGGGGAGGTCTACCTCGCTCAGGACCGGATGCTCGAGCGGAACGTCGCCCTGAAGGTTCTTCCGGCGGAGTTCGTCAAGGACGACGAGCGGTTGCGGCGCTTCGTCCTCGAGGCCAAGTCGGCGTCATCCCTGAGCCATCCGAACATCGTGACGATCTACGAGATCGGCAGCGACGTCGTCCGGTCGAAGGACGGGTCGGCCGAGCCCGATTCGAGTCCGGTCCAGTTCATCTCGATGGAGTTGATCAACGGGCGGACGCTGACGACGCTGATCCACGAAGAAAAGACCGACGTACGGACGCTCTTGGGCTATCTCTCGCAGGCGGCGGAAGGGCTGGCGAAGGCGCACGCCGCGGGGATCGTGCACCGCGACCTCAAGCCAGGCAACATCATGGTTTCGAACGACGGCTTCGCCAAGGTGCTCGACTTCGGCCTCGCCAAGCTGACCGAGCGCACCGAGCCTGAGCCCGACGTGTCGAGCGCGCCCACCCGACTCGATCCGCGCACCGGGGCCGGGGCCATCATGGGGACGACCGGCTACATGTCCCCCGAGCAAGTGCGCGGCAAGCCTGTCGACCAACGCTCCGACGTTTTCTCGTTCGGCTGCGTTCTTTACGAAGCGGTGGCCGGCGTGCGGCCGTTCATCGCGGAGACGGCCGTCGAGACGATGCACAAGATCTTGAACGACCCGCCGCCGCCGATCGAGGAGCGGAATAGAAAGGTCCCGGTCGAGCTCAAGCGAATCGTGCGCCGATGCCTGGCGAAGAGCCCCGACCAGCGGATCCAGTCGATGAAGGACCTGGCGATCGAGCTGCGCGAGGTCGTCGACGAGTGGGACAACCTGACGTCGACGGCGACCTCCGCGGGGACGCTCACGGGACGTGCGGCCCCGGTCGAGGCCACCGCGCGGTCGCGTTGGATCGTCCCGGCGGCGCTGGCGGTTGCCGTCGTGGCCGTCGCGCTCGCCGTGTGGGCGATGCGTGGCCGTGGGGCCCCGCAGGCGGCCTCCGCACCGTCTTCTGCGAAGCTCTCGACGCAAACCGATCGAGGCGACGTCACGGAGGCGGCGATCTCGCGCGACGGCCGCTACCTCGCGTACCTGGCTGGGGAGGTCGGGAAGACCAGCGTGCGGGTCCGCCAGGTCGCGACGGGAAGCGACCTCGAGGTGGTGCCTTTTGAGGAAGGGCTATTCGAAGGGCTCTCGTTCTCGCCGGACGGAAACTACCTTTTCTACCTGAAACGACGGCGAGATGCTCCGAACTACCGTGGGCTGATGCAGGTCGCGTCTCTCGGCGGAGCGTCCCGCGAGCGGGCGTTCGACGTCGACTCGCGGGTCAGCTTTTCCCCGGACGGAAAGAGCGTCGTGTTCATGCGCGGGGAGCCGCAAAACCAGCGCTCCCTCCTGATCGTCCGCGACCTCGACGCCGGGACGGAGCGGGTGCTGGCGACGGTCCCCTACCCGCGCCAAGTATCCGGCGCCGCGGATTGGTCTCCCGACGGAAAGAAGATCGCCGCGGGGGAGCTCGACGCCTCCAAGGGAGTGTTCCTCGCGACGCTCGCGGTGTACGACGTAGCGTCCGGAGCACGCGAGGCGCTCGAAGAAGTCAAAGGCGGGCTGATGGAAAGCGTCGCTTGGCTTCCGGACGGGCGCGGGATCGTACGCGGTGGCTACGACTTCGGCGCTTCGATCAACCGGCAGATCGCCCTCGTCGATTACCCGAAGCGCGCCACGCACCGGGTGACGAGCGACGCCGACGACTACATCCGGGTATCGACCTCTTCGGGCGACGAGGCGATTGCAGCGGTCCGACTGAGCAAGATCAGCGATCTGTGGTCGGTCGACCCCACGGGTGGCGAGCCGCGCCCGCTGACCACATACCGGAATCCGGAGAACTCTCCGTTTCAGCTGTCGGTCTGCGCCGACGGCTCCATCCTGTACTCGGCGAGCCGGGACCGGGCGGTGCGAGTCTTTGCGATCGGCGCTCAGGGTGGGACGCCGAAGGCGCTGACCGATCCGTCCAAGCTTTCGATCAGAGCGCGATGCTTCCCGGGAGGGTTCATCTACGACCAGTTCGACGTCGACGGCGGGGCGCACGTCTGGCGAGCCGATCTGGACGGCGGCAACGCGCGCATTCTGACACCCGGCCTCGCCGCGCAGTCCGCCGACGTGGCGCAGAACGGAGAGCTCGCGACGTTCCTGGTGATCGGCGGAGGGAGCACCTGGACGGTCCCGCTGAAGGGCGGCAAGCCGAAGAGTTGTGGAGAAGGCACCGGTGTCGGGAAGATCTCGCCCAACGGCTCGAACATCCTCGTCAGCGTGGTGACCCCCCGACCCGACGGCCTGATCGCGCGACTCTTCAAGATCGTCCCGGCGGGCGGCGGGGCCGCGGTTGACGGCCCGAAGATCCCGCAGCGAGGAGAGAGCGTCGCGTGGGCGCCGGACGGGAAAGCCGTGACCTACGTGGATACGACGGGTCCGGTTTGGAATCTCTTCAGGGCGCCGGTCACGGGATCCGAGCCGACGCAGGTGACGGCGTTCAAGGACGGCCGGATCACCGCGTACGAGTTCTCCCCCGACGCGCGGAAGCTCGCCGTCGCCCTGACGATCGGCAACGCGACCAACGTCTGGGTCAGCGGAGCGGACGGATCGAAGCCCCTGCAGGTGACGCGGTACCCCTCCGAGGACATCTTCGACGTCCATTGGACGCCCGACAGCTCGCGCCTGGTCGTCAACGCCGGTAAGCTCAGTCGGGACGCCGTGCTGATCCGCAATTTCCGCTAGCGCGGAAAGAGTCGCCCAGTCCGGCTCATGTAATCGCGGTACGCGTCGCCGAATTGGTCGCGCATGAGCCGCTCCTCGCGCGGCACGCGGGTGACGTAAAGCACGAGGAAGATCCCGAGCGCCGACCAGCCGGCCAGCCCATTCGGCAGCATCAGTCCCTGCGCGATGTCGAACAGGAGAATCGCAGCGTACATTGGGTGCCGAATCCGCCGGTACACGCCTTCGGTGACCAGCGTGTGCCCCTCGCGGATCTCGAGCGTCGGCGACCAGTTCTTCCCGAGGTCGGCGTGCGACCGGTAGAACAGGAGGATCGACGCCACCATCAGGATCAGGCCGCACCACCAAGCCGCGATCGGCAGCGGATAGTCGGCGAAGGCGAGAGCCGGCGTGAAAACGTAGAGGACGGGGAACAGCAGGCCCGTAACGCCGACGAGCCAGAGCAGGATCATCTCCGTCCAGTTGACGCGGCGCACGGTCTTGACGTTCTGCTTGGTCTCCCGCGCGAATCTCCCGCGGATCGCGATGTAAGCGAGGAACCCCGCGAAGAAGATCGCGGTTCTCGGATTCAGGTTCACGAAGGTGGCTCCGCCTTGGCCGCAAGCTTCCGTACCGTGCTGACGTTGCGGAAGGTCACGCGGGCGCCGGTCTTCTTCTCGAAGACCACGTTCGAGAACCTGGACTCGTGCTGCCGGGTCTTGCAGAGCCAGTAGACCTCTCGCTCGTTGAGGTGGAAATCGTCGTCCCGGGTCTTCAGCGCGGTCAGCGCCTCCCACGCGGCGGCATCGAGCGGCTCGGCGAGGAACCCGACACAATACGCGCCCGCAGCCTGGACCCGGGCGTCGGGGAAGGCTTTGTGGCGCGCAAGGGCGACGAGCTCGGGCCCGGTCCGGACGAACGTCTTGACCTCGTATCCCAGAGCCTTCTCGAGCTGCGCTTCGATCTTTTTCTCCAAGGTCGCGGTGCTCTTAGAGGTCGCGTCGAAGATCACGTTGCCGCTCGCGATGAAGGTCTCGACGTGGTCGAACCCGAGCTTCTCGAACTGTTTGCGAAGCTCGGCCATCGTGACCGTGTGGCCGCCGACGTTGATCGCGCGAAGGAAGGCGAAGAGCTTCAAGCGCGCTTGCCGATGGTGACGTGGGTCGCCCGCTCGCCCGCGACGCTCCTCGTGCAGACGTAGCCGAGAGCGCTCATGTCGATGTCTCTCCACAGGTGCTCGCCCGATCCCAAGAGCACCGGTCGGACGGCGAGATGCAGCTCGTCGATCAACCCCGCCTCGAGGTACTGTCGAATCGTTGCGACGCCTCCTCCGAGGCGGACGTCCCGGCCGCCCGCCGCGGCCTTGGCCTGCTCCAGCGCCACGTGGATGCCTTCGGTGACGAACCGGAACTCGGTGCCGCCCTTCATCGAGATCGGCGCCCGGGCGTGGTGCGTCAGCACGAACACGGGCGTGTGATAGGGGGGCTCGTCGCCCCACCATCCCTTCCAGCTGTCGTCCGGCCACGGCCCGCGGATCGGGCCGAACATGTTGCGGCCCAGGATCCAGGCGCCGATCCCCTCGAACCCTTGCTCCGCGATCGAATTGTCGATCCCCGTCTCACCCTTGCCGTCGCCGAACGTGCTCTGGAACAAGCGCGTCGGGAAGAACCACTCCATGATCTCGGGGCCCCTGACGCCGAGCGGATGCTCGAGACTCTGGTTCGGGCCGGCGCCGAAGCCGTCGAGGGAGACGCCGAAGCTTTGGACGCGGAGTTTCGACATGTGATCTTCACCCCCTGTTCGCGCTCAAAGCCGCTTCCCCATCGCGGACTCCCTCACCAGCCTCTCCATTCTCTTCTCCCTCGTCTCTTCCTTCTTCGCGCTGACGATCCACCAGCAGACCATCTTCCGGTACGACGGAGGCTGGGCTTGGAAGAACGTCCACGCGGCTCGGCTCTTCTTCAGCGCGCGTGCGTACGGATCGGGAAGGTCGAGCGGTCGCTGCTCGTACGAGTAAATCCCCGACCGGTTCTCGAGGCGCACCTCGAACGCGGCGAGGCCGGCGGGCGCGATCTTGCCGAGCTTGGTCAGCTCGCGGACTCGCGCGATGTTGATGGCGGACCAGATGCTGCGCCGGCGGCGCCGAGTGAAGCGGATGGTGTAGCTGGCGTCGTCGATGCGCTTCCGGATGCCGTCGATCCAGCCGAAGCAGAGCGCCTCGTCGACCGATTCGGCCCAGGTCATGCTGGGCTGGCCCGATCCTTTCTTGTGAAAGCCGACGAGCAGCTTGTCCGAGGTGGCGTGGTTCTTCGCGAGCCAGGCGCGGAAGGCGGATGGCGTGCGGAAGAACCGCGGCTTCATTTCGGATCGGCGGAGACGAGCCTGGCGATGGCGTCGTGCATCGTCCGGTAGTCGTCGCGCGCCTTCGGGTCCTTCGCATCCTTGGCGTAGAGGCCGCCCTCCTGGACGTGGCGCAGAATGCCTTGGCGGTCGATCAGGAGCGAGGCCGAAGTGAAGTCGGCGTCGGGCATGCGATCGAGCCAAAGCGCGTTGAGCGCGCCCCAGTCGGCGTCCAGGGCGACGGGGAACTTGAAACCGTAGGCGTTCACGTAGCCGCGCACCTCATCGACGGTCACGGGGCGGGGCTTCGGCTTGGGCGTGTACATGCCGATGACGACGAGGCCGCGGGCGGCGAACTCGTCGTGGAACTCGTTCAGGCTCGGCGCGGTTCCGCGGCAGTGGGGGCAGTCGGCGTCCATGAAGAAGCGGATCAGCACGACCTTGCCCTTGAGACCGGCGAGGGTGAGCGGACCGCCCTGCACCCACTGGTCCGAGGGTTTCGGCGGCCAGTCGGGAGCGGGGGCGTTCAGCATCGACGCGAGCGCGGCGGCGAGGATCATCGGCCGGCCTTGTACCACGCCTCGCGAATCGGCCGGTCCTTCGGTAGGTCCTCGTTCTTCAGCGTCTTGTCGATCGCTTCGACGTAGACGGTGCCGTCTTCCGGGTACTCGCACACCTCGTAGCCGACTCGGTTGCCGGTGGCGACGTACTCGATCGGCTCGGTGCCCGTGTTGACGAAGGCGTGCGCCGCGGGGTCGCCGGCGGGGTAGAGGATGAAATCGCCCGCCTTGACGGGAACACGCTTGTCCCCGTGGCGGAGCGTGCCGCTGCCGGAAAGGATCAGGAAGATCTCCTCCTGCAGAAGATGGCGATGCATCCGCGTCGATTGCTTTCCGGGCGCCAGGCGATAGACGCGTAGGCCGCAATACGTGGAGCCCAGCTTCCGCGCGGGATCGCGAATCTCGACCGACATCCCTTCTCCCGATGAAAAGGGCGTCCACGGAAGCTGAGAGAGGTTGACGATTTTGGGATCGCTCATGACGCGGTCTCCTCGGCGCTCACTGCTTGCGCCGGAACATCTCCCGGATCGCCGAGGGCTTCCTCGGCTCCGACCACGGCTCCCATGCTGCCTCGTCCACGGAATCGCGGCCATCGAGGTACATAGCGAGGTAGGGGAAGTCGTCATAACCCCAGAACAGCTCGCCGCCGATCTCCATCGTCGGGACGCCGAAGACGCCGCGCGAGATCGCGTCGTCGGTCTGCTTGTGGAGCAGCTCCTTGGTGCCCTGACCTGAGGCCTTCTCGACCAGGGCGGCGCCGGGGAGTCCGATCTCGTCGGCGACGCGCCGTACGACCTCGGGCTCGCTGACGTGGAGCGAACGCACCCAGACCGCTTTGAAGAGCGCGTCGATCAGGCGAGTGCGGTCGGAAGCAGCCAGGGAGAGCGACGAGACGCGGAGCGCGAGCAGCGGATTGAACGGATGGAAGACCGGCGGCTGGAACGGGACATGGAGGAGGGTCGACTTCCGCAGCACGTTTTTCCACATCCAGCGGATGTGGGCCGGGATCTCGGCGGGACCGACGCGCTGGTGCGCTTCGAGCAGGCCGGCGAACAGCACCGGCACCGGCTCGACCGAGACGCCGCGTGGCCCGACGAGCGCGGGGAGCTGCGTCCACGCGAGATACGCGTTCGGCGAGACGTAATCGAAGCAGAAGCGGAGCGCGGTCGCGGGCATGGCCGTTTCTACGACAGGTGCTTCCCGACGAGCTTCGTCATCTCGAACATGCTCACCGAGGACTTGCCGCCGAAGACCGCCTTCAGCGCGGCATCGGCGTTGATCGTCCGCTTGTCCTTCTTGTCCTGGAGCCCGTTCTTCTTGATGTAATCCCAGAGCAGCTTGGTGACCTCGGTGCGCGGGACCGGCTTCGCGCCGATGACCGCCGCGAGCGCGGGGCTCGGCGTCATGGCTTTCATGAACGCATCGGAGGGCTTGCGGGCGGATGCCTTCTTCGTGGTGGTGGCCATCGGTTCTCCTTTGGGTTTCAGGAAAGTATCACGATCGGGCTACTTCTTCTTGCGCCTCCAGACCGTGAGAGCGCCTCCGACCGTGCTGAACGTGTCTCCCTTGCCGACGATTCGCGAGCCGCTAAAACCGCTCCTGGCCATCGGCGCTCCTTCGATTTCGAGCCCCCCGGTCGGATCGCCCCACGGTCTACTTCTTTGCCGGTGCGGCGTGCTTGGTCTTCAGCTCCACCAGCACCAGCTCGAACGACTTGTCGCCGATGTTCTCGGGGAGGTGCTTCCCGCCTTCGTCCCAGTTCGTCGTTCCCGCTCGGACCGCCTGCTGGACCGTCTTCCCGTCGGGCAGCGTGAATTTCACGTTCCCGTCGGTCAGGAAGACCACGTAGTTCCCAGGGTGATCGTGCATGATCGATTTCTCGTGAGGGCCGTACCTGATGCGAAGCACCCGGATCTGGTCGTTCTCGTATTCGACCCGGTAGTGCTTCGGATCGACCTTGACCGGATCCTGCGCCATCGACGGCGAGGCGAAGGTGATGATCCCCAGGAGAGCCACACCGGGCAACACATGTCGCATTGCGGCGGATCATCTCACGGACGATCAGGCTTTGCGCGCGACGGTCGCGACGCCGACGGTTTTTTTTCGAGGGGCGAAGCCGAGAGGCGCGAGCAGCGCGAGGGGAATCTCGTCGTCGCCGAGCGCCGGGACCACGATCGTCCCGCTCTCGCGATGGGACAGCTCGCCAACGAGCAAGCCGAGCGCTCGCTCTCCGGACGCTCCGTCGGCAGCGGTCAACCACCAGAGAGAGACCGTACCGTCGTCCTCGCGCCGATAGAGCACCGCGGCGTCGAGGCTGTCGCCCGACGCGATGGCAAGGCCTTGGAGCGTCTCCCCGCGATTGATCAGCGTCGCGCGCGTCCGCCCCCACGAGCGCGGCACATCCTCGGCCGGAAGGCCGATCTCCAAGAGTTCCTCGACCGTCACGTTCGTGACGAGGCCGGCGGGAGCAGGGGAGGCGATGCGAGCGTTGCCGACGAGGTCGACGTAGGTCCGCTCCTCGCGCCAGCCGCACGCGGCGAACAGCGCACGCGCCGCGGCGTTGGCCTCGTCGATCTCCGCGACGAGCTGCGGAGGACCCAGGATCGCGAGCTTGGCCGACAGCGACGTCAGGAGGTGCCGGCCGTGACCGACGCGAAGATGGTCCGGGTGGACGGCGATGCGGAGAACCAGCGTGCGAGGCGGCCGCTTGCAGCCGATCAGGACGGCGACCGGCTCCTTCCCGTCGAAAGCGATCATGCAGCTCGAGCACCAGAGGTCCAGCTCGCGGATCTCCTGCTTGAAGCGGGCGGCAGTCAGCGGCGCCGCACCCGGAAAGTGGGGGAGGCCGCATCGGTTCCAGGCGTCGACGAGAAGGGGGACGTCGTCGGTCCGGCAGAAGCGGTAGGCGCTCAACGTGCGAACACGTCGGCCGCCCAGACGAAGGTCCCGCCGGCCGAGCGGCGGTGCAGGCCGTGGCGCTCGAGGACTTCCGCCATCGCCTCGGGGGGATGGACGTAGGTGCGGTAGCGCGCGCGTGTGATGCGGCGCCAGGCATTCCCGACGGCGACCACCGCGCGAACGATCAGCCGGGGGCGCGGGTACGACAACGCCAGCAGCCGGCGGGCGTGGGTGGCCGCGGCGCCGAGCATCCCCTCATAGTCGGGATCGCAACAGACCACGCGGTCGAGCGCGACGACGTCGGACTCCGGGAGCTGGGAGGCGACGTCGTGGTAGTCGCCGTGCCGGAACACCACGCGGTCCGCATGCCCGAGGCGGGTCGCCTCGTCGGCGGCCACCGAGAGATAGGCGGAGGAGGCATCGACTTGGGTCGCGGTCGCAAACCCACGATCCAGCAGCCCGTGGTGGATAGCGCCGATCCCGCCGCCGATGTCGAGGATCGTCGAGCCCCGTGGGGGAGACGCAGCTTCGATCGCTTCGAGAAGCTGGCGTGTGGGCGCCGCCGGCCCGCGCTTGCGGTATCG
The DNA here is from genome assembly GCA_964511835.1 of uncultured Acidobacteriota bacterium. GTDB lineage: Bacteria > Acidobacteriota > Polarisedimenticolia > Polarisedimenticolales > DASRJG01 > DASRJG01. The sequence continues at coordinate 5,946 of CAZEII010000031.1, read as the reverse complement.
CGCCAGCTCGCGCCGGGCGATGCGCGGATTGAACATCTCGTCGTTGGGATTGTTGGGGCAGCAACCGGCCATGGGACACTCGACGTCGGCCGGTGCTCAGCGCTCCCGACCGTCGTTGTTCAGCTCGGCACGCTCCGCGGCCATCGCCGACATCGTTCCGACCTCGTTGAGGCCGGTGTGCGGCGTCGCCGAGGCCTGCGAGGCGATCATCTCCGCCATCGCCTTGCGGCCGCACTCGATCCCTTCTTCGACCACCGCGAGGTCGATGGCCGCGAGCGAGCGCTCGCTCGCCAGCGCCTCGATCCGGTCCTGCGTCCTGTTGCGCATGAAGCCCGCCGGGACGCGCAGCAGCCGCTGCGCGGCGTCGTCTGCCCATTCGAACGTCGAGAGCAGCGGCACGTTCTTCGCGTCGCGCGCGATCAGCTTCTTGTCGTTGGAAAAGGGGACAGGCCCCGTTTCCGCCGCGGAAACGGGGCCTGTCCCCTTTTCCAACGGCGTCCCGGTCTCGTCCTCGATGACGCGTCGGGCGAACTCGAGCGTGATCGCGGGGAGCTTCTTCAAGCGCGCGCTCTTCTCGACGCGGGCCTTCGTGCGGCGGCGCTGGTAGGCGTCCTTCATCGTCCACAGCGCCTTCTTCGCCTCTTCCGTCCACTTGAGCTTGTGGCCGTCGTAGGTCGTCTCTTCGGTCAGCGCCCCCTCGACCGCGGCGATCCGGTCGATCATCTCTCGCGAGATCGTCTCGAAGACCGCGCCGCCGCAGACGCCGCACTTCACCGGCGCGCTCTCGGTGGCCGTCACGCCGCACGTGACGCACATCGAGATCGGCTGGGTTTTCGCCCGCTCCAGAGCCACCGCCTCCGCCAGCGCTGCCGTCGCGTCGGAGGTGTACTTCGGCATGAACCGCTCCATCGCATCGTCGATCACCGCGTTGGTGATCACGGAGTGGCCCTTTTCCACCGCCAAACGGAGAATCCCGGTCCGCGCGATCCCCTTGACCATCGGCGGGACGCGCTTCATGCGCTCTTCGGCCTCGGGGGTCCAGCGGATGCTCTCCTCGGCCTTGACGTCGAGCTGCGGGACTTCGAGTCGGGTCGTCAGCAGCACGTCGCACGGGCAGGCGCGGAGCAGGTTTTCCGCGTTGCTCCCCAGGCCCGTCTCCGTCGCCGGGCTGTGCACGCCGATGCGGCCGACGACGAGAAGCCAGGGGTTCGTCTTCCGCACGTGATCGAGGATCTTCTGGAACGCCTTGCCGTCGAGCAGCGTCTTCCCGACCTGGACCCCCTCGTCCGCGGCCATGCGCGAAGCGACATCCAGGTGCGACTGGTAGATCTGCGCGAGCCCCGTGTCGATGATCTCCTCGTGGAGCTGGTTTTGCTCCTCGAACCGGAAGACTTTCGCCGCCTTCTCGGTCAGGACGCCGACGATCCCGTTGAAGACGGAATAATGGAGATACGGGTCGTAAACCGAGATCAGCTCGATCTGCTTGTCGAATCGCCGAGCGAGGCCGATCGCGGTCATGAGAGCGCCGAACGACTGCGGGCTCCCGTCGATGCCGACGAGGATCGTATCGCGCCGGTCCGGCTCGGCATCGGGGAGCCGCTTCACCACCCAGACATCGCGGTTGACCGTGTGAGTCACCCGCTCGCAGACCGAGCCGATCTGGCTGTCGCGCACTCGGCCGATCCCGAGCGCGCCCATGACGATCAGATCGTAATCCGAGGCCTGGATGTCCTTGACGATCTCGGCGTGGTGCTTCCCGTCCATCATCCGGGCTTCGAACTCGAGAGAAGCCGCCTGGCACCGCTTCGCCATCCCGTCGAGGTAGCTCTCCGAGATGAGCTTCAAGCCCATCGTGATCAGGCTGTCGTGGATCTTCCGCTGCCGCTCCAGCTCGGTCTCGTCGAGGTATTCGTCGGGAAGCGTGTACTCCATCTGCTTGAATCGGTAGTCGTGCATGCTCGCGGCGTAGACGTGGCAGCCGGTCAGCTTGGACTGGAATTTGCCGGCGAGCTCGAGCGCCGCGTCGACGGCACGATTGGAGTAGTCGGAGTTGTCGACGGGAACGTAGATGCGCTGATACATGGAGCGGCTCCTTACGCGGACGGTTTCCGGCGGATCCAGAAGATTACCAAGATCTCGAGGCCGAATACCAAGAGACCCGCCCGGATGGCGGGTCCCTTCGCCGAGACGACGATCTGGGGCTCGACATACAGGCTCTGCCACTGCGTCAGGCCTCGCTTGTTCCCACGCTCGTGGCTCCCGCCGTCCCAGACCGAGAACGCGATCGGGACGAATGTCCCCTGGGCGAACGGGACCCCGCTCGGGGCCGTCAGGCCGCGCTTGAAGATCACCGACCACTCGCCCTTGTCGTAGTGGGCGGTCGAGGAGACGTCGGAGGCATCGAGCGGCGCGATCGCCCCGCTTCCCTTCGCCGAGTACTGGTCGGAAGTCGGCCGAGCGAGGTCGGCGAACCAGAGATCGACGCCGTTCGTCGCGTCGCCGAGCAGGAAATACGGCTTGCGCGCCCCGCTTGGCATCAGGAGCGGAAGCTGGATCGCCACCGCGTCGGAATACGCCGGGCCCGTGGGTGCCGTGGCCGCGGCGGCGGCTCCTTCGACCGGCTGGCCCCACTCGTCGACCGCGGCCGTCGTGGCCGCTGCCGCGACCTCGGGCGCCTCTTCTTCTTCCACCGCCACGACGAGCGTCGGGCTGTTCGATCCGGTCGTCTCGGCGCTCATGTCGTTCCAGCGGACGAGGAAGGCGATGTCGTTCGCGTCGTAGATCGCCTGGACGAGGACGGAGACGACCGGGGGATGGAATTCGCGCCCGGGCTCCATGATCTGCCCCACGATCGGGAAGCGCGCGACCGGCGCCTTCTCGAACGCTGCGGCTCCTTTCGCGAGGTCGATCGGATCGTCGACGTGCTTCGCGGTGACGAGGTTCGCGTAGTGCGGCTCGTCACCGTCCCCGAGGGAGACCATGTAGTCGGTGATCGCCCAGCGGTCTTCCGGCTTCAGCGCGTCGCCAAAGGCGGGCATGGGCGTGCCGTTCAGCCCCGTCGTCATCGATCGGAAAATGTCTTCCCGCGTCGGCCCGCCGCGGAACGTCCATCTTTGCGTGAAGTCGGCCGGCTTGATCGGGAACCCCCAGTCGTCGACCAGCGTTCTCGCCGACGGGCCGTCCCCGCGGCCCAGATCGCCGTGGCACTTGATGCACCCGGTCGCCTCGTAGACCTTTCGCCCGG
>CAZEII010000031.1:0-2602 GCA_964511835.1 uncultured Acidobacteriota bacterium | reverse complement strand
CCCAGATCGCCGTGGCACTTGATGCACCCGGTCGCCTCGTAGACCTTTCGCCCGGCCTCCGCGGTCTCCTTCGTGTATTTCGGAGGCTTCGGGAAATCGAGCGGGGCCGCGTTGAAGTCGGGCTTTCCGAAGTCGGTGGAAAACGACTTGATCTGGTAGGCGAGCTGCTTCAATTCCTCGTCGCTGAAATTCGGCCATGCGGGCATCGAGGTGTAGGGCATCCCGCGGTGGATGATCCGCTTCAGGTCGTCGGTCGTCGGCAGGCTGCCGCTCGGGGTCGTCCGGATCTTAAACTTGCCGGTCGTGAAGTTGCGCGGGCGCGGCTTCAAGTGCTGCGCCGCGTACCCGTCTCCGCCGCCGGTGTCGCCGTGGCACTGCGAGCAGTATTTCCCGTAGAGAGCGGCTCCCGCCTTGCGATCGGCGTCCGACCCGAGATCCGGGGCGACCGCGAGCACCCGCCCGAAGGCGAGCGCGGCGGCGGCAGCGAGGAGGGCGCGCTTCATTTCTTCTCGACCTCTTCCCTCGCGCGCGGCTTCCGTCCGTTGTAGTCATAGAGGAACAGGATGACATCCCAGATCTGGTCCTCGGTCAGGAACTTCTCCCACGCCGGCATCGCGGTCGCCCACGGCCCGCCCTCGTCGGGAAGGCCGGGCCCTCCCTTCGAGATCCGCCAGAAGACGAACGTCTCGCGAAGGATCGGGAGAGTTCCTTGGTCGGTGAAGTTCGTCGGGATCGGATCGAGGCCGTGAACGAACATCCCGCTCGCGGCCATGTTGTCGCCATGGCAGAAGTGGCAGTTCTGGTAATAGACCTTCCGCCCCGCCTCGACGTGCTTCTTGAACTCCTCGGGGTTGCTCCTCTCGAGCGCCCGGTACGGGTTGTCCCCGTTGTCGAGATCGATCTTCTTGTCCTTGAACGTGATCTCGGCGGGGGAAGCGGGGTGGACCGTCCGCGCGAAGAAAGGGGCCTCGATCGGCTGCGAGAGCCTGAAGTAGACGCCGGTCGCTGCGAGCACGGGAATCGCGAGCCCGACGGCGCCCAGTGTGAGGCGCCGATTCTCGTTGACGATCAGGTCGACGATCGGCCCTGAGATCGCCGCGCGCCGCTCCGCGCTCGACGTGACGTAGGCGAGGAGCGCGAGTGTCGCGATCCCCATGTAGATCATCACGACCGACTGCGGAATCGGCACCGAGAAGCCGAAGCGGATCGCGATGAAGAACCCGAGCCACCAAGCGAGCGCCCACGTCAGGAGGCCGGCCTGGCGGAATCTCAAGTACCCGAACACGGCGAGGATGGGGACGACGACGAAGAGATTCATTTCTTCGGCGCCTCCGCGGGCGGAGCCTGAGCGGGGGCGGGAGCCGCGGCGCCGGCCGGCGGGGCGGCCGTGGCCACGGTCGCTCCGCCGCCGTTGTAGCGGTGCTTGGTCTGCAGCGTGACGGTCGGGGTCCCGCCCTGCGATTGGAGGAACGCCATTACGCAGAGGATCTCCTGGTCGGTCAGCCCGATCGGCGGCTTGTTGATCGTCGGCATCCCCGGGTTGAATCCGGGGACGATGAAGGCGTCCGGCTCGTACAGCGTCTGCGCGAAGTAGTCGACGTCCGAGAAGCCCGGCTCACGCGTCTTCGCGCGCACCGCGACGTTCTCGAGATCGGGGAAGCGGAACGGGCCCGTCTTCTTTCCGATCGTGTGGCAGGTCGTGCAGAGCCCCTTCCCTTCGAAGATGTCCTTGCCGATCACGACCATCTCGGCCGTCGTCACGTCGGCCTTGATCAGCGTCTCCTTCGGCGGGTAGACCTCTTTTTGCGGGACCATCTGGCCGACGTAGGTGTAGAAGCCGGTCGTCGCCGCGACGAGCGCGCCGAGCTTGGCGATCAGCGGGACGCGGAATCTCAAGGCGCGCCCCCTTCCCAATCCTTCTGATCGTGGAGGCTTGCAAGCCAGAAGACGAAGCCGATCAAGGCGAAGAAGATCAGCACCGTCACCGAGACGACCTTGGTGGCGAAGCCGAGCGTCGGCGTGAAGGCGTCGACGCTGGTGTCGCGCATCACACCGTAGACGTGCCAGTGCTGGCGCAGCCCCGAGCGGACGTACCCCATCAGGCCCATCAGCCAGGTGAAAGTGACGGCGATGAAGATCAGGACGTACTGCGAGATCGCCGGGATCCGTCCCCATTGGACTTCTCCCGAGGTCGCGGCCCTGCGATAGAGCGGAATGTCGATCGCGGTGATCGTGATCATCGCGAGGAGGACCGAGCTGACCTGCGGTACCGAGAGCCCGATGCGCACCTTGGCCTCGACGAAGTAGCCGAGGATCCCGAGCCCGATCACGATCGAGGCCGCGGTGCCGAAGATCGCCAGCTGCACCGCGTTCCCCGTCTTCGACCATGAGACGGTCGGCGTCTTCCCGGTGCGCCGGTAAAGCAGAAAGCTCATGTAGGTCGTCAGGATGAGGATGTTGACCGCGGTGTTTTTCGCCGACATCACGCCGAGGTAGCCCAGGGCCGGGTGGGCCCCGCCGCCCATCGCGCGGATCTCGGAGACAGTCGCGATGATCGAGCGCGGCGTCGCCCAGACCATGAAGCAGAGGGCGACGACGATCA
>CAZEII010000030.1:0-52001 GCA_964511835.1 uncultured Acidobacteriota bacterium | reverse complement strand
CGACCTACTGGTTCGTAGCCAGTCGCTCTATCCAACTGAGCTACGGTCCGTCCGTTGCTGCGCTGAGAAAGGCGCCGAAGATCTCACGAAAAAAGCGAGCAGGGATACTATCACCGGCGATTTCGGAGCGTCAACGCGCGGGATTTCCAGGACTGGCGCAGGCGGCTTGCACCACCCAAAAAGGGATCTATATTGGACCCACGATAGAGCGGAAAAAGCGGAAAGACGTAAGGCGGGGGTCGAGCGATGACCGGTCAATCCGAAGCGGGGCGCCGATTCTTTACAACGTCCGAAGTCGCGCGCTACTGCGCCGTGACTAACGACGGCGTTCTCAAATGGATCAAGTCGGGCAAGCTGCGCGCGTTCTCGACGCCGGGAGGTCACTACCGGGTCAGCTCAGAAGATTTCAGGGAATTCTTACAGAAATACGATATCCCAATCGATGAAGGCTTTTTCTCCGGTGCCTCCAAGTCGCGTTCCGTGCTCGTCGTCGACGACGAAGCCGACATTCGGGAAATCGTCCGCCGAGTTCTCAAGGAGCTCGAGCCGAACCTCCGGATCGAGGAGGCCTCCGACGGCTACGAGGCAGGGATCAAGATCGGAGCCATGCAACCGGATCTCGTCATCATGGACATCATGATGCCGAGGGTCGATGGGCTCTCGCTCTGCCGGTCGATTCGCGAGAACCCCGACACGCGGTCGATCAAGGTGCTCGCGATAACCGCGTTTCCGGAGCACGACAGCATCCGAAAGATGTACGACGCGGGCGCGGATCTGTGCCTGATGAAGCCCATTCAGTTCGAGCACTTCCGCCTGGAAGTACTCCGCTTGCTGAACGAAGCGTCGCGGGGACAAGCGGCCAGCGCCTGATCGGGCTCCCGCCCTTTCCAGAGCCTCCACCTTCAATCTAAGAAGGTAGACGGCAAAAACACCTTCATTACGATTTTAAAGACTTCGTTTTTCAACGAAGTTGTTCATTTTCTTTCTTGACAGGTCAGATCGACCCCGGTATCAGTAAGGCCGTTCGGCACGGTCCGCGTGATACCTGGTGAGGTTCCATCGTGTGGCGATCGTTTCGTCGGTACGGAGACGCCCAGCCGTGAGGTTTCACATCGGGGCTCTCGGAATCGCCATCGCCATCAGCTTCTCGATCTACCCATCGAGCGTCACTCACTCGTACGGTCAGGCGGCACCGGCGGCGGCGGGTGCCTATGACTACGTCCTCGGCGTGGAGGACAAGCTCTCCGTTTCCGTTTGGAAGGAGCCCGATCTGACGAAGACCGTTGCCGTCCGCCCCGACGGCAAGATCACGTTTCCGCTCGTGGGTGACGTGCAGGCCGCGGGTCGCACGCCCAGGCAACTCTCCGACGATCTGGCCAAACTGTTCGCGAAGTTCATCAAGGAGCCGGTCGTCACGGTCATCGTCGAGGAAATCAATAACTTCAAAGTCTTCGTCCTTGGCGAGGTCAACGTGCAGGGCGGTCTCAGTCTCCACCGCCGGACACGCCTGCTCGAGGCGATCGCGCTCTCCGGCGGGCTATCGAAATTCGCGGACAAGTCGAACATCGTGCTCGTGCGATTTGAGGACGGGAGGGAAACGCGCACGCGGATCGACTATCGCAAGATTCTTTCAGGCGACAAGCCGGAAGCCAACGTCGACTTGAAGCCGGGAGATACCATCATTGTCAACTGAGCTCTCCATCCGACGTCGCGTCACAGCGCTACGTGCCGGCGCCGCCTTCATCGTCTCGTCCGCGGCGACGCATCTTCGCGCGGCCGAGGTCGACTTCCGGCCGGTCCTGACGTTCGGCCTCTTTCACGACGGCAATATCGCAGTGGTCGGCGAAGGCAACGGTGACGACGGCGCGCTGATAACGATCGACCTGGCGGTCGACCGCAAGACGCCGGCGAGCACGCTTTCGTTCTCGTACAGGCCCGCCTACGTGGCGTACCGTCGGTCCACTGATCTGAACTACCTCTCGAACGCGCTGGGGCTCGGATACCAGCGCGAATCAACTGCGTCCTCGAGCTTCTACGTGAATGGCTACGCTTCGCGCACGGATCATCAGGGGCCGAACCTCCAGACCCAGGACAAGGCGTTCACGTTCGTCTCCCGAACGACGATCACGGATGTCATTTTCGGCGTCGGCGGTACCGTGACCGCCGGTCGCCGCGGGTTCGTCGACTGGCAGCTGCGATCCACCGGGAGCTTCTACGAGGACATCAAGGACAACCCCGCCACCGGCGTCACGGCCAAGGACTTCAACGACACGTACCAGTTCGGCGGCCGGACAGCGTGGAGGGGCGAGGTCTCGCCACGGAACACCCTCGGCGTCGGGGTCGATTTCGCGCACTTCGGGTACCAAAACACGCCCAACGTCAACACGGCGACCGTCGCGCTCGTGGGGACGTGCCAGATGGCCGAGTATTGGGAGCTCGACTACGTGGCCGGCCTCTCTCGCGTCCGGTCGGACCTCGATTCCGAGAACGGGTTCGCATTCGACGCCAAAGTTCAGTACGTCGCGGGGCGGACTGCCACGTTTGCCGCGGGCGCACGACAGGCGTTCTCGCCGGGCACGGGGCTGGGCGGCTCCACCAAGGATCGCGGACTCTGGGGCTCGTACACCTTCACCCCAACGGCGAAGGGGCCCTCGGCCTCCGTGATCGGGGGTTATTGGCAGCGGGAAGAGGTGCCGATCTCGTCGGCGACCGCCTCGGCGGTGGGAACGAGCGACACGGAATCGTGGACGATCACCGGAAACGCAGGCTGGAGATTCAACCGCTTCGTCGGCCTCGACGGCGCCTACACGTACGTCAAGCAGAAACCGTTGAACGACAGCACCAACGCGCTGGCGACGAATTACAGCTCTTACGGGCTCGTCTTCCGCTGGGCCATCAACGGCCGCTAGGAGACTCGGGCGTGGACCAACGAGCGCAAGTCAAGATGATCATCGACATCGCCTGGCGGCGGCGCTGGTGGATCATCATCCCGCCCGCCCTCGGGCTCGCGGCGAGCGTCTTCGTGGCCAAGTCGATGCCGAGAGTCTACAGGGCGTCGACGACGATCCTGGTCATGCGCCAGAGCATCCCCGAAGACATCGTACGGACGACGGTGACGACACGGGTCGAAGAGCGCATCCGTAGCCTCAAGATCCAGGTCAAGAGCCGACGTTACCTCGAGCAGGTCGTCAAAGAGCTCGCCATGACGACCAACCTGAGCGACAAGGAGCTCGACGCAGCCTGCAGCCGTCTGTCATCGAACGTCGATCTCGATTGGGACAAGCAGGGGCTCTCGTGGTTCAACATCACCGTCGACGACGCCAACCCCAAGCGCGCGGCGGACATCGCCAACCGGCTGGCCGATCTGTTCATCGAACAGAATTCCGAGCTCCGCGAGGCTCAGGCCAAAGGCACGGTGGAGACCGTCGAAGGCTGGCTCGAGAAGACCGAGAAGGAGCTGCGCAAGCGCGATGCGGAGCTGGCTCGTTACAAGGCCCAATACCTGTACGAGCTCCCCGATCAACAGGCGGCGACGCTCCAGCTGATGAACGCGGCGCAAGTCCGCATCCAGCAGTTGACGGGCGACATCCAGCTGCGAACCGAGCGGCTGTCCACAGCGCGCGCGGAAGAGAAGCTCCGGCTCGCCTCCGGGACCGGCCTCGGCGTGCCGGTGACCGGCGACGATCCCGATTCGCGGTCCTACGCGCAGCTCCAGCGCGAGCTGCAGGACTTGCTGTCCAACTACACCGAAGAGAATCCGCTCGTGAGGCGGAAGCGCGATCAGATCGCGCAGTTCGCTGCGAACCATCCCGAGCTGGCGCATCCCGTGGCCTCGACGGGCGTCCCCTCCCCGTCCTCGAATCCGGAAATCGCCAGGCTGGAGACCGAGATCCAGCACTTGGAGACCGAGCGCGAGCGCGAGCAGCGCAACGTCGACATGCTCCGGCAACGGATCGAAAACATGCCGATCCGGCAGCAAGAGCTCTCGTCGCTCACCCGCGACTACGAGACGCTCCAGCACCAATACGAAGCAAATCTGGCGCAGAAAGAGCAGGCGAGGCGCGCCCAGGACATCGAAGCCGCAAAGAAGGGTGAGCAGTTCCAAATCCAGGATCGAGCGCGACCGCCGTCCAATCCGGCTCGACCGAACATCCCGATGATCCTGATCGCCGGCCTCGTGGGCGGGCTCGCCTTGGGCGTGGGGATCGCCGCCATTCTCGAGTTCATCGATCACACCGTGCGCAACGAGGACGAGTTTGCTGACCGATACCCCGGCCTGCCGATTCTCGGCTCCATCCCGAATCTCGATGCCGACCCGACGCCTCCCGGAGGATTGTTGGGCACGATCGGTCGCTCGAAGTCGGCCGCCGGCGCGATCGTCCTGACCGCGTTGCTGACGCACTTCATCCTTGCCGCAGGAGGGCCCCTCGGATGACGCGCTTCGGGATCTTCCGGGGCGACGGCGGGTCGTCGTCGAAACCCAAGCCGGCCGGAGACAAGCGGGTCCCGCTGGCTGCCGGTGTCCCGTTGGGCGGGATCATTCCCCGGAAGTTCGTCGACGATCCGCACCTCGTGGTGATCAACAGGCCGGGCTCACCCATCGCGGAGCGGTACCGGCGCCTGCGCCTCAAGCTGGACCAGCCGAGGCCCGACGGGGCGGCGCGGCAGATATTCGTCGTGACGAGCGCGGTCCCCGAAGAAGGAAAGACGACGACCGCCATAAACCTCGGGCTTGCATTCGCCGAGGATCGCGACCGGCACACGCTTCTGATCGACGCGGACCTGCGGCGCCCATCGCTCACCCGCTACATCGTGCCGAGCCCCACGCTTGGGCTCTCGGATCTAGTCTCCGGCGACATTTCCCTCGAGCACGCCCTCATCGAGATCAAGTCGGCGCGCGTGACCGTGCTCCCGTCTGGGGCCCCGTCTCCCAATCCTCTGGAGCTTCTGCAGTCCGAGTTCTTGGGAACCGTATTCGCGGAGCTGCGGCGGCGCTTCGATCGGATCGTCATCGACACCCCGCCGACCGTACCGTTCACCGACGCTGCGGTGCTCAACACGATGTGCGACGGCGCCCTTCTGGTCGTCCGTGCGGGAAAGACCACCGGCAGCTTGATCGATCGCGCGCGTGTGTCGCTTGCGCAGGGCACGTTGCTCGGCGTCGTCCTGAACGACGTCGCCTTCACCCCGGTCGATCGCTACTACTACCGGTACGACGACTACAACCCCCGGCGCTATGCGCAGGGCGATCGGGCGTCGGGGGACGCGGCGCCGGGCGACGCGGGCCGTAAGGAGCCCAAGCGGTGACGACTCGCTCGGCACCACAACGGGTTGCCGTCGTCGGCGGCGGCAACGGTATACCGAACGTGCTTCGGGGACTCGCCGCCCTCGCCCGCGCGGGGCGCCCTCTCGACATCACGGCGATCGTCGCGACCGCGGACGACGGCGGCAGCTCGGGCCGGATTCGCCGGCAACGGGGGGGGCTCCCTCCCGGGGACATCCGCAACTGCCTGCTCGCGCTCGCCGACGGTGCGGAAAGCTCCTTCGGGCGCCTGTTCGCCCACCGCTATGCAGGAGCGGGGGACCTCGCCGGCCACTCTCTGGGGAACCTCCTTCTCATCGCGTTGGCCGAGCAGGAGGGGGGCTACCTCCGGGCCGTCGATGTGGCGGGCCGTTTGCTCGGCGTTCGAGGGCGCGTCCTGCCCGCGAGCGCCGGGCCGCTTCGGCTCGAAGGTGAGACCGTCGCCGGCGAGCGAATCTCCGGCGAGTCACGCATCGGCGCCGCGCCGGCGGCGATCCGCCGTGTCTGGCTCGAGCCCGAGCGCGCCGAACCGGGCGAGGCCGTGCTGACTGCGCTGAGCTCCGCCGATCTCGTGGTGCTCGGACCGGGAAGCCTGTTCACGAGCATCCTCCCGGTGCTCTTGGTCCGCGGCGTCGTCGAAGCGGTGCAGTCGTGCCGCGGCGTCAAGGTCCTGGTCGGCAACCTCATGACACAGCCCGGTGAGACGCTCGACATGACGATGGCGGATCATCTGGACGCTATCGATCGCCACGCGGGTCCCGGTCTGGTCGACACCGTCCTTCTGAACTCGACGGCCATCCCTCGACACCGCCTGCGCCCGTACGCGGAGCAGCAAGCGGAGCTGGTCTCACGAGTCGGGCTGGACGCGAGGCGGGAATCGATCCAGGAGGCCCCGCTCGTCAACGCATCTGGAAAAATCCGTCACGACCCCGCGCGCCTGGCCGACGTCCTGATGAGGCTCATACCGGCCCCCGCACACGTCCCTGAGCGCACACGCCCCGCGTCGTCTTTCGTTTCCCCCCCAGGAGGTCCGTTCGCGCGATGAAACTCGTCCAACGACTGGCCAGCCTCCGTCCGCTGCTACCCAAGATGGCGGTGGACGGACTGCTGTTCGCAGCGGCGTATTTCCTGGCGTTCCGCCTTCGGCTGGAACGAATGCAACCGTCCGATCTCGAGACGATCGCGCTGACCATCGCTCCGGTCGTGCTCGTCAAGATCGCCGTCTACCACATCGTGGGGAGCTATCGGAGCATCTGGCGATACTCGAGCCTCACCGATCTCGAAGATCTGACGCGCGCCACGTTCGCCTGCGTGATCGGCGTCGTCGGGATCGGCTTTCTCCTGCCCGCGGGGCTGAACGTCCCTCGCTCCGTCCCGTTCATCGACATGGCGCTGGCCCTGCTCCTCACCGGCGGCATGAGGATGATGGTGCGCGTCCTCCACGAATCGTCGCGGACGCGCGGCTCCGGACGATCCATCCCGATGCGTCTCCTGTCGGGCAGGAGCGACGGAAACGCCCGGCGGGCGCTGATCGTCGGCGCGGGTGACGCGGGAGAGATGATGGTCCGCGAAATGATGCGGTCGGCGACGATGGACTACGCGCCGGTCGGCTTCGTCGACGACGACCCGGTCAAGTACGGCTCGATGATTCACGGCGTGCCCGTGCTCGGGGGCCGCACGGAGATCCCGCGCCTCGTACAGCAGCTCGGCATCAAGGACATCCTCATCGCGATCCCCTCCGCGAGGGGCAAGACCGTCCGCGAAATCGTGCAGGTCTGCAAGAACACCCCCGCCGGACTCAAGATTCTCCCCGACCTCACCCGCCTCCAAGACGGCAAGGTGCACGTCTCCGACTTGCGCCAGGTCCAGGTCGAGGACCTCTTGGGACGCGAGCCCGCCGAGCTCGACCTCAACCTGATCTCCTCGTACATCCGCGGCAAGCGGGTGCTCGTGACCGGAGCGGGCGGGTCGATCGGCGCGGAGCTCTGCCGCCAGCTCCTCAAGTTCGCTCCCGCGGAGATCCACCTCTTGGGCCGCGGCGAGAACAGCATCTACGAGATACACGCCGAGCTGGCCCGGACGGCGGGATTCACCCGCCTCGTTCAGATCATCGGCGACGTGATCAACAAGAAGAAGCTCGAGGGGATCTTTGCCATGTTCCGCCCGCAGATCGTCTTCCACGCGGGGGCGGACAAGCACGTCCCCCTGATGGAGATGAATCCGGACGAGGCGGTCTTCAACAACATCGTCGGCACGAAGAACGTTCTCGAAGTGTCGAACGCCTACCGGGCCGAGCGGGTCGTCTGCGTGTCGACGGACAAGGCGGTCAATCCGACCAGCGTCATGGGGTGCTGCAAACGCGTCGCCGAGCTGCTCGTCCGGAGCAACCTCTACACGAACACGTGCGTCTGCGCGGTCCGGTTCGGCAACGTCTTGGGGAGCCGCGGCTCGGTGATCCCGCACTTCCAGAGGCAGATCGAGCACGGCGGGCCGATCACCGTGACGCATCGCGACATCAAGCGATACTTCATGACGATTCCAGAAGCGGCCGGCCTCGTCATCCAGGCCGGCGCGATGGGGTCGGGTGGGGAGATCTTCGTCCTCGATATGGGCGAGCCCGTGAGGATCTGGGATCTCGCGACCAACATGATCCGCTTGGCCGGGCTCGAGCCCGGACGCGACGTCGAGCTTCGCGACGTGGGCCTGCGCCCCGGCGAGAAGCTCGAAGAGGAGCTCTCGTTCCACCACGAGATCCAAGAGCGCACGTCTCACGTGAAGATCACGTGCGTGCGCGGAGACGGCGTCGAGCCCGTGAGGCTCCTCGCGGAGATCAAACACCTGACCGACCGCGCGCTGCGCATGGACTTCACGGGCATCCGCGCTGGACTCAAGACTCTCGTGCCGGAGTTCTCGCAACACGTCGACGAGATGGATTCCCCCGTCGCCGTTGGGGGTGAACGATGAGACACCAACCGACAAGAGCTCTCCTCGAAGGAGGAGCGCCCATCGAGCGCCGCGCGCTGCCCGAGGACGAGATTCTCACGAGCGAGGAAGCCCGCCGCCTGCTCAAGATCGGGCGCACGAAGCTCTGGGATCTGACGAAGAAGAGCATGATTCCCGCATACCGCGTCGGAGAGGGGCGAACCTCGGGTCTCCGGTACAAGCGCTCCGAGCTGCTGCGGTGGCTGGACAACAACCGGATCTGAGACCGATGCCGCGACTCGGGTCCGATCGCCCGTTCGTGAGCGTGGTCCTTCCGGTCCGCAACGAAGGGCGCGCGTTCGCCTCGACCCTCGAGGCCGTTCTCGGCCAGGACTACCCGGCGGACCGCATGGAAGTGCTCGTCGTCGACGGCATGTCCACCGACGCGACGCGCGACGTGGTTCGGGGGCTGTCGGAGCGCGATTCGCGCGTCAGGCTCCTCGACAATCCGGGTCGGACCGTGCCCCACGCCATGAACCGCGGAATCGGCGCGGCTCGCGGGGAGTTTCTCGTGCGCGTCGACGGCCACACGATCGTTCCGTCCGACTACGTGACGCGCTGCGTCGCGACCTGGCAGCGGAGCGGCGCCGACTGCGTCGGAGGACGGATGGACGCGGTCGGGGCGACGGCCTTCGGCTGCCTGGTCGCCCTCGCCACGAGCAGCCCGTTCGGAATCGGGAACTCGCATTTCCACTACGGGCGCGAGCCGCGTCTCACCGATTCGGTCTACATGGGAGCTTGGCCGGTCGCGGTTCTCAGGAGCATCGGCGGCTTCGACGAAGAGATGGTTCGCAACCAGGACGACGAGCTGAATTTCCGCCTCCGGAAGCTCGGCGGCCGGGTCCTCTTCGACCCGTCGATCGCGTCTCGGTACACGCCGCGCGGCGATCTGAAGCGCCTGTGGAAGCAGTACTACCAGTACGGGCTCTGGAAGATCCGCGTGCTCCAGAAGCACCCGACGATGCTGAGCGCACGCCATTTCATGCCCGCGGCGTTCGTCCTGATCGGAACGGCTGCGGCGGCAGCAGCGGTCGGCTCGGCCTGGGGGCGCATCGTGTTCGCCGCCGGGGTTGGGGTTTATCTTCTCGCCGCGGCCATCGCGGCGGCGAGGCTCCCCGGCACCCTCGCGCAGCGCGTCGGGCTTCCGCTCGTCTTCGTCGTGCTTCATGCGGCCTACGGCTTGGGATTCCTCGTGGGCCTCGTCCGATTCCGTGGATACTGGTTCCATCGCGGATCGAATCGCGACTACGCGGGCCGTCACGCGGCGTGAGGCGGCGAGGAGAGCCATTGTGAGCGTCGTACGGACTGAAAACGCGGCCACGCCCGGCGAGCCTGCCGTCCGACAGATTCCTTTCCATCGCCCTTCGTTCGACGAGCGCGAGCTCCAGTCCATCGAAGAGGTCCTCCGCTCGGGCTGGGTGACCACGGGTGAGCGAACACGCGAGTTCGAGCGGCGTTTTGCCGCGTACGTCGGGGCATCCCATGCCGTCGCGGTCAACTCGTGCACGGCGGCGCTCCATCTCGCCTTCGCGGCCGCGGGAATCGGCGCGGGCGACGAGGTCATCACGACGCCCTACACGTTCGTCGCCACCGTGGAGACGATCTGCTACCTGGGGGCGCGTCCGGTGTTCGTGGACATCGACCCGGCGACGAGAAACATCGACTCCGCGGCGATCGAGGAGAAGATCTCGGCCCGGACCCGCGCGATCGCGCCGGTGCATATCGCCGGATTGCCGTGCGAGATGGATCCGATTCTCGAGATCGGCGAGCGCAGGGGCATCCCGGTGATCGAGGATGCGGCGCACTCCCTCCCGGCATCCTACAAGGGTCGCCGGATCGGCTCCTTGTCCCGCGCGACCGCGTTCAGCTTCTACGCGACCAAGAATCTGACGACCGGTGAAGGCGGCATGCTCACCACCGAGGATGTCGAGCTCGCCCGGCGTTGCCGCCGGCTGTCGCTTCACGGCATCAGCGCGGATGGCTGGAAGCGATACCGGCTGGGCGGGAAGTGGTTCTACGAAGTCACCGACATGGGCTACAAGTACAATCTGACCGATGTCGCCGCGGCGATGGGAATCGTCCAGCTCGAAAAGCTGGACGCATTCGACGCGCGACGCCGCGAGATCGCCCTCGCGTACACCAAGCGGCTCGGAGATCTTCCCGATCTCGCGCTTCCCTGCGAGCCCGGCCACGTGCGGCACGCGTGGCACCTCTTCATCGTCGGGCTGACGGGAGCCGCTCGGGTCAGCCGTGAGACCTTCATCGAGCGATTGACCGACCGGGGAGTCGGCACGAGCGTCCACTTCATCCCGGCTCACCTCCACCCCTACTACGCCGAGAAGCTTGGGCATCGCCGGGGGGACTTTCCGCGGGCCGAAGCGGCCTTCGATGGAGCCGTCAGCCTGCCGCTCTATCCGGCCATGACCGACGACGACGTCGACTACGTGGTATCGGCGGTGCGATGGGCGCTCGCGCCCTCACGCTAGGCTCGATTGTGATCCTCGATAACTAAGGTCGAGCATGCAGCAAGCGGCCCGTGTCGCCTTCCTGATCGCCGCGATCCTGGTCGGCTTGTCCTCCAGTGAATGGTCGCTCCCGGTTCTTTGCTTCTGCTTGCCGATCTTGTCGTGGCTCCCCGCAATCCCCATCCAAGGCGTCAACGGCCTCAACCTGATCCTCGTCCCCGTCCTGATGCGAGCGCTCACGACACGCCCGCCCGAACTCAACACACGATCCGGAGGATTCAGCTCACCCATCCTAATCCCCGCGACGATATTCGTCGTCCTTCTGACCTGGTCGTGGCTAAGGGTGGAGTTCGACCCGAGAGTACCGGCCACGTTTCTCGCCCGTGACGGGTTCGGCTTGAACCTGATCCAGTTCAAGGACACATTGGTCGCCTTCATCTTGTACTTTTGCGCGAGGCGATTGACGGTCGACGTCGAGGACCGCCGCCGGACGATCTTGGCGATCGCAGCGGCCTTTTCCTTCGAGGCTCTCACCGCCGCGAAGGAGTATTTCCTCACGAGTGCGTACCGGGCGACGGCTCACATGGGCCAACCCAACAAGCTCGGTCACTTTCTGGCAGCCTACGCGATGATCCCGCTCGCATTCGCGATCGTCGGGACCGGACGAGCCAAGAAACTGGGGCTGATCGGGCTCGGGGTAGCCGTCGCAGGCTTGTTCGGCGCGGTGTCTCGAGGCGCGCTCCTGGCGTTCGCCGGCGCGCTGACGCTGATCCTCTTGATACGAGGTAGCAAGTGGTTCGTCGTTGCCGTGCTCGCCGTGGGTCTCGCTCCGGTCTGGCTACCCGACAAGGTGATGAATCGATTCGAAGAGCTGAGCGCCGGGGAAGGGGAGGAGATGACTCTCGACCAGCTCGAGGAGAAGGAAGGGCGGATCCGCTTGTGGGAGGCGGGATTGCGGATGATCAAGGACAATCCCATGGGGGTTGGGATGGGCCTCTTCAGAGACCGGCTCCTCGACTACGGATTCACCGGCCGAAAGCTCAAGACCCAGCACAATGTCTACATAGCCTTGGCATCCGAGCAGGGTTGGGCTGCCGTCATTGCGCACGTATGGATGATGTTGGCCATTGCGCTGCGAGGGTGGAAGCTTATGCGTTCGGCTTGGGACGAGTTCCACGTAGCCCTCGGATTTGCGGGCGTCGGAGTCGTCATCTCATTCCTGATCAGCACGAATTTCGGATCGGGCTTCTACGACAACAACTTGTCTGGTCTCTTTTGGGTGTTCGCAGGGGTGGTGGCGACAGCCTACGACATGGCGCCCAAACGGGCGGCCGGAGCGGCGTCGTGAGCGCGCTGACAAGCGCCGGCCGAAGTCTTTGGACCCGCCTGGCCATCCTGTTTGGAGGAGAGCCTGCCAAGCACGAAATTCTGCGGCGATCCGGCGTTCACATCGGTCACAGCTGCCGGATCTACACCGACCACTTCGGGAGCGAGCCGTACCTCATCCACATCGGCAATCACTGCACGATCACGTCGGGGGTCCGGTTCGTCACGCACGACGGCTCGTGCTGGATCCTCCGCGAGACCTATCCGAACCTGCAGGACTACGGTCCCATCCGGGTCGAAGACAATTCCTTCGTCGGCGTCAACGCGGTCATCCTCCCCAACATTCGGATCGGGCCGAACGCGATCGTGGCGGCCGGTTCCGTCGTCACGCGGAACGTGGAACCTGGCACCGTCGTCGGCGGTGTCCCCGCCCGCTACCTGATGACCGTTGAAGAGTTCGCCCGGCGCAAGCTCGCTCGCGCGGGGGAGACCGACGTACCGACCGATCTGGAGGAGCGCCGTCGTTTTCTCGAGAAGAAATTCGCCGACTGGCTCCGTCCCTGACGACCGATGACGCCCGTCCAGGACCGACCAATTCGGGTCCTTCACCTCGTGTTGCAGCTCGGCATGGGCGGGATGGAGGCGATGATCGCCTCACTGGCTGCTGGGGCCGATCGACGACGGTTCGAGGTGGAGGTCTGGTCTCTCGATCTCGGCGGCGAAGTCGTCGGTGTCCTCGAGCGCCAAGGAGTGCCCGTTCGCGTTCTCGGGAAAGGAACGGGCTTCCATCTCGGCTTCGTCCGCCGGCTTCGACGCGAGATCGCGGGAGGCCGGTTCGACATCGTGCACGCGCATAACGCGCCCGCCGCGCGGTGGGCGCTGGTCGGAACGCTCGGTCGTCGAGGACGTCCGGTCCTCGTCCGCACCGAGCACACTTACAACGACGGAAAGAAATGGAGCGCGCTGGCCGGGCATCTCGTCACCGGAGCGTGGTATGCCGCGGTGATCGGAGTGTCGCAATCGACGACAGCCGCCCATCGACGGCTCGATCCGGTTTGGGCGAGGCGCTATCGCACCATCCCTAACGGCATCGCGATGCGGGTTCAGCTCCCCTCCCGCGAGGCGGCGCGTTCGGTCCTCGAGGGTCTCGGCGTTCCACCGACCGGACGCATCATCGTCAACTTGGGGAATCTCCGAGAGCCGAAGGGGCAGGACGTGTTGCTCGACGCCATGGCGCGCGTCGCACGGACGATTCCGGAGGCGCACCTGGTCGTCTTTGGCGAGGGACCACTGCGCGCTCCCCTCGAGAGACATGCGGCAACGCTGGGGATCGCCGATCGCGTCCACCTCGTGGGTGCGCGCGCCGATGCCCCCGAGCTGCTGGCCGGAGCCGACCTTTACGTTCAGTCGTCCCGGAGGGAAGGTATGCCCATCTCGCTGCTCGAGGCTTCGCGCGCGGCGTGCCCCATCGTGGCGACCGCCGTCGGCGGGACGCGCGAGGTCCTCGACGACGGGCGAAACGGGATACTAATCGCGCCCGGCGACGGCAAAGCTCTCGCGAAGGCCATGGCCGACGCCCTTGCCGACCCGGAAACGGCTCGGAAAATGGGCGAGCGAGCCCGCGAATTCGCCGCTCGGACGTTCGACGGTACGTCGATAGCCCGACAAACCGAGGCGCTCTACGTGGAAGTCTTGGCCGGGCACAGCGAGGCCGGGTTTCCCTGATTTGCGTTTCCATCCGGAGAGCGCATATTCGATCCTTGCGATGAGCACGTGCCGACTTCCGTTCACGTTCGACCCCGCGCGGCTGAGGAGCGATCTTCGGGCGGTGTCGGAAGACGAGTGGATCGAGCATTTCAACAAGCTCGATTACGAGAAGGGCTGGAGCGGGGTCATGCTTCGGTCGGTCGCGGGAAGCCTCACGGACATGGAGGGCACTCGCGGGGAATTCGCCGACACGAGCGTGCTGGCTCGTTGCCCCTATCTCCGCGAAGTCGTCGACGCCTTCAAGTGCGAGAAGAAGCGTGTCAGACTCCTCCGACTTCAAGTCGGTGCGATCATCAAAGTCCACATCGACGAGGCGTTGAACTTCGACTTGGGCGAGGTGAGGATCCATGTTCCGATCGTCACGGATCCGGCCGTAGAGTTCTACGTGAATCACAAGCGGGTGGTGATGAAGGAAGGCGAAGTCTGGTACATGGACGCCACCTACCCGCATAGCGTCAAGAACGGGAGTTCCATCGATCGCGTGCACCTCGTTCTCGATTGCGTCGTCAACGATTGGGTTCGATCGGTCATGTCCCTCGATTTCGACGCCCCACCCTGGAGGCGGCGGCTGGCCTACCAAGGGCGCCGTGTCCGCTTCAAGATCTGGAACGGCGCTCGGCTCCTCGTCTCGGACCGGCGGGAGCTGAAACGGCGAGCGGGCAACATGCTCCGCCGGAACTTCTTCAGGAATCCCATCCCATGAGCGGCGTCGCGCTCGCGGCTCACCGGGCTGCGGGAACGAGATCGCGCCGTCGAAGATCGTCCATGATGGCCGCCGCCGCGATTCGATGCCCCTCGGCCGTGGGATGACCGTCCAACGGACTGACGCGGAGCTTCGCAGCGTCCCGACCCTTGAAAGTCGGGAACAGGTCCAGCGCCGGAATTCCGAGTGCCGCGGCTTCGTCGATCACCAGTTTGTGGATGCCCAAGTACGGGTTCTGGTCGGACAGTACGGTGATCCAGGGGCAGAGGACGATGTAGGTCTTCGCTCCGGCACCCGCCGAGACGTCGCGGATCTCCCGGAGCGCTTCCCGGACCCGGCGCCAGGCGCTGGAATCTGCAGCGTACAAAGCCTCGTACGAGGCCACCTTTCCAGAGCGCTCGACGCCACGGCTGAGAGCGAGCCGGTGCAGCCGATCGTTCACCAGCCTGAATAGATGGCTGTGAGCGCTGAGGTCCGCCACGATGCCGCGGAAGGTCGAATCCGAGGTCTCGTGTGCCTGGCCCGGGTCGAGTTTCTCGACATCGTTCACGTTGTAGGCGACCAGGACGAGATCGGGATGGAAACGCAGCGCCTTGCGTTTGAGAACCGCCAATTCTTGGAGCGTGTTGTAGTCGGACACCGAGAAGTTGAGGACCTCGACACGATCGCCGTTCTGCCCAGCGTGTTGTAGCGACTGCAGCACGGCGGGGAACTCTTCTCCGTCGCCGACCCCCCAGCCGAACGCCCACGAATCCCCCAGGACCGCGATGCGGAAGACCCCGGCCGGCTTCTCTTCAGTCGTCTCCTTGCCGCGCATGCCGAACGAATTCGTGCGGACCCGGTTGCCGAGCATCAAGCCGTCGAAGTTGGCGGGAAGCTGCTTCCGGATCTCGGGGTCGGGACTCTTCACCATGATCCCGACGCCGCGGGCGTCGTACTGCGGCTCGTACGCGGCGCCGGTCCACCGAATCACGACCTCGAGTAGCAGGCAGCAAAGCACCACGGACGCCGCCGACAAACCGAGATTTTGGGCCACGTGCAGCCAGCGGCTCGAATGGGGCATCGGAAGACTAGCGCTCCGTTCTCAGTGGGTCGCGTCGTTCAGTGAGCGTCCGTGCGGCGAAGATTCTGAGGAGTTGAAGGCCCGTTGGCCGGCGCGCTCGCGGTTTCGAAGGCTCCGATGTCGCAGCCGGCGCCCTGTGGTGTCCTCGCGCAGGTCGCGGTTTCTCCGGCATCGATGAGCGGGGAGCCGGGCGCTGGACGGAAGTCGTTCGCCGCTGCGTTCCGGAACAAGGGATCGGGCGTGATACTGGTCGCATCCTGCCCCGTGGCGGTCCGCCAGCTCGCGAGCGTCGTGTAGACCGTGCCGTTCCAACGCCATCCCGACGCTCCGAAATAGTCGTTGTACGCGAAGCGAACCGTCCCGACGAACGTGGTTGCCTTCGAGACCGCGTACGGACCGGTGACGGCGTTGTTGACGAACTCCACGGAGGTGCCGGTGTCGAAATCGGCCTCGTAGTAACCGGCCGCATCAACGTCATTGCCATAGAAGACGTTGTTCCGAATTCGAGTGTTGACCGCCCCATAGTTGACGATGATCGCCCGCTCGTCGTTGCCGCGAACGATGTTCTCGTAAACGTCGGCGCCGTCGCTGTACTGACCGATGACGATCCCCGATCGGTTCGAGCGCGTCACGAAGTTCCTGTACACGCGCGCGTGGGTATAGGTCGGCCCCGGGTCGACGACGTAGAGTTGTATCCCGTAGCCGTAGTTCACGGGAGCACCGCAGCAACCCGACCCAGAGATGTAGTTGTAGGCGATCTCCATGTCGGTGGCATACGCGTAGAACCCGTGGCTGTAGTTGTCGTGGACGTAGTTGCCCAACGCTTTGGCCCCGGTCCCGCTGATGTTGATTCCCTGGCCCTTCGTGGAGACGGCGCCGTCGCCCTCGCGCGCCTCGCAGTCGATCGCGCGGGAGTTCGCGCCGTTGAGATAGATGTTCTGATAGGCGGAGCCACGGGCTACGAGGCCCACGACATTGACCCACGCTCCGTCGACGCGTACGGCGGTCTTCGACACCGTCGCCCCGTCCACGAGCGCCACCTCCCCCGGGGCCACGAACCAGGTGATCGTGTTTCCGGCAGCGCCGCTCTTGGTCATATCCCAAGCGTACTGGCCGGACGCGTTGCCGTTGTAGGTTCCGCCGTGGATCACCACGAAATCGCCCGCGACGACGCCGGCATCGGCCGTCGCGAAGCTGTTCCAGGGCCTCGCCGCCGATCCGTCCCCGCCTGCCGGGGCGGCGCCGGACAAATGGAACACTCGCCCCGGCCGAATCGTGAGCGGGAATGGGGCGGACGCCGTTCCCCCGTTCGGCTCCACGGTGATCGATCCGCTCGCCCCGCCGGGAACCGTCACGACGATCCGCCGCGACGACCAGAGCGCAACAGGCGCTTCGGTGCTTCCGATGAACACACGCCCGCCCGCTCCGAAATCATCTCCGAATATCGCCAGGTAGGCACCGACCGGGATGTCGTCGGAGGAGAGGAAATAGACGGTCGCGCGATCGTCCGCGTCGTCGAACCAGTAGGGCGGCTCGTTCTTGACAGGGGCCGCCTCGGCGCGACCGACCGACAGCGCGAAGAGCAGGCACACCACCATGCCGATGTCGCGAGAAAGCACCTACGTTCTCCTCAAATACCCGGCGTGAACCGGTTCAGCAAGTGCATACAACGTGCCCATGCCCCCTGGTCGCCGCTGCAACCGCCCGCCGGCTTCTCTTACGATTCCGTAGTCGAAACAACGTCGGCCGGTACCAAACTTACGCGCACGCCCGACTCCAGTCCACCTAGGCACCGGTCTCCTGGAAGGCCTTGTCGAGGATAGGGATGAGTCGCAGCGCCAGCTCCCGCCGGCTGGCGGCCGGTTCAAGAGCGCTTGGGGCATTCTCGAGCTCGCCGCGAAGGACACGCTGGAGACAGCTCACGATGGCATCGACGTCGCCGGGGCGGACGACCGTCCCAAGCGGGCTGCGCCGGACCAAGTCGGCGGTAGCTCCCTCCGGCGTTACGGCCAGGATCGGGCGCCCCATCGCCAAGTACTCGTAGGCCTTCGAAGGGATCTGCATCGGGAAACCGCCACCCTGGATCAGAAGGAGCACATTCGCGCTTGCCATCTTCCGGAGCACGGCGGCGTGGGAGACGTATCCGGGAAACTCGACGGACGCGGAAAGCCCCAAGGCCGCGATTCGTCCGAGAAAACCTGCATCGTGATGAAACCCGCTATCTCCGGGAAGCTCGAGGCGGATGTCTCGACCTCCGGTCAGCTCGCGAACTCGAGCCATCGCCTCCAGGACGTCCGAGGGCTCGCGAAGTCCCTTGTAGAGAGCCCCCGCGTGGACGATTCGAAAAGCCGTTCCCGCGGGATGTGTCGCCGCTTCTGACTTGGCGTGCGCGATCTCCTCCTCATCGTAGCCGTTGGGAACGATCACGATGCGATCGGCGCGGTCGGGGGCAAGCCGGACGAGGTAATCTCGGAACTGTTGGGTGTTCGCGAGAACTCTGTCGGCGCGGCGGACCGCGAGGGTCTCGAGGCCGAACCCCACACGATCGCGAAACGCGCGCCGGCGGAGGCGATCGCCGCCGCCCCACGGGTCTCGAAGATCGGCAATCCAGGCCGCTCCCGACAGGAGGCGCGCAATCCATCCGGTCAAGATGAGCGAGTGCGGAGGCGAGGAGGTCAGGAGCACCTTCGTTCGGGTTCGACGAAGTAGCAGTCCCAAGCGGAACCCTGTCGCGATCGACCAGACGACGGCGTGGTCCGGCACGAAGAGTTTGGTGTCTATTAACTTCCGTGCCGTGGCGCGCGCCTTCCTCATCCAAGCCGAGCGTTGCGGAGCGGAACCCTGCGGAGAGCCCGTCGGGCGCTCCGGCGCTTTCTTCCGGATTGCCCATGAGCCCACGAGCGAGGTGAACCATCGAAGGATCTGCACATCGCTCGGTAAGTCATCGAGCAGGGTTCGATCCTCGAACACCACACCGAGCTCGCCGGTGGTGATGACGGTCGGGAGCCAGTCCGGGCCGGCGACGTACCGAACGAACGACGAAACGCGCAAACTCCCTGCCGCGCCCGCCGGAGGAAAATAGAACGAAACCACGGCAAGTCGGCGGGGGCGTCGTCCGCTTTCAGGCATCGGCACCCCGTCCGCGCCGCATGACGTCCAACGAAAATGAGATAATCACCGCCTGCGACCTATCCGACGCCGATGCGATCGTTGCAGACAGCGTCGTTGAGTATAGATTTGGTCATCCACCAGTTCAACATCTCCGCGTCAGAAGGATCCCTGATGCGCCGCACGATGGACGTCATTGCGGCGAGCCTCGTGCTCGCCGTGTCCCTGCCTGCGCTCGCGCTGGCCGCGGCCGCGATTCGCATGGAGGGTCCCGGGTCGGTGTTCTACAGGTCCGACCGCGTCGGTCAAGGTCGCCGCATTTTCAAAATGTGGAAGTTGCGAACGATGGTCCCCGGTGCCCACGCCTTGGGTCCGAGCGTCACCGCGGGTCACGATCCCCGCATCACAAGGGTTGGGCGATTGCTGCGACGTGCCAAGCTCGACGAGATTCCACAATTCTGGAACGTCCTCGTCGGGGACATGACGCTCGTGGGGCCTCGGCCTGAGGCACCGGATCTTGCGGCGCGGTACAGCCCGTCGCAGCAACGGATCCTCGCGTTCAAGCCGGGCGTCACGAGCCCGGGAACTCTCCGCTACGCCAGGGAGGACGAGGCGACGTTTCCCCCCGACCGGCCGGCGGATGAGTACTACCTCGCCGAGGTCCTCGACCCCAAGATCGAAGCCGACCTGGAGTACCTCGGTCGGCGCACGATCGGAAGCGATCTCGGCGTCATGCTCCAGACCGTGCGTTTCATTCTCGGCAAGGCTCTGCCCTCGTGACCACGGGGCGCTCGCTCTTGGCCGGGGCCGCGCTTTCAAGCGGTGTCTTCCAGGTGCGAAACCGTTTTCGACGGCGGGCGGGTACCGTGCCGGGCGTCGTCGTGAACTTCCATCGTGTTGCCGACGACGGTCGGGGACACTGGATGACCCTGCCGACCGACGAGTTCGCGAGGTATGTGAGGTTCTTGACCGGTCATTACGTCGTGGTTTCGCTCGGCGAGCTCAGACAGCGTCTCGCCACCGGCGAAAACCGCGAACCGCTCGTGGCGATCACATTCGACGACGGCTATCGGGAGTGTCTCAGCTCTGCCGCCCCCGTACTCCAGCGGTTCGGGTGCGCGGCGTCGTTCTTCGTTTGCTCCCGCTTCTTCGATGAAGCCGGAGACTTCGACCACGACGAGTCGCGAGGCTTTCGTGGGCTCGAGAAGCTTCGGGGGCCCGAGGTGAAGCAGCTTCACGACATGGGCTTCGAGATCGGAAGCCACAGCCACACGCACATGGATTTCCGGCGTGCGAGCGAGGCGGCGATCGAAGCCGAGCTGTCGCTCTCTCGCCGTAGGATCGAATCGGCGACCGGCGCGCCGGTCCGAGGCTTGGCGGTCCCGTTCGGAAGCCGAGCCCACTGCCGCCCGGAAGTTTTCGCCGCGGCGCGGCGCTGCGGCTACGAGTACGTCCTGAGCCACTTCGACGGCCAGAATCGGCCAGGCGGAAACGGCTTCCACCTGCTCCGCGTGCGTCCGAATCTCGAGGGCCTCGTCTCCCTCCGAGCGGCCGTCGAGGGCTGGCGCGGGCTCTCCGGATTGTTCTCGGCGTCGCCCACCGCCGAAATTCCGGGAGCCGAGGCGGCTTCTGCATGAACGACCGGCTGGGTGGCGCTCTGTTCGCGATCGTCGACCGCTGGCGCGGCGAGCGGATCCTCGAGAAGCTCGAAGGCCTTGAACGCTCGGAGCGGTGGAGCCGATTGGACCTCGAAGCGTTTCGTGCCCGGCAGCTCACCGCGATCGTTCGGCACGCCGCGCGAAGCGTGCCGTTCTATCGAGAGATCTTCGCTGGTCGCGGACTCGACCCCGAGCGGTTCACGATTGCCGCGGAGCTCGCCCGCCTGCCGGTCGTCGAGCGCGATGACATCATCGCGGACCCCCAGCGGTTCATCGCCTCGGATCCGGGCGGTCCCGCGCGGTGGGACGTCACGAGCGGAAGCACCGGTACGCCGTTGCGCTTCTTGCGGAGCTTGGAGGCCAACGGGCTTCATCGCGCCCTGAATATGCGCGCCCTGAGCTGGTACGGAGTGAGGCCCGGCGCCCGCCAGGCGAGGTTCTGGGGCGTGCCTATCCGGCCGAAGGACCGCCTCGCGGAGAGGGTCAAGGACGCCGTCTTGAACCGCGTCCGATACTCAGCGTTCGCCATGGACGAGAGATCGATCGCCGCCTCTTTGACACGATTGGCGCGACACCGGCCCCGCTATCTGTACGGATATCCTTCCGCGATCCACGCTTACGCGCTTCAGCTGCTCGCGAACGGGCGGGAGGTTCTCGAGGGGTGGCGGCCCGCGCTCGTCATGACCACCGCCGAGATGCTCTTCCCCGATCAGGAGCGCGACATCGCCGCCGCGTTCCAAGCCCCGGTCTGCAACGAATACGGGGCCAGCGAGCTGACGATGATCGCGGCTTCGTGTCCCGCAGGAGGAATGCATGTGAGCGCGGAGGCGGTGATCATCGAGTTCGAAAAGACCGACCTGGAGGTCGACGGCAAAGCCGCATACCGGATGCTCTTCACGGACCTCACGAACCGCGTCATGCCGATGATTCGTTACCGGCTCGGCGATCTCGGCCGGTCGGTGGAAGAGCCCTGCGCATGCGGCCGAGCGCTTCCCCGAATCGAGATCATGGGCGGGCGGGAAGTGGATCTGATCCGAACGCCATCCGGGCGGCGGGTGCACGGGTCGGTGTTCAGCTACCTAGGGAAAAGCATCCTGATCGCGGGAGGCGTACGACGCTTTCGCGCGACGCAGACCCGGCCGGATCTCATCGAGGTCGAGATCGAGCGCGGGCCGACGTTCCGGCCGGACTGTCTCGAAGCCATGCGGGCGGAGCTCGACGCACGCTTGAACGGCGAGGTGGCCGTCCGGTTCGACCAGGTCCGGGAGATCGTTCCCGAAGCCAGCGGCAAGCTCCGATACTTCCGGACGCTGCTCGCTCCGGCCGATCGTGGACCGGACTCCGCTCCCTCGCGCGACGGACGCTGAGCTTGCGCAGGATCCGCCTCTTGTACCTGATT
Organism: uncultured Acidobacteriota bacterium; assembly: GCA_964511835.1. GTDB lineage: Bacteria > Acidobacteriota > Polarisedimenticolia > Polarisedimenticolales > DASRJG01 > DASRJG01. The sequence goes on along the minus strand of CAZEII010000030.1, from coordinate 30,228 downwards.
GGCGATGTGACCCTCGGAGGGTCGGAGCGGCATCTCGTTCAGCTTCTGCAGAACCTCGATCGATCGCGATTCGAGCCACACCTGGCGCTGCAGCGCATCGCCGGGACGCTGCTCCCGGCGGTACGCGAGGCGGGCGTTCCGGTCCACGAGCTGCGAGTCGGAGAAAGCGCCGCCCACCTTCCTGCCGCGGCGTTCCGGCTCCGCTCCCTGGCCAGGCGCCTAAGGCCGGACATCATGCACTCCTACGGGTATCCTTCCGATATTCTCTGCGCCTTGGTCCGTCCCATGACACGCGCGCGCGTGATCACGAGCCGGCGCGGGAATCAATCGATCTGGCGCCGCCGATTCCTGTACGTGCTCACCAACGGCCTCGTCGACGCGATCCTGTGCGTTTCCCACGCGACCGCCGAGTTCACGCGGCGCACCGAGTCCGCGCCGGAGCGCAAGCTCGTCGTTATCGAAAACGGCATCGACGTCGCAAGCTACGAGGTCACGAGGACGCTCCAGCCGGGGCGCGCCGTCATTGGATATCTCGGCAGGCTCCGTGAGGTGAAGGGCGCGGACCTCCTGCTCCAGGCCGTCGGAGAGCTCGCGGGACGAACCGTTGAGCTGCGGATAGGTGGGCCCGCCGACGACGATTGGGGACGGCAGCTCGTCACGTCGTGGCGCAACGCTGCGGGCGTGCGCTTCGAGGGGGAGATCGGCGACGTGAAGGGTTTCCTGCGAGACATCGACGTTTTCGTCCTTCCCAGTCGATCGGAGGGCATGTCGAACACGCTGCTCGAGGCGATGGCGTCCGGCCTACCGATCGTAGCGACGGATGTCGGGAGCAACCGGGAGCTCCTCGACGACGGTCGCTGCGGGCACGTCGTGACTCCCGACAAGGGTTCGCTCGCGATCGCCCTCCGGACGATTCTCGACGACCCCGCCGCGGCGCAGCGCATGGGAGAGCTCGCGCGGGAGCGCGCGGCGACTCACTTCGACTTGGCGATCATGGTGCGACGGTACCAGGAGTTTTATGAACGAACGGTTGGTGAACGAGAGGAGCGGCCGGTATGAGCGCGGGTCCGGTGTTCGAGGCCCTGCGGACGAGCCGTCTCAGCGACTGGGATCGCTGGCTCCGGACCGCGCACGGCTCGAATTTCAGACAGTCATCCCATTACCACGACGCCCTGCGGCGATACGGCTACGACCCGGTGGTGGTCGCCGCCGTCCGGAACGGCGAACTGCTGGCGGGCGCATCGTTGGCGTTCAAACGGCTTCCCCTCACGCCATGGACCGTCGCCCATGTCTCCGGCGGCATCCCCGTTGCGGAGCAATGCGACGCGGACGCGTTCGCCGGGTTTCTCGAAGGACTCCGGACTTGGAGCGCCCGACGCCACGCGGTGATGCTGGAGGTGTCTCTCCGGCTCCCACCGGATTCCGGCGCTTCCGTTCTCTCGACCGCTGCCGCCGTCCTACGCGGCGGCGGCTTCGCGCAGACCGAACGACTTGCCACGTATTTCATCGACTTGCGACATGCCGACGACGAAAGCCTCCTCGCCGGGTTCGGGCCGAATCCACGCCGTCACATACGACGAGCCGCACGCGATGGACTCATCGTCCAGCGCTCGGAGCAGCCCGAGGACTTCGAAGCGTTCCAAGCCGGGCACACCGCGATGTGTCGGCGGAAGGGGATGACCCCGCTTCCGCGCGGATTTGCGAAGGATGTTCTCCTGCCCGCCGCCCGTGCTGACGCCGGAGATCTCTTCGTGGCGAAGTTTCGGGATATCGCGCGGAACTTTCTCTACGTCGGTCGAGTTGGGACCCCCGTGTACAACTGGGGCGCCGTCGTGGACGCCGCGTGGGACGAGGGTTGTCCGCCTACGGGGCAAGCTCTACATTTCGCGGCCATGTGCCGATATCGTCGTGATGGTCATCCGTTCTATGATTTCGGCGGGACGCCCGGTCCTGTACCGGAGCGGGATGATCCCAACTACAGCGTTTGGCGATTCAAGTATGAGTTCCAGGGTCGCTACGTCGAATTCCAGGGCGTTTGGACCACGGTCCTCGACCGGACCGGCGCCGAGGTGCTGAGGATTTCCCGAGACGCCATCGGCCGGATGCGAAGGCTGGGGCGTTCGAATCCGACGGAAGGTGCTCACGCCTGAGATCTCGACGTCACGTATGCGATTTCGCGGTGGTCAGCCGATGAAAGAGATCGTCTTGAGCCGAAGCCAAGCACCACCGCGTACCCCCCCCGAGGCTCTTCCTTGGCTCAAGCGCCTCTGGCGCGCCGTGCCGATCCGCGTCCGGTCTCGCCTCTACAAGGCGACGAACTGGACCGGTGTGCCGGCCGCGCTACGATTTGCAGCCAACTACCGGTTCCTGCATGCGGCGGAGCGATTCGCGGGCGAGCTCCCCGAGCTCCTTGAGAAGTATCCGAGAGCCGACCCCAACGAACGCCTCGACATCAAGCGCCAGTTCGACGCGATCGCCGAGGCGATCGTTCTCCCGAATGGAGTGCGCAAGACGACCTATGCGGACAGGCAAGAGGCGATGCTGAAGGAGATCTTCGCGGACCCGGCGTGCGCGCTCCCCGATCGCGCGCTCGGCATTCTCGATATTCCCGCGTCGACCGGCGCCTCCAGCCTTGGTGCCCGCGCGTTGATCGAGAAGCACCGCCCGATCGGCCGCTACGTGCTGGCCGACCTGGCTTTCCACCTCTTGTACGACCGCGTGCGCGGGTGCGTCTTCGACGCCACCGGCGCTCTGCTGCAAGTGAAGCGCGGTCGCTCGTTCGAGAGCGTTTACTTGCCCAACGTCACGGGAGCCGGATTCACGGCGGTCACCCGCGCGGCGCTCGCTCCCCTCACTTGGCGAGGAAGGCAACTTCGCGCCCGCTACCTCGCGGCGGACGCGCTCCGCCTCGAGCGCATTCCGCTCCTTCACCCGGATGTGCTCGCACCGACCGAAGCAGGATCGTTCATCGTGCAGGAGATGGACGTGTTCGCCCCCGTGGCGGGGCCGTTCGATGTCATCCTCTCGTTCAATCTCCTGCAACGCAACTATTTCTCGGAAGCCGCGATCGCGCGAGGCACCGCCAACCTCGGCGATGCGCTTGCGGAGGATGGGCTCCTCGTGCTCGGAAGTCCCGACGAGGACCGCCTCAACCCCCACCGCGTGTACCGGAAGCGGACGGGGCGTCTCGAGCTGGTACGCTCGCGAGGGACGTTCTAGGAAGGAGCCTGCCGCTTGCTCCGCCTGGCCAGATCGAGATAGGCGCTTTCCATCTGTTTCATGTTGGCTCGCCAGTCGGCACGCCGAGAAATCAGGCTCGCGTTCATTTCGAATGCGCGCACGCGCAGCGAGTCATCCGAGAGCGCACGGGTCAGGAGCGGCGCGATTTGCTCCGAGTTTTCCAGCGCGCCGAGCGGGAGACTCAAGCCGTTCTCCCCGTCCGTCACCCAGTCCCGGTTGCCAGGCAAATCGGGCACGACGGGGAGAAGTCCGCATCCCATCGCTTCGAGCAGAGAAGAGGACACACCCTCGGTGCCCACGAGCGTCACATAGCAACGTGCCCCCCGCAGGCAGTCCGCGAGCGCGGACGGGCTCAGATGCCCCAAGAAGCTCACGCTCGAATCCAGCCCGAGCTCGGCGGACAGCCGTGTCAGATTCCGCCGCTCGGCGCCGTCTCCCGCGATGACGAGCTTCGCTCTGGGAATGTGCCCCAGAACCTCCCGAAACGCTTTGATCAGCGTCTCATGACGATAGACGGCCCGAAGCGCCCGCGTCACGATCAGGATGGGCGCGGTCTCTGGCGTTTGTGGGGGCTTGAAAAGCTCGACGTCGACCCCTCGCGGCAGGACGAGGATCTTCGAAGGGTCCGCCCCGAGCTCCACCATGCGCCGTGCGATGTGCGATCCCCACGCCTGGAGCAGGTCCGCACGACGGATGGCGAAACGCGCGCCGGCGTTCAGTACCGGATTCGACGGTGGCCAGACGATCACCTCCGACTGAGCGGCCAGCACAAGGGGCCGGAAGCCCGACATGGCCGCCGCAAGGCCATTGCTCTGGATTCTGTATCCGATCAGGACATCCGGCCGAATCCGCCTGATGAGGCTCTTGATGCGGAGACCGAGAGTTAAATAGTCGAAGCGAGTCCGGATCGGACACGGGACAAGCGCGTACCGCCGATCATTTTGGTAGGGACCCGCAATCGTCGCGATGATCGTGACGTCGTGCCCGAGCGATTCTGCAAAGTGGCTCGCCCAGCGGTCCGTGTTCGGGTGATGAGGATCGGCGACGAAACACAGGCGCATCGGCGGGAACATATCGTTTCACCCCCCACGCACACAACAGATTGAAAGAGCAGGCGGATAGCGCTTCTCGACGGACATGGGCCGGTGTTGCAGTTTTCGTAACCCCGCTTACTGTCTTCGATGATGGGATTCGATCGCGCGGGCGGGCAGGGGTAAGGGCTGAGGGAGAAAATTGCGCTATCGTATGGGACTTCAGTGCCATATGGTGCAAACTCGGCTCAGGAGTGAGGTCCGTGCGGGCCGTCGCGGATCGGCACAGCCATTTTTTGTGGCGCGCGGATTGCAGGATCCGCCAACGCGGCACACCCGTGGTCCGCTTCGGACGATCGGGAAAACCGCGTGCGCGGGGGTGGTGGTTGCGACCGCGGACGGTCACCCGATATTTCGAGGGCGCAGTCTCCGACGGCGCGTGGCCTGTCGTCGGCGAGGCGTCAAAGCACCCATGAGACGCCTACTCGTCTTCCTAGCGGTTCTGATCGCACTTCCGGCATCCGCACAGACCGGCCTGAAGATCGACTGCGGGAACGGCCCTCAAACGAATCCCACGGGTTGCCCCAATACCAGCGCCAATTCGGGACCCACAGGTCGGTTCCCAACATTCAGCTGGACGGGTTCCAGTAGTAACTGGCGACTCCAGGTCGATTCGTCCTCGACCTTTCACCCGTCAAGTTGCCCGTGGTTCTGGGATACCGGGGTGCAAACTTCTCCGGCAACTTCCATAGGCTACCCAGGGCGAGCGCCAGGCGAGTCTCAGTTGGGGACATGCGCAGGCCAGAACCTCACGCATACCAACCAGCAACTGTGGTTCGGGGCTAGGACCTTCTACTGGAGGGTCAGTTTGGATGGTGGGTCAACTTGGTCGAGCACCGCAACCTTCTCATACGAGACCTATCCGATGCAACCAGCCTCCCTGTCGGTAGCATCGGGGGCCGGCGGCGGCGCCAAGGAAACCTACGGCGACACGAGCATCCACGCGACCTATTTCGTCGGCGGCGGCGGTGCTGCGGATATTCCCACCTGTGGGGCGACCGCCACCCCTTGCGCGACCGTTGCCTACGCCATCGGAGTGACGGCGGGAAGGATTCCAGCGACGGCGCCTGGGGACCTGTTCCTTGTACGTACCGGCACCTATAGCGCGGCATTGGACATCAGCGGGGCATTGCCGGCGGGTACCAAGGCGAAGCCCATCATCATTCGGAAAGATGCAGGCGCGACCCCCACCATTTCGAGCACAGTGACTTTGAGGAAGGATTACTGGGTACTCGACGGCCTGACCTTTACGAATTCATCGGCGCAATCCCTCAAGTACAACGCGGCCAATCTTCTCGTCAAGAATTGCACGTTTACTGGGAACGGCTCGTCGCTCGACTCCGACCAAGCCGTGATCAACATCGGCGGCAACACCCAGAACTCGAATTATTTTGTTAACAACACGGTCACTTCGTCCTGCGCCAACCCATGTGCCCTCGTGGAACATCATGGTGGCGCCGATCTCGTCATCCGTGGAAACGATCTGTCGGGCGGGGCGGATCGGGGAATCAACGGCACAGGCAACCAAGCTGGCCAAGGCAACATCATGGTGGCGGATAACTTCATTCACAACATCACCGGAGCGAATGGTGTCGGGTTCAGTTCCTACTATGGGACCGGCGAGATCTACGGTGCTCGCAACCGGATCTACGATATTCAGGGCGCCGTTGATTTCAGATGGTCTCGTGGCGGCTTCGCGACGCTTCGCAACAACACCTTCGGCAAGACGCTCGGCATGAATCAGATCTGCTACGTGCCCGACGACTCGGACGGGCAATCCGTCGTAGAGAATGATCTCTGTATCGACAACGGCTATGCGTTCTCTCCGACGGGAATCGGAAGCTGGCAGAATGGCCACCACGTCCAATGGCGCAACTCGAATTACTACCCCAATGCAACTACGCCAACCGACGAGCCGGTGCCGAGTGGGGGCGATTGTAATTACCCCGTTCCTTCCGACTGTATCGACCTGATCAACGTGACGAACAGCAATCCTAATCTCAACACGGCCAACGATCAGCCGACCTCCAGCAGCGCGGCCCTCATCGACAAGGCCACCGCAACGACGGCCGTGCCGAACGGGGGAGGCTCCGTGGCGGACATTGGGCGGTACGAGTTCGGAGCGACTCCGGTGCCCAACACACCGAACGGAAACTACGACTATCAAGCTCGGTGGATGGGGGTCAGCGCGACGCCACGCATCTCGTGGACGTTCACCGACGCGGATAACCTGTACCAGGCGGCGGGGCAAACGCAGAGCGCCTACGAGGCGCAGATCGACACGGTCGACACGTTCGACAGTCAGGGCGAGTGGAAGCCTCTCTGCTCCAGCGGGAAGGTCTTGACGGCGAATGCGTTCTGGGACGTTCCGACGTCCTGTGGGCTCGTCTCTGGAACCAAGTACTACTTCCGCGTGAGAACCTGGGACAATATCAACACGGCCGCTACCGCCGTCAGTATGTGGTCTGATTACGTGAACGCATTCACCGTGGCCGGATCCGGCAACAATCCTGCGAACGTCAACAATCTTCGACGCACGGACTCCCACTAAGCGCCCTCCGAAGTCCTCGGACGCGTTGACACTCTGAAACCGCCTTGGTAGTGTGTGTGACCCTTCGCACTTTGTGGGGAGCTGCGCTTCATCTCCGCCCCGAACCGACGATGTGACGGAGCCGGGCGGCCACGACCATCAAGGATTTTTCGATGACCTGCCCGCGAAGGTCAGCTACGCTGGGAGCGCCCGGAAGTTCCACGCGGAGAGGGACCTGATGTTCACTTTCGGAGGCCTGGCGGAAGACTACTGGCGATACCGCGAGCTGTTCTACTTTTTCGCCTGGCGCGATATCAAGGTGCGCTACAAGCAGACGATCCTGGGGGTCCTGTGGGCCATCATCCAGCCCCTGTTTAGCGTGCTCATCTTCACGGTGCTGTTCGGAAGGTTGGCGGGGATACCGAGCGACGGGACGCCGCATGCGATCTTCTACATCAGCGGTCTCCTTCCGTGGCAGTACGTCTCCACCACCGTGCTCGCGTCGGGGAACAGCCTGGTCGTCAACTCGGGGCTGCTCACGAAGGTGTACTTTCCCAGGGTGATTCTGCCGACTTCGGCGGCGTTGAGCGCATTGCTCGACTTCGCGATCGGCACGGTTCTCCTCGTCGGGCTCATGATCTTCTATCGCGTCGGGTTCCACTGGACGCTTCTTCTCTGGCCTGTCCTGATGGTTCCCATGTTTGCCCTGACCATCGGTATCGGGATGATCATGGCGGCGATCAACGTCAAGTACCGGGACGTCAAGTACGCAATGCCGTTCGGGATTCAGTTATGGCTGTTCGTAACCCCGATCATCTACCCCACCAGCATGGTGCCGGAACGCTACCGGACCCTCGTGGCGATGAACCCCCTGAGCGGCCTCATCGAAGCCTTTCGCTGGACGGTCGTTCCCGCTCGAGCCCCAGCTCCGCTGGAACAGATCACCTCGGCCGTCCTGATCACCACGCTCTTGATCTGCGGGTGGTTCTACTTCAAGAGAACCGAAAAGGCTTTTGCCGACATCGTCTAGTGAGGGTGACACAACGGCCATGACCGAAGCGATCGTCATTGATCGACTCTCGAAGCGCTACCAAATCGGGAACCTGCAAAAGGACACGACGCTCCGCGAGCGGATCGTGGGGTTCTTCCAGGATCCGTTCGGCAGGTCGCGGGGAGAGTCGGCGAGCATCTGGGCGCTGCAAGACGTCTCGTTCAGCATCAAGGCGGGCGAGGTCGTTGGGATCATTGGCCGCAACGGCGCCGGCAAGAGCACCTTGCTCAAGATCCTATCCAGGATCACTTACCCGACGTCGGGCGAAGTGAGAGTCCAAGGGCGGGTGGCGTCGCTCCTGGAGGTTGGAACGGGATTTCACGAGGAGCTGACGGGACGGGAGAACATCTACCTCAACGGATCGATTCTCGGCATGTCGAAGAAGGAGGTGACCTCGCGATTCGACGAGATCGTCGAGTTCTCCGGTGTCCAACAGTTCATCGATACTCCCATCAAACGCTATTCCTCCGGGATGCGATTGAGACTCGGCTTCGCCGTTGCGGCCCACCTGGACCCCGACGTTCTCATCGTCGACGAAGTTCTCGCCGTTGGCGATGCCGGCTTCCAGAAGAAGTGCCTCGCGATCATGGGTGACCTGCGAACCGGTGGGCGCACCGTCCTGTTCGTCTCCCACAACATGGCCGCGGTCGAGAACCTGTGTTCCCGCGGGATCTGGATCGACGGCGGCCGGCTCAAGGAAGACGGGCCGGCCCAAACGGTGATCGCTTCCTACATGAACACTTTCGCAAGCGCCCCTCAAGAGATCCACGACTTCAGCGAGGTCCAGGGCCGTCATGGGAGCGGCGAGATTCGCTTTACGGGGGCGACGTTCCTCTCGCTCGATGGCCAGCCGCAGGGCATCACACGCAGCGGCGATGGGATCGTCGTCCGTCTCTCCTATCTCGCGGAAAGCCCTATCCCGAGGCCAAGCTTCGGATTCCGGCTCTACACCGAGATGGGGACACTGATCACGGAAACGAGCACCTGGCATCATGCGATTGAGATTCCACTCTTGCCGCCGGGCCCCGGTGTCGTGGATCTCCGCATCGAGAGCCTGAATCTGATGCCTGCGCGCTATTATCTGTCGATCTGGCTCAGCGGAGAGAGCGGGAAGATCTACGACGGCCTCGAACACGCCGTGGCTCTCGAGGTCGAATCAGCGAACATCTACCAGGCCGGGAGAACGTGGGATAGCCGGTACGGGATCGCGTTCTTCCCCCAGCGCTGGATCCTCAACGGGGTTCCCGTTTCTGGCGCGAGCGAATACGACCCTTCGGCGTCGACTCCTTCCAGTCCTCCGCGGGACGATTCCTAGCTGCGAATTCTAACGAGCTTCACCGGGCGCAGTCGACTCGGCGCGCTCGAGCCAAATCTCCCGCCAGTATGGGTAGATGCTCCGCGGGCAAAACAGCCGATCCCGGCTGAAATGACCCCCGCAGGTGACGCCGTCGAGGATGATGCAGTCGTTCGGCAACTTCAGCATCTTCCCGGTTTTCTCGTTGACGATTCTCTCGACCCGCCGCAGCACCCGGAAGGTCCCTCCGCAATACGGCACCATCTCGACGTCGAACCACATTCCGCGATTGCGGTTCGTTCGATCGAGAGTGGCGACGATCGCCTCTTTCGATTTGACTCGCACGAGCTCCCCAGGTCTCAAATCCAGACTTGCCCGCGGCGTCGCGGTCAGCACGCCCCTGACAAAGGGGTAGCCCCTGCGCGACCGGCGCCTCTGGATGACATTGAAGGCTGCGATCGCCATCGCGCGAAGCATCCTCAGCAACGAGACGTTTCCCGAGGTGAGGTCTCGCACGTACTGGCGCGGATCCCACCAGATCAAGGCCATTGATGCTTTCTTGAGCTCGGTCGCCTGGCACTGATACACGTCGTTCGCCGGATGATCGGGGTCGAAGGTCACGCGGGTCGCGCGCGCGAGTTCCGCCTCGCTGATCGAGGAGCTGTCCTCGGGGTCGAGTTCCGGATGGACGTGCTCGGGAGTACGGGGCTCGACCGCATCGGAACGCGAACCGCCTTCGACCGACACCCTCCTGAGCCAGGCCTCCTTCCAAAACAGGAGGCAGCCGGCCTGACACCCTCCGTGAGCCTGGCCGTCGCACCGAAGCCCCAGGAGGTGCACCGTGTCGACCATCCGGCGAGCTTGGTAGAGATCGATGGTGTCGCAAGTCTTGTGGGCCCGCTTGTAAACCGTGAAGCGCTGCCCGCAGTATTGGAGCATCTCGGGCATGAAGGGGAGCGAGTCCAGCTTGCCCTCTCGATCAAGGGTGGCGAGGATTTCTCGGCGGCTCCGAACTTCTACGATCTCACCCGCGGAGAGGTCCAGAGCCGAGGGGCTATGCGATCGGTCGAAGCCCACCGATTTCACCTCGTGAGAGACTGCGGGCACGGAGTCTAGCGCGGCCAGCCCGAATTCGACAAAGCCACCAGCGAGCCGACCGGCCCACTGCTTGACCGAATAGATGGGCATGCCAGGATGGGTGCCGCAAACGTTGCTCGAGGGATGCGCGGTCCGGATCGTGGGACTGCCGCTGGGTAGGGAGCCGCACTCGATGATGGTGGAAACCCGCAAGAGTTACGCGTTCGTGCTTCCGTGGCCGATCGACGTGGTCGGAGGCGTCAACGAGGTGGTTCGAAACCTGCTCGAGGAGTTTCGCTTCGCGGGAGACTACCACCCGGTCCTGATCGAGAGCGATTGGCGGGCGAAACGTCCTGCCATCGAGCGCCGTCCCGGATACACCCTGATTCGCCTGCGGCTGCGGTCGATCCGCATTTCCCGCGAAGCGGGCATCAGCGGGTCCCTGACGTTCCTACTCTCGCTGCCGTGGACGTGGTGGACCTTGAGGCGGCTGGCATCCGAGCACCGCATCGCGGCGTTCAACATCCACTACCCAGGTCTCGATGCCCTGCGCTGGGTCGCCATGCGCGCGCTCGGGCTGTTTTCGGGGAGTGTGATCCTGTCCTTCCATGGCGGTGACATCCGACTGGCCCATGGACTGCGCGGATGGCCCCGCTGGTGCTATCGATACTTGTTGCGTCGAGCGGATGCGAACGTGTCGTGCTCATCGGGGCTCGAGGGCGAGGTCAAGGCTCTGGAGCCACGCGTCAGAAGCTTCGTCATTCACAACGGCATCGACGTGTCACGCTTCCTGGACGAAGGAACCGCGGACGGCCCGCCCGTACCGCTTGGGGACGGCGAACGGATCCTCAGTATCGGCAAATTCGAGTACCGGAAGGCGCACGACCTATTGTTGCGGTCGTTCTCCGATCTTCTCGCGATCCGACCCGACGCTCGGCTGGTGTTGGTTGGCGCGTCCGGGCCGGAGCTCGACAACACGAGAAGGGCGGTGCGCGATGCCCAACTCGAGGAGCGGGTGGCGCTGCATTGCGACCTCCCGCACTCCGCCATACCCGGGCTGCTCTCGTCGTCCCGGCTGCTCGTGCTCTGCTCGCGCTGGATCCCGGGGAAGCTCGGGGAAGGATTCCCGATGGCCATTCTCGAAGCGGGGGCCGTGGGAACACCGGTCGTCGCGACCCGAACGTGCGGTGCAGACGAGATCATCGTGGACGGGATCACCGGACGCTTGGTGCCGCTGGAAGATCGAGAGGCGCTGACGCGCTCGATGAGCGAGGTGCTCGAGGACCGCGCGAAAGCCGAGTCGATGGCCGAAAACCTCTCACGACGGATTCGCAGCGAATTCACGTGGAAGCGCGCCTACCAGTCCTACGTCGATCTCGTCAAGACCTCGTAGCCGGATCGACGAAGTATCCTGGAGTCCGCGCCTCAGCCACCGAGCGGATTTTGGAGGGGTTGATCGTGAGAGATTCCGAGCAGACCAAGACCCTGGTGACGGGTGGGGCGGGCTTTCTGGGCTCCCATCTTTGCGACCGGCTCGTCGCGCTGGGGCGGGATGTCCTGTGCGTGGACAACTTCTTCACGGGAACCAAACGCAACGTCGCGCATCTGCTCGACCATCCACGATTCGAGCTGATACGGCACGATGTCACGTTTCCCCTCTACGTCGAGGTGGAGGAGATCTTCAATCTCGCCTGTCCCGCGTCGCCAATTCACTATCAGCACGATCCCGTCCAGACGACGAAGACGAGCGTGCACGGCGCGATCAACATGCTCGGTCTCGCCAAGCGCGTGAAGGCGACGATCTTCCAAGCGTCCACGAGCGAAGTTTACGGCGACCCGGAGATTCACCCGCAGTCGGAGGATTACTGGGGGCGGGTCAACCCCATCGGCCTGCGGTCGTGTTACGACGAGGGAAAGCGATGCGCCGAGACGCTCTTCTTCGACTACTACCGCCAGCACGCGCTGCGCATCAAGGTCGCACGCATCTTCAACACGTACGGCCCACGCATGCACCCCAACGACGGGCGCGTGGTCTCGAACTTCATTGTCCAGGCCCTGACCCATCGCCCGATCACCCTCTTCGGCAGCGGAACTCAGACGCGGTCGTTCTGCTACGTCACCGACCTGATCGACGGGATTATCCGTTTCATGGGGACGCCGGCCGACTTCGTGGGACCGGTCAACCTCGGCAACGCCGACGAATTCACGATCGCGGAGCTCGCCGAGCTGGTGCTCAAGCTGACGAACTCACGCTCCGTGGTGGTCAACAAGCCGCTCCCCTCCGACGATCCGCGCCAGCGAAAGCCCGACACCAGGCTCGCGGAGTCGAGGCTGGGATGGCGGGCGACGACGCCGCTCGAGGAAGGGCTGAAGCACACGATCGAGTATTTCGACCGGATCCTGGGCGCCCATGGTGCCGCTCGAGCCTGAGCCAGCGTCAACGCGGTTTGCGGGCGGGAGGCGACATTTTGGGTTGGGTCTCCAGCATCAGGACCCAGTCGCCATCGCCGGCGCTATTGACGCCCGGCGGGGTGAAGCTCCGAGTACCGGTATTGGAAAACGGAGAACCGGGGATCGCCGTGTAGCTCCCTGACGTCGGATCAAACCACCGTGCGTGGGCGCTTCCCCTCATCGCCGCAAGGTCAACGGTGATCCCGCCTCTGTGAGCGGGCGGCAGATAGGCGACCAACAACTTCCCCTCGGGGGTCGCCGCGGCGGCGACATAGCCGGGTGTGTCGGGCTCGCCTCCGCCGGCCGTGACGAGCGTCCTCATGCCCGCAAGGCCTGACGGCACAAGCTCGAACCACGCGATCGACTTGACGAAGGCATTCAAACGAGCCATGTCGCGCGAACCCCTCGTGTCGAGATGGTCCCGCCAGTTCGGACCAAAACGCCAGACATGACCGTTGCCCGAGACATATCCACCGATCGTGCTGAGCCATCCCCACCACTGAAAGCGGCGCACGGGTTGCGTGGCGCTGGGGTTCGCACCGGTTCCATCCGGGCCCTCCTCGTCGTAAGGCTCTTCGAGCAGAAAAGCCGGCTTGATCCGACTGTTGCCGTACGCGCGGCGACCCTGTGCGCTTACATGGCCCTTCCAGTTGTAGACACCGTTCAGGCTCATCGACGAGCCCAATGGGTTCTGGTCCGTGGCGTTCATGCCCGAACTCCACTCGGCGCTGAAGAACACGGACTGCTGCTGCGTCACGCTCTTGAGGCCGTCCAGCAGCGCGCCCTCCACGTCCGCTTGCGCGGTGGTGAACGAGCCCATGTCGCCGCCCATCATCCAGACCAGATTCTTCCGATTCTTGTAGCGATTCGCGAGAAACGCGCCGTAGGCCCTCGTCTTGGTGACGCCGTTGGCGGTCATCTCCTTCATCCAACCCTGCTCGCCTCCCGAGTAGCCCGCATACGCGGGAAAGATGAAGACGACTACCCCTCGCGACTCGCAAAAGGCGAGAAAAGCATCCACGTAACTCCAGTAGGCTTCATTCGGTGTGCTGAAGTCCGGCGCCTCGTCGTCGATTCTGGAAATGGAGCGCGCCCCGCTCCAGGTGGCGCCGTCCAGGCGCCTCAGAAAGGGAAGGGCGCCATTGCCACCGAAGGGGGGACGATTGCCTCTCGGGTCATGGTTGAGCACGTGCATCTCGACGGCGTCATACCCGCGCGTGACGCTATCGTCGATGAAGGCCTGGTAATCCGGTGCGGCCAGCGAGACGACGAACCAGGCGGTGCGCCCCAGAATCGGAAACGGCACGCTCTCTTGATCGACCAGGTAGCGCTGGTTCGCACTCACCTTCAGCGGATAAGTAGCCGCACCGCTCGTCCCGCAAAGCAGAAAGCCGAGCGCAAGGACGCGCAACTTTCGATGGGTTTGCACTCTCGCCTCGCTTCACCCGACCCGGATCACCAAAATGATCCGTCAAGTTCCGTCGAATGACAACGAATGAGCGACAACAGCGGCTCTCTCGCGGACGGAGATGTCGAGCGCTCGAGAGCGAGCAATCGTTCGATCATCCGTCTGTTAGGCTATGAATCGGGGACGAAGGGCTCATGGAACTGAGCATCGTTGTGAGTACTTTTAACCGCGCCGGCGACCTGGTCCGGTTTCTCGACGGCATCTCGCGGATGCCCCCGTTGCCGCGCGGCGAATGGGAGCTCATCGTCGTCGACAACAATTCATCCGACGACACGAAGAGCGTGGTCGAGCGCGCGATCGCGGCGCCACGTGGCAACGTGCGATACGTCTTCGAGGCGCGCCAAGGAAAGTCCTTCGGCCTGAATGCCGGACTGGCCTCCGCCCGCGGTCGGATCATCGCGTTCACCGACGACGATGCCATCGTGCAGCCGGATTGGGCAAGCTCGATCGTTCGGTTTTTCGACCGGAATCCCGACGCCGTGTGCGTCGGGGGAAAAGTCGAACTCTACGATCCCGAGGACGCGCCGACATCGACTCGCGCGATGGGGGAGCCTCTTGAAATCGGAATCGACGAGTTTTCCGTCACGAATATCCAGATCATCGGCTGTAACATGGCGATGCGAAAAGAGATCGTCTCCGCGATCGGAACGTTCGACGTCGACATCGGGCCGGGCAGCAAATACGGCGTCGCCGAGGATCTGGATTACCTCTACCGCGTGCTGAAGCGTGGCTACAAGATCTACTACGAGCCGTCGATCGCCGTGCTTCACAATCACGGTCGCAGATCCAAAGCCGACTTGGACCGACTCGCATACAACTATCTCGTCGGCCGAGGGGCCTTTTATTGGAAGCACGCGATGCGCGGTGACCGGCATGCCATGCGGTTGGCCTATCGAGAGGTGAGATCCTACCTCGAGTTGAGGTCCGTGCGCGCGCCGTTCGGTCGCGGTTTGCGGAAGAATCTCAAGTACCTACGACTGCTGGTGCAGGGCGCGTTCCGGTACGGATTCGGTCGCCGCGAATCGTCGCTGGTGAGTTGATGACGCGACCGACCTGGGATCGCGCGGTCGGCGTCACGGATGGGGCCCTCCCTGGGGAGCACGTGCTTGGCTGATCTTCACCGACGGCCTCTCGTGAGCGTGATTACGCCTGTTTACAACGGCGCGGCTTTCATCGGCGATTGCATCGAGAGCGTTCGGAGTCAAACGTATGCGAACTGGGTCTACGACATCGTCGACAACCGCAGCACCGACGGCACGAGGGACATCGTCGACGGGTTCTGCCGGAATGACTCTCGAATCCGTCTGCACGTGAACGAGCGGTTTCTTCCGATCATCGACAATCACAACGTCGCCTTTTCGCGGATGGCGCGCGATAGCCGCTACTGCAAGCCTCTGATGGCCGACGACTGGCTGGTGCCCGATTGCCTGGAGCGCATGCTCGAGGCGGCCGAAAGGGACCCTGCCATCGGGCTCGTCTGTTGCTGCGCCTTCGACGGACGTCACGTCCTGTGGGACGGATTCCCGTTCACGGGCGCTGTGGGTGATCTTGTCTCGGTCGGGCGAGGCTTCGAAGTCGCTCGGGCGAGCCTCATGCGCGGCCCGTATGTTTTCGGGACGCCGAGCTCGTGTCTCTTTCGGTCCGACCTCGTGGAGGCGCGCCAACCCTTCTACGATCCGCGAAACCTGCACGCCGATCACGCGTCCTGCTACGACGTCCTGACCGGCTCGAACTTTGCGTTCGTGCATCGCGTGCTCGTGTTCAATCGCGTTCATTCCGAAAGCGAATCAGCCAGGGTGGAAGCGAGCGATTCGATGGCCCTGGGCACCCTCTCAGCGCTCGTCCGGTTTGGTCCGCACTTTCTCTCGAGCGAGGAGTACCGGCGGCGGCTCGCGGAGCGACTGAGCCGGTACTACCTGGTCCTTGGGCGAAGCTTTCTTCGCATGAGGCCGCGGGCATACTGGAGCCTGCATGCGCGGCGCATGGCTGAGATCGGACTGCCGATCCGATGGGTTCGCGTCATCGCGGCCTCTGCCGTGGTCGGTTTCGGCAAGATGATCCCGCCGATCGTAGGCATGCTGGCACGTGGCATTCGAATGAGGTTGGGTGGAGCGACGAGAAGCTGAGCGGCAATCCCGGGTACCATCTCGACTGAAGGTGCCGATGGACGACGACCGGTTTCGGGGAAAGGTTGCCCTGGTCACAGGTGCGAGCGGCGGAATTGGCGGTGCGGTGTCTCTCGCATACGCCCGTCTGGGAGGATCGGTCTTTCTCTGCGGCCGATCGGCCGGACGGCTCGAAGCCGTTGCCCGCCTGATCGAGGGGCTCTCCACCGTCGCAACCGTCTGCCCGTGCGACCTGGCCCGAGAAGATGACCTCCGCCGCCTGAGCGAGCGGGTGCGCGACCAAGCCCAGCGCCTCGATCTGCTGGTCCACGCCGCGGGGCATTACGTCGCCGGACGCGTGGCTGAGACCCCGACCGCCGATGTCGACGCTCTCTTTGCGACCAACGTCCGAGCGCCGTACTTTCTCACCCGCGAGCTTCTTCCGCTGCTGAGACAGTCCCGGGGGCAGATCGTCTTCATCAACTCATCGGTCGTGTACGGTTCCGAGCCGGGAGTGGCCGCCTATTCCATGACCAAACACGCACTGAAGGGATTCGCGGATCACCTGCGGGCCGAAGTGAACGGCGACGGAATTCGCGTGCTCAGCGTCTTTCCCGGCCGCACCGCGACGTCGATGCAAGAGAGGATCTTCGCGAAGGAACGGAAGCCCTATGACCCGGCGCGACTCCTTCAACCCGACGACGTTGCGATGTCGGTGATCGATGCGTTGAGCCTCCCGCATACTGCCGAGATCATGGAAATCAGGATCCGTCCCGAGTTGAAAAGCTGACTCGAGGCGTCTTGACGGGGTCACATACGCATGGCACTCTGAACCGATGGTGATTCTTGTCACTGGCGCACGTGGCGCGGTTCCGACACCGTCGTTCCACGTCGAGCCGGTCGAGTGACAGCAACACCGGGAAAGGCGCGGACGGACGTCGTAGCCCAAGCGCCGACGACGGCGTGCAGGTTCTGCCGCGCGCCCCTCGAACGAACGTTCATCGACCTCGGCATGTCCCCGTTGTGCGAGAGCTTCCTCTCCGCGGATCGGTTGAATCGCATGGAGCCGTTCTACCCGCTTCACGTGATGATCTGTTCGGATTGCCTCTTGGTCCAGTTGGAGGAGTACGTCGCCCCGGAGAGTATCTTCCGCGAGTACGCGTACTTCTCGTCGTTCTCCGACACTTGGCTCGCGCACGCCGATCGGTACGTCGAGATGATGACCGAGCGCTTCGCCCTAGGGCGCTCGTCCCGCGTGGTGGAAGTGGCCAGCAACGACGGCTACCTGCTGCAGTACTTCGTCAAGCGTGGCGTCCCGTCGCTCGGCATCGAGCCGGCGCACAACGTCGCCGAAGCGGCGCGGCAGAAGGGCGTCCCCACGATCTCCGAGTTCTTCGGTCGCCAGCTCGCGCGCTCGGTGAAGGACGAATACGGGCCCGCCGATCTCATCACCGGGAACAACGTTCTCGCGCAAGTTCCCGACGTGAACGACTTCGTCGGAGGCATGAAGATTCTGCTGGCTCCGCACGGCGTGGTGACCGTCGAATTCCCGCATCTCCTTCGGTTGGTCGAAGAAAACCAGTTCGACACGATCTACCATGAGCACTTCTCATATTTTTCCCTCTATAGTGCCGAGCGCATCTTCCGCAGTCACGGCCTGCCGCTGTTCGATGTCGAGGAAATGCCGACCCACGGCGGCTCGCTGAGGCTCTTCGCCCGCCACGAGGAGGACCAGACGAAGGCTCTGTCGCCGCGCCTCGACGAGCTGCGCCACCGCGAGGAATCGGCGGGGCTGACCCGACCCGACGGGTACGGCTCGTTTACCGAGAAGGTCGAGGAGACGAAACGGAAGCTCCTCGAATTCCTGATCAACGCCAAGCGGGCCGGCAAGCGCGTCGTCGGCTATGGAGCGCCGGGCAAGGGAAACACGCTCCTCAACTACTGCGGTATCCGAACGGATTTCCTCGATTACACCGTGGATCGGAACCCCTACAAGCACGGGAAGTTCTTGCCGGGAACCCACGTCCCCATCCATCCTCCGGATCGGATCCGGCAGACGCGGCCCGACTACGTGCTGATCCTCCCCTGGAACTTCCGCGATGAGATCGTTCGCCAAATGGCCTACATCCGGGAATGGGGCGGGCGGTTCATCGTTCCGATCCCAGAGGTCCGAGAGTTGCCGTGACCTTCCGTCCGGTGCCGGAGCCATGGTGACGATCGATCAGTTTCTCGCCGCGTTTCCGACCGACGAACTCGGTCGAGAGATGTTCGCGATGGCGGAGCGGCTCTACCCCGTCTGTCGCAGCATCACCGGTGAGGGATTGCGCGAGACCCTTCGCGAGGTGGGCCGGCGCATCGATCTGACGATGCACGAAGTCCCCACGGGATCCCGGGTGTTCGATTGGACCGTTCCGAAGGAATGGAACATCCGCGACGCGTGGATCGCCCGCCTGGACGGCACACGTGTCGTCGAGTTCCGAAACTCCAGCCTGCATGTCGTCAACTACAGCGTCCCGGTGCGAGGCGTGTTCTCTCTGTCGGAGCTTCGACCGCATCTCCATTCGATCCCCGATCGGCCGGATTGGATTCCCTACCGAACGTCCTATTACGCTCCCGACTGGGGTTTCTGTCTGACGCACAGACAACTCGAGGCTCTCCGCGAAGATCGTTACGACGTCTGCATTGATTCTTCACTCGAGGACGGGAACCTGACGTATGGCGAGTGCTTCGTCCCGGGGCGCGGCGAGGAGGAGGTTCTCGTTTCCTGTCATGCATGCCATCCGTCGCTCTGCAACGACAATCTCTCCGGTCTGAGTCTGGTGACGATGATCGGAGAGATCCTCCCGAAGCTGGAACTGCGTTACGGGTACAGGCTGCTGTTCGTGCCCGGGACAATTGGGTCAATCACCTGGCTCGCGCGAAACGTGCAGGCGACGGCGAGGATCCGCCATGGCCTCGTCGCCGCGTGCCTGGGGGATTCGGGACCTCTCCATTACAAGCGCAGTCGCCGAGGCGATGCGGAGATCGACCGGGCGGTGGCGTTGATGCTTCGCGGCAAAGAGGGGAGCTCGGTCGAATCGTTTTCCCCGTACGGATACGATGAGAGGCAGTATTGCTCGCCGGGATTCAATCTGGCCGTCGGGTCGTTGACGCGCACGCCCCATGGTGGCTACCCGGAATACCACACCTCGGCGGACAACCTCGACCTGATCCGGCCGGATCGCCTGGCCGATTCGCTCCGGGCCTATCTCGAGGTCTTCGCGATCTTGGAGAGCAATGCGACGTTTCGGAACAACAATCCCATGTGCGAGCCTCAACTGGGTCGCCGTGGTCTCTACCGCGCCGTCGGGGGGCTTCAGGACGTGAAGTCCGCCGAGATGGCGATGCTCTGGGTTCTCAACCTCTCCGACGAGCGCCACAGCTTGCTTGACATCGCCGAGCGCTCGGGGCTGGGTTTCGATTCAATCAGCGCGGCGGCGAGCTTGCTGGAAGCACACGGCCTCCTCGAGCGCGTTATCGGAGGCGACGCGTTCAACTGGCGTGCAGACGGTCCCGAACCTGCCTGAGCACGAGTGCCAAGACAAAGACGAGCAGGACCACCGCATATTCCAGCAATTGGCTGGGGGCGGCCGATCCTCTCAGGAATGTGTAGCCTCTGACATTGCAGAGTTTTTCGAGAACCGCCAGCGTCAAGAGAGCGAACGCGGCGACAACGAACGTCCGTGATGCGAGACTGCTCAAGCGTTCGGAATCCATGGCCTATTCCTCCAATAAATCAAGCTCTTCAAGAAGGGCCCGCGTGGCGACGGGTCACTTCCTGCCGATCACTCGGGGCTGCATCCAAACCCGCCATGTGTGCTGGTCCACTCCGACGATGACGATCGACTTGTCCGGTCTCTCGAACCACAGCGTCACCCAGCGGGGGTTCGAGCTGTTCGTCGTCGCTCCGATCAGATTGCCGTAGTCGAGCGGAATCGTGTCGGAGAACTTGGAGGCGTCGATTTGCCCTCCACCCCCCTCACCGGACCACTGTGGAAGTTTTTCGCATGCCGTCGCAGCGAGGCAAACCACTGCCAACCCAGCCAACACCAGTCCTCGCGTCCTCATGGGTATTCCTCTCCGCGCCTCGTCCGCAGCGCCCATCGCTCGCGACCACCCGTCGCGCGTGTCGGCGCCAATCAGGCTGGCGATATCCTCTAGTGACTTCAGTTACCAAGGACTCTTTGCGTTGTCAAGGTAAAACTAGGAGTCGAGGGGTCTGCCACGGGATCGTCAACGCCGGGCCTTCGTATCAATTATTAGAATCTAACGGCGGAATCGTGAGGATGTGCTTCCGCGGACGTCGGCTATCCCGAGTGCGATCCGGGAGTATATTTCAGGGCCATAGAATTCGGTCAGCTTGCGGCATTGAGAGGGCGCTTATCGGAGACACTCGAGGCGTCCCGGCGTCGAGGCGTCAGATCGTGTGCGACGGAGTTGAAGCCGTGACCAAGATGACGCCGCGACTGGGAGGCGGGAGGTACCGTCGCGCTTCATATTCGCGAGGCGTCATCTTCATGATCCTCGCGATCATGATCATCGTGACGGACTCGGGCGCCGACCCCACCGATCCCTCGGCGGTCGGCCAGTGGAGCGCGAGAATCACACTGCCGATCATCCCCATTTTCACGAGCGTACTCTCCACGGGGCAGGTGCTCATCTACGACTCTTCCACGGATTCGGGGACGCCCCCCGAGTTGTTCTACCCCTCGACATTGACGACGGTACCGGTCCCCTACAAGGACACCCCAAATCTCTTCTGCTCGGGGTTAGCCCCACTGACGGATGGCCGCATCCTCGTGGCTGGTGGGCACGTCCCCCCCGGGTACGTGGGAATCAACGGCTCGACCATCTTCGATCCCTCGTTGAACTCATGGACGGACACGACGCCGATGAGCTACGCCCGATGGTACCCGAGCCTGATCAGGCTGCCGGACGGACGCATGCTCGTGGTCTCCGGCGCCGTAAACTGCCCCGATTGCAATAGCGCGTCTGGAGCCCACCTGGGCATTGCCGACGTACCGGAGGTTTTCGACCCGCGCAACGGAACTTGGACCGCGATCACGACCGCAAGCCTTCGACTTCCCCTCTACCCCTACTTGTACGTTCTTCCGGACGGACGCGTATTTGCGGCCGCGAGTCAGGAGGACCCGATCGTCAGCCAGGTGCTCGATCTGAATTCCGGCACCTGGACGGCCGTGGATTCGACCCACAAGTTGGATGGTGGAAGCTCGGTGATGTACCGAAGCGGAAAGATCATGAAGTCGGGGTCGGCAAGAAACCCCGACTACACGATCTCGAACGCCGCGGCAAAAACGTACGTGATCGACATGACGCAGCCATCGCCGACTTGGCGTCAGACGGCATCCATGGCGAACGCCCGCACGCAGCACAACCTCGTGCTGCTTCCCGATGGCACGGTCCTCGCCGTGGGCGGTGCGCGCAACTCCGACGTCACCGATCTCGCCTCCGCCGTCTACGCGGCGGAGGTCTGGGACCCCACCGGCGAGACTTGGAGCACGCTCGCTTCCGGTCAGGTCCCGCGCCTCTACCACTCGGTGGCCGCTCTTCTGCCGGACGGCAGGGTCTTCGTCGGGGGAGGAGGGCATCCGCCCGGCTTCGGCGTCACGCAATTCGACGCCGAGATCTTCTCCCCGCCCTACTTGTTCCGGGGCGATCGCCCGACCATCACGTCGTCCCCGAGCGTCGTCGCCTACGGTCAGACGTTCTTTCTCCAAACGCCCGACGGCGCGAGCGCCGCGAGTGTGGCGCTGATCGCTCCGGGGACCGTAACGCACTCGTACAATTCCAACCAGCGCTACGTGCCGCTCACATTCACCCAGGCACCCGGCGGGCTGAACGTCACCGTGCCGTCAGACGCGAATCTGGCGCCGCCCGGCTACTACATGATGTTCCTCCTCAACGGCAGCGGCGTGCCGTCTCTGGCGTCCTGGGTGCGACTACCGGCCTCGTGGGAGGACTCGCAGCCTCCGACGACGCCCACGAGCCTTGGCGCAAGCGTCTCGGTCGGCAAGGTCAACCTTTCGTGGGGTGCCGCGACCGACAACATCGGCGTCACTGCGTATGACGTTCACCGCTCGGTGACCTCGGGCTTCGCGCCCAGTCTGGCCAATCGCATCGCGCAGACCGCGGCGACGAGCTACTCGGACACCGGCATGGACTCCGGAACGTACTACTACGTGGTGCGGGCTCGGGATGCGATGGGCAACCTCAGCCCGACCTCGAACGAGGTCGCCGCCACCGTCGTCGCGGATACCACCGCGCCGACATCGCCCTTGAGCTTGACGGTCGTTTACACCGGTGCGGGGCAGGTCGAGCTCGAGTGGGACGGAGCCATTGACGACGTCGGGGTCAAGGACTATTTCGTCGAACGCTGCATCGGCTCGGGATGCGCCGTGTTCGCTCAGATCGGTCAGGTCACGAACACGGCGTTTGACGACATCGGATTGACCGCAGCGACGACCTACCAATACCGCGTGCGCGCCGAGGACGCGCGAGGGAATGTCAGCGGCTACTCGAGCATCGTCGCCGCGACCACGACACCAGTATCGGGCGGGCTCGTAGCGGCGTGGGGCTTCAACGAAGGTGCTGGGCCGACGGCGGCCGATGTCTCCGGCCTCGTGAACACCGGCTCGCTCGGCGGTGCCAGCTGGACGCCTGCGGGGAAGTTCGGAGGAGCGCTTTCATTCGGCGGATCCAGCTCGCAAGTCACCGTCAGCGACGCATCATCGCTCGATCTGACATCCGGCATGACGGTCGAGGCGTGGGTCAATCCAACTGCTAGCGCGACGACTTGGAAGGCGATCCTCCACAAGAACACCGACCGTTACTACTTGATGGCCTCGTCCGATTCAGGCGGTGTGCCGGTGATCGGAGGAACGTTCGGCTCCGGCAATTCGAACCTCTTCGGGCCGGGAACGCTCCCGCTGGGCGTGTGGTCTCACGTTGCCGGGACGTTCGATGGTGCGCGCTTGCACTTGTACGTCAACGGGTCCGAGGTCGCGAACGTCCATCAGAGCGGTGGGCTCACGACCTCCGCCGAGGATCTCATGATCGGCGCGGACGTCTACGGCGAATTCTTCCAGGGAGTCCTCGACGAGATCCGCATCTACAACCGCGCGCTCAGCCCGTCCGAAATCCAGGCCGACATGAACAAGCCGGTCGAAAACGGAGTCGTGCAATTCAGTGTGCGAAGGGATGCGTCGACCAACACTGTCGTACTCTCTTGGATCGACTCCGCGTTGAGCGGGACCTACCGCGTCCGCCGCGCCACGGGCCCGACCCCCGCCGATTTCTCGAGCGCGATCTGCTGGGTCGTTCCCGGGACGTCGTTCACCGATCCCGCGCCGCCTGCCGACGGGGTGTCGTACGACTATCTCGTGGACGCAGTCTCGTCCTGCCCATGACGAGCCCCCGCCTGCGGCTTCGTTTGTTCGTGGGGACGGCGGCCCTAGCCGTGGTGGCGCTCGGTGCCCCGTTGTTGCAAGGCGATCCGGGTGGGCGGGCGTTCGAAATCGACAACCCATCGGCCGACAGCACGGTCGGCCGCGGCATCTTCTTTCAAGAGACGTTCGGAGGCAACGGCCGGACCTGCGGCACTTGTCACAGGCCCGACAACGAGTTCTCGCTCTCGCCCGACTCGGTGCGGGCGATCTACGATCGGAATCCCCAGGATCCTATCTTTCGCCCGATCGACAGCGACGACGGTGCGGGCGGAGGCTACACGAACCTCATCGAGCACGGACTGATTCGCGTCCAGGTCCCCCTCGCAGCGAATATCCGGTTGGTGGACGCGCCGGCGAGGCGGACGATCGTCGTGCTGCGGGCGGTACCGTCCATCGTCAACGTCGCCCTCACAGCACCCTACCAGCAAGATGGGCGGATTCCGACGTTACAGGCCCAAGCGCTGGCCGCCGTTCGGGCTCACTTCGAGCCGACACGCGACCCGAACCCACGCGAGCTCGCCGCGCTCGCCCGGTTCGAATCCGCGCTGTTTGAGCCACAGCGGCTGAGCGAGGGCCCCGACGATCCGGACTCGGCTCCCCAGCCCCCCGGGTTCTCGATGCCGGTCTCGAGCCCGGCGGCCGTGCAAGGACGCGAAGTATTCCGCAGGAATTGCGAACGGTGTCACGGTGGGGAGACCGGATCGATCGCAGGCGCCCAGGGGCGTCCCTTCAGCGACGTGTCGGTCAGCGAGGAGAACCGGCTTCAACTGCCGCTGATCCGGCTGGCGTTTCGGGACCCCGACGGCTCTGAGACGATCGTCGCAACACCGGATCCCGGGCGCGCCGCAATCACGGGCTCGCGCGCCGATTTGAACGCGTTCGACATTCCACCGTTGCGGGGCATCAAGCACACCAAGCCGTACTTCCATGACAACTCGGCCGCGACGCTCAAGGACGTCATCGACCATTACAACCAGTTTCTCGGAATGAACATCAGCTTTCGAGATCGAGACGCGCTGATCGCCTTCCTGGAGACGCTGTAAGCTCGCTCGACAGAGTGCGGCTCGCGGCCGCGCGGTCCCCCTCCACTTAAGGGCTCGACCGAGCGCGGATATCCGTTAATCTGTGCCCATGAGTCGGCGTCAGGTCTGGAGCCTCCTGATCGTCCTCGGTTCGGGCTCGTTTCTGGCCTGGGTCCTACTGCACCGGCCTTCCCAAGGATCGGTGGACGCGGGTGGGCGACGAATCTTGTACTGGGTGGACCCCATGAATCCGGCAGTTCGCTCGAGCGGGCCCGGAACCGCCCCATGCGGCATGCCGTTCGCGCCCGTATATGCGGACGGAAAACCGCAGGCATCGCTGCCCGCCGGCGCGGCGTCGATGCCTCCCGGATCGGTGAGCGTTTCCCCGGACGTGCAGCAGCTGGCGGGTGTCCGCGTCGAACCGGCCGAGGTCCGAAGAGTGACGTACACGCTGAGGCTCCCGGGCCGCGTCTCGGTCGACGAGACGCGGATCTACCGGCTCTACTCCGTCACCGAGGGATGGATACGATGGACCTCTCCCGCGACGACCGGAAGCCTGGTGAAAAAGGACGACCTGCTGGCGTCCTACTCCAGCCAGGAAATCCTGGGTCCGGAGCAGGCGTACGTGTCGGCGCTCGACGCTCTCGATCGGATCGGGGCCGCGACGACCGCGACCTCCGAGCAGCTCGAGCTCAACCGCAGGAACGTCCGCACGACGAAGCAACAGCTCCTGAACCTCGGCATGAGTGAGGCGCAGGTCGACGAAGTCGGAAGGAGTCGCAAGCCGGACCAGACGGTCGAGCTCCGTGCTCCGGCATCCGGATTCGTTCTCGCAAGAAACGTGTCGACCGGGCAGCGCTTCGATCGGACCTCGCAGCTGTATGTCGTCGCCGATCTCGGGAGCGTCTGGATTCTTGCCGACGCGTTCGGCGACGATGCCGAACATCTGAGCCCAGGCGCGACGGCCCAGGTGCACCTCCCGGGGCGTGGCGAAACGATGCCGGCCGTCGTGAGCCGCGTCTTGCCTCAGTTCGACCCGACGACCAGGACACTCAGGGTGCGTCTCGAAGCGTCGAATTCGCGATATGCGCTGCGGCCCGACATGTTCGTCGAAGTCGAGGCGCCCGTGACGTTGCCTCCGGCGCTCGTCGTCCCTACCGCGGCTATTCTCGACTCCGGACTCGAAAAGACGGTCTTCGTCGATCGCGGCGAAGGGTGCTTCGAGCGTCGAATCGTCAAGCCCGGGTGGCGCGCCGGGGGATTCGTCGAGATCCTGGCCGGCCTCGCGCCGGGCGAGCGAGTGGCTGCCTCGGGCAACTTCCTGCTCGATTCCGAAAGCCGAATGCGTCTCGCGGGAACGAGCTCCAGCGCGGACTCACCGCCCGACCTGCCGCATGATTGATCGAATCGTCTCGTTTTCGATTCGGAACACGGCGCTCGTCATCGCAGCGGTTCTGGTCGCGGCCTTGGGTGGTGTCTGGTCGATGTTGACGATGCCGCTCGATGCCGTCCCCAACCTCGCCGACACCCAGGTGATCGTCTACTCGCGATGGGACCGGAGTCCCGACCTCGTGGAAGATCAGGTCACGTACCCGATCGTGTCCGCGCTCACGGGCGCGCCGGGAGTGCGCACCGTTCGGGGGGTCTCCGACTTCGGCTACTCCTTCGTGTACGTGGTCTTCGAGGACGGCGTCGATCTCTACTGGGCCCGCTCGCGGACGCTCGAGTACCTCTCGTCCGTCGCTTCCAGTCTTCCCGAAGGTGTGAAGCCCGAGCTGGGACCCGACGCCACGGGACTAGGCTGGGTCTTCGAGTATGCCCTCGTCGATGCCTCGGGAAAGCACGGTCTAGATGAGCTCCGCTCCTATCAGACCTGGCACCTCCGCTATCAGCTCAAGTCGGTGCCCGGCGTCGCTGAGGTGGCTTCCGTGGGCGGCTTCGACAAGCAGTACCAGGTCAACGTAGATCCGATCCTGCTCCGGGCTTACGGGATTCCGATCCAGCGGGTGGCGGAGGCCGTTCGGGGGGGCAGCTCGGAAGTGGGCGGGCGCGTCATCGAGTTCGGCGGGACCGAGTACATGGTGCGCGGTGACGGCTATGCCCGCTCCGTCGAAGACTTCGAAGACATCGTCGTCGCCGGAACCGAGAGTGGCTCGCCGATACGCGTGAAAAACGTCGGAAACGTCGTCATCGGGCCCGACCTCAGGCGCGGCATCGCGGACTTCGACGGCACCGGTGAGACGGTCGCCGGAATCGTGATCATGCGGCAAGGGCAAAACGCCCTCGAAGTCATCGACCGCGTGAAGGCAAAGCTCCGAGAGATCGAGCCCAGTCTCCCGGAGGGCGTTCGGATCGTGACGGCCTACGATCGTTCGGACCTGATCCGCCGCTCCGTCCGTACGCTGAAGATCGCAATCGTCGAGGTCGTTCTCACCATCTCGCTGGTGATCTTGATGTTTCTGTGGCACCCCCCGAGCGCGATGATCCCCATCGTCACGATTCCGCTGGCCGTCCTCATCACCTTCTTGCCCTTCGGAGCGCTCGGCCTGACCGCAAACATCATGTCGCTCGGCGGGATCGCCATCGCGATCGGCGCGATGAGCGACGCGTCGATCGTCGTCGTTGAGCAAACGCACAAGAAGCTCGAGGAATGGGACCGGGGGGGCCGTCGCGGCGATGCCGACGACGTCGTACGGCGAGCCATCGGGCAGGTTGCGGGGCCAAGTTTTTTTTCCCTGCTGGTGATTGCCGTTTCGTTCTGTCCGGTGCTCGTCCTCGGGGCCGAGGAGGGCCGTCTCTTCAAGCCCTTGGCCTACACGAAGATACTCGTCATCCTCATCGCAGCGATTCTCGCGATCACGCTCGATCCAGCTCTCCGGATGCTGCTCACGCGGAGGGCGACGGGAAGGATCCAGCACGAAGAACGGCACCCCGTCAGCCGCGTGCTGATGACGCTCTACGGTCCGGTGTTGGGCTGGGCGCTCCGCAACAAGACCATCGTGCTCGGAGTGTCCTTGGCGCTCGTCGTGGCCACAATCCCGGCGTTCCGCCGGCTCGGCTCGGAATTCATGCCCCCGCTCGACGAGGGAGCTCTCCTCTACATGCCGACGACGATGCCCAGCATCTCGATCACCGAGGCGCAGCGACTGCTCCAGACCACCGACCGCGTCATCAAGCAGTTTCCCGAAGTGGACCGGGTTCTCGGAAAGGCCGGTCGCGCGACGACGGCCACCGACCCCGCGCCGCTTTCGATGCTCGAGACTATCGTCACGCTCAAGCCTCGGTCACAGTGGCGGCGGACGGCGACGTGGTATTCGTCATGGGCGCCCGAATGGATGAAGCGCGTCTTTCGCCACGTCACCCCGGACCACATCTCCCAGGAATCGCTCGTCCAACAAATGGACGACGCTCTGCGTCTGCCGGGGCTCTCGAACGCTTGGACGATGCCGATCAAGGCGCGTACCGACATGCTGAGCACCGGGATCCGAACTCCGGTCGGCCTCAAGATCCAAGGAGCGGACAAGTCCGTTGTTGAGAGAATCGGGACGCAGGTGGAGGCCGCGTTACGCAAGGTCCCCGGCACGCGCGGTGTGTTCGCGGAGCGGACCGGTGGCGGCTACTTCCTCGACGTTCGATGGCGGCGGGCGGAGCTGGCCCGGTACGGCCTGGGGATCGACGAAGCGCAGAGGGCCTTTCAAGTCGCCGTCGGTGGGGAGAACGTCACGACGACGATCGAAGGGCGCGAGCGCTACTCGGTCAACGTGCGCTACCCCCCCGACTTCCGCTCCGAGCCAGCGGCGATCGCGAGGATTCTCATCACGGCGGGAGACGGCAAGCGCCAGATTCCCGTGGGAGAGCTTGCCGACATCGAGACGGTGACGGGGCCTAGCATGATCCGCGACGAAGACGGGCTCGTCACCGGCTACGTCTACGTCGACCTGGCGGGTCGCGATCCCCAGGGTTACGTGGAAGAGGCGGATCCGGTCCTGCGAGCCGCCGTCCGGCCCCCGACGGGTTACGGGCTCTCGTGGAGCGGCCAGTACGAAGGAATGAGGCGCGTCCGCCAGCGCCTGGCGATCGTGGTGCCGGCGACCCTTCTCGTGGTTCTGCTTCTGCTCTACCTGAATACGCGCTCCGTCGCGAAGACGATGATCGTCCTCCTCGCCGTGCCCTTTTCGGCGGTCGGCGCCGTCTGGTTCCTCTGGATCCTCGGTTACAACATGAGCGTCGCGGTTTGGATCGGACTGATCGCCCTCGTCGGCATGGATGCCGAAACGGGGGTCTTCATGCTTCTCTATCTCGATCTCGCGTACGAGCACGCGGTCCAGGAAGACCGGCTTCGGAGCCGCAACGACCTTCGGCAAGCGATTCTCGAGGGGGCGGTCATGCGCCTTCGCCCGAAGATCATGACCGTGGCGGCGACATTCCTCGGTCTGCTGCCCATCATGTGGTCGACGGGCGCGGGATCGGACGTCATGAAGAGGATCGCCGCCCCGATGATTGGAGGGATCTTCACTTCATTTCTGCTGGAGCTCGTCGTCTACCCGGGAATCTTCGAGGTCTGGAAGGGGCATCGGCTGCCTCCGGATGAGACGAGCGACCGGCAGGTGGGTCCGATCTCCTCCTCACTGCATCTGGCGGAGCGGTAGCGTCCCGCAGGTTGAGATCGCCTCAGGGACAAGCCGCCGGCAGATTGCGCTCTTGGCCTGCCGAATTGAAGCCGTACGTCCCCGGTCCGCAGGTTCCTTGGGCTCGTACGAGATAGTAGTAACCGTCGTTGATCGCCGGATCCGGTCTGTTGTCGTTGTAGTTCGGCGTTCCGTGATCGTTCGCCAGGCACGTCGCGGCCGCCGTCCCACTCACGTGCAGAACCGAGACGGTCGACGTCGCGACGTCGTAAACCATGCCGGTCACCCCCGTCCAAGCGATCTTCGTCGGACTGCTCCGGCTGACCACGACACCGGTGACTTCCGCAGGAAGCTGGACGACTCCCGCACAATGACCGCCGCTGCAGACATCCCCCGTCGTGCAGGCGTTGCCGTCATCGCAGGCATTCGTGTTGTTCGTGAACACGCAGCCCGTTACAGGGTTGCAGGTGTCGGTCGTGCACACGTTGTTGTCGTTGCAGACGATCGGGGTGCCCACGCACGCTCCACCGTTGCAGATGTCGCCGGTCGTGCAAGCGTTCCCGTCATTGCAGGTGTTCGTGTTGTTCGTGAACACGCAGCCCGTGGCGGGGTTGCAGGTGTCGGTCGTGCACGTGTTGTTGTCGTTGCAGACGATGGGGGAGCCCACGCACGTTCCGCCGCTGCATGTGTCACCGCTGGTGCAGGCATTCCCGTCATTGCAGGCGTTCGTGTTGTTCGTGAACACGCAGCCCGTGGCGGGGTTGCA
>CAZEII010000029.1:0-52417 GCA_964511835.1 uncultured Acidobacteriota bacterium | reverse complement strand
GCCGGGGCGCCCGCGGCCCAACCGGGTCCGCCCGCTCGGGCGCGCGACGCGAATCCGAGCTTGGCCGCCGTCGCCTCCAGCCCGTCGGGAAGAGTCGTCGCGAACGGTGCGATGAACGACGCGACGGCGAGCGCCACGCCGAAGAGCCCGAGGGCGTGGGCCGCGAGGCGCGTCCGGACCGACCGGCCCCCGTCGAGCCCCGTCACCAAATCGGGACGCCACTTGAGGAGCGTCACCAGCGCCGCGCCGGTCAGCGCAGCCTCGAGTAAACCGATCGCCGTGTGAGCGACGAGCATCGCGGGCAGGATGCCCGAGAGCGGATAGAGCCCGGAGAGCGCGAGCCACACCGATGCGCCGACGCTTCCGGCGATCGTCGCCACGAACGCGCCGAGGATCGATCCGGCGGCGAGTCCTCGCGTTCCGCGGAACCGCCCGCTGACGATCCGCGCCACCGCGTAGCCGACGAAGCACCCGGCAAGCCCCATGTCGATGAGGTTCGCCCCGTACGCGAAGATCCCGCCGTCCTGGAACAGCAGCGCTTGGATCGCGAGCACGGCCGCCATCGCGAGGAGGGCGCGCCAGGGGCCGAGAAGCGCGGCGGCGAGCGTCCCGCCGACGAGGTGGCCGCTGGTCCCCGCGGCGACCGGAACGTTGACCATCTGCGCCGCGAAGACGAACGCGGCGATGGAGCCGAGGACCCCCGCGGGCATCGGCTCTCTCTCGCGCGGCTCGGCCGCCAGCGCGGCCGCGATCCCGGTGAACGCGACGGCCGACGTCGCCGCCGCGACGCCCGGGCTCAGGAATCCGTCCGGGATGTGCACTCAGCGAACGACGACGGTCGTTCCTCCGGTGAGGACCGTCAACTCTTCCCCGTGCGTACCCCACGCCTTGGCGCGTCCGACTAGGACGGGGGTCGCCGCGCTGCCCACGCCGCGAAGCCGGATGCGACAGAGCAGGCCCGATCCGCTCGCCCCCTCTTCGCGCAGGACGCGGCCCGCGGCGACGGCGACGTCACCCGGACGCGAGTGCCCGTCGGCGAAGAACACGACGCTGCTCCCGCCTTGCGTCAGAAAATCACCGACCGCGCTGTCGACGAACTCCAGAGCGGCCGGGTCGAAGTTGAGATGGAACGGGGCGTCGACGACCGCCGTGCTGGACGAGGCTATGACGTCGAGCGTCACGATCTCCCCTCTGGCGATCTCCGCGGCGGAGGCGGCGACGGCCAACTGGATCTCTCCCGGAGGCTGTTGCTGAGGCGGAGGCTCGCGGCGCGGTCCTTCGGGCTTCTCGTCGGAGGGCGTCTCGGCGCCGGGTGCCGGGGGCACGGCGGAGGGACCGGGGTTCGTCGCGGCGGGAGCTGAGGGCGGTCGCGCCGAGACCGCCTGCTGCGGCGTGTAGACGTAGGCCGATGCCGTCGCAGGCGGCGCTTGCTCGGGCGGCTCGTCCGCCGCGGGCGCTGCCGGGGTCGGCGAAGACGGATTCACGCTCACGCTCGGCACGCCGCCGGAGCTGCCGGTGCCCTGCAAGGGCTCAGCCGCTGGCGGCTTCGCCGCGGGCTTCGGCGGAGCTGAGGGGGTGGGGCGCGGTTCGGCTGCCCCTGCCCCGGCGGTCGTCGCGGGCGACGCGTCGTGGCGCGCGGCACAGCCCGCCGCCGAGAGCGCCACCGCGAGCACGCAGCCGATCGAGGTTTTCGTCATTACTGGAACGCGAGCGCGAGGCCGGAGGTGAACGTGATGGTCGCGGACGCTCCCGTCGCCTCCGAGTTCACGAACGCGAGCGGCGACGCACCGAAATTGGCTCCACCGACTCTCTGGAACGTCAGGCTCAGCACCGTGTTCGGACCTGCCGGCACCGTGACCGTCGGGTCCGAGCCCGGCTGCTGGATCCCGACGACGATCTCGCCCTGCTGCTGGTCTTTCAGGGCCACCACGATGAGGGCGTTCGGAAAGAGCGGGCTCGCATAATTCGCGGACGGAACGAATTGCAGCTTGGTCGGATCGTAGGTGACGTCGAAGTTCAAGCCGCCGACCGTCGTTTGCGGGGAAGCCGGACCGCCGAGGCTGACGTCGACGCCAGTGGTCTGCGTGTCCACTGGAGTGCCGCAATTCAGCGTGACGCCGTTGGCGCCGGCGGCCCCACCGTCGCTGCACCGGAGCTGCGGCGTCGACGTGCCTCCGTTGTTGTTGCTGCTGCTGCAGCCGACGCCCGCGATCAGCGCCGCGGTGAAGCCGAGAAGGAATGCGTGGTGCGTCCTCATGGCGAGGCTCCTCATGGGCAGGTCCGGCCGAACGAATCCATGAACAGGTGGAAGTCGCTGATATCGACGCAGGAATCCGGAAAGACCGCTCCCTGATCGAGATTCGCCGCCGGGTTGTAGAGCAGATTCCCGGGGCACGTCATCCAAGCAAGCGCGAACACTTCCAAATCCCGTCCGTCGACCCGGTTCGCGGAAAAGCCGGTCGTGTCGAGGTTGACGTTCTCGTGGATGAGGGCGCATCCCGCCGCGCCGTTGCAAACATCGGCCGAGCAGGCGGCGCCATCGCTGCAAAGCGCCGTGCCGCCGCCGTTGTCGACGGTGCCGTCGCAATCGTTGTCGAGGCCGTCGCAGACTTCAGTGGCCCCCGGATGGACCGCGGGCTTGGTGTCGTCGCAATCGTCGCCGGCGAGGACGTACCCCGCCGGCTGGGTGCAGCTTGCGATCGACACCGCTGGATTCCCGTGGCCGTCGCCGTCGCTATCTTGGTACCACGTTCGCGTGCAGACGGCGCAGTAGACCCCGCCGGTCGCCGTGTTCGGATTGCCGCCCCACACGATCATCCGCTGGTCGGACCCGCCCGTGAAGACGAGGGAGTGGAATTGCCGCGCCGACGGCACGTGGGCTCCTGTCGCGTTGGTCAACGAGCTCAGCACCCAAGAGTCCGCGAACGGATTGAAGCGTCCGCCGGTGTTCAGGAATCCGGATGTCGCCCCGGTCGATCCTCCCCAGACGATCATCTCGGAGCCCGTCCAGATCGCGGCATGGAGCTGGCGCGCCGACGGCACGTTGCTACCGGTTCCGTTGGTGAGCGACGTCAATTCCCAGCTGTCGGCTGCGGGGTCGAATCGTCCGCCGGTGTTCACGCCGGCCGACGAGCCATTCGGCGCGCCGCCCCAGATGATCATGTCGTTGCCGGTCCAGATCGCCGTGTGGTCGTGCCGGGCCGTCGGGACGAACGATCCGGTGGCGTTGGTGAGAATCGACAGCACCCAAGTATCGCTCGCGGCGTCGTAGCGCCCTCCGTTGTCGAGACCGGCACCCGCAGCGTCGAGCCCGCCCCAAATGATCATCTCCGTCCCGCTCCAGACGGCCGTGTGCTCGATGCGCGCCGAGGGGGTGTGAGAACCGGTTGCGGTCGTCAGGGACGACACGGGCCATGAGTCGGTCGCCAGGTCGTACCGTCCGCCGTTGTTGAGTGCGTTCGCGGCGGTGTCCGGCGTCCCGCCCCAGACGATCATCTGGGTGCCGGTCCAGATCGCGGTGTGAAGGAGCCGCGCCGCGGGGACGTTCGCTCCGCTCGCGGTCGTGAGCGAGCAGGTCGCCCAGGAGTCGGTGGCGGGGTCGTAGCGGCCTCCCGTCTTCAACGGGGTGCCCGCCGCCGAGAGGCCTCCCCAGACGATCATCTCGGTCCCCGTCCAGACGGCCGTGTGACGGTACCTGGCCGAAGGAACGTTGCTCCCGGACGCGGTCGTCAACGAAGAGAGGATCCAAGCGTCCGTGGCGGGATCGTAGAGGCCGCCGTTGTTGTAGGCGACGGACGATCCGTTCCAGCCCCCCCAGACGATCATCTCGGCGCCCGTCCACACGCTCGCGTGAAGCTGCCGCGCGGACGGATGATTCGCGCCCGTGCCGTTGGTGAGACTCGAAATGGACCACAAATCGTTCGAGCAGCCGCCGAACACCGCCGGGAGCGCGTAGTTCTCGGCAGGCGGGGCGAGCGGGCGCGCATCGACCGTCAGGCCGCGAAGGGCCTCCTCCACGGCACCATGCTCGGCCGGGTTCGCCGCCAACGCCTCGTCGACGAGCCGGCGCGACAGGGCGGGACGGGCCAGGCACTCGGCGATCAGAAAGGGATCGTCGTGGAGCGCGGCGAAGAGCTCGCGCAGGGTGCCGGGTGCCTTCGAGTCCCGGACCATCCGGTCGATCTCCGCTTGGAGCTGCGACGAGGTCAGCGGCCGGTGCCAATACGTCTCGAGAAGGTCGGAATTCCGCAGGTAGGCCTCGACCTTGGCGGCGATCGCCGCGTCCGTCATGACCACCCCGAGCGGCGGCTTCGGCCCCGGGTTTCCCTCGGGCCAGATCCTGTGGCTCCAGTAGATCGACTCGATCGCCTGTTGCGCGGCGACCCGGTCGGAGAACGTCAGCTCGCGCGCCCGTGCCGCGGTGGCCCAGGCCGCGAGCAGCGACGACGAAAGAACCAGAGCGCCGAGCCGCTGATTCCTGGGATCCATCCCCATGCTCGCTCCTCCTCGCCGTCCGCGAGCTCTCATGTTACCTGGAATTTGCGCTCATTCGACGGTCTGTCCTACTTTCTTGCTCGGGTTTCGAATCTGGAGTCGCACGCGTGTTCCACTTCAACTACCAAGATGCTCCGAAGGACCTCAAGGCGACCCGGGGAGATTTCCTCCGCATCGCGCGCTACCTGCTCCCGGCGTGGCGTCCCTCGTCGCTGATTCTCGCCTGCATCGTCCTCACGTCCCTCCTGGGCTTGATCCCGCCTCTGCTCATCCGCGAGATCGTCGATCGGGCGATTCCGCAGCGGCAAGGGGCGCTGCTGAACTGGCTCATCCTGGGCATGATCGGCATCCCGCTCGTCAGCGGCTTGATCGGTGTCTGGCAGAACCATTTGGTCACGGTGATGAGCCAAGGGGTGATGCTCGGTCTGCGCGAGGCGATCTACGCGCGCCTCCTCCGTCAGTCCCTCCGGTTCTTTACCAACACGAAGTCGGGGGACATCCTCTCGCGCATCCAGAACGACGTCGGCGGCGTCCAGGGGGTGGTCAGCGGCACGCTCGTATCGCTCGCGTCCAACGGGCTCATCGTCGTGACGACTCTCGTCGTGATCTTTCGGATCGATTGGCGGCTCGCCCTGGTCGCGGTGGGGGTCCTCCCCGCGTTCATTCTCCCCACGCGCCGCGTGGGGCAGATCCGAAGCCGTCTTTCGGGAAAGACCCAGGAGAGGCTCTCCGAGCTGACCTCGCACATCCAGGAGACCCTCTCGGTCAGCGGATTCCTGCTGACGCGGCTTTTCGGCGCGCAAGCGAAGGAGCGCGAGCGGTTCCGGGAGAAGGCGGCCGCGGTTCGCGATCTCCAGATCCAGCAGAACATGGCCGGGCGCTGGTTCCTCATGTGGCTCCTGATGTTCGGCAGCGTCGGCCCCGCGCTGATCTACCTCGCGGGCGGGCACGCGACGATCGCCGGGCGGATCTCGCTCGGCACCGTGATCGCTTTCGTCGCCTACCTCGGACGTCTCTACATGCCGGCCTCAGCTCTGGTCAATGCCCACGTCGACGTCATGAGCGCCGTGTCGCTCTTCCGGCGGATCTTCGAGTACCTCGACCTGCCGATCGAGGTGGCGGAGCCGGAGCACCCGAAGGAGCTCCCCCATCCTCGCGGCGAGCTGCGCTTCGAGAGCGTTTCGATGGGCTACGACGAGAATCGATGGACCCTCGAGGACGTCTCGTTCGAGGCCCTGCCGGGGAGGATGGTCGCGCTCGTCGGTCCGAGCGGTGCGGGGAAGACGACGCTCACGTATCTCGCGTCGCGTCTCTACGACCCCGGGCGCGGACGCGTGACGCTCGACGGGATCGATCTGCGCGATCTCTCCTTCGCCGATCTCGCCCGCTGCACCGCGAAGGTCACGCAGGAGACGACCCTCTTCCACGCGTCGGTCGAAGAGAACATCCGGTACGCGAAGCCGGAGGCGACGCGTGAGGAGATCGAGGCGGCCTGTCGCGTAGCGCAGATCCAGGACGTGATCGAGGCCCTGCCGCAGGGGCTCGCGACGATCGTCGGCGAGCGCGGTTACAAGCTGTCGGGTGGAGAGAAGCAGCGCTTGGCGCTCGCCCGCGTCGTGCTTCGCGACCCCAAGCTCTTGATTCTCGACGAAGCGACTTCCTCGCTGGATTCGCGGTCGGAAGCGCTGATCCAGCAGGCCTTGGAGCCGCTGCTCGCCGGCCGGACGAGCCTGGTGATCGCGCACCGGCTGAGCACGATCCTGCGCGCCGATCTGATCCTCGTGATGGAGAAGGGCCGGATCGTCGAGCGAGGGGGGCACGCGGAGCTGCTCGCGCGCGGCGGGCTCTACGCGCGCCTCTACGAGCAGCAGTTCGGCCCCAGCGCCGTCGGGCGCACCGGTGCCGCGTAACTCAGGGGCAGGAGCTTCCGGGAACGCGCTCGATCGACCCGGGGAATTCGAACCCGTACGTGCCCGGGCCGCAGGCATTCCGGCCGCGGACCAGGTAGTACCAGCCGTCCCCCTCGACCGGGTCCGGACGCGGATCGCTCCATGACGTCCCCACGAGATGGCTCGCCAAGCACGACGCGTCGGTCACCGAGCCGTTCGCGTGCAAGGAGGACAGAGCGCCGCCGCTGACGTCGTAGGCGGAGGTTCCGTCGGCGGAGGCCGCCCACGAGACCGTCGTTGCCGGCGCGGCGACGACGCCGACCCCCCCGACCTCGATCGCCGGGCTCCCGGCGGCTGGATCAAACGGCAGGCAATCTTGGTCGTTCGGAATGCCGTCGCCGTCGATGTCCGGATCGCAAGCATCGCCGAGCCCGTCGCCGTCGAGGTCGGCCTGATCGACGTTCGCGACGCTGGGGCAATTGTCGCAGGCATCCCCGACCGAATCGGCGTCGACGTCGCTCTGCGAGACGTTCGTCGTCAAGGGACAGTTGTCGCCGAGGTCGCGCGGAGCGTCCGCGTCGCTGTTCCGGTTCGCCGTCGCGCAGGTCGGGGCCGGCGTGTGGTTCCCACCGGGGACTCCGGTGACCGCGGCCGACTCCCCGCAGGTATTCCGGCTCCCGACGATGTAGTAGAAGCCGTGGCCCGGTGACGGGATCGCCCCATCGGTCGCCGTCCGCGCGGTGTTCTCCGTGTCGAAGCAGGTCTCGTTGTAGGCGAACGGCGCCCCCCCGAACGTCCCGCGGTAGACGTTGTACGTCGGAGCTTGGAAGGCATGAAGCCATTTCAGAATCGCGTCCGAGCCGGACTTGTTCGCCTTGAGGGTGTTCGCCACGACGGTCGGAAGCTGGCTGATCGCGCGGTTCAAAGGGGCGCAGTCGGACGCGTTGGGCACGCCGTCGTTGTCCATGTCCGGGTCTTGCCAATCGGGGATGCCGTCGCCGTCGAAGTCGGGGGAGAACTCGAAAGCGCCCATGTCGACGATGGCGACGCCGTTGTAGTCCGCGTCCTGAACGCGCGGCGCCCCGTCGTAGTCGACCGTCGACGTCGCGACGCTGTTGTCCCCCGCCTCGATGACCAAGCTGCTCTGCAGCAGCCGGTAGTCCGGCGGCGTGCCGCTCCCATCGACGTAGGACGGATCGAGCGACAGACCCCCGTTGACCCCGATGTAATCCGCGTCGTTCTTCGAACCGCCGACGTTGGCCGGCGTGTTCCCCCACAGATCATTGAACCGCACGCTCGGACTGGTTCCCGCCTGGACGTACAGACCGCCGCCGACGCCGGTGCCCGGCGATTTGTTCTTCGTGACGAGATTGTTGACGAACGTCGCGACGTCGCCGGAGTTGACCGGGGGTCCGAAGTACACCGCGCCCCCGTCTCCGCTGGAACGGGAGGAGTTGCCGTTGATCGTATTGTTGTAGACCTTGACCTTCGTGTCGCCCGCATCGATCGCCCCGCCGAAGTTCGCGACGTTGGCGTCGAAGACGTTGTTCTCGATCGTCCCCTCCGAGGGCTCCACGGTCGTACCGGGCGCATACGAGCTCATCTCGAGCCCGCCCCCCGCGTACCCGGCCGAATTACTTGTGATGAGATTCCTGTCGATCCTCGTGACGGCGGTCGTGATGCGGCTGTAGTTCCCGACGCCACCCCCGTAGCTCACCTGGTGGGTCAGAGTCGAATCGCCGACCGAGTTCGCCCTGAACGTGTTCGAAGTGATCGTCGGCGCCGAGTTGTACCCGACGTAGATCCCGCCGCCGTCCCCTTCGCTCGGGATTTGATTGGTTCCATTGGGTGGATTGGCGATGTTCCCCTGGATCAGATTGTTCGTGATCACCGGCTGCGGAGGGGTCGCCTCGCTCACGCCGTTGATGTAGATCCCGCCGCCATAGTAGATCTTGTAGGTCGGGTGGCTGACCACGTTCCCGACGATCTCGTTCCTCGTGATCGTCGGCGACGATCCGTACACCAAGATCCCCGCGCCGATCTTCGCCAGGAACCCGGGCTGGTCCTTCCCGCCCCCTCCCGTGATGTGGATCCCCTCGATGCGGCTCGTCGTCCCCGCCGCCGACGGGAAGTAGACCGCGGAGCAGTTGGGCTCGGTGCCGTACGTGCAGAAGTCATTCGTCGGGCACGGCCTGCCGGTTGCGTCGAGGATCGTGGCCACCGGACCGTCGGTCGAGACGATGTTGATGTCCGCCGGCACGCGGATCGCCTCGCGATAGGTCCCCGGCAGGACGTTGATCGTTCCGCCGGTCGCCTTGATCGCGCAAATCGCCGTTTGGATACTGCAGTAGGGGTCCCCTTGAGTTCCGGTTCCGGTCCCCGCGCAGTCATCCACCCACACGGTGGTCTGCGCCACCGCGGGAGGCAAACCCATCAGCGATAGCGCCGTAGCGAGTGCAAAAATCTGGAATCTCAAGAAACCCCCGCCGAGACCGTTCTCATACGCTCAATCGAACGTGAGAACAACCCTCTGGTCCGAGCACGCGCCACCTGAATGCGTCTCGCGGGTGAGCTACCTATAATTCGCGTCAATGCCCCTTACTTTCTTACACGGTCCGACGCGACGGGCCCGTCTCGCACTGCTTCTCCTGTTGATCGCATTCAGCGCTACCGGTGTGTTCGATCATTCGCTTTGGGCGCCGAACGACTCGCACGAAGGCAGCATGATCGCCGAAATGTACCGGAGCGGCCGCTGGACGGCGCTCTTCGTCGATGGTCAGCCGTTTCTCGAGAAGCCGCCCCTTCTGCATTGGATCGCCCTGATCGTCTGCACGGTTGCCGGACGCCTCGGCCCCGGCCTCGTCCGCGTGCCCGCGGCCGCGTTCGGCCTCGCCACGTCGCTCGTCGTCTGGGAGTGGGGTCGTCGCCTCGCTCGCGAGGAATCCGGAATGCTCGCGGCGCTCTTCTGCGTGACCAACATCACCTACTACGAGCGCGCGAGGGTGGTGCTGACCGACATCGCGCTCACGTTCGTCGTCACCCTCGGTTTTTTCGCCTTCTGGAGCGCATTCGCCGGGGAGCGCGGGAAGATCTGGCGCTACGCTCTGTTCGTCGCCGTTGCGTCGTTCTCGTTCTACGCCAAAGGGCTGGCCGGGCCGGCGTTCATCATGAGCTCGGTCGTCGGCTTCCTTCTCGTCAGCCGGCGGTGGAGGCTGGCTGCCGCCCTCTCGCTGGCCGTAGTTCCGGCGATCATCGCGGCCGTTTACCCGTGGGCGCTCGCACTCTACCGTCAGGGCGGCCCCGACTACTTGGTCAGCGCTTTCATCGACAATCAGCTTGGCCGGTTCTTCGGGCTCTTTCCCGGCGCGCCGGTGACTTCGCTGCCCTTCTTCGGCCGGTGGCTCGGGTTCATCGCG
This sequence comes from uncultured Acidobacteriota bacterium, assembly GCA_964511835.1. Classification (GTDB taxonomy): domain Bacteria; phylum Acidobacteriota; class Polarisedimenticolia; order Polarisedimenticolales; family DASRJG01; genus DASRJG01. Next base: position 42,618 of record CAZEII010000029.1, on the reverse strand, counting down.
AGCCGGCCGGTTCCCGCCGATCCCTATTTCGTCCACAAGGAGCCGATCTACCACTACCTGGTGAAGCTTCCGGTGCGGCTCCTCCCCTGGACGTTCTTGGTCCCCTCGGCGCTCGGATTCTGGTTCGGACGCCGACGCAGCGCCGGGTCGCTTCTGGCTTCTCCCGCGGCCACGTTTCTCCGCTGCGCTCTCGTGACCATCGTCGTGATCCTGCATGTCGCTTCGTCGAAGGTGGGGAGCTACGCCCTTCCCTGTTTTCCGGTCCTGTTCCTGATGGTCGCGGTGTGGTGCGAGGAAGCGGGAAAGCCGAACCTCACCCGGTTCGATGCGGCTATGGTCTCTTCGACCTCTTGGCTTGTGTGTGGTGGGGCGGTTGTCGTGCCCGGTCTCTATCTGCTGCTTCTCGCCCTCCCCCGCCAGGCATGCGCGGGCTTCGCAGAGCTCTTGAGGCGCCTCGATCCGCCGACATCGTACGGCGATCCGGCGGCCTTCGTGTGGGCGCCCGGGCGCCTCGAAGCTTGGGTCGGCGCGGGCCTCTGCGCCGCGGCGTTGGCGATCGCGATCCCGATGTTTCGCATGGCCCGCGCGCGATTCGACGCCGGCGACCGCGTCGGCGGGTTCCGGGGGCTCGCTGCCGCGCTCGCGATCGTCTCGATGCTCGCGGGAACCGCCGCGATGCCCGGCTACGATCGCCAACGGAGCTATCAGGCGGTCGTCGACATGGTGAGCGCCGAGAGCGCACGGGGGCGCCGAATCGCGCTGGCGATCCGGGACACGCAGATCACCGGTGAGTTCATCTTCTACACGGGCCTGCATCTGCCGTCCGTCGATCCGGTTCCCGGCGTGCGCAGATTTTTGCTGCAGGACTCCCAGCCGCGGGGTGTCTTGGTCTGCCGCCACGCTCTTGACGACGTGAAGGCGTCCCTCGAGGGCACGGACTACGAAATCGTGACTCCCGGCCGCAGCGCCGGCCTTAATGGGAGGGAGTTCGTGCTGATTGTCCGGGGAGTGTCCGCATCGTCCGGTGCGCGCATCTCACCCATCAACAACCTTGCGGCCACCGTGGGGCCGACGAGCAGTAACGATGTCCGGCCGCAGCGAGCCGAACGTGATCAGCACCAGCGCGAACCGGAGACTGCGCGAGCCGACCCGGGCGACCTCGACCAGCCCCGCCCGCTTTAGAGCGAGGGCGTAGTCGCCGACCCAGCGGATGTCGTGGATGACGACGCTCCCTCCCGGCTTCAGGACGCGCGCGATCTCTCGCATCGTCGCGTCGCGTCCTTCGCGCTCGTAGACGTTGTGGATCGCGACGTTCGAGACGATCACGTCGAAGGTGGCGTCCGGGAACGGCATTTTTCGCATGTCGCCCGTCTTCACGGCGACGCGATCGGCGACCCCCTCGCGGCGAGCGTTCGAGAGAGTCGCCTCGGGGGTATTGCCGGTCAGGTCTTCCGTCTGCCAGATGTCGAGCCCCGTCGCCTTGCCGGTCGTCAGGCGACGGGCAGCCCCGATGAGCAGAAGGCCGCGTCCGCATCCGACGTCGAGGACCGCTTCCTCACCGCGCCACGGCACGCGATCCAGGAGGCGCTCCCGCTCCTTGAGCTTTCCGATCTTGCTGTCGTAGAGCATCCAGCAGCCCATGGCGCAGCAGCCCAGACCCGCCCACAGGCCGGAATAGGAGAGGGCGACGTGCGCGATCACGCCGGACCACAGCCCGAATCGCGCCGTGAAGAACGCCGTCAGGCCGAGCGCCGCGACGATGAACAGATTGCGGACGACCCCGGGCGCGTCGATGCCGTAGTCGGGCTTCTCCCCGTTCGACGGGGCAGCGGCAGGGCGAGCGCTCGCGCCGGTTCGCTTGAGAAATCCCTTCGGGTTCCAGGTGATGAGAAACCGCTCCCGCTCCCGGTCCACCGCGAAGTCCGGCTGCTCCCGGACGAATTGCTCGATCGCCTCGTAAGGACCCGGGTTCGGCCCCGTGTCGAGCCCGTGGTGGCAGATGCTGTCCTCGACGATGAAATAGTCGCCCGGCTTGACGAGCGGAGAGTAGGCCCGCAGGACGTCCAGCGTGTTGTCGTAGGTGTGCGAGCTGTCCTCGATGACCAGGACGCGCTCCTCCGCAGCGATCAACCCCGCGACGCGAGGGACCGAGCGCGCGGCGTCTCCGTCGAGGAAGGTGATGCGGGGATGCTTCTTCACCGAATCGGGGACGGACTCGTGGGAGAGATCCACGCCGATGACCCGGCCCTTGCCGAGGAGGTCGCACAGGTGCGCGAAGTAGAGCGCGCTGCCGCCGTGTCGATTGCCGATCTCGACGATGACGTCGGGCTTCGACTCGAAGACGATCTCCTGGTAGATCCACGCGTCCATCGGGTTCTTCAGCGTCGGCACGCCGAAGTAGGTCGTGCGGTTCATGATGCTCTCTTGGATGCGAGGCAGGACATCGGCCAGGGGCATGTCGAGGCGGTCTTCCATGTGGTCGGGCACGACGGACGCCTCCCGGGGGGCGACGATCATACCGCCGTCGAATGGCCGGGACCGGCGCTTTAGCGCTGCGGCTCGAACCAGGATCGGACGTCGAAGCTGTAGGAGAGCTGCAGTCCGATCGAGTACCCGTTCGGGAAGTACGACTTCAGGCTTTCGTCGACGCGCCAGTCGTCCCGCCGATAGGACGCCTTGAGGATCAGCTCCGGAGTGAAGCGCCAGCCGGCGCCGAGATCGGCGTCGTAGAACGTGGCGTTCTGATTGATCCAGAAAGCGGAGTTCACCGGCATGATGTAGGGGTAGTCGTTCTTCTCGACGCGCAGCGCCATGAAGAGGCGCGGCGTGAGCGTGTACTTGGGCTCGAGGAACCAGGCCTGCCCGCGCGAGAGAGCCGTGTAGGTGGGCACCTCGTAGGTCGAGTACGCCAGATCGCCGTTCAGCTCGAAGTAGCCGCGGCTGAACTCCAGCTCGATGCCGGCGACCTGCTCGGCGTAGTCGCCGGAGCTCGCGCCAGCGGGGAGCATCGCAGCGACGGTGTGGCCGAGATAAGGCCCCGACGTGTAGTAGGCGCCCAGGCGCAAGCCGGTGATGGGCGTGAAGCCGACGTCGACGGCGGGGTGCACAGAGCGGTCGGAGTCGGGAACGTAGTCGTGGTTGACCAGCGGCCGGTCGATGACGCCCACGCGGTAATCGAAGAAGGATTCTTTCCCCGTGACGACGATGCCCTCGGGATAGGAGACGTCGTAGCTGTCGGGGGAGCCGATCAGCGGGTTGACGCTCGAGAGGTAGCGCTTGGGGAAGTTCCCGACGGGAACGACGATCCGTCCGACGTCCACCATCACGCGTGCGCTCCCCGAGGACGTGTAGCGGACGAACGCCTGCTCGATCGCCGTCTGCGTCCCTGGCTCGGACGTGGCCTTACCCCCTTCGACCGTGCCCAGGAGCACCCCTTCGAACCCGCGTGTGAAATCGGCCGCGGTCCAGAGCCTCAGCCTTGCGCTCCCGGCGACGTCGCCGTCGTTTCTGCTCAAGAGGAGCGAGCCCGCGTCCGTCTTGTAGAGCTCGAAGTCTTGGAGACCCTTGACCGTGAAGCGGTCCTCGGTCTGCGCGCGCGCGGGGCTCCCGATCGCCGCTCCCGCGACGGCTAAGGCGAGAAGGGCGCGCAAGCCGCTACGCACGACGGATCTCGTCGAAGGTCATCTTCATCGTCCGCACGTACTCGTCCATCGAGAACGGCTTCATCACGCAGCGGGCGCCGATGCCGTCGATGAACTCCTTGCTCCCATCCCCCGCGTTGTCCCCCGTGACGAAAACGAACCGCTGCTTGGCTTCCGGCGCATGGGTCTCGACCCACCGGAACAGGTCCTGGCCCGAGACGCCCCCGGGCATCCTCAGGTCGGTGACGATCAGATCGAACGAGCGCCGGCGCAGCTGCTCGATCGCCTCGCGTCCCGACGAGACGCCCACGACGACGGCGCCGAGCGCCTCGAGAATCTCCTTCTGCAAGTCCACGAGCGTCGGCTCGTCGTCGACGACGAGCACCGAGCCCGACAACCGCTGAAGCAGCGCGTGATCGTCGGCGGGCTCGGGCTCGGCGGCGTCGATCGCGGCCTCGCGCATCGGCGCCGCGGGAAGCTCCACCGAGAACTTCGCCCCGCCCACCGGACGGTTTTCTGCCCAGATCCTTCCGCCGTGCTGCTGCACGACGGCGTAGCAAATCGAGAGGCCGAGACCGGTCCCCTGGCCGACCGGCTTCGTCGTGTAGAAGTGGTCGAAGACCTGCTTCGGGTTCTTCATCCCCGGACCGTTGTCGGCGAAGGTCACGGTGGCCTTGTCTCCCGCGACCGAAAGTGCGACCTCCAGGCGCGGCGAGGGCCCGGAGTCCTTCAGCGCGTCGTACGCGTTGTTGACGATGTTCAGAAAAACCTGGTGGAGCTCGAGCTCGCTTCCCACCACCCGGACGGGGACGTCGCTGGCGGCGAGAGCCAGGCTCATGCCCGCCGCGACGAAGTCGTGCTTGCGCACGTCGACGACCTCCCGGACCACCTGGCCCAGCTCGACGAGGTCCTTCTCGCCCGTATCCCGGTGAGAGATCTTGAGCAGGTGCCGGACGAGCGCCGTGACCCGGTGCCCTTCGCGTCGGACCGTCTCGAGCCGGTGCCGCGTGTCGGCGTCGAGCTTGTCGCCGCGGAGGATCATGTCGACGTTGCCCATCACCCCCGTGAGCGGATTGTTGATCTCGTGCGCGGCCCCCGAGAGCATTCGCCCCAGTGCGGCCAGCTTCTCCGACTCCTTGAGGCGCTCGAGACGGTCCAGGTCGTCGAGCGCGTTCCGGATCAGGCGCTGCTCGTGCTCCAGGAGAGACGCCATGAGGTGATCGTAGGCGGCGTTGAGCGTGGCGACCTCGACGCACGTTTCGGCTCCGTCGAACTTCCGCGAATGGTCGCCGGTCGATGCCACGGATCTCATGAAGGCGACGAATCGCTCGAGGGGGCGGAGCAGCGAGCGCGAGGTCGTCCAGGCCGCCAGGCCCGCGACGAGAACGGCCGAAGCGCCGCAGACGAGGACGATCCCCAGAAGGAACCGGTTCCAGTCGCCGAGGGTCTTCGTCAACGAGTTCAGCAGGTAGAGGCTGACCGGACGCCCGCCGTCGTCGGCGCCCAAGGGCAGGATCGCGGCCACGTAGTCGTCACCCCCGAGGTGCACGATCCGCGGCGCTCCGCGGGAGACCTCCGGCACCGACGCCAGAGGGGTGAGCTCGTCGCCCGGCGTGCCGCTCCCGATCGTCGAGGCGACCGCGCGGCTTCCCGCGAGGACGGCCACGTCGCAATCGAACGACTGCGCGAGGCGGATTGCGAACCCGCGATCGATGCGATCGCCCAGGGTCAGCGTCCCGATCACGAATCCCTGGAGCACGATCGGCGCGCACCCCACCCGGACGTACCGTCCGCCGAACTCCAGCACGGAGAGGTTGCGCTCTCCCAGCGGGTCGTCCTGAAGGAGAACGTCGCGGATCAGCGGCACGCCGGAGAGGTTCTCTCCCACCCGATGGGAGGCGCCGGAAGGGCCCGCCGCCGCCAGGACGCGCCCATTCCGGTCGGTCACGAGAAGGAGATCCCGGCCCAGCCCCCGAGCGACCTTGACGGCCTCGGTTTGGATCGTCGCGAGAAGATCGCGCCGCTCCTCCGAGGTCGGCGAGGACTCCGACGCGAAGGTCTCCATCGCCGCGCGCAGCGTCGGTGAGTCGGTCATGAGGGTCGAGATGCGCAAGAGCTCGTCGAGATTCCCACGCTCTCGATTCGAGAGCGTGGCCTGGTGCCGCGCCAGGGTCTCGGCCAGACGTCGCTCCGTGTGGCGCTTGACGAAGACGCTCAAGGCGGCGAACGCGAGCGACACCGCGACGATCGTCAGGGCGGTGGTGAAGACGACGAGCTTGGCGCCGACGCTCAGGCCGCGAAAGCGGGCTCTCACCCCGGCGACGCGCGTCCCGCGTCCCGCGTCAGCCGCCATCCTCGGCCTCGGTGATCGGGATCTCGAAGTGGAGAACGGACGCCTTTCCCGCGTCGATATGGATCTTCTTCGTGGTCGTGCGCGCCCGCTCGTGCCAGGCGACGACGCGGTAATCTCCCGGCGGGATCCCGTCGATGACGAAGCGGCCGTCCGCTCCGGGGGTGGCGTAGAAGGGATTGTCGAGAACGACGATCACGCCGCTCATGTCGGAGTGGATGTGGCAGAAGACCTTGACGATCCCCGGTGTCGTGAACTTGAGGGACTTCGACGCATTCTGTGGGAAACGCCCGAGGTCGAACGACGCGGGCTTCGAGAGCGAGAAGACGTTGTGGAACAACAGGTCGCGATTGGGGAACTCGACCTCCGTTCCCTTGACGACCGCGAGCACGTGAGGCTTGAACGCCAGGCCTTCCTGCTCCATGCGAAACGGGCCGCGCGGCGGATTCGGCGAGGCCGCGCCGTCCGGGACGTGCTCGATGTAGACGACGACGTTTTCGAGCTCGCTGGCCGGCGGCTCGGCGCGGCGGCCCGCGCGCCCGGCGTCGGCGTACAGGCTGAACCGCATTCGGTGGGCGGACAGCTTGGTGCCGAGGGTGACCGTTCCTGCGAGGGATCCTGCGCGAGCGTCGCTCGCGGGCAGCGGATTGCCCACGGTCGCTGCCGGGAGCGCCGAGCTCCCGAGGAGCGCCGCGCCGGCGATCGCGGTCTTTGCGAGCCCGAGGTTCCCCATGGCCGATCCCCGCCGATACGGCGGGAATATAGGTTCCCGTCTTGCGGGTGCAAGACGGCGGGAGCGGACCCCTGACGCGCGCCCTAAGGGCAGGTCGTGGAGGTCCTCGGCGTGTTGTCGCTCCGTGCCCCGTAGGTGCCGATGCCGCAAGCATTCTCGGCTCGCGACACGTACCAGAACCCGGCGCCCGGCGCCGGCACGGTCGAATCCACCAGCACGGCCCCGATCAGATCGTCGAAGCAGGTCTCGTCGCCCCCTCCGGGGCCGACCGGCAAGGCGCTCAACGTGCCTCGAACGACGTCGTAGTGCGGGGTGTTCGGCATGGGATCCCAGATGTAGGTCACCTTGTCGGCCTGCACGCGGACGTTTTGAGTTTCCGGCGGCGCGGTGATCGGCGTGCCGACGCAGGTACCGCCCGCGCAAGCGTCGTTGACCGAGCAGGCGTTCCCGTCGTCGCAGCTAGTTCCGTCCGCTTGGCCCGGGCAGGTGTTGGGGGCGCAGGCGTTCGGCAACAGGACGTTGGTCACCGCGATGTCGTCGAGGTAGAACCCCGCGTATTCCGCCCCCGGGTCGGAGGTGAAGCGCCAGCGGAACTGAATCACGTCCCCGGGCGTGAGACCGGTGATTGCATGGCACCGGTGGGCATAGGTCGTGATCGCGCCCGTAGCGAAGTCGTTGCAAGTCGTTCCGGAACCGAGCGGGCCGTTGAACGCTTGCTTGGAGTCCGCGTAGCGGCAGCCGTTGATCGGCGGGCTCTGCGTGCAGCTCAGCGTCTCCCAGCCGGTCGTGTCATCCGTGGCCGAGCACCCCGCACCGGTGTCGTTGCTGGGAGCGGGAACGTCGATCCAGTCCCCCCCGTGCACGGAGTATTCGACGGCGATCCCGTCCCAGTGGTATTCGACCTGATGCTTCTCCCAGTACTGCAGGTTGAGCGAGCTCCCGCCGATGGTCAGGGGCGGCGACTGCATCTCCGCGCAGGTGTTGGCCGTGTAGGTGCTCCCCGCGTTCGGACCGGCATTGCGATAGGCGTAAGCTCCGCCCGGCGTGTGATTCGCTCCGGGGTCGGTCGTCGTCTTGACGTAGCGCCAGGTCGGATCGGCGAACACGGTGTCGCCCGGACCCGCGACGTTGAGGCGGAGGAACGACGTGCCGTCCCCCCCGCCGTCCGTCCAGGTTCCCGGTACGGACTGCGTCCCGGACGCGTAGGGCGTGCCGGGTACGACGACGGCGTTCGACTCTTCGTTGCCTCCGCCGCACTCGCCGCCGTTCCCGCTGCTGCTGTCCTCGGCTCGAACGATGTAGTAGTACGTGGATCCGCTCGCGAGGTTGTTGGTATCGGTGTACGAATTCGGACCGGTCACGCACGTCGCGATCCGGTTCGCAACCGATGGCACGAAATCGGGGACGGTCCCGCGGAAGACGTTGTAGCGCATGTTGGGGGTCAGCGGGCATCCCGATGTCGCCGGCGTCCAGCTGACGGTCACGCCGCAGAGCGAGCCTCCGCTGCTCCCTCCGACAGTTCCCCCCGCGAAGCTCGGCTTCAGGCTGCATGCACCGGGCGCCACCGCGCTGACGCAACCGCTCGCGACTGCGGCCTGACATTTCCCGCCGGTATCCGTCGCCGCGATCACCCGGTAGGAGTAGTTGATCCCCCCTTGCACGGTCGTATCGGTGAAACTCGTCGAGCCGCCGGGGACCGCGGTGAGCGGGCGATACGCCCCTTCGCTACCGCAGACGCCGTCGGCGCGCTCGATGGCGTACGAGCCGGGCGCAGGGACGAGCCCGGTCCAGCTCACCGTGATCTGGTTGTCCCCCGGAGACGTCGCGGTTCCGATCGTCGGCGCGCTCGTCGGTCGGGTGGAGCACGACGTCGGCGAGCACTGACCCGCTCCGGTTCCCGCCGGCCATGCCGCAGAGGCGATCTGCGTGCTCCAGCTGCTCGTCGTCTGGAAGAACTGGTTGACGTAGAAGAACGTGCAATCGTCGGACGGGTCGATGCTCATGCTCGTGTAGTCGCCCCAGCGTCCGTTCCCGTTGTTCGCCGTGCCGGTGGCGATGGTCGTTTCAGGGGCCGTCATCGTTCCCGGCGAGTCGTCCTTGGCGCGGCCGGTGTACCGGATGCTGTGATTCTCCGATCCGTTCGTCTTACCGGTCGTGCTGTACCCGACGAGCATGTTCTCGGCGCCGTCCATCGCGATGGACGGCATCCAGCGGCTCCGGCCGTTGGCGACGTCGGCGATCGTTCCCTGCTGATAGATGCACGGATAGGTGGGGCACCTCGGATCGGGATTGCCCGAGAGCCTGAAGTCGTACCAGCGGACGCCGGAGACGACGCCGCTCACCGACGGATCGACCGAGTGGCTTATCACCAGCGACTCGTGATCGATCAGGTTCCGATACGCGGCGCGGAACATCAGCCGGTCGGCGAGCGAGGAGACGTTTCCGCCCCCGGGCTGCGGGATGCACGCCCCGCCGCCGCAAGCCGCCGTCGAGGGTGCGACGGGAACGTTGGCCTGAAGCGTGTTGACCGTGTTGGCAGGGGTGACGAAATCCACCTTCATGCGATAGATGAACATCCCCGAGGTGTGAAGCGAGAGAAAGATCCCGGGCGCTCCCGTCGGCGGAAGCGCGAACCCGTCGATATCCGCCGGCATGTGCCCGCCCTCGGTCGGGTCCTGGATCACCTGCCACGTCGCGGTCGGATCGCCGGCGATCATCTTCGTCCGGTCCATCGCCGCGAACAGCGCGGCGACGTAGGTGTTCCCTTGAAATGCGTGAGCCATCATGTAGTACGCGTCGCTCCAGACGCCGAAGTGCGGGTAATCGCCGAAGCTCCCGCCCGGGACGGCGAAGGCGTACCGGTAGTACGGTCCCGTCGCGACGCCGCCGGGGGTCGCCGAGATCGCGACGCACTGGAAATAGACGCCGTTGGCGGCGGTGGACGTGAATTGCGAGATCAGCCAGCGATTCGCGATCTTGTCGTACAGGACGATCGGGTCGCCGCTGTTCTGGGCCTGACACGCTCCCCCGAAGCCGTTCCAGAGCGAGTTGATGTTGACCGGACCCAGCGCGACGGTCACGGTCTTGCTGCTCCGGTTCAGATTCCAGACCTCGTACCGCGTGTTCACGGTCTCGACGAGCTGCGTGAGGCCGACCGATCCGTTGCTGTCGGACGGCGTCAGGCCGTTCGTCGGAACGCCGGCGAAGTTGAAGCCGCCGGTGGGCGCCAGCGGCGGGGGCGGCGCCGACGACAGCGATTCGCCGGGGGAGACGACGACTTGGACGACCGGATCAGGAAGAGGGGAGCGAACGATGCGCCAGGCCGGGAGCTGGGGATTCTCGGGTCCTTCTTCCTCCGTGGCGGCCTCGGACGGCCCTGCCTTTGCGGCCAGCTCGGAGAGAGGCGGCGAGAGGTCGAAGTGCGACGGCGAGATCGAATAGACGGCCTGCCCGAGCGCGTTCCGGTAGGTCTTGATCGTGTCGAGGTTCGGGCCGCCGTAGTAGGCGTCGTCGCTCTGAGGGGCCTTCGGAGCGCCAGCCGGAGAGGCAGGCGCGACCGCTCGAACCCTCTTGGCCCGGGCTTTCTTCGGGAGACTCGGGTCACTCGCGTCGGCCCGGGTGTGCAGGGAGAGGGCGGCCGAGGCGAGCAGACACACCAACCCCAGAAGTCGGGCTACGCGCATCGGCAATCCTCCTCGGCGCACTCAATACGGCTAACCCCGCAGAAAGGCAACAGGGTCTTACTTCGAGCCGCTCAAAGCCTTGAGTTTGGTCTCGAGGAGTTCGCGCCACTCCCCTTCGGGCGCCTTGGAGATCAACCCACGCAGAGCCCGTGCGTGGGCGACGCGCAGCGCATCGCCGGCCGGCACCGCGACGTCCGGAACCACGCCCGCACCTTCCCAGTTGCGCCCGCTGATCGCCATGTGAACCCTGCCATTCGGGATGGTCACGTTGAATCGGTAATTGACGGGATAAGGACGACCCGGGTTGGCGGCCCCCGCGGTTTTTTCGCCGACCACCTCGGCGCGTTTTCGCTCTTGGAGGAGAAACGCCAGGCCCTCGCCCGCGGAAAAGGTCTTCGCGGCGGTCAAGACATAGACCGGCCGTCCAGCATTCCGGGCCGTTTCCTCGACCTCGGAGGTGGCGTAGCGGCCGCCGCCTTGTCCGGAGCGGGAAACGATCTCGAAGAGAGGGAGCCCGGGTTGAGCGAAGAAATAACTCGCGAAGAGCGCCACGCCGTCCGGCGAGCCGCCGCCGTTGTCTCGCAGGTCGAGGATGAGCGCGTCAGCGTGGGAGAGGGTTCCCATCGCCGACGAGATCGCTCGGCCCGCCTCCTCGGGCCGATAGAACGAGGTCAGATTGAGGTAGCCCACGTTGCCATCCAGGATCTCGACGCGCTGCACGCCGAAGTCCGACCGAAGGGCCGTCAAGGCCCGCGCGTTGTCCTCGGCGATCCCCGGCTGAGGCTCGGGAGGGGCGTCCGGGATGACCGCGACGGCGAGGTGCTTGTCGTGGGTCGCCTCGAACAGGTCCCGTGTGAGCTGCTCGGCCAGCGCCGGCGCCGACCTCACGCGGTCGTAACGCCCCTGGGCGAGGCGTGCCCTCAGCGACGCCGCGACGGCGGAGGCGACGTCGGGATCCACGTACTCGTCGCGGACGAGCGTTGCGATCGATTCGACCGTCTCGTGGACGAAGGCACGAGGAATCGCTTCGGCCGGGCGCTTCGCCCCTGCGTCGAGCGGTATCAAGAAGACGAGCAGCGCCGGTCCCAGCCATCGCCGGAGTTTATCCGCCAAGGCGCGCCTCGCGGGTCATCTCGAGCATCGTGGGCCGGAATCCCAGCCGGTCGAACAGGCGCCGGGCCGCTTCGTTCCGCCAGGCGGCCATCAGGACGACGCGGGGCGCGCCCAGGGCCGTGAGACGCGCCACCGCGTCCTCGACGAGGCGCGATGCGACGCCATGCCGTCGAACGCTCGCGTCGACGTAGACGTCGTGGATCTTGGCGCACGCTTCGCGGAGATCGCTCCAGTCCCTCTCCTCGAGGCTCGCGAGCAGGTAGCCGACGATCGCGGGCTCGGGGGCGCCCGGGCGCTCCGCCACGAGCAGGACGACGCCTTCGCGATCGATCTGGGTGCGTAGGAACCGCTCGTAGCCCTGCTCCAACGGCTCGATCCGCATGAAGCGCAAAGGGTCGTAGGCGTGGTGCAGCCGCACCAGCTCCGCGGCGAGCCTCGCGGCCGCGGCGAGATCGCCAGGACGGGCGGGCCGCACGTCGATCGGTTCGTCCGCGCTCACCAAACCTCGCAGCGCTTGTCGGGGGGTCGCACCATCGGCGCGTCGGCCTTGCAGGAGAACGCCTCGCGGAACTCGGTCAAGTTCGACAGCGGGCCGTTGACCCGGTACTTCGCGATCGGATGCGGATCGGCCTGGACCATCAGCTTCTGCTGCTCGGGGCGGATGGCGTCGCCGCGGAACTGGCCCCACGCGATGAAGAACTGCTGTTCCGGCGTGAACCCATCGAGCGCGGCCGGGCGCGGCTTCCCGGAGAGCGACTTCTCGTAGGCCGAGTAAGCGAGCTTCGCTCCGCCGAGATCGCCGATGCTCTCCCCCAGGACCAGCTTCCCGTTGTGGGGGATCCCTCCGTCGATTTCGTAGTGATTGAATTGGTCGACGACGCAGGCGCCGCGGTCCTGGAATTGCTTCAGGTCGGCGTCCGTCCACCAGTTCCGCAGGCGCCCAAGATAGTCGTACTGCGCCCCCTGGTCGTCGAACCCGTGGGAGATCTCGTGGCCGATGACGACGCCGATCGCGCCGTAGTTCACGGCATCGACCGCGTCGACGGAGAAGGCGGGCGGCTGGAGGATGCCGGCCGGGAAGACGATCTCGTTCAGGAGCGGGTTCTCGTAGGCGTCGGAGGTCGGCGGCGTCATCCCCCACCGCCCCCGGTCGACGGGCTTGCCGATCGTCTTGCGGTCGTCCTCGACCCCGAACCGGCCTCCGGCGACGACGTTCTCGAAGAACGCGTCGCGCTTGATCTCGACGTGCGAGTAGTCCTTCCACCGGTCGGGGTAGCCGATCTTGGGATTGAAGGTGGCGATCTTGGCCATCGCCCGCTCCTTCGTCTCGTCGCTCATCCACGGGCGGGAGAGAATGTCGTCGCGCATGGCGAGGATCAGATTGCGGACCATCTCCTGCATCCGGACCTTGGCTTCCGGCGGGAAGTACTTCTCGACGTACTTCTTCCCCAGCGCATCGCCGAACAGACGGTCGGTGGATTCCACGCAGCGCTTCCACCGCGGCTTGATCTCGGCGGCCCCGGCGAGGGTGTGGCCGAAGAAGGCGAAGTCCTCGTCGACGAAGGGCTGGGAGAGCGCCTCCGCCATTTCGGTGAGCGCCTCCCATTTGAGATAGGTCTTCCAATCGGCGAGCGGCGTCTGCTGAAGCTGCCGTTCGAGCTCTTCCATGTACTTCGGCTGATCGACGTTCATGTCGACGTCCTGCGCGATCTGACGCCGCTTGAAGTAGCTCACCCAGTCGAAGTGCGGCACCAGCGCCGACAGCTGCGCGAACGTCGTATTGTGGTCGGTCGCCGCGGGGTCGCGGAGCGCGACGTTGTCGAGGAAGGCCTCGGCGAATTTGGTCTCCATCCGCATGACGACCGCCGCGCCCGCCTCGGCGCCTTTGGGCTTCCAGCCGGCCAGCTTGAGCATGGCGACGATGTGCGCCTGGTATTTCTCCCGCGCTTCCTTGAACCGCGCATACGGCTTCAGGTAGTAGTCGCGGTCGGGGAGAGGAAAACCGCTGGCGCCGACGTCGGCCAGAACGAGCCCGGGCTGGTGCGGGTCCGACTGGCCTGCGACGTTGAAGGGGACCTGCAGCCCGACCGCGTGCATCTCGGCGATGACCGATTGCAGCGCGGCCATGTCTTGGGCGCCGTCGATCTTGGCCAGCCAAGGGGCGAGCGGCGCGAGCTCGAGCCCGTTCACCCTTGATTCGTCCATGCAGGACGCGTAGTAGTCGCCGATCAGCCGCTCCGCGCTCCCCGCCGGAGCCGCAGGATTCGCGGCCGCCGCCTCGAGGATCTCCCGGAGCTTGTCCTTGGAGCCCTCCCCCGCCTGCCACCGCTTGCTCCACCGGGTCATCGACGGGGGTATGGGGTTCTTCGCGCGCCAGGCTCCGTTGGCGTAGGCGAAGAAATCCGTGCAGGGATCGGCCGCCCGGTCGATGTCGGACAGATCGACCCCGTGCGGAACGGGGCTCTGAGCGAGCGTGGCCGAGAGCGAGGTCAGGACCAACACGAATCCGATTGTCAGGCGCATGGGCGGCTCGTCTCCTTCGGCATTCTAGTCGAACGAATCCTCCATGTTAGATTCGCGAAAACTCGCTTCGAGTTTCCGGAACTCGACGGCGTATACCGGCGTCTGCGTGGCGGACCACGTCATCGGCAACGTGCTCGTCGGGCTCGCGCTCGCGGCGATCGTCTAGTCGACGCCGTGGTCGTGCAGCTTGACGATCTGGTCCACGGACACGTCCTTGAAGCCGGCCGACCGGACGCGAGCCACGTACTCCGCGTCCACGCCGTGATCCCGGAGGAGGATGATCTCCTCAGGAGTGATCGTCCCGTATCCGGTGTCCGCGAGCCCCTCGATGTAGGCGGAGTCCACTCCGTGGTCGCGGAGCTTCACGATGTCGCGAGCGGGTAGCTCCGGATAGCCGGAGCTCTTCAGGGTCTTCAGGAAATCGGTCGGCACGGCGTGATCGGCGAAGCTCACGACGTCGTCCGCGGACAGGCGGGGATAGGCGATCGTCGTCAGCTCGCGCGCGAAGTCGATGGTCACGCCGTGGTCGCGCAGCCGCACGAGATCGCGGACCGTCACGTCGCGGAGCCCTGCGCGCTTGACCTCTCCCGCGAAGGCGATCGAGACGTCTCGGATCGCCATGCCGAGGACGTCGGCGTCGGCGACGCGCTCGTACCCCAGAGCGGCGAGCTTGCCGGTGAACTCCGGGTCGGCCGTGAACTGGAACGTTCCGCGCCCCAGCCCGAGCACGACGCTTCCTTCGAAGGCGAACGTGCCCGCGTCGCGCGGAAGCGTGAAGCGGACGTCGCCGTGCGCGGCGTGGAGCTGCTCGCGGCTCAATCCACGCAGCTCGACCAGCGGCTGGGTGCTCGACCACTGCCAGCGCGAGCCTGAGGAGCGCTGCTTGAGCGTCAGCTGAACCGTGCCGGCGCCGCTGATCCAATTGTTGAGCGACCATTCTCCGGCCGCGGGGAGCGCCGCGTCGTCAGGCGTTGCGATCGAGAGCGACCCCGCGAGGAGCGCCATGCCGCACAGCCCGCTTCGAAACCTGATCATCGCCGACTCCTTCATATGACCCCGCCCCGGCTCAGCTTGACGATCTGCTCGACGGAGAGGTCCTTGAACCCCTGCCGCTTCATCGAGCGGATGCGATCGACCGTGATGCCGTTCTGCCGGAACTCGACGGCACCTTCGACGCCGGAGGATTGCACCCCCGCCTCGATCAGGGCCTCGAACGTCGACGGCTCGATGCCGTTTTGGCGCAACCGGATCACTTCATCGGTCGAGTACGGACCGAACCCGAGCGCCCGGATCCGCTCCATCTCGTGGCCGTCGGCACCGTTCTCCCGCAGCTCGATGGTGGAGCGAACGTCGACGGTTCGGAGCAGCCCCGACCGGCTGATGGCGGCGGCGAACTCCGGCTCGACGCCGTGCTCCCGCAGCCGGATCAGCTCGTCGACCGAGAGCGGGCCCAGCCCCGCGGCGAGCATCTTCTTGATGTAGTCCGGCTCGACCCCGTGCTCCTTGAGCTCGATGATCTCGTCGACGCTGACCTTCGTGTACCCCGCGTCGGCGAGCCCGCGAAGATAGCCGGCGGACTCCGCCACCGCGAGATGCGGCGCCGCCGTGAACAGCGCGGCGACGACGGCGGCTGCGGGGAGCAGCGCCCCGACCCACGCCGGAGGTGTCATCGGGCGGATGCGCTCCCGCCCTGCCAAGCGTTGGATTCGCGACAGGAGCGAGCCGCCGCTTGCGGGGACCGCGAGCGCCGGCGCCTCCGCGCGGAAGCTCTCGAGCGAGGCGAGAGCACCGGCGTACGCCCGGACGTCGCCGCAAACACCGACCGCGAGGTCGTCGCAGCAATGCTCGCGCTCGGCGCGGATCTGTCCGCTCACCCACCACACGGCGGGGTGGTAGAAGAGCAGGGTCTCGACCGCTGTTTGCAGGAAGTTCACGAGGACGTCGTACCGCCGCACGTGGGCCAGCTCGTGGGCGATCAGCATCTCGATTTGGGCCGGGGTCAAACTGGTGACCGCCCCGATCGGCAGAAGGACGACCGGCCGGAGCCAGCCGACGACCACGGGAACCTTGACGATCGCGGACGTCAGGAGGCGGACCGGGCGGCGAAGGTCGAGCGCCCGTGCGAAGCGCCGCGCCGCCTGCTGGAGGGCCGCCGCCGCGGGGGAGGTTTGCCGGTGCGTCAGTCTTCGCGCGGCGAGCCAGCCTCCCAGGGCGCGCGCCGCCAGAACGGCGACGCCGGCGAGCCAGACGCTGACCACCCACGGCCGCCAGGGGCGCGAGGGATCGGTCTCGACCGGTGCACCGAGCGGAGTCGTGGGGAAGGCGGCCGCGACGGCCGGCGCCGCCTCGCTCCCGGCCGGTGGGTGTGCGCTCTTGATGAGGAAGGTGATCGTGGGTGCCGCGGCCATCAGGCCGAGGGCGCCGCAGAGCATCAGGTAGCGCGCCTGCGGGCGCACGCGCCGCAGGAGGGGTCCGGCCAGGCCGAGGACGATCGCGATCGCCGCTCCCTGCCAGAGGAAGTGGACGAGCGCCGGAGCGAGAGCGTCGGTGACGGAAGCATTCATCGGGTATCGCCCTCCATCTCATCGAGCGTGCGTCGGATCTCGGCGAGCTCGGCCGGCGTCGCCCGCTTGCTCGACAGCGCTTGCATGACGAGGCGGGCCGCCGATCCGCTGAACGCCTTGTCGACCAAGTCGCGCACGAGCTGGGCCTGCGTCCGCTCCTGAGGCAAGCGGGCCCGGTAGACGTGCGCCCGCTCCTTCTCGTCGCGAATGACGAGCCCCTTGTGGGTCATGATCTGGAGCAGTTTCAGGACCGTCGTGTAGCCGGTTGCTTTGCTCGCGCTGAGGCGCTCGTGGACCTCACGGACCGTCGCCGGGCCGGTCGTCCAGAGGACACCGAGAATCGCCAGCTCGGCGGCCGTGGGTCGCTTGCGCACAGGGGCAGTATGTACGAAAACATTCGTACGTGTCAACCCCCGAGCGGAGCGCCCGCGGTCTACGGGCAGGTGGTCGTCACGCGGGGAACCTGCACCCCGCTGTCCACCTCGAATCCGTACGGTCCCAGCCCGCAGGCGTTCTCTCCGACGATGAGATACCAGAAGGCCTGGTCGGGCCCGGGATCGTCGGCGTCCGGGAACGACGACCCCGTGATCCCGCTTTGCAGGCAAACCTCGTCCCCACCTCCCGGACCGACCGGCAGCGCGCTGACGAATCCGCGCAGCACCGTGGAGCTCGTGCTCCCTGGCGCCGGGTTCCAGCTGATCGTCGAGACGCCGGAATCCTGGAACACCAGCACGCCGTCGTCCACCTCGGGAGGCGCCGGCTGACCCTGGCCGGCGCAGGAGCCGCCGGTGCAAACGTCGTTCGTCGTGCAGGCGTTGCCGTCATCGCAAGGCGAGTTGTCGGCCTTGACGGGGTTGGAGCAGCTGCCCGTGCCGCTGTCGCAGACGCCGACGTCGTGGCAGGCGTCGAGAGCGGCGCAGACGACCTCGTTCGACCCGATGCACGCCCCGGTCGCGCAGAGATCCGTCTGCGTGCAGAGGTTCCCGTCGAAGCATGGAGTACCGTCCGGCGCCGCGGGGTTCGAGCACGCCCCGGTCGAGGTGTCGCACGTCCCCGCGACGTGACAGGCGTCGCTCGCGGTGCAGACGACCGGATTCGAGCCACGGCAGACGCCCCCCTGACAACCGTCGGTCTGCGTGCAGGCATTCGCATCGTCACAGGGGGTTCCGTCCGTGGCGGCGGGGTTGGAACAAGCGCCCGTCGCCGAATCGCACGTGCCCGCGACGTGGCACACGTCGCTCGCCGTGCAGAGGACCGGGTTCGAGCCCTGACAGACGCCCGCCTGGCACGCATCGGTCTGGGTGCAGGCGTTGCCGTCGCTGCAGCCGGAGCCGTCGGGCGCCGCGGGATTCGAGCAGACCCCGCTGACGGTGTTGCACACACCGGCGAGGTGACACGAATCGCTCGCCGTGCAGACGACCGGGTTCGAGCCCTGGCAGACGCCCGCCTGGCACGCATCGGTCTGAGTGCAGGCGTTGCCGTCGCTGCATGCTGTCCCATTCGGTTTGGCCGGGTTCGAGCAAACCCCTGTCGCCGCATCGCAGGTTCCCGCGTTGTGGCAGGCGTCGCTCGCCGTGCAGACGATCGGGTTCGACCCGACGCAGAGGCCCGAGGTGCAAGTATCGGTCAGGGTACAGGCGTTGTTGTCGTTGCAGGCGGTGCCGTCGGGGGCCCCTCCGCACGTCCCAGGCGTCACCGTCGTGGCGTTGGCCGTCGTCGGCGAGCCGGGCTTGAACAAGGTGATCACCACGGACGACGTCCCGGGCGCAACGTTGGTGTCGAAGCGAAAATTGTAGAGCGTGCCCCAGCGAAGGGCGTTGGCCATCTGATTGACCGCATACGTCTGCGTCGCCCAGGTGATGGAGCTCGGTCCTACCGTCGCCGGCCAGTCGGTGCCGTCGTACTGATCGGCCGGCGCATTGCTGTGATAGTCGACGTCGTGGAACCCGATGTTCGTCACCGTCGCCCCTGCGGGAAGCGGCACGGTGAACGCCTGGGCGGCGCGATTGTTGTTCAGGTTTTGGACCGCGTATTCGTAGTGGTAGATCCCGCCGCCCAAGTTCGTCACCTTCGCGGAGATGATGAACTCACCTTCGGGGGCGCCCAGGATGGTCTCGGTGACCGTCGGGTCGGTCGCCTTCCACGCCTGGATCCCCGCCTTCTGCCTCTGGGTCGTCCCCTGAAGGGTGATGTTGTACGGCGATGCGCCGACGGCGACGGCCCGGTACGAGGCGTTGTTGGGATTGTTCTTGGCGGTCGCGTCGTCGTGGGTGACGTACTGCCCTTCGACGAAGTAGAGGGCGCCGACGTTCAGCGCCGGGTCGAGATCCGTGTTGTGGACCTGGAGCCTCTTGTAGATCGCGTTGCCCGTCAAGCTCTCCCGCGAGTCCGGAAAGAGAAAGACGCCGGTGTTCGGGTTGACGTCGTTCTTCGGGCCGAGGCGCGTCTGAGTCCCGTTGAGACCGCTGTCGTACGGGTCGGAGCAGTTGACGCCCAAGTGGGCGCCCGAGGGAGGCGTGACGCACGAGTTGGAGCAGACGTTTCCGGCCAACGCGGTGAAGCCGTGCTTCAGCCAAGACTGGCCAACCTGCTCGAAGCGGCCGTCCTTGAGGCGGAACATGTTCTGCCCGATCACCGGGTGTTCCGCGGTGGACGAGATCCAGTTGAGCCAGCAGGAGCCGATGTTGCACGACGTGGTTCCGACCGAGTAGGCCGTGATTCCGCTGCCCGAGACGGTGCCCCAGTTCGTCGTGCCGACCAGATCCCCGACGATGACGTCGGGTGCCTTGCCGCTGAACGTGCAGCTCGACGTGCAGCATGAGTTCGTCGTGCCGTTTTGTGAGCCGTCGTCGCAGTCCTCGCCCGGCTCGATGGTGCCGTTTCCGCAGGCCGCCATGACCGCGGGCGCCCCCGCCAGCACGCCGGCGACGAGCACGCCCAAGAACGCAGACCGCTTCCAGATCCCGTTCCCCGAAGTCAAGCGCATTCCTGTCCCCCGACGGGGTGGATACCCCGGACAAACGCCCGCGAAGATACGCTGATCGGGCCCGCTGTGACAGACCGATTTCGCCAAAGACGGCTAGAATCGCCGATCGAGTGGGAGAGAGGACGAATTCCAAGATAGCGGCCACCCCGGGCCGGTGCGGTGTCGGCGTAGAGACGGGCGATCCCCTCCTTCCGGTCGTCGGTCAGGGGAAACTTTCCGTCGTCCGGAAATCCAAGAGAGGCAAATGGAGGGCCATGGTCCTCATTGGGGTCCATGCCCTCGTCGCCCTCCACGTCACGCACTATCTCCTTGCCGGCCGCACGCTCTCGCCGGTCGAGCCTTCGGAGTCGATGTACACGCTCGAGCTCGGCTATGTGAACTGCGGCTTCATCTTCTTCGCCGTCGCGCTGGCGGGCACTCTCGTCCTCGGCCGCTTCTTCTGCGGCTGGGGCTGTCACATCGTCGCGCTCCAGGACTTCTGCGCCTGGATCATGAAGACGCTGGGCGTGCGCCCGCGGCCCTTCCGGGCTCGGCTCCTGGCGTTCGCTCCGCTGGCGGTGGCGTTCTACATGTTCCTCTGGCCGACCGTCGTCCGCCTCGCTTCGAGCGGGCCTGGAAGGAAGTTCCCCGGGCTCACCAATCACCTGATCACGACCAGCCTTTGGGCGACGTTCCCCGGCCCTCTCTTCGCGACCTTGACCATCGCGAGCTGCGGCTTCGCAGCGGTGTACTTCCTGGGCGCCAAGGGGTTCTGTACGTACGGCTGCCCGTACGGCGCGATGTTCGGCGGCCTGGACTATGCGTCTCCAGGGCGGATCGTGGTCGACGAGAATTGCGAGCAGTGCGGACACTGCACCGTCACCTGTACGTCCAACGTCCGCGTCCACGAAGAAGTCCGGCTCTACGGCATGGTCGTCGATCCGGGCTGCATGAAATGCATGGACTGCGTCAGCGTCTGTCCCAAAGGGGCGCTCAGGTTTTCGTTCGCGCCCCCCTCGTTGGCCAAGCGCGCTCCCGCGCGTCCCCGCATGAAGCTTTACGACCTGACACTCGGCGAGGAGCTGCTGGTGGCCGCCGTCGGGCTCGTCGCGACGCTCGCCTTTCGCGACCTCTACGACGGGCCGCCTCTTCTGATGTCGGTGGGCCTGGGCGGGATCACGGCCTTTCTCGCCTTGAAGCTCTGGCATCTCGCGGCTCGGTCGGAGGTGCGCGTTCAAAACCTCCTGCTCAAGAGCGCCGGCCGGGTGAGGCGGGCCGGCAGCATCTTTGCGGGCGCGACGGCGCTCTGGCTGCTTTTCACCGCGCATAGCGCGTTCGCGCAATGGCACCGTGCTTGGGGCCGGCACGAGCTGAACCGGACCGAGGTGACCCGGGAGCAGGTGCTTTCGGGGGCGTTTCGCTCGATGCCCCGCTCGGAGCGCCAGCAGCGGGCTGCCGCGGAGGCGTACCGGCACTTCTCGCTCGCCGATCGATGGGGGTTGGCCGGCGTCGTCGAGGTCAAGCTGGGACTGGCTTGGTGCTACCTGCTCAACGACGACTTCGAGCACGCTGAGCGTCAGGCGGAGGCGGCCATCGCCCTGGCACCCGATCAGCCGGCGCTGCGGCAAAACTTGGAGGACATCCGGCGAGCGGCTCATCCGACGGGCGAGGATCGGTTCCGCCGCGCCGGGACGCTCGCTGAAGCCGGAAGGCTCGCGGAAGCGGCGCAGGAATACCAGTCCTGCGTCGCCGAGGCGCCGGATTCCGCCGCCGCGCGGTTCGACTACGGAGGCGTCCTGCGCCGGCTCGGTCGAAATCAGGAAGCCGTCGCCCAGCTCGAGGAAGCGCGGCGCCTGGCGCCCGACGACGCCGACGTCTGCGTCGAGCTCGGCCTGGCCTACCAGGCCGTCGGCCGCAACGAGAACGCCATCGAGGCGTTCAGGCGGGCGATCGCCCTGAATCCGGACAGCCCGGAATCGCGCCAGCACCTGCCGGAGCTGATCGAGAAGCTCCGGGAGCGGCGCTAGGGCTTCATCCCCGTGTTCACGATCTCGGCCATGCGCGAAAGATCGATCGCCGCGGGAGGGATCGAGTCGGGGATGAACGACCGGTCGAGCAGCTCGTCGAGCGGCGTGCGCTGCTTCAGGAATCCCAAGCTGATCCCCATGTCCATGACCCGCTGAACCTCGACGTCGCTAGGATTGAGATTGACGAACGTCACCCGGTCGATCGGCTGTGTCAGCACATAGCGCATGAGCGGCTCGTTGATCCCGAAATACGGAGAAACCAGCTTCGCCGCACCGAGGCGCTCCTTCTGCGCCCACTCCCCCGACGCAACGATGCCGCGCACCAGATCGCGCACGACCTCCGGCTCGTCACGGATGAGATCGGTGTGAACGACGAGGCAGCAGGAGATGTAGTTCGGCCAAATGTCCTTGGCGTAGTACAGCACCCGACCGTAGCCGTCCATCTCGGCCTTGCCGCAGTAGGGCTCGGCGACGATGAACCCGTCGATCGCCCTCGCCTGCAGGGCCGCCGGCATGTCCGCCGGCGGCAGAACGACGAACTTGATCTCGTGGGGGGCGACCCCCTGATCGCGCATCATCTTGTTGACGAAGAAATTCTCGTTGCTGAACGGCGACGGGATGGCGATCGTCTTGCCGCGCATGTCCCGCAGGGACTTCGCCGGGTCCTCTTTGCGAATCGTCAATTGGGATCCATCCCGGTGCCCGAGGCAGCAGATGCGGATCGGGGCCCCCTGCTCCCTCATCTTCATGGCGAGCGGGATCGTGAGAAAGCCGGCGAGCAGCTTCTTCGTCTTGAGAGCTTCGACGATCGACGGGAACTCGGCGAACCGCATCGCGTCGAACTGCGTCCCGGTCGTGCTGGTCTTCGAAGCGAAGTCCGTCACCGGGCACGTCAGGTGGCACGTCACCGGAATGAATGCGACCGTCAAGGTTCGGCGGCCCGCCGTGGGTGCGCGGTGGTACGTCTCTTCGGTATGCGGCAGCGGCCTGTGGAGCGCGCGATAGCGGAAGACGACCAGCAGGGCGACGTAGAGGACGACCGCACCCGCCGGCCACGCGCGGCGCAGCCTCACGGATGCTCCTCGCCGTCGTCGGGCACCGGAGCCAGCGTGTCGTCGAGAAGCGCGGGATCGCTCTGGAGCGCCTCCATCGCGCGTCCTTCGAGCCCCAGCTCGACGAGCACCGCGTGCATCGCCTCGACAACCTCCGGATGGGTGATGTCGCGGGGACGCGGCACGAAAAGCGGCCGCTCGCTCCGGATCCGTCCCGGCCGGCCGGACAGCACGATGACGCGATCCGCGAGCTGAGCCGCCTCTTCGATGTCGTGAGTGACCAGGACCACGGTGCGGGGACGCTCGTGAAGCAAGCGCGCCAGCTCCTGCCGCATGCGCAGGCGCGTCATGTAGTCGAGCGCGGAGAACGGCTCGTCCATGAGGAGAATGTCGCTCTGCCCCGCGAGCGCCCGCGCCAGCTCGACGCGCTGGCGCATGCCGCCCGACAGCTGGTGGGGGTAGTGCTCCGCGAACCCGTCCAGCCCGATGAGCGCGAGCATCTCGTCCCGCTGGCGCGCTCGCTCCGCGGTCTCCGCGACGTGACGAAGCCCGATCTCGATGTTCTGCGCCGCCGTCCTCCAGGGGAACAGGCCGTCCTGCTGGTAGACCATGCGAGCCGCGCCCGACCGCTCGATCCGGCCGGAGGTCGGCTGATCGAAGCCGGACAGAATGTTCAAGAGCGTCGTCTTCCCGCAGCCGGACGGGCCGACGACGGCGACGAACTCCCCATCCCGGATCGTCATCGAGACGTTCCTGAGCACCTCGACCGCGCCGAAGGTCCGCCCGACCGACTCGAGCCGGAATCGATCAGCGGTCATAGCCCCACCTCACGCTGGAGAGGAGCGTCAGCCGCATCAGCAGGCGATCGATGATCACCCCGATGAGTCCGATGACCACCATGCCGACGACGACGAGATCGGGCCGCAGTTGGTTGCGCGCGTCCCAGATGAGGAACCCGAGACCATCGCGCCCTGCGATCATCTCGGCGGCGACCACGACGACCCACGACAAGCCCGCGGTCACCCGGAGCGCGGTGATCACCTGCGGAACGATCGCGGGGAGGGTGACCTGGGTCAGGAATTCCAGCCCCCGGAACCCGTACGCCCGCGCGACGCGGAAATAGACCGTCGGAATGCCGGCGACCGCTGCGCTCGTCGCGAGCACCATCGGGAAGAACGCGGTCATGAAGATGAGGAAGATCGAAGGCGTGTCCCCGATGCCGAACCAGATGATGGCGAACGGGATCCACGCCAGCGGGGAAAGGCTGCGGAAGAAGTTGACGGCGGGCAGGAGGGCGAGGCGGACGCGGACGCGCAGGCCGAGCCAGAGCCCCAAGGGGATGCCGAGGGTCACCGCGAGGCCGAACCCGATGGTGACGCGAAACAGCGAGGCCACGACATCGTCGAACAAGGTGCCGGATCGCGCCTTGTCGACGAATCCGCGCACGACATCGAGCGGGGACGGGAACGCCGTCGAGGGGAAGACCTCGAGCTTCGCGAGCAGCGCCCAGACGGCGAGCGCGACAATCGCCACGCCAAGGGGCAGAGCGATCGCCCGCGCTCGCGCCCGATCGGAAGCCGCCGGGCGCAAGCGCACACCCCCGCCCGGGATCGTCGAATCGCCCACGCTCGTGCTCTCCACGGAACCGAACTTCGAATCTTACCCCGCGGTGGAGGCTTCCCGATCGACTACTGGACCTTGTATTTTGGCCTTTCGGGCTTGTTCACGGGGTGGGCCACCAGCTCTTCGTTGACGTACTTGATGGCGCGCTCGAGCTGCGGGTCGTGCCCGGCGACCAGCTCGCTCGGAGGATTCTCGACCTCGATATCCGGGTCGACGCCGTGGTTCTCGACCAGCCATTGCTGCGTCTTCGGGTCCCACATGCCGAAGTCGGGCATGGTGACGGACCCGCCGTCGACGAGCGGGAGGTCGTGGCTGATCCCGACGAGGCCTCCCCACGTGCGCTTGCCGATCACCGGACCGATCCCCTTCAGCCGGAAATAGAACGGGAACGCATCCCCACCCGATCCCGCGTATTGGTTGATCAGTATGCATTTGGGCCCATCGATGCCGGTTCCGGGCGTCTTGAACCCGTTGCCGTCCCGATTCGACCAGCGCACCCACGTGGTTCGCTGCAGGCGCTCGATGAAGAAGTCCGGGATGAAGCCCCCGCTGTTCCACCGCTCGTCGACGATGATCCCCGTCTTGTCGGTCTGGGGGTAGTACTGGCGGGTGAACTCGCGCATGCCCGAGATCTGCGTGTCCGGCACGTGGATGTAAGCGACGCGACCGTTGGTGGCCTTCGATACTTTCTCCCGATTGGCGCTCACCCAGGCCACGTAGCGCAGGGCGTTCTCGCTGCCGACGGGCTTCACGACGAGCGTCCGCGCCTTGGCGTCGGTCGCGGACGCGCCGACCTTGATGCGCGTCTGCTTCCCCGCGGTTCCCTCGAACGCGGCGTAAACGTTTCGAGGGCTCTTGAGCGGAACGTCGTTGACCGCCAGGAGGTACTCCCCCTCCTTGACGTCGATCCCCGGCTCGGCGAGAGGCGCGTCGGTCGCGCCGTTCCAGTCCCGCTCGCGGTAGATCGTCTTGAAGCGGTAGAGCCCGGAGGCCGGGTCGACCTCGTAGTCGGCGCCGAGAAGCCCGACGGAGACGTGGCTGATGTCGGGGAACTCGCCGCCGCCGACGTAGGCGTGGGAGGTCGACAGCTCGCCGATCAGCTCTCCCAGGATGTAGTTGAGGTCGCCGCGGTGCGCGGCGTACGGGACCAGCTGCCGATACTTGTCGCCGACGGCCTTCCAGTCGAGACCGCCCATGTTCGGGTCGTAGTAGAAATCGCGCTCGAGCCTCCAGGCTTCGTTGAACATCTGCATCCACTCGAGCTTCGGATCGACGACCGCCTCGAGGTCGTCCGTCGCGATCTTGCCGTCGCCGGGATGCTTCCCTTCCTCGGTCTCGACGATGCCGAACCCGTCTTTGCCCCGATAGAGAACCTTGCCGCCGTCCTTCGAAAACGCGACCCCCGGGCGGACGTCCGCGAGGACCTTCTTGTCCTTCCTTTTCTCGAGATCGAAGAGGTGAATCGTCGCGTTGGCCGGGGGACCGTCCTGCCCGTCTCCCACCGGGCCAGGCTCGACGGAGACGTACCCGAGCTTTCCTTTGAACGCCACCAGCTCGCCGTAGCTGCCCGCGGGAATCGGGAGCACCGCCTGCCGCAGCTCGATGCCGTCGAGATCGATCTTGACGGGCTTCGGCGCTTCCTTCTTGTCCTTGTCCTTGTCCTTGTCCTTGTCGGCCCCCTTGTCGCCGTCCTTGCTCTTTCCCTCGTCCGTCCCCTTCTCTTTCCCCTTCTCCTTGTCCTTGTCCTTGTCTTTATCTTTTTCTTTGTCCTCGGCGCTCTTCTCGTCCCCCTTCTCTTCATCGCTCTGAGGTGCGACCGGCGAAACGCCGTCCTTCGTCAGGGTCGCGACGTAGATGCGGTCGGTCACGGTGAACTGCATGTTGAGCTCGAAGTTCCCGAACTCGGGATTGAGCGTTCTGCTCGAGATGAAGTAGAGATTCTTCCCTTCGGGATCGAACGTCGGGTTGAAGCTGTTGGTCAGCGGATCCGTCACCGGCGAAGGCTTTCCGCTCTCGAGCGAGTACAGGATGATCTGGGTGAACCCGGAATCCTGCGGCTTCGAATACGCGAGCCACTTCGAATCCCCCGACCACTGGTAGTCGTGGAACTCGCCGTTCTCACTCTTGTCGATCTTCGTGATCTTACCCGTCGCGACGTCGCACCAGAACAGCGTCATCGTCTTGTCCGAGAAGGCGAGCTTTTTGGAGTCCGGAGACCAACGCGGCCCGAACCGGAACGTGGTCCCCCCGGTGGTCACCCGGCGGTCGGCGGTCGTCCCGTCGCTTCCGATCACGTGGATCTCGTACTCTCCGCTCGCGTCCGACAAGTAGGCGATCCACTTGCCGTCGGGCGACCAAGCCGGGTCCCGCTCGCGCGAGCCGGGCGAGTGCGTGACGTTGCGCGCGTCTCCTTTTTCCGCCGGAACGGTGAAGAGATCACCGCGCGCCTCGAACACCGCGCGCTTGGCAGACGGCGAGATGTCGTAGCTCGTGATCAGCTTCGCGACGTTCTTCATCTCGGGGCGCAGGGCGGGCTTGTCGGCGGGTACGAGCACGTGGATCTGAGTCGCTTTCTCCGCGGGGAGGTCCATGACGTACAGGTAGCCCCCCTTCTCGAAAACGATGGAGTCTCCTCCGATGCTGGGCCACTTGACGTCGTAGTCGGAGTAGGTGGTCACCTGCCGCTGCGTCTTCTTGTCGACGTCGTAGGCCCAGAGGTTCGCCGTTTTCCCCCCCCGGTCGGAAACGTAATAGATCGTCCGCCCGTGCCACATCGGCCACTCGTCGGACCCGACCCAGTCGGTGATCAGCTCCGAGGTGTTTTTCTTGAAGTCGTACAGCCAGATGTCCGGCGCGTTCCCGCCCTTGTAGCGCTTCCAGGTGCGGTTGTCGTACGAAGGGGAGACATAGGCGATCTCCGATCCGTCGGCCGACAGCGACGCGTACCCGGCCGAGGGGAGAGGAAGAAGCTCTTCGAAGCCGCCTTCCGCCGGGACGCGGAAGAAGCGGGTGAACCGCTGGATCGCCGAAGCCCGAGGAGATCGAAGCAGGATCGATTTGCCGTCGGGGTACCACTCGACGACTTGGTCGGGTCCCGGGTGCCACGTCAAGCGTTTTGGCTCGCCACCCTCGGTCGGGATCGTGAATGCGTCGGTGTTCCCGTCGTACTCCGCCGTGAACGCGATCGTCTTTCCGTCCGGGGAGAATTTCGGAAATCGCTCGAGCCCCTCGTGCGCGGTCAGGCGCACCGCCGTTCCGCCGCTTCGGGCGACCGTCCAGAGATCTCCTCCGTAGACGAAGACGATGCGGTCGCCCTGGATGTCGGGCTGCCGCAGCAGCCGACATTCCTCGAGTTGGGTGGACGCGGCGCGGGAGACAAGCGCGAGCCCGAAGATCATCGCGAAAGCTGCGGCAAGACGGCGAGCGTGCAGAACGGTCATGGTGTGGTCTTCCTCCGTGTCGAGTTGGGAACGGCGCATTACAGCACAAGGCTCTAATACGTATGGGGGAGCAAACTTCTTCTCTTTCCTTCACGCGCTGGCCAGGGCCGGATAGGCCCCTCGAACCGGGGGAACTTGCGCAACCCCTGCGGCTGCCTAGCTTATCGACCGTAGGCGCTTTTTTTTGGGGGTAGGCATGACTGGCGCGCAGATCTGCCAAGAATTGGATCGCCTGCGGGCATCCGGGGAGGCGTTCGAGTCGATCCTCGATCATGCGATCCGCAAGCTCCACGAATCCCACCCGAAGTTCCATTGGACGGGGATCTACGAGCTATTCCCCGACGACGTGCTTCGACTGGGCCCATTCATCGGGGCTCCGACGGACCACGTCTTCATCGGGGTCGGGCAGGGGGTGTGCGGAACGGCGGTCGCCGAGAAGCGCAACATCAACGTCCCCGACGTGACCAAGGTGGCGAACTACCTCGCCTGCTCGACCGCCACGAAGTCGGAGCTCGTCGTCCTCATCCGGTTGGGGGACAGGATCTTCGCTCAGATCGACGTCGACTCCCACGAGCTCAACGCCTTCGATGCAGCGGCGGTCGAAAACGTCGAGCACGTGGCCGCGTGGCTGGCGCAGGAGTACGCCCGGCATCGATCGCCGGTCGGCGGACCCGCCGCCGTCCGGACGTAGGCGCCGGCCGGAGCCCCGGAGGTGGAAGCTCGACCGCTCGAGACTAGCTCGGAGGCGCTCGACTCGTTGAAGCGCCGCCTGGCGGAGTACGAGCGGCTCGTCCGTCTCCTCGACGCGCAGGTTCACGTCCTGGAGCGGGAGCGCCAGAAGCTCTCCGCCGTGGTGGGACACGGCGACGTCGGGTTCCTCGTCATGGATGCTTCGCTCCAGATCGTGTGGGCGAACGAATTCTTCTCCGAACACCTGAAGGCCAGGACCGACCCGTCGAGCTTTGCCGGCGCGATGTGCCATCGCGCGCTGTGCCGCGGGAGCGCGGTCTGCGACGCCTGCCCGGTGGCTGAGGCGGCCGCCTCGGGGTGCACGGCCCATCGGGAGCTCTCCCTGGAGATCGACGGCGCGCCCCGTATCGTCTACGCCTCCGCGATCCCGATTCGCTCGCCCAAGGGAAGCATCGACCAGTTGATGGTGATGATCCAGGACATCTCCGATCTCGAGGTGCTGCGCGAGTCCGAGCGCATGCTGCGCGAGAGTGAGAGCCGGCTCCGCCTCCTGGTCGAGCAGATGCCGGCGGTGATGTGGAGCACGGATCTGGACTTGAGGTTTACGTCGTCCGTCGGCTCGGCCCTCGTCCATCTCGGCCTCAGGCCCAACGAAGTCGTCGGAAGAACGCTCTACGAATTCTTCCAGACCCGGGACCGGGCGTTCCAGCCCGTCGCCGCGCATCTGCGCGCGGTGGCCGGGGAGTCGATCTCATACGAGCAAACCTGGAACGGCCGCACGTTCGAAGCGTTCGTCGGGCCGCTCTTCGGACTGAGCCGCGAAATCATCGGCAGCGTCGGGCTGGCGCTCGACGTGACGGAGCGCAAGTCCGCGGAGGAGGCCCGCAAGCAGAGCGAGGCACGTCGGCACGCGATTTTGGAGACCGCTTTGGATTCGATCGTCCTCATGGATCACGAGGGCCGCATTGTCGAGTTCAATCCGTCGGCCGAAAGGACGTTCGGGTATGTCCGGTCCGAGGTCTTGGGCCGCTCGCTCGCCGACGTCCTCATCCCCGAACGGCTCCGCCCGGCGCACCGTGAGGGCCTCGAGCGGTTCATCCAGAGCGGCGACGGCCCGGTCCTCGGACGCCGCATCGAGAGTGTCGCGATGCGCAAGGACGGATCGGAGCTGCCGGTGGAGCTGGCGATCACGAGGATTCCGTCCGACGGCCCGCCGAGCTTCACCGGACACATCCGCGACCTCACCGACCGCAAGCTCGCCGAGAAAGAGCTGCGCGAGCGCGAGGAGCAGCTGAGGCAGTCGCAGCGCATGGAGGCGATCGGAACGCTTGCAGGCGGCGTCGCCCACGACTTCAACAACATCCTGACCGCCATCCTCGGGTACACAGCGCTCCTGAAGCGGACGGCGCCGCAGAACGACGGTGTCGCCAAGGCCGCGGACGTGATGGAGCGGGCCGCCAAGCGCGGCGCGGTGCTGACGCAGCAACTTCTGGGCTTCGCGCGTAAGGGGAAGAACGAGAGCGCGCCCGTCGACTTGACGGCGCTCGTCGAGGAGGTCATCGGCCTGCTCCAGAGGACGATCGAGAAGGACATCGTCATCCGCAGAACGTCGCGGCCGGCCTCCGTCGTCGTCATCGGCGACCCCGGACAGCTCCAGCAGGTCGTGCTCAATCTTGCGGTCAACGCGCGCGACGCCATGCCCGGCGGCGGCGAGCTGACGCTCGACACCTCGATCATCGTCTTGACCGAGGAGGAGAGCCGCCGTGTCCCCGGCACCGCACCCGGGAGCTATGCGCGGCTCGCGGTCAGCGACACGGGGTGCGGCATCCCCGAAGAAATTCGGGGGCGTATTTTCGAGCCGTTCTTCACGACGAAGGAGCTGGGCAAGGGCACAGGGATGGGCCTGGCGATGGTGTACGGGATCATCCAGAACCACGCCGGTGCGATCGCCGTTCGGAGCGAGGTGGGACGCGGAACGACCGTCGAGATCCTGCTCCCTCACGCCGCGGAAGTCGAGGCGTCCGAGGCTCCCAAGAGCATGGCGAGGACGGTCTCGGGCAAGGGCCGAGTTCTCGTCGTCGACGACGAGGACGGCGTTCGCGAGGTCGCGGCGGATCTCTTGACGATCCTCGGCTACGACGTGTTGACCGCCGCCGACGGCGCCTCTGCCGTCGAGGGGTTCCGGAAGCAGCACGAAAACATCGACGTCGTGCTCCTCGATCTGGCCATGCCCGGGATGGGCGGCCGCGAATGCTTCCGCGCCCTCAAGGAAATCGACCACGAGGTGAAGGCGGTTCTGTGCACCGGGTACGGCTTCAATGTCGTCGCCCAGCAGCTCCTCGATGAGGGGATGCTCGGCTTCATCGCGAAGCCGTACGCCATCGAGCAGCTCTCGGATGCGATCTCGCAGGCCCTGCGACGCGGGAAGCAGCGGGCGCCGTGAGGCGCGCTGCTCGCGTCCCGGTCAGAGGGTCACGCCGTACGACTCGTTGAAGAACGCCCCGCTGATGTAGGCGGGCGACGCGTACGCGAACCCGTGATCGCCCCACGACGTCCCCCAGCTGTTCCTGATGATGAAGCGGCCGGTGGCGTTGTAGCCGACGATGGCGACCGCGTGCCCTCCTCGCACCGTGTTCGGGTGGAAGGTATCGAGCATGCCGTGGGTCGTCGTGGCGTCGTCCCAGGTGTGATCGACGGACAACCCGGCGAGGATGGGCCCGTGCGCTGCGAGCCATGATTTCCACTGCGTGAGGTTCTTTCCGAGATTGAAGTACGCGGCGATCTTCCGCTGGGCCGCCGCCGCGTAAAACGCGTTCTCGGCGCCCGTGTACATCAACGTATTGATGTGAAACGTCAGCGGAGTGCTCGTCACGACGCCGTACTTCCGGCAGACGTCCACCGCCGCCTTGAGGGACGTCCCCGCCTCTTCGATGAAGCTTTCGGGGCGCTGCGTGAAAGCGTCGGTCTCCTTCGACGCCATCCACACGTAGCGCGGGGAGAGGGAGGCCGTCTTCGCCAGGCGGTTCGCCTTGACCATATGAAAGCGGATGACGCCCTCGGCGGTCGCCCATCCGACGCAGGAGCCGGTCTGCTCCTGGTCCCCGATCGTCCACCACGGCTGTCGCAGATCGACCGACGCCGAAGCGGACAACTTGGCGCTCACCGTTCCCGCGGCCTGCGCATCCTCGAACGACCAGTCACGCTCGGTCTCCTTCGATGGAACGAGATTGCAAATCCGACGGATGGTGGCCGATTTCCTTTTCGTGGCTGCCATGGCAGTCCCTCCCCATTTGATCGCCGGCGGGCGCGGCGCCTCGAGGAGGCGCGAGCGGTGCATTGGGGCCCCAATGGCTTGCCGTGCTTGTCATTGGTTGTACTCCGGGACTGTGTTGCTGTCAAGAAACATTTTCTGGTTATATTTGGATTGGAACGGTACCTTGGGAGGGTGCCAAGCAAGGCGATCACCCCGTCACCTGCGATTGCCCGGATGCTGCGGGAGCGGCGGCAGACTCTTCAATTGACTCTGCGGGGAGTAGCGGCGCTATCGGCTGAGAGCGGCAACCCAATTCCTCACAGCACGTTAGCTCGGATCGAGCGCGGCGAGCTCGACCCCGGAGTGCGCCGCCTGCAGCAGCTCTTGCGACTCTACGAGCTACCCGCTCAGGCAGCCGGCGACCTGCTGGACCTGGAGGCGCTCGCCTCCGCCGTCCCGTTCGAGCCAGATCCTTCCAAGCTCAAGGACCTGGCTTTCCGGGCTTGGCACGAAGGGCGGATCGGCGACGCCCTGGCAGCCTTCCTCGCGTTCCGCGATCGCGTCGCGAAGACCGAGGGAACCCGGGCGCTCCGTCAGGAATCGGTTCTGTCATTTGCGATGGCGGCAGCAAGCCTGGGGAAGCACCATCTCTCGCGCCAACTTCTCGATGACCTTCTCTTCGACCGGCCGGAGCCGGCGCTCCTGGTTTCGATCCTCGTCCAACAATCGGTTGTCTGGCGCTCCCTCGGATCGACGGAGGCCGCTCTCGCCTTCCTGGATCGCGCGTCCCATCACGTCGCGCCAGGAGCCCATCGATATCGAGGCTGGATCCATCATCAACGGGCGCTCGTCGAGATCGACCTGAAGAGCTTTGCCGCTGCTGGGCGATCGCTGAACGCGGCGATCCGCTCGTACCGACGGGCCCGCTCGCCGCGCGACGAGGCCCTCGCCCTGATCTCGCTCGCCAAGCTCGCCTTCGAAAGCGGCCGCGCGGCGGAGGCCATGGCGGCCGCGGGGCGCGCGGCGGAGTTCGCCGGGCGCCACGGTTTTTCCCGCCTGCGCTCATCCGCCCTTCTCGAGAACGCTAGAGCCCTTCAGCTCGCCGGGGATGTCGCCGCAAGTCGCAGGATCCTCACTTCGATCCTCGCCGACTCGCTCGTCGAGAACGACAGCGTGATTCGTTTCTACGCGCACTACTACCTTTGGAGAGCGGCTCTCGCCGACGGCGACGCGTCCCGCGCCGATGTCGAGCTTCGGGAGGCGGCCTACTTCGTCCGGTTCGTCGATCCCACCAGCCCTGAGGTCTCGGAGGTGCGAAAGCACGTCGCCCCCGCCTAGGGGACGAGGCGCCCTGGGCGCTCGAGCTGTCCGGGGCCGGACGATCCGGACGCTTCCCGGACGATGAACGGGCGGAATTCCGGCCTTTCGCATGGGTCCGCACTTTGCCAGGCCCTCGCACCTCCGTGCGGGGACGTGCCCCACCGCGGATGCGTGCACGTCTCTCGATTCAACGCAGCTCTTGGAGGGCACGATCATGAGCCGAAGAGCACTCTTTCCCGCCCTGATTCTCCTGGCGCTCGGCGCGGGCCGGGCCTACGCGGTCGACCCGGGCCTGGAAGCGTCCACGAGCGCCGTCGTCGACAAGACCGTCACGGTCGACGTGCGCAACACCGATGCCGAGGCGGCGACGGCACGCATCGTGCTGACGGTGCAGCTGAACGATGGAAGCGAGCAGACCCTCGTCAGCTCGAACGTCACCGTCGAGGCAGGAGCGTCCGCTTCGGTCACGCTTTCCGCGAGCGGGACGATCGTCGCGATCGGAGACGATCCGGAGCCCGTGCCGCCGACGCCGTAGAACGCGTCGGGCCGCCTACTCTTCCGACTCGAATCCGGTCACGGCGAACCACTCGTCCTCGGAGCCCGCGAGCACGAGGATGATCGGCGCGACGCATGGATTGGGGAGGCTGACGGCCCTCAGTGGGGACGCTACTTACCGGGCCGTCTCCGCGGTACCCGCTAGAATTGCGCGATGCCGTCCTCGTCGAGACAGCGCGCGCCGGCGCTCTACGGCATCGTCGCCTTCAAGCTATTGCGCGCCGCGATCCTCCTCATGATCGCGTGGAAGGTGTTCGCGTTGGTCGGAGAGGAATTGCGGCCGCACTTCGACGCGGCGGTTCACAGGCTGAGGCTCGATCCCGAAACCGAGTTCTTCGATCACCTAGGCGACCGGATCGATTCCATCACGCCGTACAACGTGAGGTGGGCCGCGACGGGAGCGCTGCTCTACGGGCTTCTCTCGCTCGGCGAGGGGATCGGTCTGGCGTTCCGGTCGCGGTGGGCGGGACTGCTCGTCGTCGCGGAATCGGCGTTCTTCGTGCCCATCGAGACCTACGCCCTCGTCAAGCGTCCGTCGCTGACGGTCGTCGCGATCCTCATCCTCAATCTCGCGATCGTCGTCTACCTCCACCGCAACCGGCAGCGCCTTTTTCGCCACGGTTAGCGTGCGGTGGTGGTTTTCTTGTACCCACGCCGGGCTCGCATGTCCCGCTTCATCCCGGAATTCCTGGCCCTTCCCTTCCGGCGAAAGCCTGCGAAGCGTTGGCACGATTCTCGTTCACGTCCGTCACGCTCCCGTCACGAGGTCGCGCGATGGTGGCGCGACGTCATCGGCCCGGAGATGCGACCATGGCGAAAACGACTCGAATCATCCTCGGTTTGATCGCGGCGGCCGGATTCATCATCGCCGCGAGCTCGGTTCTGGGTTAGAGCCGCGGACGCCGGCCCGGCCGTCCGTCCAGCACTGGAGGGAAGCGCTGGAGGAGGCCGGGCCGGTCCTTTTGAGACACCGGCTAGGGGCGAGTCAGGGGCATGGGTTCGTGTTCGTGCGGGAGGAGCCGCGCGTGTCGACCCCGAGGCTGCTCTCGCTCGTGCCGGAGACCCCGGTGACGAGATAGAACGCCGCGGAGCCTGCCGGCTGGCTCGTGAGATCCGTGTACCAACTGTTCGTCTGGCCGCAGACCTTGGCCGCGAGAGGGTTCGAGCCCGGAAGCTGCGTGTAGTTTCCGGTCGCGCGCAGCACGGCGATCGAGCCCTTGTAGACGTTCCACCGGTTGTAGCCGGCTTCGTGTTGCCACTCGATGCCGACGTCCGGCGCCGGCCGTGGAAGGATGTAGATCAGCCCGTCGTTGAGATCGCAGAGATCGCCCTCGCCGTCGTGGTCGAGGTCGTCCTGGCTGGGATTGGCGTCGAACGGGCAGTTGTCGCACGCGTCCCCCACCCCATCGAGGTCGGCATCGTCTTGATGGGTGTTCGAGACCGTTCGGCAGTTGTCGCACGCGTCCCCCACGCCGTCGCCGTCCGCGTCCGCCTGCGACGGATTGGGAACGGTCGGGCAGGTGTCGCAGGCATCGCCGACGCCGTCGCCGTCGCTGTCGAGCTGCGACGGGTTGGCGACCAGCTTGCAGTTGTCGCAGGCGTTGCGCACGCCGTCGCCGTCGGTGTCGGCGCCGAGGGCGTCGCCGTCGATCACCCCGTCGCAGTCGTCGTCGATTCCGTTGCACACGTCGGGCTGTCCGGGATGGATCGCGGGATTGGCGTCGTTGCAGTCGCCCGCGCACTCCGCGTAGCCGTCGTGGTCGTCGTCGGACTCGAGCCCGCCGAGGGCCGGCCACCCCGCCGCGCGGCAGTCGTTGCGGAGGCCGTCGCAGACTTCCGGAGCCCCCGGGTACACGGCCGCGTGCGCGTCGTCGCAATCGTCGTACACCGCGGCGAACCCCGCCGGGGCGACGTCCGTGCAGCTCTGCGTACGAGGCTGCGGCACGCCGTGGCCGTCGCCATCGGCGTCGCGGTACCACGTGCGTGTCGCGGGCCCGCCGATGTCGTATCCGCTCGGATCGGTCGGGATCGAATCGGGATCGACCACGACGATGGAGCCCTCATTGATGCTGCCGAAGACGGCGCCGAGGGTCGAGACGACGGATGCGGAGATCCCGTCGAACCGATAGCTGCGCGCAACGATGTCACCGGTCCAACCGGCCTCGGCGATGTCGATGACATCCTCGATGCGAACCCCCGCCGCGATGTCGCACGGCGCCAGCGAGCGGATCAGCGTCTCCGCTCCCGGCATCGTCGTCAGATTGAGCTTCGTGTCGCGCGTGATGTCGGCGTTCAACTGGAGCGCGTGGATCGCCGGGTTGGCGTCGTTGCTGACGCCGATGTTGAGCAGCGTCGAGGTCAACTCCATCAGGGCCTTCTGGGCGTCGCTGCCGCCGCCTGAGGAGTAGATGGCGTCGATGATCGTGACGGCGTCCGATCTCAGGGCGCCGGTGATGGGATCGAACAGCGGGCGATAGATGAGCGATCCCGAAAGCGAGGCCGACAGGATCGCCCGGAACTGCGCGTCGGTGTAGTGATTGCGCCAGTTCTTCCAGAATCCCGACGAGCCGGGGTGGATGTGGACGGAGTTCGTGAACGTGCAGACGACCTCCGCCCCCGCGGGCGGGGTGACGCTGATGCTGGCGCCGCCGCCGACGTGATGCCCGTCCGGAAAGACGCAGTCGCTGGTGGCCGCCCAGGGCGAGAGCGGCAGCTCGGTGACGGTGTACGAGCGGTCGGTGGTCAGCCAGGGGCTGTCGTAGCGCTCGGTGTGCCGCAGCGCGAAGCTCGCGCCCCAGCTCGAGCTGAAATTGAACGGCTGTTGCCTCGGATCGTAGACCGTTCCCGGCGTCGGGTCCTCGAGGAGCTTGATGACCGCGATCCGGCCGCGCTCGGTGTTGACGACCGTGCACGTGACGTTCTCGCCGGGGCGGAGATCGAAGCTGACGCTGCGCGTCGCGAGGCTGACCGCGAAGGCCGCTCCCACGAGCGAGCTGGTGCAGGTGAGCCCGGTCGTGTCCCACATCGGGCCGGGATCGCCCTCGGAGGCCACGTAGCTTCCGGGAGCGAAGCTGAACGAGCGCGACGGCGGCAGGAGGTCGTGAGCGGGATCATCCGTGGTGTTCCCGTCGTCGTCGAGAAGGAACGACTGCGTGCCGTTCGCCCCGGTGACGAGGAACGAGAAATCCTGAGGGGAATCCGGGCGCGCGTCCTTGACGAGCGTGATGCGTCCGAGCTTGACGTGGCGGAACGTGCACGTCACGGTTTCGCCGGGCGCAACCGCCACGGCGTTGACCGGGCTCCCATCGGAGCACGAGGCGCTGACGAAGATCCAACCCGCCGGCGTCGCGCCTTGACCGATCGAGAACGTGCCGGAGCGGACCTCTCCGCTGTCGAACGGCGCCGCGGAGTCGGTCAACGAGAACGCCAGGGAGAGAGCGTCCGGCCCGCCGGTCAGCGTGAAGGCGAAGGCCTGCGGGTCTCCTGCGGGCTGCGTGATCTCGTCGACCAGGATGCGCCCGCGCCTGACGTTGGTGAACGTGCAGGTCACGGTCTCCCCCGGAGAGAGGGAGATCGCGCCCGGTTGGCTGCCGTCGTCGCAGACGGCGCCCGCGAGGTCCCAGGACGAGCCTGGGTTGGTCTGACTTGCGGCGTACGTGCCGGCACGCAGCGCGACCGATGAGTAGGGCGTCGAGGCATCCGTGAGGGAGAACGCGAGCGCGACCGCGTCCGGGCCACCGGAGAGCGCGAACGCGAACGACTGCGGATCGCCCGGGGGAATGGTGACCTCGTCGATCACGATGCGCCCGCGCTTCGTGTACGCGAACGTGCAGATCACGGTCTCGGCGGGAGCCAGTCCGACCGCGGCCGGAGCGCTGCCGTCGCTGCACGAGCTCGCGACGAGATCCCAGCCGGCGGGAGGTGCCGCGGGTGCGACGGCGTACGTGCCGGGGCGCACCGCTCCGCTATCGTACGGCGCCGCCGCATCGGTGAGTGAGAACGAGCGCGTGAGCGCGTCGGGTCCGCCCGTGACGGAGAACCCGAAGCTCTGCGGATCGGCCGCCGGAAGCGTGGTGACGTCGACGCGGATGGTCCCGCGCTTCACGTACGCCCAGGTGCAGGTCACATCCTCGCCGGGGTCGAGCGCGACGGCTCCCGGAGCGCTCCCATCGGTGCAGCCTGCCGACGCGAGGTCCCAGCCCGCGGGCGTCGGCTGCGCCGCGACCGAGTACGTCCCGGGCCGCGACAGCCCGCTGTCGAACGGCAGCGATGCGTCTGCCAACGAGAACGAAGCGTTGAGCGCATCGGGGCCGCCGGTCAGAGTGAACCCGAACGTCTGAGGATCCGCGGCGGGCGTCGTCACGACGTCGACGTGGATCCTCCCGCGCTTCGTGTTCGTGAACGTGCACGTCACGGTCTCGCCGGCAGCGAGCGCCACGCTTCCGACGGGGCTTCCGTCGCTGCAGGCAGCGGAGGTCAGGTCCCACGAGGCGCCGGCCGGCGCTTGCGCGACCGCGTACGTGCCTGGACGGAGGGCGCTGCTCGCGCGAGGCGCGGCCGCATCGGTCAGCGAGAAGCCTTGGCTCACCGCATCCGGCCCTCCGGTCAAGGAGAATGCGAACGCTTGCGGATCGCCCGAAGGGACCGTGATCTCGTCCACGACGATCGTCCCGCGGAGGGTGTGGGTGAAGACACAATGGACGGTCTCGCCCGGTCCGACGGCGACGGCACCGGTGGCGCTGCCGTTGTCGCATGAGGCGGAGGTCAGATCCCAGCCGGCCGGAACGGGCGACTGCGCTATCGCGAACGATCCTGGGCGAACGAGGCCGCTCGCGTGCGGCGGGGCCGTGTCGGTCAGGGAGAAAGACTCCTGGATGGCGTCCGGGCCTCCCGTCAGCGTGAAGGGGAACGACTGGGCCTGTCCCGCCGGGACGGTCGTCTCGTCGACGATGATTTGGCCGCGCTTCACGTTGACGAACCGGCAGGTGACGATCTCGCCGGGAGCTACGTTGACCGCATCGACGGGTGAGCCGTCGTCGCAGATCGCGCTTTGCAGATCCCAGGCCTCGCCGGGGTCGGTCTGAGCGATCGAGTAGACGCCGGGGAGGACGGCGCCCGCGTCGAACGCGGGTCCGCCCCCGGTCAAGGCGAAAGTCGACGTGATGGACCCGGGACCGCCGACGAGCT
Source organism: uncultured Acidobacteriota bacterium (assembly GCA_964511835.1). GTDB lineage: Bacteria > Acidobacteriota > Polarisedimenticolia > Polarisedimenticolales > DASRJG01 > DASRJG01. The sequence continues at coordinate 3,899 of CAZEII010000029.1, read as the reverse complement.
GGAAGTCGAAGCTCTGGGGGTCGCCCGCGGGCTGGACGAATTCGATGACGCGAATGCCACCCCGCTGGGTATTGGTGTAGACGCATGCGACGGAATCCCCCGCTTGGGCGTTGACGGCGACCTCACCGGTCAAGGTCCCGTCGGACGCTCGCTGCGGCGTGCCGCCGGAAGTGCAGGTTACGTCCGTCAAGTCCCAGCCCGGCGTTGGGAGCTCCGCGATCGAGATGGTGCCGTCGAACCGGCCCGTGAAGCTCCGGACGCTCGGGAGGGCGTTCGTCTCGGAGCCGTCGTCGTCGAGCGCGAACGAAGTCGTGCCGAGCGCGCTCGAGGACGCGAACGAGAAATCTTGAGGGGAGTCGGGAACGGCGTTCTTGCGCACGGTGATCGTGCCGCAATTGGTCACGCTCACGTCGACGGGACGGATGAAGTCCTTGAGGGAGGCGGAGAACGAGTTGGACGAGCGGCTCTTGACGAAGCCCCGGCCGAAGCTCACGCAGGAGTCCGCGTCGAACACGCCGGCGGCGGTCAGGTCGATGGCGGCCTCGCCGAAGGTCAGCGCCGGGAGCATCACGCCGGCGATCGGATCGAACGCGGCGCTCGTCGTATTGACGGCGCCCTCCGCGATGCCGTTGAGAGGCATCACCGGTCCCCAACAGGGTGAGGACGAGGAGGCCTCGCACGGACCGGTGGCGGTCCATCGCGAAAGGCCGAGGGTCGGATTCCCACCCCCGGAGAAGCCGAAGGTGATCAGCATGTCCCCGGGGGTCCGTTGAACGGTCACTCCGTTCGCGGTGAGGACGCTCGACTGGTTGAACTCGAAGTCCATGTTCGCGGAACCGAGCGTGTCGGCCCGAACCCACCCCAGGTAGAGAAAGTCGTGGGGTGGCACGCTCGTGACGATTCGCTCGTGGCGGGCGTAGAAGCGGAGGAGATCGCTCTTGTTGTTGGGAATCGACCCGTAGGTGATCCCGGGAGCGAGGTCGTCTTCCTTCCCGCTGAGAGCGTCATCCGACTGCCCGGTGGGCGCGTCGACGCCGACGACCAGGTGCGGATTGCCCACGAAGGATTCCCAATCGGTGCCGCTATCGGAGACGAGGTTTCCGTCCGCGCCCTCGAAGGTCGAGCCGACGAGCGCCCAGGCCAAAGCCGGGACCGCGACCGCCGCGAGGGCCACGAGGGGGATCCGGATCGGAGACTTGAAGAGCCTCGATGAACTCGATTCAGGGGCCGTGCTCGTCGGTTGCCGCATCGACTTTCCCTCCGCCGGGCAACTCCCCCGAACGGGCGGAGAGGTACGTCGAACGACCTAGACTGCAATGGTAATGTTGGTAACCGGATATGTTTATGCGGCTGCGTTTGTGTTCGATTTCATCCGAGTTGGCGGGGGACGAACGAACCCCTCGAGCCGCGGAAGCGGCCTCATCTCAATGCTTACCGCCTCGATCACGAGACCGCAACGACCCGCTCGTCCCACTGGAAAACGTCGCGAGCCGCCGTCGGGGATTCCGGCGGTCAGCCTAGGGGAAGCAGACGCAGAGGGCGTTGTTGGGACAACAGAAGCTGGACGTCGGGCACACGACGAGGTGCGTTCCCTTCGGGCAGGTTTTCTTAGCGGCAGGGGTTGCGCTGAGAACAGCGACCGTTCCGAACGCCGCCACCAACACGACGAGACCCGCACAGACACGTTTTCTCATGACGACTCCTTTCGAGAGCTCGATCTTACTCGCGTTAAGATGAGGGTTCGTGTCGGTTCCGGAGGTCATCGTGAAGAGAACTCTGTCGGCTGCGGCCGTCGTCGTTTTGGTGTCCGGCTTCGTCGCGATCGCCGACGACGCCGATCCGTACCAGTGGCTCGAGGAGGTCGAGAGCCCCCAATCGATGGCGTGGGCCAAGGATCAGAACAAGAAGACCGTAGCGGAGCTCGAGAAGGTCAAGCAGTTCAAGCCGATCTACGACAAGACCCTCCAGATCCTCGATTCGCAGGAACGCATTCCCACTCCGACGCTTCGTGGCGATTCGATCTACAACTTTTGGCAGGACAAGGATCACCCCCGCGGCATCTGGCGGCGGGCTTCGATGGCGAGCTACCGGTCTCCGAAACCGGAATGGGAGACCGTGATCGACCTCGACGCGATGGTCAAGGCCGACGGCGTGACGTGGACGTGGGGTGGGGCGACTTGCCTTCCTCCCGAGCAGCGACTCTGCATGGTCTCTCTCTCGCGGGGTGGAAGCGACGCCGCCGTCTACCGTGAGTTCGACGTTCGCTCCAAGAAGTTCGTGGACGGCGGGTTCACGCTCCCCGAGGCGAAGTCCGAGGTCGCCTGGCGCGACGAGAACACCCTGTGGGTCGGAACCGACTTCGGTCCCGGATCGACGACATCATCGGGCTACGCGCGCTTCGTCAAGGTTTGGAAGCGCGGCACGCCGTTGAGCGAGGCGCGGATGCTCTTTCAAGCTTCGACGAGCGACGTCGCGGCCGGGGGATTCACTCAGTTCACGCCCGAGGGACGGTACGACTTCATCGTCCGCACGCCCGCGATCTTCCGCCAGGAGACGTTCGTCGTGCTCGGCGACCACCTCGTCAAGCTCGAGATCCCCGAGGACGCGAACGTCCACGGAATCTTCAAGAGCCACTTGGTCGTCTCGCTCCGCTCCGACTGGACGGTCGGAGGAAAGACGTACAAGCAGGACAGTTTGCTCGCGATCGGGTTCGATCCGTTCCTTCGCGGACAGCGCGACTTCACGGTCCTCTTCGAGCCCGGCGAGCGGGTGTCGCTCCAGAGCGTGCAACAAACGAAGGACAGCATCGTCATCACCACGCTCGACAACGTGCGCGGCCTGCTCCTCGTGCTGACGCCCGGTGCGGACGGCTGGGCCCGCGAGGCCCTGCCCCTCCCCGGGATGGGCACCGTGAGCATCACCTCGACGGACGATTGGCAATCTGCGTTTTTCTACACCTACACCGACTTCCTGAACCCTTCCACGCTGTTCTTCATGGACAAGGGGAAGCCGGAGAAGGTGAAGACGGCTCCGGCGTTCTTCAACGCGGACGGGATCAAAGTCGAGCAGTATCAAGCGACATCGAAGGATGGCACGAGGATCCCGTATTTCCTCGTCACTCCCAAGGGCTTCAAGGCCGACGGCGCGGCACCCACCCTGCTCTACGGATACGGCGGGTTCGAGATCTCGGAAGTGCCGCACTACGACGGCATCAACGGCTCCGCGTGGCTCGAGCGCGGAGGCGTCTACGCGCTCGCCAACATCCGGGGAGGCGGCGAATTCGGGCCGGCTTGGCACAAAGCCGCGCAGAAGGACTTCCACTACCGAAACTTCGAAGACTTCACCGCGGTCGCGCAGGATCTCGTCACGCGGAAGATCACGTCGCCCAAGCACCTCGGCATCAGGGGAGCGTCCCAGGGCGGGCTCCTCGTCGCCGGGTCGATGGTCCTGAGGCCCGATCTCTTCGGCGCGGTCGTCTCCGCGGTGCCGCTGACCGACATGCGCCGATACAGCAAGCTCTTGGCCGGCGCGAGCTGGATGGCCGAGTACGGCGATCCGGACCTGCCCGAGGACTGGTCGTACATCCAGAAGTGGTCGCCTTATCAGAACGTCAAGAAAGACGTCGTCTACCCGAAGGCGTATTTCTGGACGACGACGCGCGACGACCGGGTCCACCCCGCGCACGCGCGCAAGATGGCGAAGAAGATGATGGACCTCGGCCATCCCGTCTACTACTTCGAGCAGATCGAGGGCGGGCACGGCTCGGGCTCCGTGAACTCGCAGCGCGCCTATACGACAGCGCTCGAGTACGCCTACCTCTGGAAGATGCTGGGCTGATCGCTCGGCACGGTGGCCGCAAGGTTGTTGGGGGATGAGGTGTCCGCCCCGGACGATGCGGA
>CAZEII010000028.1:27473-53198 GCA_964511835.1 uncultured Acidobacteriota bacterium | reverse complement strand
GGCCCGCGAGGCGCGCCCCGCGCTCAGCGCGGCTTCCTTGCGCGAGGCATCGGCGCGCAGCGCCGTGAGCCTCGATCGCTCGTCGGCGAGGCCGGCGCGCTCCGACGATAGGCGGCGCGAGGACTCGCGCCACGCGGCGAGCTGCCGGGCGTCGCGCCGCGAAAGGTAGGACGCGTAGCGGATGCCGTCCAAGCTCACCGCGCTGTCGAGAGGATCGACGACGCGAGCGAGGAGTCCGGCGGGTCCGGCCTCGTAGATCTCGCGAAGGCGCGCGGCAAGCTGTGGAGAAAGACGTCCCCGCTCGGCTTCGATCCCCGACAGGGTCCGCTCGCTCGCGGCGAGCCGATCTTCGGTCCCCACAAGCCGCAAGGTGACGTCTTCGAGCTCCGCCCGGCGCAGCGCGATGTCCGCGTCCATGCGCGAGATGTCTCCCAGCAGGCCCTTCTCGCGGGCGGCAAGCCCCGCCATCTCGACGTGCAGCCGCTTCATCTCGTCTTCGAGCTCGGCGAGGCGGCGCGAGCGCGCTCTTTCGCTCTCGGCCACCGAGCCAGCGCGCGGGACGGCGAGCAGCGCCGCCATGAGGGCGGCGCTGCGGACTCGCGGAGAGAATCGGGGCATCAGAGGAGCGGCTTCCCGTCCATCTCGGGTGGGATCGACACGCCGAGCACCTTGAGCACGGTCGGGGCGATGTCGATCATCGCGGGGTCGGACTTGTTCAGCTTCCGGTTGGCGAAGAGGATGCCGCGAACGAGATCCGGATCGGCGGAACAGTGGTCGCCCGACCAGGCCTTGTGGTTGTCCTCGAGGACGTCCGGAGGCACGCCGCCAAGCGTCGTCTGCCACGACACGCGGTAGTTCAAGCTGTTCCCGGCCCGGAGATCGGGGATGAGATTCGGGTCGAACCCGGTGTACAGCTCTTCTCGCGTCCAGACGCGCGCGACGGGATGCTCGCCGGTCGCCGGATCGACGAGCGCTTCCAGCCCGTCGCGGATCTTCCGCCGGACGTCGTCGTATTCGGCGCCCGGCATCACGCATCCGTCCTTCTCCCGCCCGACCAAGTTGACGTAGATGCTCCCCAGGCCGAGCGCGTACGCCTTGGTTCGCGACCAATCCACGTTTTGAAACAGGTCGCGGGTGTCGAAGAGCTTTTCGAGGGTGGCGGGGTCGCTCGTCTGTCCCTTGAGGGTCATGAGCCCGTTGCGTACCAGCCAGGTGTTGATGTTGACGCCGCGGCGGAACGAGGAAAAACCATGATCCGAGCAGACGAAGAACAGGGCGTCCGGGCCGGCGAGCTTGCGCGCTCGTCCGACCATCGCATCCATCGTTTGGTAGGCCTTCAGCACCTCGGGCGCGTACTTCGCCGCGAGCGCCGGATCGTAGGCCGGATGATGCGGATCGAGGAACCGCCAGAACAGGTGACCGATGCGGTCGGTGAAATAGAAGATCTGCACGTACAGGTCGTCGGCATGGTCGCCGAGGAGCCCGGTCAGGATTTCCTCGTCCTTGTCGCGCGTGAAGCCCATGTCCTCGAGAAAGAGGTCCTCGTCGCCTACGCCCGATGGGAGCGACCAGGTGTCCTCGGGCCAACCGATCGTCTTGAACAAGCCGAAACGCTTCCGGAGCGCATCCGAGTAGTCCGGCGGCCACGAGAAGGCGATCGGGTGGCAGTCGGGGTGAAAATTGATCGGCGAGAGGTACAGCTCGAGATTCGGCGCGAGCTGCAGCAGCTTGAATCTCGCGATTCCCCGTAGCGGGGCCGCACGATCGACGAGCCAGTTCACGGGGAAGGAGAGCGTGAACCAGTCGCTCCACGTGCCCACCTTGAGAGTTTGAGTCTCGCCCGAGAGCGTGATGCGGCAGGAATCCCCTTGGACGTCGAGCGTCAACGGCAGGTCGATCCGACGGGGAACCTCCGCGTCATCGAGCTCCTGCCGCGCCCGCCTCTTGGCCTCGTTCTGCTCGCGGCGATCGGCGATCCCCGCGGTCCGGCGATCGACGACGTAGTCGTAGAACGGCTTGTTGTACGGACCGATGACGCGCGTCTCGATCCGGCCCCGCCGGTCGGCGAGGCGCACCAGCTCGAGGCTGAACTCGTTGGCGCCCTGCCCCGGCTGGAAGGTCGGATCCGACGTGTAGTACGTCGGCGTCCCGACGCGGCCGCGCATGTCGGGGACGCCCAGCCCGGACAGCAGGTGCCCGTCCCCGACGTCGTCCGCCGGAAACGTCGCGGGAACGTGGATGACCTGGACTTTCTTCCCCGCCTTGGCGGCGAGCTCCCACATCGTGCTCCCCTGCCGATGATTGATCGCGGCGGGAACCTCGGCCGGCAGGAATTGCTTGGAGACGAACCCCGACGGAAGCCCGACCGCGAGGCCGCAGAGCGCCGCGATCGCCCCTCGCGTCACCCAGGAGAGACGAAAAAGAATCGCGACGAAGAACCCGAGCACGAGCGCGACGCCTCCGGCGATGAGCCCCACGATCCATCCGTTCCGTGGGCCGAAGAGGAAGGGGCGCCGCGACTCGGAGTTCATGGCGAAGTCGGGAAGATAGTCGGCGGGATTGCGCATCAGGAAATCGAAGATTCTCGTCTTCCCCGGGTTCGTCCCCGTCGCGAACGACGACCAGGACACCGGCGTCTGCGGAGGATTGGTTGGCTGAAGGGGTAGGAACGTCCCGTCGTCGCGCAGCTGCGCCAAGTTGGGGAGCTTTCCCTCGTCCATCCACTGCGAGATCAGTCGGGCGTCGGCGCCGTCGAACCCCAAGATGACGACCTTCGGTTTCTCGGCGGCGTACGGCGGCGGAAGCAGCACGAGAGCGGCGATCGTTGCCGCCAGCGCGATCGGCGAAGATCGTCGCGTCATCGGCTGCTCCCTCCGCTTGCGGCGTTCGGCTCCGCGTCGACGCCGGAGCTTACCATCGGCGTGGTATTCTCCGCGGAGCCGCGGGTCCGACGAGGCGCGGTCACGGGCGGCCATGCTACAGGACGTTCTACCGGAGACGCTCCCGCATTCCGACGAGGCTGAGCGCTCCGTCTTGGGGGGCGTCCTCCTCGACAACCGGCAGATTCACAAGGCCCAGGAGCTCCTGAGCCACGAGACGTTTTACGCCGAGAGGCACCGGCGCATCTTTCGGGCGCTCGAAGAGCTCTCCGAGGCCGGCTCGGCCCTCGACCTCGTCACCTTGAGAGACGGCCTCGAGCGCTCGGGCGCCCTCGAGGCGTGCGGCGGAATCGCCTATCTCGCCGCGCTCGTCGACGGGACGGCGCGCTCGGCCAACGTCGAGCACTATGCCAAGATCGTCAAGGAGAAGGCGATCCTTCGCGAGCTGATCGCCTCGGCTCAGCGGATCCTTTCCTCCGCGATGAGGTCGACCGGCTCCGCCGAGTCGGTCCTCGACGAGGCCGAGAAGGCGATTTTCCACGTCGCGGAGGAGCGCCTGCGCTCCGGCTTCCTCTCGATGCGGACCGTCGGCGAGCGCAGCATCAAGATGATCGAGGACCTCACCCACCGGCGGGAGCCGATCACGGGCATCGCGTCGGGTTTCCTTCAGCTCGACGAATGGACGGCGGGCCTCCAACCTTCCGACCTGATCGTGCTCGCCGGACGCCCGTCGATGGGGAAGACGACCCTCGCTCTGAACATCGCGGCGCACGCCGCGCTACGCCATGGGCGGACGGTCGGGGTGTTCTCGCTGGAGATGTCCCACCAGCAGCTCTTCTCCCGCATGCTCTGCGCCGAGGCCCGGGTCGACGCGCACCGCCTGCGCACCGGCCGGATCGGGAAGGAGGAGTGGGAGCGGATCATCAAGGCGTTCGCGGATCTGTCCGAGGCGCCGATGTTCATCGACGACACGCCGGGGGCGACGATCAGCGAGATGCGCGCGAAGGCGCGGCGCCTGAAGCTCGAGCGCGGTTTGGACATGATCGTCGTCGACTATCTTCAGCTCATGCAGGGCCGGGGCCGCTACGACTCGCGCCAGCAGGAGATCTCCGACATCTCCCGCTCCCTCAAGGAAATGGCGAAGGAGCTCCACATTCCGATCCTCGCGCTCTCGCAGCTCTCGCGCGCGCCGGAGCAGCGCGGGACCGGCGACAAGCGCCCCCAGCTCTCCGACCTGCGTGAGTCGGGGGCGATCGAGCAGGATGCGGACGTCGTGCTCTTCATCTTCCGGGAAGAGGTCTACAAGAAGGAAGACCCGGACCTCAAGGGCAAAGCCGAGCTGATCATCGGCAAGCAGCGGAACGGCCCGACCGGCACGGTCGACCTCCACTTCATCCGCGAATTCACGAGCTTCGTCAATCCCGAGTGGCGGGACGCGTGAGCGGCCCAAGCTGACGTGCGCACGCGCGTTCTGGTCCGCGCGGTCGTCGGTGCGCTCGTCCTTCCGCTGATCGGCGCGGCCGCGGGTTGGCTCCCCGCGGCGCCCGCTCTGGCGATCGCCGCGATCGTCGCCCTCGTTCTCGCCGGCGAAGCCTTTCTGGCCTTCCGGCACCGCGACCTTCCGCGCGGCGCCGAGGCCCCGCCGCGCGCGCGCGAAGCCTTGGTCGACACGTCCGCGCTGATCGACGGACGCCTCCCCGACGTCGTCCGCACGGGCTTCCTCGATTGGGATCTCGCCGTGCCGGGATTCGTGCTTCGCGAGCTGCAGCACGTCGCGGACGCCGCCGACGCGATGCGGCGCTCGCGGGGCCGGCGCGGCCTCGACGCGCTCCAAGCGCTCCGCGAGGGCCCGCGGCCCCGCCTGACCATCGTCGACGAAGCGGTCGAGGAGGCCCAAGGCGTCGACGCCAAGCTCGTCGCTTTGGCGCGACACCGCGGGGCGGCGCTGATCACGACGGATTTCAGCCTGAACAGGGTCGCCACCGCTCTCGGAGTCCTCGTGCTCAACGTGAACGACCTCGCGCACGCGCTGCGTCCCGTCGTGCTTCCCGGCGAGATCCTCCGCGTGACGATCGTCAAGGATGGGAAGGAGCCCGGTCAAGGCGTCGGCTACCTTCAGGACGGCACGATGGTCGTCGTCGAGAAGGCGTCGGGGCTCATCGGCCGGACGATCGACGTCGTGATCGCGAGCGCGATTCAGACCGCAGCCGGAAAGATGTTCTTCGCGCGGCTACCCGAGTCGGGGACACTCCCCTAGATGGTGTAGCCGTCGTCGCGGCGATCCAGCATTCGGATCTGGCGCTCCCATTGGTACTTGAGGATCAAGAGGACGCGGAACGTCAGATCCGCCTCCTTGCGAGCGGGAGAGCGCCAATCCTTCTCGATGCGCAGCAGCGCGGTCCAGCGGCTGTTCTCGTTCAGGAGCTTGCTCGAGAGATTCCAGCGGCCTTCCTTCCCCTGCTGGCCGAGCCACCATTCGAGGTGGGTCATGAACTGGGGGTATCGGTTCAAGAGGCCGAGGCGCGCGAAGAACTCCATGTTCACGAGGAGCTCGTCGAGCGTCGCGTGCTTCTGGTAGAAGTCGATCGGCCGGATGCGTAGCCCTCCGCCCTTGAGGAACGAGCCCTTCGCCGTGCGCACGAGCCCGAGATCGGGTGCCAAGCGCTGGTAGGTCTCCGACATGACGTAGTCGGAGATCTTCTTGAGGCGCATCTTCGCCAGCTCGCCATCCAGGAGCCACGGGGAGAACGCGAAGACACGCATCAGGTGATGATCGGGCACGAAGAGGTAGTCCCGGCGCCACGCGGCGGCACGGATCAACGGGTGGCTCGCGCCGATCTCCTCCACCGGATTCCGCGACACCGGATCGTCGACAAAGCCCGCGCAGAGATCGAGCAGCTCGAGCACCGCCACGCGGCTCCGGTCGTCGGCGTAGCCGCCTCGGACCAGGAGCCCGAGGGCGAGCGTGCGGAGGAACCAACGGTAGTACCGCTCTCGGCGCTCATCGGCCTTGACCAGCTTTCCGAACTCGAAGAACTTGAGGTCCTTCTTGGCCGTCAGGAAGGTACGCAGCGTCGCGGCGCCCTGCTTGATCGGCTTCGCGTCGCGCGACCAGCCCATCTCGTAGAGGAGCGATAGGCCGTTCTCGATCGACAGCGTGAGCTTGCGAGCGTCGCCCGCGTGCACATGCCCTCCCCACGTACCGTCTTTCCGCTGCGTTCGCTGCAGCTTCAGCCCGGGTGGATAGATCGCGATCTCGTTCCGCAGCTGTTGAACGGTCGGGTCGTCCTTCGGTCGGTCGAGCAGCTCGGTCAGCACCCGGTACCGGATCGGCGCGCAGGCGTTCTCCAGGAGCCAGGGCGTCGGATCGAAACGAAGCGAGGACTTCCAGTCGGTCATCGCGCCCCCGTCGCCGCGGCCGATCCGGATCGCTCGCGATCGACCCATGTCCGAAACTCGGCGAACAGGCCCAGCGCGTCGTGGGGGCCCGGTGATGCCTCGGGGTGGTACTGCACGGCGAAGAGCTGCCGGCCCTCGTCGAAGAAGCCCTCGCAGGTCCCGTCGTTGAGATTGACGTGCGTCACGTCGGCGCCGTGGGGCAGAGTCTCGGCGGCCACCGCGTAGCCGTGGTTCTGCGACGTCACGGCGACCCGGCCGGTACGGACGTCGCGGACGGGGTGATTGGCCCCGCGGTGTCCGAATTTGAGCTTGATCGTCTTCGCGCCGATCGCGAGCGCGGCGATCTGGTGGCCGAGGCAAATCCCGAAGATCGGCACCCGTCCCGCCAGTCCCGCCACCGCCTCGATGGCATAGGTTGCTGTGGCGGGATCACCGGGACCGTTCGAGAGGAACACCGCGCCCGGCCGGAGAGCGAGCGCGTCGTTCGCCGAGAGCGTCGCCGGAACGACCGTGACGTCGAAGCCCGATTCGTGGAGCAGCCGGAAGATGTTCCGTTTGGCTCCGAAATCGTAGGCGACGCATCGAATGCGCGGACGAGCGTCCGCCGCGCCGCCCGTCGTCGCCCAAGCGGCCTCCCGAGGCGAGCTCCATGAATGCGGCTCCTTGCAGGTGACGCGGCGCACGAGATCGATCGCGCCCAGGGACGGGGCGCGCTGCGCCTCGCGAACCAACGCGTCGGCATCCGCGCGAACGGAGGAGATGATGCCGTTGAGCACGCCTCGTGATCGGAGGTGCCTCGTGATCGCGCGGGTGTCGACGTCCGAGAGACCCGGGATGCCGTGCGCCTTCAGATGGGCGTGGAGCGCTTCCGTGGATCGCCAGTTGGATGCGGTGGACGACAGCTCGCGAACGACGAATCCCTCGACTTGCGGCCCACCCGATTCCGCATCGAGGTCGTTCGTGCCGACATTGCCGATCTCCGGTGCGGTCATGACGACGATCTGGCCGCTGTACGACGGATCCGTTACGGTCTCCTGATACCCGGTCATCGCGGTGTTGAAGACGACCTCGCCCGTCCGCTCGGCCGCCGCGCCGAACGCCCTCCCGCGGAAGATCCGCCCGTCTTCGAGCGCGAGGACCGCCTCCATTCTCAGGCCTCCCCCTTCCACGGAACGGCGCGCAGCTTGCCGCCGTCTTCCGCGAGGGTCCCGAGGGGAAGATCGGCGTCGTGCTCGAAAACGAGCCGCCACCCCTCCCGAGCGGCTTGGCCGAGGATGCGCTTCTTGGATTCGAGCGTCCTCAGCGGCTCGAGGTCGTAGCCCATGATGTACGGAAAGGGCACGTGACTCGCCGTCGGCACCAAATCCGCGAGGAACGCGATCGTGTGCTCACCGGTCCGGATGATCGGTACGTGGAGGTGCGGCGTATGTCCTGGAGCCAGGACGACCTCGATGCGCTCGTCCACGCGCGCATCCCCCTCGACGAACTGAAAGAGCCCCGCCGCCGCCACGGGCTCGAAGTCGTCGCGGACGTAGGAGGCGCGTATGCGCTCGTTGTCCGTCCGTGCGAAGTCGAGCTCCGCTTTCTGAACGACGTAACGGGCGTTGGGGAACGCGGGGACGGGGCGTCCCGCGGCATCGAGCTGCGTATTGCCTCCCGCGTGGTCGAAATGGAGGTGAGTATCGAGCACGACGTCGATCTCGGAGGGTTCCAACCCCGCAGGGTCGAGAAGCTCGCTGGCCGTCGGCACCGTGAAGGCGTAGATGTCGCGCTGCTTCGCGTTCCACTTCGTCCCCGCGCCGTTGTCGATCAGGGTGCGGGTCTGCCCGTCCTCGACGAGGAGAACGTTCATGCCGAGCCGGATGCGATTCCGCTCGTCCGGGGCCCGGAGCTTGGCCCAGAGCGTCTTGGGGACGACGCCGAACATCGCGCCGCCGTCGAGCCAAAGGGTCCCAGCCGAGAGAATCGTGAGCCTTAGGTCTCCGCTTTCGAAGCGGATCACCGAACGGCCTCCGCCTTCTTCGCGACGATGGCGGCGATGGCGCGAAGCTGGGCGATCAGCTCCGCGCCCTGCTGAGGAAGCAGCGCCTGCCGCCCGTCGCAGAGCGCATCCTCGGGAGCCGGGTGGATCTCGATCATCACCCCGTCGGCCCCCGCCGCCGCCGCGGCACGCGCCATCCCCGGCACCCGGTCGCGGCGGCCGGTGGCATGGCTCGGGTCGACGAAGATCGGAAGATGCGTCGCCTCGCGCGCTGCGGGCACGACGGAGAGATCCAGCGTATAGCGGCTGTGTCGCGAGAATGTCCGGATCCCCCTTTCGCAGAGGATGACGGCCGGATTCCCTTGGGCCAGGACGTATTCCGCGGAAAGCAGGAGATCCTCGAGGGTCGCGGACATGCCTCGCTTGAGCAGCACCGGCTTCGCGAGACGACCGGCGCGCTTCAAGAGCTCGTAGTTCTGCATGTTCCGCGCCCCGATCTGAACGATGTCGGCGTGCTCGTCGACGAGATCCAGGGAGGCGTGATCGACCGCCTCGGTGACGATCGGGAGACCCGTTGCCTCGCGCGCTTTGGAGAGCAGCACCAAGCCTGCTTTCCCCAATCCCTGAAAGCTGTAAGGGCTCGACCGAGGCTTGAACGCCCCACCGCGCAGCGCATCGGCGCCGGCGCGCTTCATCAGACGCGCCGTCTCCATGGTCAGCTCCTCGGACTCCACCGCGCACGGCCCGGCGATCACGAACAGACCGCCGCCGCCGATAGAGCGCGACCCCACCCGCACGACGGTGTCCTCGAGCTTCGCCTCCCGCGACGCGAGCTTGAAAGGCGGGTCGACGGGAACCGCTCGGGCGACCCCGGGAAGCCTTTCAAAGATGTCCGGATCGAGGGGCTCGGCGCTTCCGGTGACCGCGAGGGTGGGGGGCTCGACTCCGGGAAGGGCCTGCGCGCGGCAGCCGAGCGCCTCGACGGAGCGAGTGACCCGGGCAAGGTCCTCCCGGCTGCTCCCCTTCTTCATGACGATGACCATCAGAGGCGGGATCTCCGTCAGACCGCGGTCGGCGAAGGTCAGGGCGCGAAGAGTAGCGAAACCGCGACGACAATTCAACAGAAACGCCGGAACTCCTTTCCTTGAATGCCTTTGCGCGTGTGTTACCATCTCGCGGTCCTGTCGTACCCAGGGGCTTTCCGGGGGTCGGCGGGCGAGGGTCCAGGCGCGTAGCTCAGTGGAAGAGCGCTACCTTGACACGGTAGAAGTCCGCGGTTCGATCCCGCGCGCGCCTACCAAGGAAATAGCGGCATGCCTGAGACGGTTGCAACGGTTCGCATCACCCTCCCCGACGGCAGATCCCGGGAGGTCGCGGCTGGAACGACTCCCCTGTCGGTTGCGGCCTCGATCGGTCCACGCCTGGCGAAGGACGCGGTCGTGGCCAAACTGGACGGCGTGCTCGTCGACCTCAGCGCGCCGATCGTCAAGGACGCCTCCCTCCAGATCTTGACCCCGAAGGACCCCGACGCGCTCGCCGTCCTACGCCACTCCACCGCCCATGCGACTGCCCAGGCGGTGCAGGAGTTGTTCCCCGGGACCAAGATCGGGCAGGGGCCTGTGATCGAAGGGGGCTTCTACTACGATTTCGACCGCGACGCGCCCTTTTCCGACGCCGATCTGGCCACGATCGAGGCCAGGATGCGCGACATCGTCGCCCGAGATCTTCCGATTGAGAGGATCGAGCTGCCGAAGGACGAGGCGATCGCGTTCTTCACGCGCGAGAACGAGCCGTACAAGGTTTACTTCGCGGAGACCAAGGGTGGGGAAACCGTCTCGATCTACCGCCAGGGAGAGTGGACGGATTTTTGCCGCGGTCCTCATGTCCCGGGCACCGGGCGGCTCCGGGCGTTCAAGCTTCTCTCGGTCGCCGGCGCGTACTGGCTGGGCGATGAGAAGAACAAGATGCTGCAGCGCATCTACGGGACCGCGTTCTTCACCCAGGCCGAGCTCGACGAGCATCTGCGTCTCCTCGAGGAAGCCCGGCGGCGCGACCACCGAAGGCTCGGCCGCGAGCTGGATCTGTTCCTGTTCCATCCCTACGCCCCGGGGGCGGTTTTTTGGACGGAGCGGGGTACGACGATTTACAACGTGCTCAACGCCACCATGCGCGAGCTGCAGATCGACGACTATCGCGAGATCAAGACGCCGCTTCTGTACAACCGTAAGCTCTGGGAGCTCTCGGGGCACTGGGGAAAGTATCGCGAGAACATGTTCCTCGTGCTCGACAGCGAGACCGGAGAGCACGAGTTCTCGCTGAAACCGATGAACTGTCCGTCGCACCATGTCTACTTCTCATCGAAGACGCACTCGTATCGCGAGCTGCCGGTTCGGTATACGACTTACGACGTCCTCCACCGCAACGAGAAGTCCGGCACGCTGTCGGGGCTCACGCGGCTACGGCAATTCCAGCAGGACGACTGCCACATCTATCTCCGCGAGGACCAGATCGAGAGCGAGGTGCGCCGCCTCGCGACGTTCATCCTGGCGTACTACGAGGCGTTCGATCTGAAGGCGACTCTCAAGTTCGCCACGCGACCGCCGCAGCGGATCGGCGACGACGCCATGTGGGACCGCGCCGAAGGCTCGCTGCGCGCGGCGCTCGAGGCGACGGGGCTCCCCTACGAGCTCAATCCCGGCGACGGCGCATTCTACGGGCCGAAGATCGACTTCGACGTCGCGGACTCTCTCGGTCGCAAGTGGCAGCTCGGCACGATCCAGCTCGACTACGCCGCCGCCGAGCGGTTCGGTCTCGAATACGTCGGAGAAGACAACGCCCCGCACCGGCCCGTCGTCATCCATCGCGCGGTCAACGGCTCGTTCGAGCGCTTCATCGCGATCCTGATCGAGCACTTCGCCGGAGCGTTCCCGCTCTGGCTCGCCCCGGAGCAGGTGCGCGTGCTGCCGATCACCGACCGCGTCAACGCGTACGGCGAGGAGGTCCGCGCGCGCTGCGCCGCCCGGGGATTCCGGGCCAAGCTCGACGACCGAAGCGAGAAGATCGGCGCCAAGATCCGGGACGCCCAACTCCAGAAGGTCCCGTTCATGCTGGTTGTCGGCGACCGCGAAGCCCAGGAGAAGACCGTCGCCGTGCGCTCCCGGCACCGCGGAGACGAAGGCGCCCAGCCGCTCGACGCCTTCTTGGACCGGGCCGCCGCCCTGGCGGAAGCCAAGAGCCATGACCTCTAGTCCAACACCCGAATCGGAGACACCATGCCCAAGCTCAAGACTCACCGTGGCGCCGCCAAGCGATTCAAGAAGACCGCCAAAGGAAAGATCAAGCGGTCGAAGGCATACAAGAGCCACATCCTGACGAAGAAGACGACCAAGCGGAAGCGCGCCCTCGACATGCCGTCGATGGTGTCGAAGGCCGATCACAAGAACGTCGCGGCCATGCTTCCGTACAGCAAGTAGACCACCCGTCCCATCCGCTCCCGCCGCCCGGGCACGGTGCCCGGCGGCCGTTCGTCGGGCCGTCGAGCCCGTCAAGAGGAGAAGCCGATGCCGCGCGTCAAACGAGGAAACAAGCGCCGCCTCAAGAGGAAGAAGATCCTGCGCCGAGCGAAGGGGTACTACCTCGCGAAATCCAAGCTGTACCGGATCGCGAAACAGCAGGTCGAACGCTCGCTCGCCTTCGCGACCCGGGACCGGCGGGCCAGGAAAGGGGATTTCCGGCGGCTTTGGATCGTGCGCATCAACGCCGCGGCCCGGATGCACGAGATGTCGTACTCGGCCCTGATTCACGGCTTGAAGGTCGCCGGGGTCTCGCTCGATCGCAAGATCCTGGCGGACCTCGCGGTACACGATCCCGCCGCCTTCGGCCAGATCGCGAAAGCAGCGCGTCAAGCCGTCGCATCCGCCTAGCGGAGAGCATCCGCGCGTGAAAGATCGGCTCGACGCTTTGAAGCGCGAGTTCGCGGCGGTGCTTGCCGCGGCGGGGACCGCTCCCACGGCGGTCGAAGCCGTTCGTGTGCGCTTCCTCGGGAAGAAGGGGGAGCTCACCGCGCTCCTGAAGGGCTTGTCGTCCGCTCCCGACGCGGAGAGACCGGCCCTCGGGGCCGCGATCAACGCGGCGAAGTCCGAGTTCGAGTCGGCCCTCGACGCGGCGAAAGCCGAGGCGGAGGCCCGGTCGAGCGCCGCCGCTCTGGACCGGGAGCGGATCGACGCCACCTTGCCCGCGCGGCGTCCTCCGCGCGGCTCGCTCCATCCCGTGACGCAGACCCGCCGCGAGCTCGAGCGGATCTTCGTCTCGATGGGCTTCTCGGTCGAGCTGGGGCCCGAGGTCGAGGACGATTTCCACAATTTCGAGGCGCTCAATCTGCCGCCGGGCCATCCCGCGCGCGACTCCAGCGACACCTTCTACCTCTCGCACGGGCTCCTCCTGAGAACGCACACCTCTCCCGTGCAGGTGAGGACGATGCTCAAGCGGAAGCCCCCGATCCGGATGATCTGCCCCGGTCGGGTCTATCGAAAGGACCTCGACGCGACCCACTTGCCGATGTTCCATCAACTCGAGGCGCTGGTCGTCGACGAAGGGATCTCGCTCGCCGATCTCAAGGGCACGTGTGCCGAGGTCTGGAGCCGGTTCTTCGGCGACGACGTCGCGATCCGCCTCCGGCCCGGGTACTTTCCGTTCGTCGAGCCCGGCTGCGAGTTCGACGTCTCCTGCCGCGTCTGCGGAGGGCGGGGATGCCGCGCCTGCAAGGAGACCGGTTGGATCGAGCTGGGCGGCGCGGGGATGGTGCATCCGGCGGTATTCGAGGCGGTCGGCATCGATCCGGAGCGGTACACCGGCTTCGCATTCGGTCTCGGCATCGATCGCATCGCGATGATGCGGTTCGGCATCGACGACTTGCGCGTCATGATCGAGAACGACGTCCGCTTCCTCCGGCAGTTCCCGGCGTGAACGCGCGATGTTGATCTCCTACGCTTGGCTCCGGGAGCTGGTTCCGGTCGACGCCGCCGCGTCCGAGGTCGCGCGCCGTTTGACGGCGCGTGGGCTCACGGTCGACGGCGTCGCTTCCGAGGGCGGCGACACCGTCTTCGACATCGACGTCCCGGCCAACCGCCCCGACGCGCTCGGCCACATCGGGATCGCGCGCGAGGTGGCCGCGGCCTTCGGACGATCGCTGGCGCCCCGCCCGTCCGCGCCGTCCGGGAGGGGCGCGCCGGCAGCGGACGAGGTCTCGGTGACGATCGAGGCGCCGGAGCTGTGCGGCCGCTACACCGCGCGCATCGTGCGAGGCGTTCACGTGGGCCCCTCTCCCGAGGCCGTCGTGCGTCGCCTTGCCGCCTGCGGTCTCCGGTCGATCAACAACGTCGTCGACGTCTCGAACCTCGTCATGCTCGAGTTGGGCCAACCGGTACACGCCTTCGACCTCGCCGCGCTCGCCGAGAGGGCGATCCATGTTCGTCGGGCCCGCGCCGGCGAGACGCTCGTCACGCTCGACGGCATGACGCGAAGGCTCGACGGGGAGATCGTCGTCATCGCCGACGAAGAGCGAGCCATCGCGCTGGGCGGCGTCATGGGCGGAGCCGCCACCGAGATCCGCGACGCGACCACCGAGGTGCTCATCGAGGCGGCGTGGTTCGCTCCCGCCGCCGTCCGCCACGCCTCGGGCGTGCTCAACCTGAACACCGACGCGAGCCAACGATTCGAGCGAGGCTGCGACCCGGAGGCTCCGCCGCGCGCGCAGGACCTGGCCGTCCGTCTGCTCGCCGCGCTCGCCGGCGGGACCCCCGCTCCCGGGACGATCGACGTTCAGCCGCACCCCCGCCAGCCGCGGACGGTGTCCGTTCGCCTCGAGCACGCCGCGAGGCTGTTGGGCTATGCGCCCACGAAGGACGAGGCCCGGCGTGCGCTGGCAGCCCTCGAGCTGGCCCCCCGCGACGGACTCGGGGACTCGCTCGAGGCGAGCATCCCTTCGTGGCGCGTGGATCTCGAGCGCGAGGCCGATCTCGTCGAGGAGATCGGCCGCCACCTGGGATACGACCGCATCCCGGAGCGCAAGCCGTCCGGCGTGCGCCGCCGCGCGCCGGACGAGCGCCGGCCGGATCGCGACGAGGCCGTCCGCGACCGGCTCGCCGCGCTCGGCTTCCACGAAGCTTTCAGCTACGCGATGATCGGCCCCGGCGAGGACGACCCGTTCGTCGTCGATGGCGCCGCCGCGCCGCTGGCGATCGTCAACCCGATCGCGGAGACGCTCGCTGTGCTGCGCCGCTCGCTCCTGCCGGGCTTGCTCCGCGCGGCCGACCTCAACCTTCGCCGAGGGGCGACGGAGGTCCGATTGTTCGAGGTGGGCGGGGTGTTCTTCGCGCGCAGCGCGGGAGAGCTTCCTCTCGAGCCGACCTACGCCGGCTTCGCGTGGACGGGGGCGGCTCTTCCGGCTCACTGGAGCGGGACGTCGCGCCTCGTCGACGCTTGGGATGCCGCCGGAGTGATCGAGGATCTCCTCTCGTCGGTTGCGGAGGATCCGCCCGCGGCTCGCGAGCGCGCGATCCTTGCCGGACTGCATCCGGGCCAGTCGTTCGTATGGCGGGACCGGAACGGGCGGAGCGTCGCGCGGTGCGGGCCCGTCCACCCGGATCTCGCGGCGCGACTGGGGCTTCCGGCCGCGGTTTTTCTCGGCGAGGTGGATCTCGATCTCGCGGCCGGGCATGCCCCCGCCCGAAGCACCTTCCGGCCCGTTCCGCGCTTTCCGGGGACCTGGCGCGATCTCTCGCTCGTGATCGACGCGGGGACGAGCGCGGGTGCGATCCTCGAAGCGTTGGCGCGCGTGCCGGCGCCGGCGCCGGTCCGGATGACCTGGATCGACCGGTATGCGGGGCGCCCCCTGCAAGAGGGGTCCGTGGCGATGACGCTGCGTGTTATGCTGCAGCCGCTCGACCGCACGCTCACCGATGCGGAGGTGGAAGGCTACCGGAGCGGGCTCGTCTCAACGCTCGATACGGTTTCCGGCGCGCGGCTTCGGCGAATGGAGCCATGATCGACGCGCCCACGAAGCTCCTCGACGAACGGATCGCGGCGATGATTCACCGCGTGAAGACGCTCGCCGCGGAGCGCGAAGCCGCTCGGAGGGAGAACGAGACGTTGAGATCCCGCATCGAGACCCACGAGAGAGAAAACGCGAGGCTCAGGACGGTCCTCGAAGAGACCGCGCGGGAGCTGAGGCAGGATTGACGGACATGATCGCGAACGAGGCCGCCACGCCGGTGACGATCTACGGCAAAACGTACCACCTGCGCGGCGGCGGTGACAGCGGCTACTTGCACGAGCTGGCCCAGGAGCTGGACCGGCAGATGCGCGAGGTCGCCGAGACGACGGGCACGGCGGATACGCTCTCCGTGGCGATCCTCGCCGCCCTGAATATCGCCGATGAATGCTTGCAGGCCCGGCGCGGCCCCGTGTCCAAGGACACGGAGCGGCAGCTGGGCCGTTGGGTGTCCCTGATCGACGACGCGCTCGCCGATCCGGGATGCCGGCCGTTGCGCGCCGGCTCCGGCCGGGCGGACGGTTCCGCGTGATCGCACCGAGGACTCTTGGAGATTTCGCTCGCTGACAGCACGGCCCCTGCGGAGTTCGTGATGGGTTGCATCGCTTGAGCCAACGTCGTCGTTTCGGGTGCCCGGCGTCAGGACGATCGTGTGCACGCCCCGCCTCGCGGGGAAGCCTAAGACGTCCGCAGGGCTCCCCCCTGGTTGACCTGGTTCAACCGGGCCGATCCACACGGCTCTCGCGGGGGAACTGAGCGCTCCTTCCCGGTCGCGCGGGACCCTTCGTCCGGCAGCGGATCCTGCGCACCGCCCTTGGCGGGCGGAGGGAAGGGACCGCGGATGCCGGGTCAGATCGCGACGATCGCGGGGCTGTTTGCCGCGGGAGTGATTCTCGTCGGCGCGGCGATTCTCGCGCGCCGGATCGTCGCCCACGCGAGACACGAAGCCTCCCGCGAGTCCGGCGAGCTCCTCGCGGAGGCGCGCCGTCAGGCCGAAGGTCACGCGCAGGAGCTCCTCTCGGCCGCTCAGGACCAGGCTCTGGCAAGGGAAGAGGAGGCCGATCGCCGGGAGCGCGACTTCGACGCCCGCGAAGCTCAGATCGAAGCGAAAGCCCGCCAGCGTGAGAGCGAGCTTGCTGCCGTCGACCGTCAGCGGAAGGAGCTGGAGCGCCGGCAGAGCCTCCTCGCCGCCGCCGAGGACAAGGCCAAGCAGGTGCTCGCCGCGGCGGAGGCGGAGCGCGCGGACGCCCGCAAGCAGCTCGAGCGCATCGCCGCACTGACCGTTGACGAGGCCAAAGCGGAGCTTCTGGCCTCGATCGAGGCCGAGACCCGGCGCGAGGCGGCGAAGCTCGCGCGCAAGATCGAGGAAGAGGCGCGCGAAGGCGCCGACCGCACCGCGCGCCGCCTGGTCGTCGAGGCCACACAGCGCGTGAGCCTGAAGGAGCCGGTCGAATCGACGATCTCGTTCATCGCTCTCCCCTCGGACGAGATGAAGGGGCGGATCATCGGGCGCGAAGGCCGCAACATCCGCGCTCTCGAGATGGCCACGGGGATCGACGTGATCATCGACGACACGCCCGGTGCGATCCTCCTCTCCTCCTTCGACCCGGTGAGGCGCGAGATGGCCCGTGTCTCCATCCAGCGGCTGCTCGAGGACGGCCGCATCCACCCGGCTCGGATCGAGGAGGTCGTCGCCAAGGTTCGCGAGGAGTTCGAGACGCTCACAGAGGAATCGGGCGCCCAAGCGGCCTTCGGGCTGGGGGTGTTCGACCTGCACGCCCGGCTCGCCCGCCTCGTGGGCCGGCTCAGATTCCGGAGCTACCACGGCCATAATCTTCTCCAGCACGTCGGCGAGGTCGTGCATCTGGCGGCGCACATCGCCGCGGAGACAGGCGCTCGCGCCGACGTGGTGCGGCGCGCCGCGCTGCTCCACGAGATCGGCCGGGTGGAGGACGGCGGAAGCGGACACCCGATCCTGGTGTCCGCGGAGCTTGCGGCGAAGTTCGGCGAGAAGGATGAGGTCGTGAAGGCGATCGAGGCGCTCCACCCGGATGCCGAGCCGAAATCGGTGGAGGCGCTGATCCTGCGGATCGCGAATCGCATCTCGGAGAACCGCCCTGGGGCCCGCAAGGACAACCTCGACGTGTTCGTCGAGCGCTTGAAGCGCGTCGAGGCGCTGGCCGTCGCGTTTCCCGGGGTCACGCAGGCGTTCGCCTTGAAGGCGGGGAAGGAGCTTCGCGTGCTCGTCGACACCAAGTCCGTCTCCGACGAGCAGGCTTACCTGCTCTCGAAGCAGATCGCGCGCGCCATCGAGCGCGAGCTCGACTACCCCGGCACGATCCGGGTCAGCGTCGTCCGGGAGACGCGCGCCGTGCAATACGCGGTCTAGCCGCATGCGGATCCTGTTCGTGGGAGACGTCGTCGGCGCGCCGGGAAGGCGGATCGTCGCTTCGCGGCTGCCCGGCCTGAAGAAGCGTCTCGCGGCCGACCTGACGATCGTCAACGGCGAAAACGCCGCCGGAGGCGCCGGGCTGACGGCCGCCACCGCCGACGAGCTCTTCGCCGCCGGGGCCGACGTCATCACGACCGGCAACCACGTCTGGGACAAGCGGGAATCGCTCGCCCTGCTCGAGCGTGATCGGCGGATTCTGCGCCCCGCCAATTACCCCGACGGCACGCCGGGGACCGGCTGGGCCGTGATCGATTCCGGGGGGGAGAAGGTTGCGATCGTCAACCTCATGGGCCGCGTCTTCATGCCGCTCGTCGACGATCCGTTCCGCGTCGCCGACCGGATCCTGGGCGAGCTGGCCGGGCGAGCGGGGCCGATCGTCGTCGACTTCCACGCGGAGGCCACGAGCGAGAAGACGGCGTTCGCTTGGTACCTCGACGGCCGGGTCGCCGCGATCTTCGGGACGCATACGCACGTCGCGACCGCCGACGCGCGCCTGCTTCCACGCGGGACCGCCGCCATCACGGACGTTGGGATGACCGGCCCGTTCGACTCGGTGATCGGGGTCAGGAAGGAGCAGGCGATCGAGAGATTCCGCAGCGCGCGGCCGATTCCGTACGAGACCGCAGAGGGGGACGTCCGGCTGTCGGCGGTGCGCGTGGACGTCGAGGTCCGATCGGGCTGTGCGGTGTCGATCGAGCGGATCGAGATCGCCGAGAACGGGGAGACCCGATGACGCTCGCGGCGCGGCTCTCGTCTCGACGCGCCGACGTCGACGGCGCTCTCGACGCCCTGCTCCCCCGTCCCGAGGGACCGGCCGCTCGGCTCGCCGAGACGATGCGCTACGCCGTTTTCTCGGGGGGCAAGCGCCTCCGCCCCTTGCTCGCCCTCGCGGCGTGCGAGGCGTTCGGCGGCGCCGTCAGCGAGGCGCTCGCGCCGGCCGCAGCTCTCGAGATGATCCACACCTACTCGCTCATCCACGACGACCTCCCCGCCATGGACGACGACGATCTGCGCCGAGGCCGTCCCACCGCGCACAAGGCGTACGGCGAGGCGGAGGCCATCCTGGCCGGTGACGCCCTGCTCACACTCGCCTTCGAGCTGATCGCCACGCATCCGGATGGGGATGCCGCCGCCGGCCGGCGCGCGGAGGCGGTGGCGCTGGTCGCCCGCCAGGCCGGCCTCCAAGGGATGGTCGGCGGCCAGATGGCGGATCTCGAGGCCGAGCGGACGGAGGCCGCGGCCGATCGCCTCGAGTGGATCCACCGGCACAAGACCGGCGCGCTGCTCGCCGCTTCCGCCGAGCTCGGGGCGCTTCACGGGGGCGCCTCGGCCGAGGATCGCCGGGCGATGGCCCGCTACGGGGAGGCGCTCGGGCTGGCGTTTCAGATCGCCGATGACGTGCTCGATCGCACCGGAAATGCGCAGGCGCTCGGCAAGACGCCGGGGAAGGACGAGCGGTCCGGGAAGGCGACCTACCCCGCGCTCTTCGGGGTCGCGGCGTCGCGCGCGGAGGCGGAGAGGCTCGTCGGCCTCGCGCTCGAGGCGATCCCCGCGGCGGTTTGCGAGCGCTCTCTGCTCGAGGCTCTCGCGCGGTACGCGGTCGAACGGGAGCATTGAGCGCCGGCGCGTCGAAGCCGCGGGCTCGGATCGACCGCTTGCTTGTCGAGCGCGGGCTCGCACCCACGCGCGAGCGCGCACAAGCGCTGGTGCTGGCGGGGCTCGTCACGAGCGGCGGGCGGCGCCTCGACAAGCCGGGGGCGACCGTCGCGATCGATGCGCCGGTCGAGGTCGGGGAGGGACGACGGTTCGTCGGGCGCGGAGCCGAGAAACTGGCCCCGGCGCTCCGGCGTTTTGCCATCGCCGTCGCCGGACGTGATGCGTTGGACGTCGGCGCCTCCACCGGCGGCTTCACGCAGGTGCTGCTCGAGGCGGGAGCGGCGCGGGTGATTGCCCTCGATGTCGGGCGCGGTCAGCTCGACTGGTCGCTCCGGCGGGATTCTCGCGTGGTCGCGCTCGAGGGGGTCAATGCGCGCTACCTGACCCCGAACGCTCTCCCCTTTCGTCCGTCCCTCGCGACGATCGATGTATCCTTCATTTCCCTGCGGCAGGTGCTCCCGAAGGTCGGCGCCTGCCTTCTCCCGGAGGCCGACCTGGTGGCGCTCGTCAAGCCGCAGTTCGAGGTCGGGCGCGGCCGCGTCGGAAAGGGCGGGATCGTGCGCGACCCGACTCTTTGGGACGACGTGCTGGAGGGGCTGTTGGCCTTCGCCCGCGAGAAGGGGCTCGGCCCGGTCGACCTCGCCCGCGCTGCGATCACGGGCGCTTCGGGAAACGTCGAGTTCTTCCTCCACCTCCGCCCCTCCGCGGACCCGGCGACCGACCAGGCGCTCGCGACGCTGCGCCACGAGGCGGTGCATGGCCCCTCCTCGTAGAGACGGGCGGCGCAGCGGCCCGCGCCGGAAGTTCCGGCGCGTCGTGGTCTTGGCAAAGCCGGGGACCGACGAGGGCCAACGGATCGCGTTCGAGCTGGGGTCGTGGCTGCGCGACCGGGGGGTGACGGTCCGTTTCGACGAGCCAACGGCCCGCGCGCTCGGCCGCCGAGACGGGGTCCGCGCCGGGACGCTCCCCTCCGGCGTCGATCTGGTGATCGTCGCCGGCGGCGACGGCACCCTGCTGTCGGCGGCGAGGCTCGCGGGCCCGCGCGGCATCCCGATCCTCGGCGTGAACTTCGGTGGGCTCGGGTTCATGACGGAGCTCCAACCCGAGGAGCTGTACGCGGCCCTCGAGCGGGTCCTGCGGGGGGAGTACGACATCGACGAGCGCGCGGCGCTGCGCGTGCGCTTCCGTCGCGGGCGAAAGATACTCGCCGAATACGCCCTGCTCAACGACGCGGTGGTCACGAAGACGGCCCTCGCCCGCATGCTCGTGCTCGAGCTTCGCATCGACGGCGAGCTGGTGGCCACCTACACGAGCGACGGTCTGATCATCGCGACGCCGACCGGCTCCACGGCGTACAACCTCTCCGCCGGCGGGCCGATCCTGGATCCGCGAACGAGCGCGTTCGTCATCGCGCCGATCTGCCCTCACACCATGAGCTATCGGCCGCTCGTCGTGCCCGTCGGCGTGCGCATCGAAGTGACCCTGAGGAGCCTGACCGAGGAAGCGTACTTGACCCTCGATGGCCAGGTCGGCTTCCCGATGAAGCCCCTTGACGCCATCGTCGTCGACCGCCACCCGCGGGCGGTCCGCCTGCTGCGCGTCGCGCGGCGCGGCTATTTCGAGATCCTCCAGCGCAAGCTCCATTGGGGCGATCGTTGAGCGAGGCCGCCGGCGACGGACGCCGGCCCTCGCGGGCCGCGGTCGCCTCGTGGTGCCTGTTCGATTTCGCGAATTCGTCGTACACGACGCTGATCACGACCGTGGTCTTCTCGGTCTATTTTCGCGACGCGGTCGTCGGTGCGACCGACAACCGCGGCGACCGCCTCTGGGGCGTCGCGAACTTTCTGGCGATGGCGATCGTCGCGGTGACGTCGCCTGTCCTGGGCGCGTTCTCCGACTTCTCGGGGCGACGCAAATTCTTCCTGATCGCGACGACTCTTCAGACGGTCGTCGCCACCGCGCTCCTTTTCTTCGTCGGCCCGGGGGACGTCGCGGCAGCCATCGTTCTCTACGTCGTCGCCACCATCGGCTTCGAGGGGGGATACGTGTTCTACAACGCGTTCCTCCCGGACGTGTCGACGCCGGCGACGATCGGCCGCGTGTCGGGCTGGGCGTGGGCCATCGGCTACGCCGGCGGTCTCCTCTCGCTCGCTCTCTGCTTTCCTTTGATCAAGCGTCCAATCAAGGACGCTCAGGGCGCCTTCGATCCGATCGCGATCTCGCACCGGCAGATATCGTTCCTCTTGGTCGCCCTGTTCTTCCTGGTGTTCGCCCTCCCGGCGTTCACGTGGCTCAAGGAGTCGGCTCCCCAGGGTCGCCTGGCGGGGCTGCGCGCCTACGTGACGGTCGGCTTCACCCGCACGGCGGAGACGCTCCGGCATCTCGGCCGCTACCGGGAAACGGGAAAGTACATCCTGGCCTCGCTGTTCTTCACCGACGGGATCACGACCGTGATCAGCTTCAGCGCGATTTACGCGACGACGACCTTTCACTTCTCGAGCAACGATCTCGTCATTCTCTTTCTCGTCCTCAACGTCGTCGCGTTTCCGGGATCTCTCGTCGCCGGCCACCTCGCCGACCGCTTCGGTCCGAAGACGACCCTCGTCGGCAGCCTCTGGCTCTGGGTTCTCACGATCCTGGTCGGCTTTTCCGCCCACAGCCGGGTCACGTTCCTGCTCATGGCGTGTCTTGCCGCCCTGGGCATGGGGAGCACGCAGGCGGTGGGACGCTCGTTCATGGCCCAGATCTCGCCGCCATCCCGGGAGTCGGAGTTCTTCGGCTTCTACGTGCTCTCGGGGAAGTTCGCCTCGATGTTCGGTCCGCTCGTGTTCGGGCTCGTCTCCGAGGCGACCGGAAGCCAGCGGTGGGCCGTTCTCTCCCTGCTCCCCTTCTTTCTCGTCGGCCTCGCCCTCATGGCGGCGGTCGACGAGAAACGGGCGTTCGCCCAGGCGGGCGAATCCGCGTGAGACCGCGCCGCTAGGCGGCGGCCGCGGCGAAGCGGGCGGCGCAGAAGGACGGCCCGAGCGCGGCGATGAACGTGCCGGCTCGGGGCCCGCGAGGCTTTCCCAGGAGCGCGACGTACAGGGCTTGGAACAGCTCCGCGGGCTTCGTCGATGGGAAATCCTTGGCGACGGCGTAGATCGCGAGGTGAACGGCCTCGCCGTCCATGGCGTCGCTCAAGGTGGACGCCAGGCGGGCGAGAAACGATTTCTGGTCCGCGGTGAGCGCGGCGGCTTCCGCGGGAACGTCGGGCTTGACCTCGAACTTGATGTCGTCCGGTGCGTGCAGCGCGAGCCAGCGCCGCGCGTATTCGATGCGCTGCGCGACGGCGCCGCGATCGAGTCCGGTGTAGCCGGTGCGGGCCAGCACCTCGAGGGTGCCGTCAACGTCGAAGCGGGCCACCTGCGCGGCCACCACCAGGTGCTTGAACGGCACCCCGATCGGGGTGAAGCCGGCTGCGCGAGAGAGCGTCAGGGCGCGGGAATCCGCGCCACTCGCGGCCGCGTCGTCCACCTCGTCGACGAGCTGGAGCAGCGGAAGGCCGGGGTCGAAGGCGATCGTCCGTTGGGGCCGTTCGCGCATCACCATGTAACGGAGCGCTTCGGGCGGCACCAGCTCCAGAACCGCGGCGATCGACAAGACGTTACCCTTGCTCGACGACATGTCCCCGCGCCCTTTGAGGCTGATCCACTCGTACGGAACCGGAAGAGGCGGCTCATAGTCGAAAACCTCGCGCGCGATGCGCGCCCCCGTGTCGTACGACCCCCCGCGCGTCGCGTGGTCCTTGCCGAACGGCTCGATCGTGACGCCCAGCATCACCCAGCGTGCCGGCCAGTCGACCCTCCAGGTGAGCTTGCCCCCGCCGGCCATCGGCACCTCGCCACGTCCGCCGCAGGCGCAGGCATAGCCGACCGTCTCGTGGGCCAAGGAGAAGCCCGTGACCGAGGTCTGCGTCATCCGACCGCAAGAGGGGCAGAGAGGATTGAAGGGCGACCAGCCCGCCTCGACGCTCTTCCCGGTGAGATCCGCGAGAATCTCGGCGATCCGGTCTCGTCCGGACAGCGCCAGACCGATCATCCGGTTCATCCGGCCCGATTCGTACATCTCGTTCGCGCGCTCGAGCTCCACGTCGACGCGCAGCGCGCGGAGAGAGGCGAGGAACGGCTCGAGAAAGTGCTCTCCGTACGAGACGTGGCGCCCGCACGGACACGGGATGCGGCTCAGAGGCTTCCCGATGAGCGGCTCGTAGACGGCCGCATCGAGGAAGGGGTACACGCGCCGGAGCGGGTCGAAGTTGTCGCAAACGTAGTTGAATCGAGCGGCGACTCCCCGCTCTCGGACCGCCCGGAAGACGGCGTCGGCCGTCAGCACCTCCCGCATGTTGCCGATGTGGATCTCGCCGGAGGGAGAGATGCCGCTCGACACGACGACGGGGCGGCCGGAGGCGAGTGCCGCGTCGGCGGCCTCGTCCGCCCAGTGTCGCGAAGCCGGGGCTCCCCTCGTCACGGTGCGATCCCTTCCGTCGGAAAGAATCCGGCAAGGTACATCGCCTGCCGAGGGAGGATCAACTCCGTCGTTTCGGTCTTGAGGCCGGACTCCGCGCTGTGGTAGAAACGCACGGGAGAGGGCGCATGGAACGAATCAATCTCCGGGAGGCGGCGGAGCGAACGGCGCGATCGGTGACGACACTGCGCCGGTACATTCGAAGCGGGCGCTTGAGCGCGGAGAAGCTTCCCGGACGATTCGGGCCGGAGTACTTCGTCACGTCCGAGCAGCTCGCCACCGCGGGGCTCGATGCGGCGGAATCCTCTCCGGCGGAGGCGGAGCGCGCGGAGGCTCCCCTCGCCCCCGCCGCTGCGCACCCGGGTGGCGCGCTCTCGTTGGCCTCGCCTCCGTTGGAGCGCGTGCTCCGCGAAAGCGTGCCGGTCTTCCTCTTCCAGGACCTGCAGTTGAAGCACGAGCAGCTCCTCGTCCAGTACGGGATGGTGCGGGCGGGGGGACTCCGCGTGCTCGAGATGCAGGCCGAACTCGAGACCCGCCGGCGCCAGATCGAGGATGCCCAGGCGGAGAACACGCGCGTCAAGGAGCGGCTCGCCCGGGAGGCCGGCGAGCTCCGGAAGAGACTGCGGGAAGCGGAGCTGGAGCTCGAAGGGCGCCGGATCGAGGCTGCGGCCCTTCGGGAAAAGGTCCGCGGGCTCGAGATGCTCACTCGGAACACCGTGACCAACGAGGCGATCGACCGCCAGTTCTCCGACGTGATGGATCAGATGCGCCGGGTCGACCGGATGGCCGCCGAGCAGGAGATCCAAGATTCGCCCACGGCGCGGGCGTGGCCGCCGCGTGGACCGCACGCCGACCCCGAGCACTGATCGGCAGCGGCCCCTGTCTCAGGTTCGTCGGAATTCGAGGAGTCGCCACATCCCGAGCATGTTGACGCGCTCCTGACGGACGAGCGTCAGACCCGGCGTCCCGGTCACGGCGGTCAGCGGCAGATCCATCCGGAACCCGACCCAGGTCGACAGCGGCGTGAGAAGACGCTCCACGGCCGCCATCGGCGCGAATCCGGTCTGAAAATGGTTCACGACGATGACCGTTCCCCCGGGGCGGCAGACGCGGGCCATTTCGACCATGACGCTCTCTGGATTGGGAACGACGGAGATCACGTACGGGGCCAGCACTTTGTCGAAGTGCCCGTCCCCGTAGGCGATCGCTCGAGCGTCCATCCGCTTCAGGAGCACGCTCGCTCCGTCCAGCCCCTCGAGCCGGGTCCGCGCTCTCTCGAGCATCGGCTCGCTGATGTCTATCCCCACGACCTCGCATCCGTGGGGATACAGAGGCAGCGTCAGGCCGGTGCCCACTCCGACCTCGAGGACA
The DNA here is from genome assembly GCA_964511835.1 of uncultured Acidobacteriota bacterium. Taxonomy (GTDB): domain Bacteria; phylum Acidobacteriota; class Polarisedimenticolia; order Polarisedimenticolales; family DASRJG01; genus DASRJG01. The sequence goes on along the minus strand of CAZEII010000028.1, from coordinate 27,906 downwards.
CGCTCTCCGGCCTGCGGTGTCAGCCGTGAGACCGCGTAGCGCCGGCCGGGACCCAGGGCCCAGTCGAAGAATCCGTCGTAGACGCGAGCCAACACGCCGTAGACTTTTTCGACGCGCCGCGACGCATCGGCGACGGAGTCCGCGCTGGTGGCTCGGGACATTCGGCCTCCGACAAGGAACGGGGAGTCTAACAGGTCCTGAACGCGCCTCGCCGATCCACGGCGTTTCCGCACCCTGCGGGTCATTCCCCGCATCGCGGGGCGGCGCCGCAGCGGCGCGACTTGACTCCCTTTGACAGGTTCTGTAGCTTTCGGGTTCGTTTTTGGAAATTCTCGGGGGAGGTCTCCGACAGATGACCTACGCTCGGCCGAAGCAAGCCGTCGTTCTGTTCGTTTCCGTCCTCGCGCTGGCCGGCTGCAAGACGACGCAACCC
>CAZEII010000028.1:0-27373 GCA_964511835.1 uncultured Acidobacteriota bacterium | reverse complement strand
ATATCACCTCGGGCGACACGATCGTCGTCCGGCTCCGCAAGCAAGCGTACGCGCAGGCGCAGCCGTTCATCGCGCTCGACGACTCATCGGAAATCAAGCTCTCCGCAAGTTTGTCCGTCGGCGGCGTCGAGGTCGCGACGCGCGGCGCCACAGAGACCGACAGGACCGACGGGGCCGGAATCACTTTCTCTTTCACGGTGCAGTAGAGCGAGCACACCGGCCGAGTGCGGAATCCGGATGTGACCAACCCCTCAGGAAGGACAGCATGAGATTGACGAGATGGCCGGCCGCCTTGCTCTGGGGATTGGCATTCGCGCTCCCGGTCTTCGCTCAGGAAGAGCCGGCCCCGAAGGAGCCTCCGCCCCCGCCCCCTGCCGAGACCAAGCCGGCTCCTGCCGAGGCCGCGCCGGCGAAGAAATCGATCGAGGAGCCGCCGATCCATCGTTGGGGAGCCTTCACCGTGTCGGTGGCGGTATGGGACCCGTCCATGGTCGGTGCCGACGAGGAGGTTGCCGGGGTTGTTCAGAACGGCGTCTCGACCCCGCTCCTGCAAACCGGCAGCTCGCGCATTCAGGAGTCGGTCCGGGTCACGTACCACATCCCGCACGACGGCGGAGCCATCGTCGGCCAGTACGACGCGGTATCCCAGGACGACACGCTCCAGAATTTCCAGCCCGGGCAGTTCGTGTTCCTCGAATCACGTGCGTTTCCTCAAGTGCGGGGGGTCTTCGACGACGGTCTCTCGGACGGCGTGAGCTCCAGCGCCCTTCGCAAGTCGCGTGAATTCCGCCTCGAATACTCGCGTGAAGCGTTCAACACCCGGTGGGCGCGCGCTCAGTGGGGCGCCGGCTATCATCAGTTGAGCCACGATCGCGCCCTCGGCATTACCTACTACGCTCTCGTCGCCGGCCTGCCGCCGCTGATCCCTCCGATCGTTCAGGAGGGTGGGGACCCCCACCGGCTCGATCCGATCCCCGACTTCGTGAGCCAGAGCTCCGGTTTCTCCGGACACGGCCTGGGAGCGTCGTTCGACGTCCAGTTTCCCGTTCACCCGCGGGTCGCCATCACCACGGGGCTTTCGATTGGCTTGATCAATGGAACGGCGGACAGCAGCTACACCTCGACGAACGCCTATTACTTCCTCGATTCGGATCCAACCACTCCCTTGACGAAGGACCAGCTGTTCTACTACATGAATATCTCGCCCTTCCCGACCGACCCCCCGCACGTGTCCGTCCTCAACGTCGACCAGGGGCAGGCGGTCGCGGGCTCGCGGTCCGGAGGGACGTCCCAGTTCGCCCAGACCTACGACGTCTACGTCGGTCTCGAGGTGACGGCCTACAAGGGGCTCAAAGTGTTCGGCCAGCTCCGAGACGTCTCGTACATCAACGCCGGCGAGTACGCGGTGATCCAGTCCGACGGATCGACGTTGACGAAGAGCCTGAACGTAGGGTACGAAGGTTACCTGCTCGGGTTGTCCTGGCGCTGGTAGGCGCCCCAGACGGGCCCGTCGATGGCGGTGACCGAAGCGGATGTCCTCAAGGCCTTGGGAGCGGTCCGCTACCCGGGGTTCACCCGTGACATCGTCGCGTTCGGGGTCGTGCGCGATCTCATCGTGCGCGAGGGAGCGGTCTCCCTCCGCATCGAGCTCGGTCCCGGAAATCCGGCGGTCGCGGGAACGATCGAGCGCGAGGCGCGCGCGGCGATCGCGGCCGTCCCGGGGGTGACCTCGGTCGTGATCCACCTTCCCGCGGCAGCGCCGGTGGTCGGGAGAGCCGCGCCCTCGGCCGGCGCGCTCGATGGGGAGCTGCTTCCCGGGGTCCTCCACACGATCGCGGTCGCGTCCGGGAAAGGAGGCGTCGGCAAGTCGACGGTCGCCGTGAACCTGGCGGTCGGCCTCGCGAGGAGAGGTGCGCGCGTCGGTCTCCTCGACGCCGACATCTACGGTCCTTCGATCCCCTTGATGATGGGTGTCGACGAGCGCCCGGCGATCGAGCCAGGCGGCCAGGGGATTCTTCCCTTCGATCGGTTCGGGGTGAAGTTCATGTCCCTGGGGTTCCTGGTCGACAAGGGATCGGCCGTGATCTGGCGTGGACCGATGGTGATGAAGGCGATCGAGCAGCTGCTGCGCGACGTCGTCTGGGGAGACCTCGACGTCTTGGTCGTCGACATGCCGCCGGGAACCGGCGACGCCCAGCTCACCCTCTCGCAGAAGGTTCGCCTGTCCGGCGCGGTCATCGTCACGACACCGCAAGACGTCGCGCTTGCCGACGCGATCAAAGGGGTCGCGATGTTCCGGAAGGTGGGGGTCCCCATCCTGGGCATCGTCGAGAACATGAGCTTCTTTCTCTGCCCTCACTGCGGCAACCGCACCGATGTCTTCGATCATGGCGGCGGGCAACGGGAAGCGTCCCGCCTGGACGCTCCCTTCCTCGGGGAGATCCCCCTAGACGTCGCGATTCGGGAAGGCGGGGATGCGGGGCGGCCTGTGGTGGCGGCGGATCCCGCGTCGACGCTCTCCGCGGCTTTTCTGGCCGTCGCCGACAAGATCCTCTCTGCGCTCGGCGCGCCCGACGGCGACGAGCGAGGCGAGCCTTCGCGCGGCGGCCTGATCGGCTGGCTCAAGCGCGGATGGGCGGGGTGACCGTATACTGATCGATGGCGCCTGGCGTTTCTCGCGCCACAGCTCGGGAGGTCGTCCTGAACATCCATTCGGCTCTCGCCCTGCTGGTCGCCGCGACGGCGAGCCCCGCGTCCCCACCGCCCGCCGCGCAGCCGGTGCCCGATCGCGCGCGCGAGGCGGTCGTCAAGGCGTTGGCGGCAGCCTCCGACGTCCCCGGTCAAGCCCGGAACCTCGTCGCACTCGCGTGGCCGAACGGTCCGCGCGACGAGGTGGTCTCCGCGCGTGCGCGGCGCGAGCTCGGGAATTTCGGCGATCACTCGATGGTGGCGCTTCGCGAAGCGCTCAACGCGGTCAAGACCGGCTACACCGAAGAGGTGGTGACCACCACGCTACAAGCGCAGAGCAACTGCCGCGTCGAGCTGGCCCCGCAGTTCGTCGCGAACATCATCGACGCGCTCTGGGTCGGCAGCCACGGCGCGAAGGTTCTGGCGATCCAGGACCTCTCGCTGGATCCGAATGCCCTGGCCGTCCATCCGATGATCGACAGCGCGATCGACGATCCATCGCTCGTTCCGATCGTCGTCGGGGCTTTGGGGGCAATGCGCTTTCCCCAGGCGCGCTTCTATCTCGAGAAGGTGATGATGGAAGGACCGCCGGAGGTGCGGCCGGCGGCGGCAACGGCGCTGGCGCAGATCGGCGGTGCCGCCCTGGGGCCCCTCAAGAACGCGCTCAAGGCGCCCAGCAAAGACGCGCGCCTGCTCGCCGCGCGTGTGCTCCTCCCCGTCGCGACCGAGTACGACCTCGGGGCGATCTACGAGTATCTGGACAAGCACGGGGACGATGACGCCTCGCTGACCGAATCGCTCAAGGCGATCGCCGCCAGCATCGAAAAGGCGATCGCCGCGCGCGAGGCGAGCGCGGCTGCCGACAGCCTCAAGAACTAGCGTCCGAAGCGCCGAGCACCCGGCCCAGCGCGCGAACTCCCGTTCGGATGTCCTCGTCCGTCGCGGCGTAGGAGATCCGCAGGAAACCTGCTCCCCCCGGGCCGAACGCCTCGCCGGGGATCACGATGACGCGGTGCGCGCGAAGAAGCCGTTCGGCGATCTCGAGCGAGCCGCCGAAACGGCGGACGTCCACGAAGAAGTAGAACGCTCCGTCGGGCAAGCTGACCGGAAGCCCCGCGATGCGAGAGAGCTCCTCCGCCATGAGAGCGCGCCGTCGCCGGAAGATCTCGAGATAGGCGGCGCGGTCCGCATCGGCATCCGGCGACAGGGCGGCCAGAGCCGCCGCTTGCGAGACGGCCGACGCGCAAGTCACCAGGTACTGGTGGGCGACGATGATCTTGGCCACGGCCGCCTCGGGGCCGACGGCCCATCCGATCCGCCACCCGGTCATGCTCAAATCCTTGGAAACGCCCGAGACGACGATTCCGCCCGCGGGCGCGAACCGGGTGATCGTCGCCGCGGGGCGGTCGTACGCGAATCCGGCGTAGATCTCGTCCGAGAGCCACGGCACCCCGCGCCGCTCGAGGACCGCCGCCAGCGCTGAGAGATCGGCGTCGAGATCCATCGCACCCGTCGGATTCGACGGAGAACAGAGCACGACCAGCTTGGATCGCTCGGTCAGCCGAGCGACGACGTCCGAGGGATCGATGCGGAATCCGCGCTCGGGACGGAGCGGATAGCTCACCGGCCGCGCCCCGAGAAGCGTCGCGACGGCCGGGTACGCGGGATAACCGGGATCGGGGACGAGCATCTCGTCTCCCGCTTCGACGAGCGTCATCGCCGCGGCGAAGACCGCCTCTTGGGATCCGATCGTGATGACGACCCCGGCGCCACCCGTGGCGAGCCCCGGGTAGCGGGCGGCCACCGCCTCCCGAAGCGCGGGATCCCCCGCGGTCGACGTGTAGCCGGTCTTCCCCGCGGCGATGCCGTCGATCCCCGCGAGACCGATCCGCGGCGGCGTGGGCAGGTCGGGCTGTCCCAGGCCGAGGTTGATCGATCCTTTGGGCGCCGAGTCGAAGATCCTGCGGATCATGGTCCGCTCGAGGCCGTTCATCCGGCGCGCCGTCCGCCATCTCATCGCAGAGCGGCCTCGAGGGCCGCAGCCGCGTCGGTCGCGGCATCGCGGTACTTGACGATCACGGGCGCGTACAGGTGAAGACCGCGCTCGAGCGCGAAAGCGCCTGTCGCGGGACGGGTCCCGGGGACGACGACGGCGCGCTCCGGAACGGCCAGGACGCCGTTCGCGTCGGCGGCGACGACGCGTTCTCGCGCCAAGTCGTAGAGCTTCACCGCCCGCGTCAACACGACACCCGGCGCGAGCACCGCCCCGGCGCCGACTCGCGTCCCCTCGTAGAGGCCGCACCCGCCTCCGATGAACGCGTCGTCCTCGACGATGACGGGCATCGCTCCCGGCGGCTCCAGGACGCCCCCGATCTGCACCGCCGCCGAGAGGTGGACCCGAGCTCCGATCTGGGCGCAGGACCCGACCAGCGCATGCGAGTCGATCATGGTCCCGGCCCCGATGTAGGCGCCGGCATTCACGTAGGCGGGCGGCATCACGACGACCCCGTCGGCGAGATGAGCGCCGCGCCGAACGGCCGACCCACCCGGCACCACCCTCACCTGCCTCCCGTGCCGCGCCGGATCCTGGGTGGGAAGGGTGTCGCGATCTCGAAAATAGAATGGGGGAAGCTCGTAGGCGACGTTGACGCCGTGACGGAACGCCAGGAGCAGACCGCGTTTGACCCAGGGATGGACGGTCCATCTCCCGCCCATCGGCTCTGCCGCACGCACCGTTCCCGCCTCGAGCGCCTCGAGAAGCTTGGCGATCGCCTCGCGGACCTCGGCGCGTTCCGCCTCCGGCGAGACGGCGAGACGCTCGATCGCTTCGGCGAGCGGGCGTCCGGTCACGCCGCCCCCTCGAGGAGCCCGGCGCGGCGAAGCGCCTCCTCGATCGCGCTACGAGTCGCGGCCTCGGGCGGACCGAGCGGCGGGCGGAGCGTCTCGCCGCACCGGCCGAGCCTCGCCAGGGCCGCCTTGACCGGGACCGGATTCGACTCGAGGAAGTTGGCGCGCATCAACGGGAGAAGCCTGTAGTGGATCGAGCGGGCGGCGGCGAAATCGCCGCGGAGCGCGGCCTCGAGCATCTCCGCCATCAGCTTCGGCGCCTCGTTCGACACGACCGAGATCACCCCGTCGGCTCCGAGAGCGACGGCGGGAAGGGCCAGCGCATCGTCGCCGGTCAAGACGGCGAACGGCTCGGGGCGCCGCTCGACGATCGCCGCCAGCTGCTCGAGATTGGCGGCCGCTTCCTTGACCCCGACGATCCTCGGAATCTCGGCCAAGGTCAACGTCAGCTCGGCGCTCAGGTTCTGGCCGGTCCGGCCTGGGACGTTGTAGACGACGAGGGGAAGATCGACGGCGGCCGCGATCGCGGAGAAGTGGGCGAGCATGCCGGACCGGTTGGGTTTGTTGTAGTAGGGCGTGACGACGAGCAAGCCGTCGGCGCCGGCCTTCGCGGCGCGCTCGGCCCCCGCGATCGTCGTCCGGGTGTCGTTGGTCCCGCAGCCTGCGATCACCGGCCGCCGCCCCTCGGCCACGCGCACCGCCGTCTCGATCACCCGAGAGTGCTCCTCGGGCTTCAGCGTCGCTCCCTCTCCGGTCGTTCCGCAGGCGACGATGCCGTGGATACCCGCTTCGACCTGCCAGGCGATCAGCCGCTCGAGTGCGTCGAGATCGACCGAACCGTCGCTGCGGAACGGCGTTGCGATCGCGGTTATTGCACCTCGAAGCGTCTTTCGGTCGAGCCGCCTCATCGTCGTCCTCCTCGCCGGCGCGCGCCGCGCACCAGATCCTCCAGCACCTCGTCGAAACCGTGAAGGCCGCGACGACGCCGCAGCCACTCCGCCGCCAGGACGGCCCCGTGTGCGAACCCGGCTCGCCCGCGGGCCGCGTGCTCGAGCGTCACGGCGTCGTGCTCGCCGTCGAAGCCGACGACGTGGCGCCCCGGCTCGTGCCCCACCCGGACGGCGAGGGCGTCGACCCGCGGATTCCCGGGCACCGCGCCGACCAGGCCGGCGAGGCGACGCGCGGTTCCGCTGGGAGCGTCGAGCTTGCCGCGGTGGTGCCACTCCGCGATCCAGGGGTCGAACCCGGTCGCGGGATAGAGGCGCGCGGCGGCCGCGACCAGCTCGTAGAAGAAGTTCATGCCGACGGAGAAATTGGGAGCGATGATCGCTCCGGCCTTCCCGGCGCGCGCGGCGCGGCGCACGGCCGGGTCGGCCGCATCCCACCCGGTGCTCCCGCAGACGACCCCGACGCCCCGGGAGAGCAGCCGGCAAACGTTCTCCTTTGCCGCCGAAGGACCGGTGAACTCGAACGCCACATCGATCCCGCGCCAGGACACGCCGTCGATCGTCCGCGCGGCGCTCCGTCCTCGTGCCGTCGGGTCGACGATCGCGGCGCGCTCGTGTCCGCGCCGGTCGGCCGCTTCCTCGATCGCGCGCCCCATGCGCCCGTAGCCGACGAGCGCGTATCTCACGCCGCCTCGGTCTCGAAGAACTGGCCGTGGAGCGCCCGCACGCATGCTGGGAGCCGATTCTCGGGGACCAGCGCCGCGACGCTCGAGGCCGATCCTCCCACGGCCACCATCTCGGGATCGAGGGCCGCCAGAGCCGAGAGGACGCGCCCACGGATCCCTGGGTCGCGCGCCAGACCATGTCCGACGATGCAAACGATCCCGCGCCCTTCCGTTACCTCGATCTCCGCGTACGGCGCGAGCCTCCGTGCGAGCGAAGCCCCGTCGGGCCGCCCGGACAGCGCAAGCGTCACGGCCACCTCGGAGGAGACGACAAGGTCCGGAACGAGCCCCTCGTCGTCGACCGCCGCCACCACGCGCGGAAGGAACCCGGGATCGACGCGCAGCGTGCGCGAGGCGATGCGGACCGAGGTGACGCCCTCGCGCGAGGCGACCGAAGCGAGGGGGGGCGCGTCGGCGGCGACGTCGTCCAGAATCACCGTCCCTTCGGAGGATGGGGCCGCCGCGTTGAGGACGCGGACGGGGATGCGGCTGCGGACGGCGGGGGCGATCGACGCAGGATGGAGGACCTTCGCGCCGTAGTAGGCGAGCTCGGCCGCCTCCGCGAAGGACACTCTGGGGCAGCGCCGCGCCCCCGGAACGCGTCGCGGATCCGCGGTCATGATGCCGTCGACGTCGGTCCAGATCTCGATCTCCGCCGCGCCGAGGGCGGCCCCCAGAACCGCGGCGGTCGTGTCGGAGCCTCCCCGCCCGAGAGTCGTCGTGCGTCCGTCGCGCGTGGACCCGATGAACCCGCCGAGGATCGGCACCTCGCCCGCCTCGAGCGGAGGTCCGATGAGCCGCGCAGCGCGCGATCGAACCTCGTCGAGAACCGGCTCCGCCCGGCCGAACCGATCGTCGGTGATCATCACCTCGCGCGCGTCGATGAGCCTTGCGCGAATCCCGCAGTCGAGGAACGCGGCGGCCACGATCTCGGAGGAGAGGACCTCGCCGAACGCGAGCAGCGAATCCGACGACCGCGGCGTCCCCTCGCCGAGGATTCGCACCGAGCGGAGGAGCTGGCGGAGATCCTCGAACATCGCGTCGACCGCGAGGCCGAGGGCGTGACGCCGCCCCGCGTCCTCGACCGCCCCCGCCATCGCCCAGCGGTGGCGGCGCACGAGATCGGCGAGGATCGGCTCGAGCGCGTCGCGCTCCCCTCGCTTGGCTGCGCCGACCGCGGCGGCCAGAAGGTCCGTCACGCCGGCGAGCGCCGAGACGACCGTCACGGGGCGACGCTCGGCGCGGCCGCGCACGATCTCGGCGGCGGCCCGGATGCGCGCGGCGTCGGCGACGGATGTGCCGCCGAACTTCATCACGATCACGCGCGGGACCTCCGAGGGAGAAGCTCGCGCGCCGCGAGGAGCTCGGCGTTCAGCAGCGCTCCCCCCGCGGCGCCCCGCACCATGTTGTGCGACAGCAGCACGAAACGAAGCGTCAGGACCGGGCAAGGCCGCAAGCGCCCCACGACGACGGCCATCCCCGAACCCGTGTCACGGTCGAGCCGGGTCTGCGGGCGATCCGCTTCCCGGCGTACGACGATCGGACGCTCGGGGGCCGACGGGAGACCCAGACCTTCGACGTCCCCGCGGAAGGATTCGAGCGCGGCCATCGCGTCCTGGGGCGACGCCGGGCGCGCCAGCTCGACCGAGACCGCCTCGAGGTGCCCGTCGAGAGTGGGGACGCGGTGGCAGTGCGCCGACACGGCGACATCCGCGGGATGGAAGGCGTCCGCCGTCGCGCGGCCGAGGATCTTCCCGAGCTCCGCTTCGATTTTCTCCTCTTCCCCCGGGATGTGAGGAATGACGTTGTCGACCAGTTCCACGGCGCGCGGCCCGCTCAGGCCGGCGCCCGAGATCGACTGCATCGTCGTCACCACGACGCGCCGCACGCCGAATCCCCGGTCGAGCGGCGCCAGCGCCAGGGCGAGGCCCGTCACCGAGCAATTCGGATTCGTGACCATGTACCCGTTCGCGGCCCGGGAGGCGATCCGCACGACGGCGGCGCCGTTGACCTCCGGCACGAGGAGCGGCACGTCGGGCGCCATCCGATGTGCGGAGCTGTTGCTGACGACGGCGAGTCCCAAGCGGGCCCATGCGGGCTCGAGGTCGCGGGCGAGCGGCGCATCGAGCGCCGAGAGGACGAGATCGCAAGCGCCGAAATCGTCCGGCTCGCAGCCCGAGACGACGAGCCCTGCCGCTTCCTCGGGAATCGGTTGCGGGAGCAGCCAGCGCACGGCGTCGGCGTAGGCGCGTCCGGACGAGCGCTCGGAGGCGCCGACGGCGACGAGTCGGAACCAAGGATGGCGCGCGAGCCCATGCACCAGGCGCTGTCCGACGAGCCCGGTGGCTCCGGCGATTCCGACGTCGTACGGCCGCACGAATCCGTCTCCGGCCGCGTAGTATACTCGCCGACTTCGCACGCTTAGGGATCGCAGTCGACGATCGAGGAGCCGCCGGTGTTCGATGTACGCGACAAAACCGAGGACGACGCACCGGTCGCTCTCCCCGAGGGAACGCGTCAGGACGGCGACGACTTCTTCTGCCTGCGCTACGAGGTCTGGTACCCGTCGATCGACTGCGCGATTCGTACGCGCTATCGAACCAGCGCCGGCTGCCTCAGGTGCGATCAGGGGCGGTTCAATTTGAAGCGACACGCCGCCGCCGTTCGCGGGATCCGGTGGCGTCTCGCCGCCTGCGACTGAAGACGCCCGTGCCGGAGTCTCCGGCGCTCCGCAGCGGTCGCGTGCGCGGCGTCGTCTTCGATCTCGACGGCACGCTCGTCGACGGCTACCTCGGCATCACGACCGGAGTCAACGCCGCGCGCGCCGCGTTCGGCCTGCCGCCCATGACGATCGACGATGTCAAGGGGCGCGTGGGTCTCGGCCTCGAGCATTTGATGGAGGACGTCGTCGGGGCCGCGCGAGCGAGCGCCGGCGCTCGGGTGTTTCGCGAGGTGTACGAGCGCGTTTGCGAGCGGGAAACTCGGGCGATGCCGGGGCTCGAGGTGGTGCTCCGCACGCTTCGCCAGCGGGACGTGCGGATGAGCGTGGCCAGCAACAAGCCGGCCTCATTTTCGATACGCATCCTGGCCGGCCTCGGCGTCCGGGATTGCTTCGACACCATCGAAGGTCCGGAGACGATCGGGGCGATCAAACCCGATCCGGCGATGCTCGAAGCCTGTCTCGCCGCCATGAGCGTCGGCAAGGACGAGGCACTCTACGTCGGCGACATGACGATCGACGCCGAGACCGGCTCCCGCGCCGGTGTCCGCGTCGTCCTCGTGGCCGGGGGCTCGTCGTCCCGCTCCGAGCTCCTGGCGACCGGCTGCCCCGTCGTCGACGATTTGTCAGGGCTCGTTCGTTTCTTGGACTAGGGGACACTCCCCTATTTCAGCAGCGGGCGAAGCAGGTCGCGCTGCCAATGCCTCAGGTCGTCGACGGTCCACGGATCATCGCCAGCCTCCCAGCGCTTCGCCATTTCTTCGAGGGTGCCGCGCGTCGCCACGAGGGACGGGTCGAGCGAGAGCTCGCGCGCGAGCCCGTCGCGCGCGTCCCGGATTTTCGCGATGCGCGCCTCGACCGCGGGCGAGAGATCGGGGCGAACGTTCACGCGAAGCGCCGGCCGTTCGGTCTCCGGGCAATCGATTCCCCGCCGCGCGGCGGCCACCAGCTCGGCGGCGTCCGGCGATCGCAGAAACGCCCCCGGGAAACCCGCCGCTCCGGCCAGGTCCGCGACCGCCGCGGGAGGCTTCTTAGCGAGGGCGACCAGGGTCTCGTCGCGGAGCACGCGGAAGAGCGGCTTGTCGCGCCGCCGCGCGACCGCATCGCGCCATGGCCAGATCTCACGCAGCACCGCAAGGCCCGCGCGATCGAGCGCGGATGCGCCCTTGGTGCGCCGGAACGGCTCCGGGTCGTCATCGCGCCGGTCCCGCCACCGCACCCGCTCCACCCGCCGGCACTCCTCCGCGAGCCATGGGGTGCGCCCGAGCGCCTCGAGCCGCTCCCCCAGGATCGAGCCCAGCGCCTCGAGGTGGCGCGTGTCCTCGACCGCGTACGTGCGCAAGGCTTCGGACAGGGGCCGCCTCGACCAGTCGGCGCGCTGGTTCGACTTGTCGAGGCTCACGCCCATGTGCTTTTCGAGAAGCGCCGCGAGTCCGACGGCCGCTTCGCCGACCAGCCGTGCGGCGATCATCGTGTCGGTGAGCCCGGCGACCACGAGGCCGAAATCGCGCGTGAGCAGCCGGACATCGTAATCGGCGCCGTGCAAGAGCTTTCGAAGCGACGGATCCGCCAGGGGTGGCCGCAGGGCTTCCAGATCGACCCCCGCGAGCGGATCCACCAAGGCGTGTCGCCCCCCGGCCGACAGCTGCACCAGGCAGACCTTTTCCCTGTAGTGGTGGAACGAGTCGGCTTCGGTATCGAGGGCGATCGGCAGGCCGGCGATGCTCGAGAGCCATTCGGCGAGCGCGCCACTCGAATCGATCCAGCGGACATCCATGGGCCGGCGACCCTACCACGGTGGCCGCAAGGTTGTTGGCGGTGGCGGGGCCAGGCGACGACACGCCCGGCGCGAGCTGCGAACCGCGGATGACTCGTTTTGCCGCGCGTACTCGCGCCGCGGGATCGAGAACGCAACCCGCTTTGAATGAACGGCTTCCGCGGCCAAACTGCGATCACGGACCAACAACCTCGAGGCCACCGTGAAATGGGTGGCTAGTCGACATATTTCCGCGGACCGCGCTATGCTGAACCGCCAGGCGGCCCGGGAAGACGTCTCGACGGCAAGAGGCCCGAGCCCGACGTTGAAAGGACGGAAATGCCGAGCACGATCGACGCCCGCGATTCCCTCCAAAGCTTCGGCCTCGACAAGGCACCCGCGATCCACCGAAACGACTTGGCCCCCCAGCTCTATGAAGAGACGATTCGGCTCGGGTCGGGACGGGTCGGCGCGGGCGGCCCCCTCGTCGTCGACACCACGCCTTACACCGGGCGCTCGCCGAGGGACAAGTTCGTCGTTCGGGATGCGACGACCGAGAGCCCGGTCGTCTGGGGTAGCGTCAATCAGCCGTTCGAGCGGGCGCGGTTCGATGCTCTCTTGGCGCGGGTCAAAGCGCATCTCGCCGCTCATCCTCTCTGGGTGCAGGATCTGCGCGCCGGCGCGGACCCGCGGCAACAGCTCCCGATCCGGCTGATCAGCGAAAGCCCCTGGCACGCCCTCTTCGCGCGCAATCTTTTCCTGCGCATCGAGGGGGCCGAGGCGCTGGCGGCGCACAAGCCGGAGTTCCACGTCCTCCACGCGCCCTCGTTTCTCGCCGAGCCCGAACGGGACGGAACGCGCTCCGAGGCCTTCGTCATCCTCGACTTCACGAACAGGATCGTGCTGATCGGCGGCACGAAGTACGCGGGTGAGATCAAGAAGTCGATCTTCACCGTGCTCAACTTCCTTCTACCCCGGCGCGGGGTCCTCCCGATGCATTGCTCCGCCAACGTCGGACGCTCGGGGGACGTCGCCCTCTTTTTCGGCTTGTCGGGAACGGGAAAAACGACGCTCTCGGCGGATCCGCACCGGCCGCTCATCGGCGACGACGAGCACGGCTGGAGCGACGACGGCACGTTCAATTTCGAGGGAGGCTGCTACGCGAAAGTGATCAAGCTGAACGCCGATCACGAGCCGGAGATCTACGCGACGACGAGGACGTTCGGCACGGTCCTCGAGAACGTCGCCATCGACGCCGCCGGGAACCTCGACCTCGACAGCGACGCGAAGACCGAGAACACGCGCGCGGCCTACCCGATCCAACAGCTCGCCAACATCGTGCCGGACGGGCACGCGGGGCATGCCGGCAACATCGTCTTCCTGACGGCCGACGCGTTCGGCGTTCTGCCGCCGATCGCGAAGCTGACCACCGAGCAGGCGATGTACTTTTTCCTCTCGGGGTACACGGCGAAGGTCGCGGGGACGGAGCGAGGCGTCAAGGAGCCCCAAGCGACCTTCTCGGCCTGCTTCGGCGAGCCGTTCCTTCCCCTCGCGCCGACCGAGTACGCGACGATGCTCGGGGAGAAGATCAAGCGGCACCGCCCCTCGGTCTGGCTGATCAACACCGGCTGGACCGCCGGACCGTACGGCGTCGGCCACCGCATGGCGATCCCGCACACCCGGGCGATGATCCACGCCGCGCTCGCCGGAAAGATCGACGACGCGTCCCTCTCCGCGGAGCCCGTCTTCGGGCTCCGAAGGCCTGCTGCGGTCCCCGGCGTTCCCGGGGCGGTCCTGAATCCCCGAGCGACGTGGGCGCATCCCGATTCCTACGACGCCCAAGCCGCCCGGCTCGCCGGGATGTTCCGAGACAATTTCAAGCGTTACGCCGACCGTGTGGGAGAGGACGTCAAGGCTGCGGCCCCGCGCGGCTAGCGCGCCGGTCCGCGGCGATCCGGGGCCTCGTATGAGAAAAGCCCTGCTCGCTGTTCTCGCCGTGCTCGCAGCACTTCCCACGATCGCCGGCCGGCTCGGCCCGGTCACTCTTCCGGAGACCGTCACGGTCGGGGATAGGACCCTCGTCTTGAACGGTCTTGGCTTGCGCGAGGCGACGGTGCTGATGGTCGACGTCTACGTCGCCGGTCTGTACCTCGAGGCCAAATCCGGGGACCCTGCGGTCATCGTCAAGCCCGACCGGACCAAGCGGCTCGTCATGACGTTCGTGCGCAGCGTGGGCAAGGAGAAGCTCCAAGAGGCGTGGACGGAGGGGTTCGACAAGAACGCCGGGGACAAGCGCATCGCGCTGGCCACGGGTCTCGCGGCGTTGAACGCGGCGATGGCGGACGTCAAGAAGGAAGACACGATCACGCTCACCTACGTGCCGGGGGCGGGCGTGACGGTCAACGTCAAAGGGACGGACGCCGCCCTCATACCAGGAGAGGATTTCGAGCGGGTCCTCTTCTCGATCTGGCTCGGCCCGAGCCCGCCGAACGTGGCTCTCCGCGAAGGACTTCTGGGCCACTCCGCCAAGGACTAGGGAGACGCTGCCGCGGTGAGCCCGTCGAGGATCGTCTTCGCCTCGCCGTTGGCGGGGTCGATCTTGATCGCACGGAGCGCCGCGCGCCGCGCCTCGTCCGGGTGCCCCGCGGCGCGCGCGAGCCGCGCGATCGCCACCTGGGGGTCCGGGATGCCAGGGTCGAGTCGCGCCGCCCGCCGGTAGAAGCGAAGGGCGTCGTCGTAGCGGCCGTCCGCCGCCTCCAAGTCCCCGCGCGCCAGGATCGTGTACGGCGTCGCGAGCGTCAGATCCGCCAGCTCGAGCGCGGCCTTCGCCTCGCGCGTCCGGCCGATCCCGTTGTAGAGCGCCGCCAGGTTCCCCAGGACCGAAGGATCGCGCGGCTCGATGGCGAGGGCCTGCCGGTACTCGTCGATGGCTCCGGGGATGTCGCCCCGGCGGCGGCGAAGCACCCCGAGGTTGCCGTGCGCTGCCGCGAACTCCGGGGCAAGCTTCAGGGCGGCGCTCAAGAGCTTGTCCGCGGAATCGAAGTCCCCCGCGCTCAGCGCTTCGACCGCCCGGTTGTTGACGGTGAGCGCGGCCAGCTCGAAGTCGTCGAGGAGGCGGATGTGCGCGGCGTGGTCCTCCCCCACCCGGTAGAAGTCGAAGACGACGTAACGATCGTGGAGCGGGTAGACGGCGACGACGTGCGCGCTCCGGTAGACGAGATCGCCGTGCTTCGCCGCCGCCGCACGCGGCGTCAGGTATCCGGCCTTGACCCTGAGGCCCCGCGAGCGGGCCATCGCGATGAACAGGTTGGTGAACGCGACGCAGTTGCCGCGCCCGGATCGGAGCGCTTCGGATGCGGTCTCGGTCAATCCCGCCTCGTAGACGAAGGTGAAGCGGGAGGAGTCGAAAAGGGCGCTCTGCATGCGCCGGAGCTGGTCGACGGTCCCCGCGCCTCCCCCCGAGAATTGCTCCGCGGCGGCGCGGATCTCCGGGGTGACGGCGATCGGGTTCTCGATCAAGCCTGGATCGATGCCGCGCTTCACGAGCGATCGCGACCAGGGATCGGCCTCGCGCGCCGCTGCGGACTGCGCCGCGATCGCGAGCGCCGCCGCCACGAGGGGTCCCCATCCCGCGAGGCGGCCTCCCGAATGCCTGTCCCCTCGCATGCTTCGATCGTACGCCCCCTGCGGTTGATTCCGCTTGCGCCCGCGGCTATGGTGCGCGGAACTCGAGGGGGTCGCGACGATGGGTGACCGTTCTCGCCGGCCGCACGATCGCGGGAGGAGCCTTCGCGACGCTCCGACGACGACGCCCGCTCGACCCGATCTCGTGTGCCGGCTCGACGAGGACGGCGTCGTGCTCGAGGCCGTCGGAGGCGGTCCTTCGCTTCCGTGGAGCCCGGCGGATCTCCCCGGACGTGCCGTCGCCTCGATCTTTCCCCCGGCGGCGGCTCGCGAGGTGCTCAGGGCGCTGGCCGCGCTCCTCCCCGGCGGCGAGGCGGTCGCGGTTCAATTCGCCCTCCCGGCCGGAGAGGGGGCGACTCACGTGGAGATCCGTCTCGCGGCGGACGCGAGCTCCGAGGTCCGCGCCGTCATCCGCGATATCGGCGCCGAGAGGCAGGAGCTCGTCGATCTGACGAGCCGGAGCGCATTCCTCCGCCAGGTCCTCGACCTCGATCCGAGCCTGATCTTCGCCAAGGACCGCGAAGGCCGGTTCACGTTCGCCAACCGGGCCGTCGCGTCGATCTACGGGGTGACCCCTTCCGAGCTGGTCGGGAAGACCGACGCCGATTTCAATCCGAGCCGTGCCGAGGTGCAGCACTTCCGCGCGGACGACTTGGCGGTGATGGACACGCTGCGACCGAAGGTGATCGCGAAGGAGCCGGTGACGTCGCCCGACGGCAGCACGCGTTGGTTCCAAACGATCAAGATCCCGATCGTGTCGCCGGACGGCGGCGCCGATGCGGTGCTGGGCGTGTCGGCGGACATCACCGCGAGGAAGGAGGCGGAAGACGTCCTCGAGAGGCGCGGCGAGCAGCTCCTGCGGCACCAGGCGGCCCTGCGCGGCCTCGCTCTGACCGGAACGGCCGATCTCCGGACGACGCTCGAGCGGATCCTGCGCACCGCCGCGCGGACGCTCGACGTGGAGCGGACTGGGGTCTGGCTCCTCGATGCCAGACGGACCTCTCTGTCCTCGGAGTGCGTCTTCGACCGCGGAGCGATCTCCGACGAGCCGGCACGCGTCTTTCCCGCGCACGACCATCCCGCCTACTTCCGGGCTCTTCACGACGAGCGCGTCGTCGCCGCCTCGGAGCCTTCGACCGATTCCCGCACGCGCTCCTTCGATGCGACCTACCTCGGGCCGCTCGGCATCGTCTCGATGTTGGACGTCGCGATCCTCTCCCACGGGACCATGATCGGCGTCGTCTGCCACGAGCACCGCGGCGCCTCGCGCTCTTGGACGATCGAGGAGCAGGAGTTCGCGGCCTCGATCGCGGACCTCGTCGCCCTGGCGCTCGAGGAGAGCAAGCGCCTTGCCCTCGAGGAGCAGCTCAGGAACGCGCAGAAGATGGAGGCCATCGGCCTCCTCGCCGGCGGGATCTCGCACGACTTCAACAACGTGCTCAACATCATCGCCGGCCATGCGGAGCTCGCGGCCAAGACGCTGCCGGCGGCGCATCCGTCGGCCGCCCACGTCGACAAGATCGGCGGCGCCTGCGCTCGCGCCGCGGACCTCATCCGCAAGATCCTGGCCTTCTCCCGCGGTCACGTGCTGCGCGTCGAGCCCCTCGATTTCGGCCTCGTCCTCCGTGAGTTCACGACCCTGGTCACCCGGATTCTCGGGTCCGACATCGAGGTGACCGTCACCACGCCCGACGGGCCCCTGAGGATCGAGGCCGACCGCACGCAGATCGAGCAGATCCTCCTGAACCTCTGCACCAATGCCCGTCAAGCGATGCCCTCGGGAGGGACGCTGACGATCGATGCGAGCGAAGCGGCGACCGCGGACGGCATCCCAGGCCGGTGGATCCACCTCCGGGTGATCGACACCGGACATGGGATCGACGACGCGACGATGGCCCGGCTCTGGGAGCCTTTCTTCACCACCAAGACCGACGGGACAGGATTGGGTCTCTCGGTCGTCTACGGGATCGTCCGCCAGCACGGAGGGGTGATCCGGGCGGAGAGCCGCGTCGGTCACGGAAGCACGTTCCACGTCTTCCTGCCGCGCAGCGAGGCTCCTCCCGTCGCGCGCCCGGAGCGCGGATCCGCATCCGAGCCTCGTGGGCGCGAGACGATCCTCGTGGCCGAAGACGAGGTCCTGATCCGCGACCTCCTCAACGACAGCTTGGGAGACCTGGGCTACAGGGTCCTCCTCGCCGAGAACGGCGCCGAGGCGCTCGCGATCTTCGAGCGCGATCCCGACGCGATCGATCTCGTGATCCTCGACGTCGTGATGCCGAAGCTCTCGGGCCCGGAGGCGCTCGAGCGCATGCAGGCCGCGAGGCGCGACGTCAAGGCCTTGTTCATCAGCGGTCACGCCCCCGAATCGGCGCGGATGCCGGATCGACTTCGGTCGTCCGGCCGGGCGTTCCTCCCGAAGCCGTTCCCGCTCGAGGCGGTCGCCGCCAAGGTGCGCGAGATCCTCGACGGCGCCTAAGTAGGTTTTTCATCGTCACGCGCGGTGCCCGCACCGCACCCGCGAGGCGCCCCCGCGCGATCGCGTCGATTGTTCACGGTCGATTCGAAACGCGTGTCGCGCGTACAGCGTGAGAACGACACGATCGCGTGAACGAGCCGCGTCGTCACCGACCGACTCCGCACGAAACCCACGAGTGCGGCTCGAGGAGAAGTTGGCAGCGCGTTTGCTGTGCTGCGCCACTCCGTGGGGAATCGAGCCACAATCCGTTTCGCATTTGCGCTTGCGCTCTCGAGCGCTGCATTTTCTCCGCTTCGGGCGCAGACGTGCGACGCGCCGCCGCTCTTCGACCTCAACGGTCCGAGCTGCGCCGCGGCTCGGCAAGGGATGGAATGCGTCTGCTCCGAGTGTCTCTTGTGGGACGCCGCGCCGGGCGCCTTGTGGTACGAGATCCGGCGCTGCGACGCCTCGGGCTCGAACTGCACCTTCGTCGGCGACACGCGCTGGAGAAACCATCACGCCTACGTCGACGAGGACGGGCTCGTCCAGCCCGAGATCAAGCCGACCGTATGGTGCGTGGCGTGGGACGACCCGTTCCCCGCGACCAAGAATTCCTACCAGTATTCGGTGCGCTCGTGCACGGACGGCCCCGCGGGGCCGGTCTGCGGGGCGGGGTTCTCGAATCCGGTCGGCTACGTCGGCGCGCCGTACATGTGCATCGACCAAGGGCTCGAGGTGCCTTGCTCGTCGTCGACCCCTCCGCCGAGCTCGCCCTCCGGCGGAGGCCCCGCGGGCCCGCCCGTTCCCGACGTGCTCAACTCCGACGACGACGCCGACGGGGTTCCGGACGCCGTCGACAACTGTCCGGAGGTGGCGAACGTCGGACAGCGCGATCTGGACCGCGACGGCGTCGGGGATGCGTGCGACCCCGACCCGCGCGTTCCGGGCTCAGGCGCGGCGGACTTCGATCGGGACGGCGTGCCGGACGTCGTCGACGACTGCCCGCGGGTCTACGATCCCCTCCAGAAGGACACCGACCTCGACCGCATCGGAGACGCCTGCGACAACTGCCCGAGCGCGTTCAACGACACACAGACGGACGCCGACGGCGACGGGGAGGGGGATGCCTGCGATCTCGACGACGGAGCGATCTACGCCGTGTGGAGCTCGCGCGGCCACCTTTCGTGGCTCCCCGAAGCGGGCTTCGCCACCTGGTGCGTCTACCGGGGCGACCTGACCGAGCTCAAGCGATCGGGAACGTATTCTCAGGCGCCCGGATCGAACTCGGCCGCCGAGCGCTTCTGCGGCCTCGCGACGGCCGCGCTCGACGACACCACGGCCCCCGCGCCTGGCTCGGCGTCGTTCTACCTCGTCGCGGGGCGCCCCGATCCCCAAGGAATCGATCTCGGGGCCGACAGCAAAGGAGAGCCCCGGCCGAACGCGAACCCCTGCCCGTAGACGGACCGCGTAGTACAGTTCGCCCGAGAGAGCATCGTGGGCGCCCACCGTCGGCAACAGGGGACCCGCTCCCCATCGCGCTGGTTCCTGGTGTTGTTCGTCCTCTACCTCATCGTGGGCAATCTCCTGATGAGCGTTCCCTCGGTCGACGCGTGGGTGATCGTCCCGTGGACGAAGCTCAACACCGCCCTCGCGGCGCGGCTCGCCGGCTTGGCGGGCCTTCCCGCAACCGCACGGGGTACCGTCCTCTCGACCGGCGGGGCGGCGCTCGACGTCCAGCAGGGTTGCAACGGGTTCCACGCGCTGCTGATCTTCGTCTGCGCGGTCCTCTCGTGCCCCGCATCCTGGGCGACCCGGCTGTCGGGTGTCGTCGCCGGCGCGGCGGTGATCCTCGGGTTCAACCTCGTGCGCCTCGTCAACCTGCTCGCGGTCGCCAGGTTTTTCCCCCGCTACCTGGAGGTCTTCCACGTCTACGTATGGCAAACCCTCATCGTCATCCTCGCCGTGGCGACCTTTCTGGGATGGGGACTCTTGATTGCACGCGGCAAGAACGAGACGGCCGACCCCGCCGCCGCATAGCGCGACCCGCTCCGCGGCGGCTCGGGAGGCGCTGCGCCTCCTCGGCGCGTTCGCGCTCTACCTCGTCCTTTACGCCGTCGGCGCCGAAGGGGCGTTCCACCGAGCCTATCAAGCGATGGTCCTCGGCGCCGGGACGCTGATGCTCCCCTGGGTCCAGCATTTCCCGGTGGTTTCGACCCTCGGCAATCTCGAGCTCAAGAATCTCGACTTCGTCATGCTGCTCCTGATCTGCCTCTTCGTCGTCTCGACCCGGATGCCGCTCCGCGAGCGCGCGATTCGATTCGCCGCCTTCGGCTCGGTGGTCTTCGCCGGCGGGGTGGCCGCGGTGCTGCTCCAATCGCAGACCCTGGCGGCGCAGCAGCTCCAGCGCGACGCGGGAGTTCTGCTCTATCTGCCGTCGGAGTTCCACGTCCTCGACTGGTTCAAATACCTGCTGTACGACTTCGGGATGGAAGCGTTCACGTTCCTGCTCGTGGCCGCGACCGTAGCTTGGAACAGCCCGGAGCTCGTCTCGTTTGCCTCGCCCGTCGCCGCGGGGCCACGGCAACGATCGAGACCGCTCGCTTGGGCGGCGGTGACGTCGGCAGCGTTCGTTCTCGTCGCGCTCCTCGTGTGGGCGAGGATCAGGGAGCACGACCCGCGGCACATCGCGACGCACGCTCGCCTCGGCGACCTGTTTGCCGAGGGAGGAAAAACCGCTCAGGCGGAGGCCCAGTATCGCGCGGCGATCTCCGGCGGTTCGAAGGAGGCCGGGCCGTGGATCGGCTTGGCCGCCCTGCTGCGAAAGCGAGGAGCGTCCGGGGAGGCCGACCGGATCCTGCGAGACGGGCTCGACGCCGTGGCGGCGCCCGAGGAGCGCCGCCGGATCGAAGACGCTACGAGGAGCGCGAGCCCGACCAAAGATGCAAGAGATACGCGATGATCCCCGTGCAGATCACCGACCCGAGGACATCCGTCGCATTCGGCCGATAGCCAAAAGCCGCGAGGGCGATCGATGCCGCCGCCGCCAACATCGCGGTCCCCGCCAGCGTCCTTGCGTACCGCTTCGGGACGAAAAGCGGCGGCGGCTGATCGCGCAGACCCTCGGCGGCGAGCGCGGGCCTGAGCCGCGTGACGAGCACGGACGACGCCGTCATGAGCAGTAATCCCAGGATGATCGCCCCCCATTGGCTGAGAGTCGGCACGCCGATCGGGGTGGCCACGATCACCTTGACGTCGGACCATTGCCCTGTGCCGCGGATGATCGTCGAGCCGGAGGTCACGGAGCTCGTGATGTCCGTGAACGGCGAGAATGTCTGGCCAGCATTGGTCGAGCGGGAGAACAGGAAGCGGAGACGGTTATCGAATCCTCCGCTCTGGGTCAGATCCATCACCACGTCCGGCGTCGCCCCCGCGCTGGCGATCGGCGAGCGGACGGTCAGGAACCGGCTGCCGGCCGGAAAGTCGTACCCGGAGGGCGGCACATCGGTGCAGACCGCGGGGTGCGAGGAGCATGCGGTGAAGCCCCCCGGTGAGCTCGGGCCGCTGACGACCGTAAGGGAGTAATTCTCGGCTAGCGGGCAGACGACCTCGTTCGACGGCGCGCCGGCGACACGATTCTTGAAGCTGACGGGCACGAAGCACTGGCCGCTGGACGTCGTGGCGACCACCTCGTCGACGGCGTCGCTGCTTGGGTTCGTCTGCACGACGCGGAACGTGGCGTTGGCGCTCCCGAGTCCCGACGTCGTCAACGTCAGGTTGTCCGTCCCGGGATTCTGAAGCTGAATGTTGGAGACGCTGCCACTCGTGCTCACGGTGCCCGCAATGCCGAGGACGCTGCTGATGCAGGTACCCCCCGGGCAATCGGCATTGACGAAGCACTGCTTGGTCGAATCGTTGCTGCACACTAGGCTGCCCGGCTTCGCGGTGCAGACGGGAGCCGTCGTGCAAACCATCGCTCTCGCGCTCGACGCGGCAACGACGGCGCCGAGAACCGCGATTCCGATCGCGCCAAGCGTCGCGTGTCGCCTTGGGCTGTTCATGACTCACCCCTCCCCCGGAGGCGCGGCGGCCCGCACCGTCCTGTTGGGGCTTACGTACGACTGTGCTTCCCACGCTGTCAAGGGGAAATGCCGACGGCGGAGCGAGAGCTACGGCTTGAGCAACCCTTGAAGCCTCGCCGCGTCGTCCGCTCGGTGCATCACCACGAGGATCTCTCCTGCGTTCTTGCCGAATTCGGTGGTCTCTGGACGGCCGAGAAAGAATTGTAAGGGTTCGTCGCGCAACCCTCGCCGGATCTCTTCGAGCGGTGCCAATGCAGCGACGAAGCGCTCGGCGGCCTTCGCGCGATCCCCGTCCTGCGCGAGCGCGCGCCCCGCGATGCCGTGGGCCTGGAAGAGGGCATCCCGCTGGCCGAGCCCGGTCGCGGTCGTGACCGCGAGATCGGCCTCCCGAAGCGCATCCCGGCCCCGCCCTTCCAGGAGATGGACGCGCGCGAGCGCGAGATGCGCCGCGCCGACCACGGGCACGAGACCGGCCGCTTCCGCCTCTCTCACGACCAGCTCGAGATCCTGCACCGACCGGGCGGCTTCATCCTGAGCGAGGCGCACGCGCAGCACCATCCAGGGCTCGCCGACGCGCTTGGCGATCGCGAGACCCGCTTTCGCCGCGTTCCCCGCGCCGTCGCGCACCCCCTGCCCGAGAGCGAGAGCGGCGGCCTGCGTGAAGACCTCCGCCTCGACCCGCGTGTTGTGAGTCTTCTTGGCGAGCACCATCGCCTCGTCCAACGCCGATTTCGCGCCGGAGTAGTCTCCCAGCCGCCGCCGGACGCTGCCCAGGAACGTCATGAAGCTCGAGAGCGTCCATTCGTCCTTCCCGTCGCGCGCCAGCTTCTCGGCCTCCGCGATCAGGGAGAGCGCGGCCCCGAAGTCTCCCTGGTCCTCGTGGACGTTGGAGAGGCTGCCGAGGAAGACCATGACGTAGGTCGGAGCGGGAATCGCACGCGCCAGCGTGAGCCCTTCCGTGTAGTACTTGAGGGCCTCTTCGTACCCCCCTTGCAGCCGCTCGTTGTCGCCGATGTCGGAAAGCGACCGGACGATCTCCGCCTTGTCGCCGATCTCGCGCCGCTTGGCGAGAGCGTCTTTGAGGGAGTAGAGCGCCTCGACCGATCGCCCGAGCAGCGTGTTCGCGTTGCCGAGGTTCGCCAGCGCGCGCGCCTCCCCCGGAGGATCCGTGACCCCTTTTTCCCGGAAGATCTTGAGGCTCTCCTGGTAGGCCTTCATGGCGTTCTCGGGCTGCGCGGCGCTCTGGTAGTCGTCGCCCAGCTCCGACAGCGTGTTGGCCAGGCCGACGCGGTCCTTCATGTCGCGGGCGATGTCGACGGCCTGCTGCACCGCCTTGATCGATTCGTCGAACTCCCCCTGGCGCGCGTGGACGAGGGCGATGTTCGTCAGGCACTTGTGCATCCCCTTGCGGTCGCCGATCCGCTGCCGGATCTCGAGCGACTGCCGGAAGCGTGAGAGGGCTTCGCCGTACTGGGCCTTCTCGAGGTAGACGTTGCCGAGGCCGTTCAGGACGTTCGCCTTTCCCTCGTCGCTGCCGGTCTCCTCGTAGAGAGCGAGGGCGGCGTTCAGCTCCTTGGCCGCGTCGTCCTGATTGCCGAGAAAGAACAGCACGCGGCCGAGGGCGACGTGGGCGCTCGCGTACTTCGGATCGAGCGCAACGACCTTGCGATACGGCTCGACCGCGCCGTTCAAGTCGCCGCCCTGCTCTCTCACGCTCGCGAGCTGAAAGAAGGCGCCCGGATCGCTCGGCGTGATCTCGCAGAGGCTCGTGTAGGCTTTCTCGGCCGCCTTGAGGTCGCCGTCGATCAGCGCGACGGTCGCCTGGATGCGCGCGGCCTCGTAAGGCGACGCCGTCCCGAGACCCTCGGCGGCCTTCTTGGCCTCGCTCGTCGCCTTCTCCGCGTAGCCGAGCGTCTGATAGGTCTCTGCCAGCAGGGCCCGCGCGACGAAGAAGCTCGAGTCCTTCTGGACGGCCTCTTCGAGCTTCTTGCTGGCGTCGAGATACTTTCCGGCATGGACGAGCGCGAGACCCTGCCCGTGCAAGGCGAGCGCCTCCGCGGAGCGGGTCATGGGCTTGGCGGCGCCGCGCGCGCGATCGAGCCATCCGCGAGAGACACCGAGCGCGTCGAGGACGCGAGGGGTCAGATCGCTCAGCATCGTTTGGATCGCGGCGTCCCCGCTTCCGTCCACGGTGAGCGGAGGGCCCGAGGTGTCCTGCGATCCCGCCCGCTGGATCGTGGCCTCGATACGGAGCCGGTCCGCGATCTTCAGGATTTTCCCCGCGAGGACGTTGTCGGCCCCGATCAGCGTTGCGATCCGCCTCATGTTGGCGGGCCGAGCCTCCTCCCCTTCGGGCGCCCGCAGGCTCTCGACGACCTCCTGCACCCGGTCTTCACCGAACAGATGGAGGTCCTTGGCCTGCACCAGGCCGTCCCGAAGAAGGCTGGGGAGCCCGTCGCGGGCCCAGTCGTACCGCGAATCTCCGGTGGCGTTCTGGAATGGGAGGACGGCGAGGGAGGTCTTGGGCCCCGCGGAGGCGGCGATCCGCGGCTTCCACGAGCGGACCGCCCACACGCCGACGGCGACGACCGCGAGCAACGCCGCGGCCGGAAGCAGCACCCGGCGACGGATGCGCCGCCACGACGCCGACGCGTGCCGGCGCTCGAGATCGGAGAGCAGCTCGCCGACGCTTTGGTAGCGGTCGGCGGGATCGCGCCGCAGCGCCCGCGCGACGATCTCGGACATCCAGCCCGGCACTTGAGGCCGGACGCGCTTCACCGAGGGCGGCTCCTCGTGGACGCGCTTCATCAGGACCGAGAGCGCGTCGCCGCCGGTGAAGGGGATCGTTCCGGTGAGCATCTGGAACAAGATGACGCCGAAGGAATAGATGTCGCCGCGGTGGTCCGGGCGCTCGCCGCGCGCCTGCTCCGGGGACATGTACGCCACGGTGCCGAGCAGCGCGCCCACCTCGGTGATCGTCCCTCCCGTCTCCATCGACCGCGAGATCCCGAAATCCGCGATGTAGGCGTTTCCGTCGCGGTCGATCAGGATGTTCTGCGGCTTGAGATCTCGATGGACGATCCCGGCGTCGTGAGCGGCGGCGAGCGCCTCCGCCATCTGCCGGACCAGCGGCATCGCCCGATCGAGCGGCAGCGGTCCCTCGCGCTCGAGGAGGGCGTTCAGGCTCGATCCCTCGACGTAGTTCATCGAGATGAACTTGAGCTCGCCGGCTTCGCCAAAATCGTGGATGCGGAGAACGTTCTTGTGCGTGACCTTGCTGGCGAGGAGGATCTCGCGCTTGAACCGCTCGAGCACCTCGGGGCGGCTGGCCATCTCGGGGCGGATCACCTTGATGGCGACGGTGCGGTCGAGCTCGCGGTCGTGAGCCTTGTAGACGGCCCCCATACCGCCCTCTCCCAGGAGGGCCTGGATCTCGTATCGGGTTCCGAGGAGCGCGCCGATCGAGAGCCCAGCCCCTTGCGCCCCGCGGCTGCCCCCGGTGAGCATGTCCGTCCGCTGCTCGACGATCGTCGTCAGGGCGGCGCCGCAGGCTGTGCACCGTGCGGCGTCGGGGGGGTTGGGGCGTCCGCAGGCGGGACAATTCATAAAGAGCGGTGATCCTAGGCCGCTGCCGGATGGAGGGTCAAGCAAGCTAAGCTCTCCGTCTCACGCTCGAGGAGGGGACCCATGCGACCGCTCGTCATCGTCTTACTCGTGCTCTTCCTCGCAGGCCCGACGCTCTACGCCGACGAGGCGGGCGACCTCAAGGCCGCGCGTGCCGTGTTCCTCGCGAACATCGACGCCATCCGCGCCCGCGACAAGACGCGGTACCTCTCCTGCTACCTGCACGACTCCCACCTCGCTCGCGGCGGGCCCGAGGGATTCACGACGGGGTTCGACGATTTCGGAAAGCAAGTGGGCGACAAGTGGCCCGACCTGATCGAAGCCAACGACATCCATCTCGTCCGGGTGAAGCCCGGCGTCGTCTACGGCACGTACCGCTACCGGGTTCGCTTCGGCGACGACGAGCATCAGGGGATCTCCGAGCGCTTGTTCGTCGAAACGAAAGACGGCTGGAGGATCGCGGTCACCGGCGCGATCGACGCGGCTCCCGGGGTCCCCGCGCCGCCGCGGGCTCTCGTCGGCGCGACGCTGATCGACGGCCTGGGCGGCGCGCCGGTCGCGAACGCCACCGTCGTCACACGCGACGGCAAGATCGACTGCGCCGGCCTGTGCCAAGTGCCCGAAGGGATCGACGTCACCGACGTCCGCGGGATGTGGATCACCCCCGGGTTGATCGACACGCACGTCCACTTCTCGCAGACCGGCTGGGCCGACGGCCGCCCCGACTCGCTCGACCTCCGCGCCGAGCACCCGTACGAGGCGACCGAGGCGGAGCTGAAGGCCAAGCCGGAGCGATTCGGCCGCTCTTACGTTTGCTCGGGCGTCACCGCGGTCTGGGACGTCGGCGGCTACGCGTGGACGCTCCGCCTCCACGACCGATTCGAGGGCGACACGCGGCTCCCCCACGTGGTCGCCGCCGGTCCCCTGCTGTCGACGCTCGATCACTGGCTGAACCTGCCGGCGGAGCGGCAGTTCATGCTGCTCGACTCCGAGGAGGCCGCGCGGCGAGAGGTCCGCTATCTCGCCGGTTTGGGCTCGAAAGCGGTCAAGGTCTGGTACATCGTGCGGCCGCCGGATCTCACCGTCGAGAAAAACGCGGCCAACGTAGCCGCCGCGGGCGACGAAGCCCGAAAGGCCGGCCTCCCGCTCATCGTCCATGCCACCGGCCTCGCCGAAGCGAAGGCGGCGCTCCGGGCCGGCGCCAACGTTCTCGTCCACAGCGTCGAGGACGTCCCGGTCGACCAGGAGTTCATCGATCTCGCCAAGAAGAACGGCACGATCGTCATCCCGACGCTGACCGTGCTCGACGGCTACGTCCGCATGTATCACGGCGTCGTCGACCGCAAAGCGCCGGACGTCGACGATCCCAACCACTGCATCGACGCGTCGACGCTCGCCAAGGTCGCCGAGACCGCGACCGTCGATCCCGCGCTGGTCGACAAGGACCGCATGGCGGCTCGCGAGGAGCGCGCGAAGCACTTCACGACCGTCACGCGGGCCAACTTGAAGACCCTCGTCACGAGCGGAATTCCGATCGCGACCGGAACCGACGCCGGCAATCCGCTCACCCTCCACGGCCCGGCGATCTACGCGGAGATGGACGCGATGCAAGCCTCGGGGATGACGCCGATGCAGGTGATCGTCGCCTCGACCGCCACGGCCTCCAGGGCGATGGGGCTCGACAAGCAGATCGGAACGGTCGAGAAAGGGAAGGACGCCGATCTCGTCATCCTTTCGGCCGATCCTTCCGCCGATGCCGCGAATTTCAGGAAGATCGCGTACGTCGTCCGCGGAGGCGTCGTCCGAGACATCAAGGACTTGAGCGCGCAGCGGGTCCCCTAGCCGGCGG
>CAZEII010000027.1:0-53497 GCA_964511835.1 uncultured Acidobacteriota bacterium | reverse complement strand
CCGCGGGGCGGCGGGGGCGGCCCGCGCGCTCTCCGGAGCGCAGCGCGGCGCGCGGCGCCAGCAAACCGTCTACATCGTCGGGGCCGACGGCCAGCTGAAGGCGGTCAACGTCAAGACCGGCATCTCCGACGGCCGCTTCACCGCGATCACGGAGGGCGAGCTCAACGTCGGCGACAAGATCGCGATCGGCTTTGCGACCGCCAAGGTCGATCAGCAGGGAGCGCTGCCGCCGGGCATGGGTGGTCCGCGTGGCCCGGGCGGAGGCGGGGGCCGCCGGCCTTGATCGAGATCCGCGACCTCGTGAAGGTCTACTCGCTGGGCGAGGTGGAGATCCGGGCCTTGGACGGCGTCTCGCTCTCCGTCGACAAGGGCGAGTTCGTCGCGATCATGGGACCATCGGGGTCGGGGAAATCGACGCTCATGAATCTGCTCGGCTGTCTCGACCGGCCAACCTCCGGCACCTACATCCTCGACGGCGCCGATGTCTCGCGCCTCGACGGGAACGCGCGCGCGGAAATCCGGAACGCCAAGATCGGATTCGTTTTCCAGAGCTTCAATCTTCTTCCGAGGACGACGGCGATCGAGAACGTCGAGCTGCCCCTGCTCTACTCGGACAACGGCGTCGGCTCGGGCGACCGGCTCGCGCGCGCGCGCGATGCGCTCCGGCGCGTCGGCCTCGCCGGGCGTGAGAGGTCGACGCCGTCGCAGCTCTCCGGCGGCCAGCAGCAGCGCGTCGCGATCGCGCGCGCGCTGATCACCGGCCCCCCGATCATCCTGGCCGACGAGCCAACTGGAAATCTCGATACGAAAACGTCGGAAGAGGTGCTGGCCATCTTCCAGGAGCTGAACGACCAGGGCGAGACGGTGCTTCTGATCACGCACGAAGCCGACATCGCGCGGTTCGCGAAGCGGACCATCATCCTGCGCGACGGGAAGATCGTCACGGACGAGAAGATCCAGCAGGCGCGAGCGAACAGGGCCGCCGCCCGCAGCGGAGCGAAGCCATGAGGAGCATCGTCCTACGAACCGTGAACATCGTGAAGGTCGGCCTGCGGTCGATCGCGCGGAACAAGATGCGCTCCGCGTTGACGATGCTCGGCATCGTCATCGGGGTCGGGTGCGTCATCGTCACAGACGGCATCGGGAACGGCGCCGCCGTGTCGATCCAGTCGAACATCAATTCGCTCGGCGCGAACTACATCATGATCTTCCCGGGCGCGGTGACCGCCGGCGGAGCGCGGATCTTTTCCGCGCAGTCTTCGCTGACCGAAGACGACGCGCACGCGATCAAGTCCGAGTGTCCCTCGGTGGCCTATGTTTCCGCCGGCGCAAGGACAGGCGGGTCGGTCGTCGCGGGCGAAAACAACTGGTCCACGGAAATCTTCGGGGCGGACGTCGATTGGCCCTTCATACGGTCATGGAATCTCGCGACCGGCTCTTTCTTCTCGGATGCGGAGGTGAAGTCGGCGGCGAAGGTCGCGATCCTGGGAAACTCGGTCAAGGAGAATCTCTTCCCCGACTCTGACCCGATTGGCGCCGTGATACGCGTCAAGAACGTCCCGTTCAAGGTCCTGGGCGTGCTCGAGAAGAAAGGCGGTAGCACGATGGGGAACGATCAGGACGACCAAATCGTCATTCCGTACACGACGGCGATGAAGCGGCTCTCGGGCATCAACCGGCTGAACGTCATCCAGGCTTCCGCGAAATCCCCCGAGGCGATCTCCGAGGCGATGACGGAGATCAAGGCGCTCCTGCGGCAGCGGCACCGCCTGGGTCCCGGCCAGGATGACGATTTCATGATGCGCTCGCAGGAGGAGATCGCCGCGACCGCGAGCGAGACCACGCGCACGCTCTCCGTCCTGCTCGCCTCGATCGCCGTCGTCTCCCTCGTCGTCGGGGGAATCGGGATCATGAACATCATGCTCGTCTCGGTGACCGAGCGGACGCGCGAGATCGGGATCCGCATGGCGATCGGCGCGAAATCCCGGCATGTGCTCCTTCAGTTCCTGCTCGAGGCGGTGACCCTGTCGGTCGTCGGCGGTGGTTTCGGGGTCGCGATCGGCATCGGCGTGTCCCGGATCATCGCGAAATTCGCCGGCTGGCCGGTTTCGGTCGACACCAGCGCGATCGCCGTCGCCTTCGGCTTCTCAGCCCTGATCGGCATCTTCTTCGGCTTCTACCCGGCGCGAAAGGCCGCCGCTCTCGACCCGATCGATGCCTTGAGGTACGAATAGGGGACACTCCCCCGTTAGGAGCCGTGCATGCGTGGGAATCGGCTGCTCGTGGTCATCACGACGGCTTCGATCATGGGCGCCGCGATCCACTCGCCCGTCGCGGCGCAGAAGGTGCCGCCGATCAACGTCGACAAGAAAGGGGTCGCGCTCCACGGCTACGATCCGGTCAGCTACTTCGAGGCGGACGGGCCGTCGCCAGGACGCGATTCCTTCTCGTACAGCGCGCACGGCGCGACGTGGCGGTTCGTCTCCGCGGAGAATCGGAAGAAATTCGCTCAGGATCAGGCCAAGTTCACGCCGCAGTACGGCGGGTACTGCGCGTACGCCGTCAGCGAGAACAGGACCGCCGACGTCGATCCCCTGACCTACAAGATCGTCGAAGGTAAGCTCTACCTGAACTACGACGTGAAGATCCAGCGAACGTGGGAGAAGGACATCCCGGGCCGGATCGCTCGCGCCGACAAGAACTGGCCGGGGCTGCACGAGGCGGAGTGAGCGTCCTTCACGGACTCACGGTGCAGGGAGCGTTGCTCTTCCGCAGAAACGTGTAGATCAAGTCACCCGACGCGGCCCGGTAATTCCTCGCGTCCTCGCCCCAGACGATGTTCGTCTGCTCGTCGGAGACGATCTCCATGACGCCGACCGGGTCGTAGCACTGCTTCGCGTAGCGTTGCGCCCAATCGAGTATCGCGTCGGCCGACTCCGGCTTCCTCAGCCATGAGCTGGTGACGAACGAGAAGACCAGGTAGCGAGGATGGGCCGTGTCGATCTCGCGCATCATCTCGGTCTGCATCTGGGCGGCGAACGGCTGCGGCTCCATCAGTGGGTAGGTGTAGATGTACCCGGTCGCCGCCTTGCGGTCGGCGTAGAAGTAGATCTCCGGCTCGGACCCGAAGATCGCGATTCGGTCGTTCGCGTCGGTCCGCTCCCGGAGGTACTTGCCGATCACGACCGCCTCGATGAACGGGTTCGCCTCGTACATCGTCCGGCTGAGCGTGCGCGTGCTCATCGAGAACAGATAGTCAGCCTCTTTCCCCACGTAGAGCCCGATCGCGCCCAGGAGGACTGCCGCCGCGAGCGGTCCTGCCGCGCGCGGCGCGACCGGCGCGAGCAATTGCCGCAGCGACTCGACGGCGATTCCGACGAGGAGTGCGGCCGCCGGCAGGAGAACGATGAAGTAGTGCTGGCGGTAGTAGAAGCCGGGGCTCATCGCGAGAAAGCACGCGACGAGCAAGCCGGTGACGAGCAGCCTCGCCCGGCGGCTCCACGGCAGTAGCCAGAGCGCGGGCACTCCGAGCCCGGCCAAGATCCAGAGAGCGCGGTTCGCCTGCGTGACCCCGAGCGACGCTTGACCGAGCGTCGAGAGCGCCGAAGACAGCGGCATCTGCGTGACATAGGTGCGAGCGTAGCGGACCGTCCAGAACCAGAACGTCCCGAACACGCCCTGCGCCAGGAGCGCGGCGAACAGGATCCCCGCGGGGAGCGCGGCGCCCAGCGCGATTGCGCCGATCCGCCTCGACGACGCAACCAGCGCGCGCCGGTCGGTCGTCCCCTCGTCCGCGAACGCCAGCACGGCCGCGAGCGGCAGGTAGAAGATCGCATGCTGCTTCATCACCACCGCCAACCCCAACAAGGTGCCGCACGCGAAGAAATCCCGCAGCCGCTGGCGATCGAGCCCGTCGAGGAGAAGCAGCACGCCGGCCATCGCCATGAGTGCGACGAAGTGCGTCGCGTGCGCGAACACGCCCAAGGGCCATCGGTCGACGGACAGAAACGCGAAGGTCACCGCGGAGACGGCGCCGGCAAAGATCCCGAGCAGCCGCCGGCCCAGCGCGAACACCAGAATCGCGGTCGCGGCGTTGACCAGCAGCAGGCCGACGTGGATCCCCCAGGGCGTGCGGCCGAAGATCGCCAGGATCACGGCGTACGCGTAGTAGGTCCCGGGGAATTTCATGTTGTAGACGAGCCCGTACGGGGGGACGCCCTGGAGGATCAGTCGCCCCGCGTAGGCGTACTCCCCTTCGTCTCGTTCCAACGGGACATCGGCCAGGCGGAGCCGGACGTAGGCCACGAACGCGAGGGCCGCGAGCACCGCAAGCCATGCGCCGTAGCGCCCCAGCCAATCCGGCGCCGGCGTCGTCCGTTCTCGCGTGCCTTCCCGCATGAACTCCGCAGTATAAGTTCCCGGCGGCGGTATGCTGCCCCGATCGCCGGAGGGCTTCCATGCGCCGAACCGCTTGTCTGGCCGCGTTCCTGGTCTTCCACGCCGCTCCCGCGGCCGCCGAATCGCTGTGGCCGACCTTGGAGCCGATCTACGAGGATCTTCACGCGCACCCCGAGCTCTCGTTCCAGGAGACGGCGACGGCGGCGAAGATGGCGGAGCGGCTCAGGACGCTCGGATTCGAAGTGACGACCGGCGTCGGCAAGACCGGCGTCGTGGGGCTCCTCAAGAACGGCGCCGGGCCCACGGTGATGATCCGCACCGAGCTCGATGCTCTGCCGGTTGCCGAGAAGACGGGGCTTCCCTACGCGAGCAGCGTGACGGCCAAAAACGCAGCGGGCGAGACGGTCCCCGTCATGCACGCCTGCGGCCACGACGTGCACATGACCGCGTGGCTCGGCGCCGCGACGACCCTCGCGCACGAACGGAAGAGCTGGCAGGGCACCTTGATGATGATCGGCCAGCCGGCGGAAGAGATCGGCGCCGGAGCCTCGGCGATGCTCGACGACGGCCTCTTCACGCGATTCCCGAAGCCGGACTTCGCGATCGCGGTTCACGACAACGACGCCCTGGCGTCGGGAAAAGTCGGCATCAAGGCGGGCCCCCTGCAGGCGAGCGCGGACTCGGTGACGATCGTCGTCCACGGGAAAGGCGGACACGGGGCGCGCCCCCATAGGACGGTTGACCCGATCCTCATCGCGGCGAAGATCGTGGTCAGCCTTCAGACGCTCGTCTCGCGCGAGAACGACCCGTTCGACCCGGCGGTGGTTTCCGTCGGCTCGATCCACGGCGGCACGAAGCACAACATCATTCCGGATGACGTTCGCCTCCAGCTCACCGTGCGCGCCTACAAGGCAGAAGTGCGCGATCGTCTGCTCAGTGGGATCGAACGCATCGCGAAGGCCGAGTGCGAGGCGGCCCACGCCCCTGCCCCGCCGGACGTCACGCTGAGCGATCGGACGCCGGTGACCGTCAACGACGCCGCCCTCGCCGCCCGCGTCGAGACCGCTCTCAAGAAGAGCCTGGGCGCGGACCGCGTCACCGAGGCGATCCCCGTCATGGGGGCCGAAGATTTCTCCCGCTACGCGGAGGCCGGGGTGCCAATCTTGATGATGTGGGTGGGAGCGGTGAAGCCCGAGACACTGGACCAGGCCTCGCGCGACGGGACGATCCTGCCGAGCCTCCACTCGTCGGTCTTCGCTCCCGACGCCGAGCCGACCATCATGACGGGCGTGGACGCTCTCGCCGGCGCGGCTCGCGAGCTTCTCGGGAAGTCCCACGGGCCATGATCCGGCATCTGCTCGAGGCGGCTCTCTACTGCGACGACCTCGCAGGGACCGCGAAATTCTATCGCGAGGTTCTCGGCTTGGCGCAGCACTCGGGCGACGACCGCCTCGTCGCCCTCGATGCTTCGGGCAAGACCGTGCTTCTGCTGTTCGCGAGAGGCGCGTCGCGGAAGGGCATAGCTTTCCCCGACGGGAACATCCCGCCGCACGACGGCAGCGGTCCAACGCATTTGGCGTTCGCCGTCGACGAGAGCGAGCTCGATGCGTGGGAGGCGCGCCTCACCTCGGCGGGGGTCACCGTCGAGAGCCGGGTCCGGTGGACGCGCGGCGGCCGCAGCATCTACTTCCGCGATCCGGAAGGGCACTCGATCGAGCTGGCAACACCGGGCGTGTGGCCGACGTACTAGGGATCGCGATGAGAGTGAACGCGGGAACGGTGACGGCGTACATCGAGGAGCTGCCCGACGATCGCCGGAAGGCGTTCTCGACGCTTCGCACCATGATGGAGAAGGCGGCCCCGGCGGCCAAGCCCACGATGAAATACGGCCTACCCACCTGGGAGTGGCACGGGCCGCTCTTCGCGCTCGCCTCCCGACCGCGCGTGATGGAGATCTACGTCGCCGAGGCCGACCTCGTGGCGAAGCGGAAGCGGACGCTGGGCGATGTCGAGGTCGGGACGTCGAGCATCCGTTTCAAGCGGATCGAGGACCTCAAGCTCGACGTGGTGGCCCAGCTCTTCGAGGAGGCGGCGGCGCGAAGAAAGGGCGGCCCTAAGGCTCCTGGGGCTTGAGCGGATACGTCTCCTGAACCTCTTTCGGGTGGGGGAGCCGCTCGCCCGCAATCGCAATCACGGTCTTCGTCATGAACAGCGTGATCCCTTTCGTTCGCCGCGTGTTGACGAGGTCGAGCTTGCGCAGGTAGCGATCGCGCCGGTCCTGCGGCACGTCGCGCACTGCTTTCGTCGCGTCGTAGCTGACGGAGCCCGTCCACGCGACGTGGAACGCATTCTCGTCGTAGGTGATGATCTCGAGCTTCCGATCCTGGATGAGGTTGTTCTTCAGATTGTCGTAGTACAGGCCGATCTCGCTGACGCCGTCGCCGTCGAGATCGAGGATCGCGACCTCGCCGCGTCCGACGTACCCACCGTTTTCCTTCGTCGCATCGCGCGTGAACAGGGGGACGAGCTGCTCACCCTCCGTGCGGAAGACGTCGAGCCGAACCCCCAACGCATCGGCCTCGCCCTTCTTGCCCGTCAGGTACGTCACGACCGAGACGACCTGTTTCGCCTCGCCCGGGACGACGCGCGCCGTGGCGATGGAGCTGTTCATCACGTCCTTGGGTTTCACGCCGATGAGCTTGTAGACCTCGGTCCCGGTATCGGCCCGCGCGGCGGAGGCGGCCAGGGCGACGAGCACGACGAGAAACAAGCGCACGCCCTGTCGTCCGGTCACCGTTCGATCTCCTTCGCGCACCGTCTCGAGCGAGTCTAGCACGCGCACTTTCTCCGGGACCGGCGCGTATAATCGACATGCGAATGATCGTGTATGCGGCCAAACATCTCCTTCCCGTCGCCTCGAGCCCGATCCAGAACGGAGCGGTCGTGGTCGACGGCGAGAGGATCGTCGCCGTGGGGCGGCGGAAAGACGTCGTCAAGTCCCACGCGGGCGCGGAGGTGCGCGACCTCGGGGACGCGGTGATCGTGCCCGGGCTCGTCAACGCCCACACTCACCTCGAACTGTCCTACATGAACGGAGAGCCCCCCGCGGGGGGTACGTTCATGACGTGGGTCCGGGATTTTGTCGCGCGACGGTCGCAGTTCGACGGCCCCGCGGCGGCGCGGGCCGCCGAAAAAGCCGCGGAGACGATGGTCGGGCGCGGAACCGTCGCGGTCGGCGACGTCGCCAACGAAACGTGGGCGGCGCCGATCCTCGCTCGTTCCGGGCTTCGCGGCATCGCGTTCCACGAGCTGTTCGGATTCCGCTCCGCAAACGCCGAATCGATCCTCGCCGCCGCGGCGGAGCGGCTCGAGGCGATCGATGCCCATCCCGACGTGCGGGCGGCGAAAGAGCGGCTCACGACGGTGCTCACCCCGCACGCACCCCACACGACGTCTCATCCGTTGCTTCGGGCCCTCGGCGGGCGCGCCGTCGCTTCGGGCGAGGTGCTCTCGATTCATGTCGCGGAGAGTGAGGCGGAGATCCAGCTCCTCCGCGACGGGACCGGACCGTTCAAGGACTTCCTGATCGAGCGCGACGCATGGGAGGACGGCTGGAAGGCGCCGGGACTGACTCCGATCGAGTATCTCGACCGCCTCGGGGTCCTCACGCCGAGAACGCTCGCGGTTCACTGCATCCACATTGACCATCAGGATCTCTCGCGGCTGCAGGCGCGTGGCGTGACGGTGGTGACCTGCCCCCGAAGCAATCAGCGGCTGGGCGTCGGCAAAGCGCCGGTGCCGAAGCTGCTCGCCTCCGGCATTCCGGTCGCGCTCGGCACCGATTCGCAGGCGACGGCGCCGGACGTCGATGTCTTCACAGAGGTCGCGCACTTGCGGCAGGACCATCCCGGGCTTTCTCCCGCCGCAGCTCTGCGAATCGCCACGCTGAACGGCGCGCGGGCGCTCGGTCTCGAACGGGATCTCGGAACCATCGAGCCCGGGAAGATCGCTTCGCTCGCCGTCGTCGGCTTGAACGATCCGAACGACGATCCTTTGGAGGCGGTGACGTGGTCGTCGGAGACGGTCGCTCCTTTGCAGCAGGCGACGTGGGAGCCGGCGACGCGGTGAGCGCGCGGCCGGGACTCTTCCGGACCGTCCGGACCTGGGGACGGATGGTCAAGCTTTCTCACAGCGTGTTCGCGCTTCCGTTCGCGCTGAGCGGCGCCGCCCTCGCCGCCGCGCGGTACGGCATCTCGTGGCGGCAGGTTCTCTGGATCGTCGTCGCGATGGGGAGCGCGCGGAACGCCGCCATGGGATTCAACCGGCTGGCCGATCATGCGATCGACGCGCGGAACCCGCGGACGGCCGGTCGTGAGCTTCCGCGCGGCGCCCTCTCGCGTGCCGCGGTGTGGGCGTTTACGGCCGTGCTCTCGGGCGTGTTCGTGGTCGCGTCGTTCCAGCTCAACGTGCTGTGCGGGGCCCTCGCGCCGTTGGCGCTCGCGACCGTTTTCTTCTACTCGTTCACCAAGCGATTCACCTGGATGTCGCACGTCGTGCTCGGAGCCTCGCTCGCGATGGCACCCGTCGGTGGCTGGCTCGCGATCGCGGGCCGGTTCGCGCCCCCTCCGCTGTGGCTCGCGGCGGCCGTCTGCTGCTGGGTCGCGGGATTCGACACGATCTACGCCTGCCAGGACGCCGCGTTCGATCGGCGCGACGGCCTACACTCGATCCCCGCGCGCTTCGGCATACCGCGGGCGCTGATGCTGGCGAGGGCCTTTCACGCAGCGGCGCTCGGGGCGATGTTGGGCGTGGGAATCGCCGCGTCGCTCCATCCTGCCTATGGGATCGGCATTGCAGTCGTCGCCGGCGTGCTCGTTTACGAGCACTCCCTCGTCCGTACGGACGACCTGTCCAAGCTCGGCGCCGCGTTCCTGAACGCCAACGCGCTCGTCAGCGTGATTTATTTCTGCGTCGTGCTCGCCGCGCTGGCGCTCGGTCGGAGTGAGCCGTGACCGACAAGCTCGATCGCAGCTACATCAAGGCGTTCGAGGACCTCGAGTTCCTCAAGCGGGACGAGCTACGTCCGGTCCGCCTCATGCTGGAGCTGATGAAGCCCGAGATGCTGCAGCGCGAGGTCGGCATTCGTTCGACCATCGTCGTCTTCGGCAGCGCACGCATTCGCGAGCCGCGTGTGGCCAGGGTCGCGCTCGCGGCGGCGAGACAACGCCGGGACGAGCGTCCGGGGGACCCGGCGGCAGAGCGCGAGCTCCGCGTCGCGGAGCGCATGACCGCGAACGCCGCGTACTACGACGTCGCGCGCGAGTTCGGGCGCATCGTCTCCTCCGCAAGTCAGACCGATGGGCGGCGGGACTACGTCGTGGTGACGGGAGGCGGGCCGGGGATCATGGAAGCGGCCAACCGCGGCGCCCACGACATCGGAGCCCAGTCGCTCGGGCTCAACATCGTGCTTCCGGAAGAGCAGCAGCCGAATCCGTACATCACACCCGGTCTCGGGTTCAACTTCCACTATTTCGCGATCCGGAAGATGCACTTCATGCTGCGCGCGAAGGCGCTCGTCGCCTTTCCCGGCGGGCTCGGAACGCTCGACGAGCTGTTCGAGGCGCTGACGCTCGTCCAGACGCGCAAGATGGAGCATCTGCCGGTCGTCCTCGTCGCGCGCGCCTTCTGGGAGAGGCTCCTCAACATTCCGTATCTCGTCGGCGAAGGACTGATCGCCCCCGAGGACGTGCGGCTGTTCCGCTACGCGGAGACCGCGGAGGAGACCTGGCGGCACATCGTCGACTACTACGCGGCGCACGGCGGGGGCTGATGCGCCCCACGCTCGCCCTCTTCGACGTCGACGGAACGCTCGTGGACACGGCGGGAGCTGGCCGTGCGGGGCTCGAGGCCTCGTTTCGCATCGTCTTCGGGCTCGAGGACGTCGCTGCGGCCGCTGCGAGCGTCCGGTTCGGCGGAAAAACCGATCCGGCGATCATCGCCGAGATCGCGCGCGTCGCAGGCATTCCGGACGGCGACGTGGAGGCGCGGTACGCGGAACTTCAAACGGCATACCTCGACGAGCTCAAGAGAGCGCTGGCTGTCCCCAACCCCCGCCGACGCGTGCTTCCGGGAGTTCGCGCGCTTCTCGATCGCCTCTCCTCCCGCCCTGACGTCATGCTCGGCCTGATCACCGGGAACATCGAGGAAGGTGCCCGAGCCAAGCTCGAGGCCTTCGGCCTGAACCGCTATTTCGTCGACGGCGGATTCTCGTCGGACCACCCGGAGCGCACGGAGATCGCGCGCATCGCTCATCGGAAGCTCTCCCACCGGGCGGGCTTCAGCTTTCCGGCCGACCGGGTGATGATCATCGGCGACACCGAGCTCGACGTCGCCTGCGCCCGCGCCAACGGCTTCCGTTCGATCGCCGTGGAATCCGGGTTCGCTTCCCGCGAGCACCTGGTTGCGGCCGGTCCGGACGCTTTGCTCCCTGACCTCTCGGACTCCGCCACCGTGTTCGCCGTTATGGGGTTGGAATAGCGGACGCTTCCCCAACAAGATGACGGGCGCGGTGGAGGACAGAATCGAGCATGGGGCGTGTGAGCCGGCCCGTGTTGGTGTTCTGCCGGCTCGGGTGGTAACTGCCCAATAGAATGATGCCGGAATCGCCGCGCCTTATCCGGACGCGGCACTCGGCGCCGTGGGCGAATCGCGGACGAGGGGCTGGCACCGACGACGCATCCACGGTAGCGGCATGGCGAAGAATCGTGTTCCAGGCGATCTGGCCGAGCGCGACGACGACACGCACGCGGTCCAGCAGCTCGATCTCCCGCTCGAGAAACCGCGCGCACGAGGCGAGCTCCTCGGGCAACGGCTTGTTGTCGGGGGGTGCGCAGCGCGCCGACGCGGTGATGAACGCTCCTTCGAGCGTTAGCCCGTCGTCTTTGCCGGTCGATCTGGGTTGGCTCGCGAATCCCGCCCGGTGGAGCGCCGCGAACAGCCAGTTTCCCGAATCGTCGCCGGTGAACATGCGCCCGGTGCGATTCGCGCCGTGCGCGGCGGGAGCGAGGCCGCAGAGGAGGACGCGGGCTCGAGGATCGCCGAACCCGGGAACCGGGAGTCCCCAGTACGCCTCCTCTCGAAACGCGCGTCGCTTGACGGCGGCGATCTTCTTGCAGTGTGCCCGCAGTCGCGGACAACGTGTACAGGAGACGATCTCCGCGTTCAGCCGCCTCCAGGCTCTCGCCTTGGCGCTCAGGGCGACGCGGCTCCGAGCGCCGTCACGGAGCGTCCGGAAGCGACGAGAAGCTCGTCGCGACCGTCCCCGTCGAGATCCTTCGCCGCGAGATCGTGCAGCTCGCTCCACGCCGCGTCGAACATGACCGAGCCGGTGGCTTCATCGAGGAGCACGAGGTGCCCCGCGTACGTCGCGACTGCGAGTTGACGCCCGCCTCCCTCGAGAAAACGACCGGACGCCGCCGTGAGGACACCGGCTCCCCCGACGAACGCGCCCCCTTCCCGAGCGGCGAGCATCCCCTGCGCTCCGTCCGCGGTCTGAGACCACGCGGGCGTCGACGGGTCGAGGCCGCCGATCGCGCCGTGCTCGTCGAGGCCCAGGAAACCGCGACCCGGAAGCGCCGCCAGGGAGCGCACACCCGCCGCGCCGTCGATCGGAGCGGCCCGCTGTCCGCTGGCGCCGACGAGCGCCGCGCCGCCGACCGTCGCCAGCGCGATGCGGCGGGCATCGCCTGGAAACTCCGCTTGGACGGCCACGTCGAGCACCGGTGCGGGCGATCCGACCGCCCGCTCGGCCCCGCTGCGCAAAGAGATCACGTCGAGAGATGTCCCTCCACGCCGGTAGCCGACGATCTCGCGCGACCCGTCGGCCGACGCTCCAAACGGCTCGAGCCGTCCCGCGGTGCCGGACACCTTGAGCCGGGCGATCACTTCACCTTGTGGATCGAACGAGACGAGCTCTCCGCCGCCGGAGGCGACGACGCGCAGCCCGCCATCCTGCCCCGCAGACACTCCGACGACGCCGTCGGCGGAGCCCGCGAGGTCGCGGGACCAGCGCACTCCGAGCTTCCCTTGTCCCTGGAGAACCTGCGCGACCTCCCGCGTCGTCCCAGTGGCGTCGTCCGCCAGGAGCTTGTCGACCGTGGCGGCGATGTCGTTCTCCAACCCGGGGCGATACCCGTCCCAGTGAGCTCGCGTGCGTCCCTCCTTGTCGATGATGAAGATCGTCGGCAGGGTTCTCACACCGAGGTCGCGGTAGACCTTGGTGTCGTTGACGCCGATCATCATCGACAAGCCGAGCTTCTTGGCAGACGCCGCCGCGGCGTCTGGACCCTGGTCGGCATTGACGGCGAGCGCCACGAAGCCTTTCTCGCTTCTGGACTCGTGCAGCTTCTGGAGGTGCGGAAGCTCCTGGATGCAGGGGGCGCACCAAGAGGCCCAGTAATCGACCAGGACGACCTTGCCGCGCGCCGAGGCGATCTCGAACGAACCGCTCGGGGCGAGCTTCATCGTGACGGCGGGGAACTTCGCGAACCAGACCGGCGCGTCGAGCGGCCGCGAGGCGCCGCCCTCGGAATGCGCCTCCTTTGCGATGACGGTGCTCCAGCCTGGAGTGCCGTCCTTGCGAACCCAGGAAATCTCGTCCGAGGAGGAACGAGGCGCGGCCGCTATGAGGACCGCCGCTCCGAATGAGATGGCGAGACGCGATGCCGCGCTACGCGTTACTCGCACGCCAGCTCGCGAAGATCGTCGAGGCCCTGCCGGTTTCGATTTCGACGAAGCGCCGGTAGACCTTTTGTCGGTCCGGGTCGATCTGGTACGTCTGCGTCCCGAAGCTGAAGTCGATCACTTTGTGTTTGGGCTCGACTTTGGCGGTCGTCTTCCTGCTGGCCACGGCGCCTCCCTCCCCGACACGATCCGCGGGCAATCCATAGAGCTATCAAGAGCTATACCAGGCTGAATCCCTCGATCTTCCGAGGGAAAACAAGCGGTCGCCCTAGTGCGACGGTCAGTTTGGCCGATTTGGAGTCTGACTGCGCCACCTTGGCTGGGTTCAGTACCTCATCTATATAATGCGTATCGTGGGCGGGTTGGCTCCGGACCAAAAACGAGTACTTGTCCTCGACCCCGACCGTGAGCACGCGGAGCGCATCCGTAGCGTCTTGGCCCGTTCCCGATACACCGCGACACTCGCCGTCAGCGGGCGGCAGGCGTTCGAGCTCAACGAACGCCGGCCCCACGACGCCGCGTTGATCGATCTCGATCGTGCGGTGCACGACAGGCTCATCGAGACTTTTCGCCGCGAGGCGCCCTCGATGCCGATTCTCTTGATCGTCGACGCCCCGCGCATCCTCGATGCGGTCCGCCTGCTTCGGGAAGGTGCCGACGATTACGTCGTTCGACCGGCGGATGCCTTCGAGCTGCGCGCGCGACTGGTGCGCCTCTTGGAGCGGCACGACCTCGACTCGCGCCTGGCCCTCCTCCAGCACGAGGTGTCTCGAAACTACGGCGTGAAGAGCCTCGTCAGCCACTCTCCCGCGATGCGTGCGGTGATCGATCGGATCCTCCGTGTCGCCCCGCTCCGCGCCACCGTCCTCGTCTTCGGGGAGAGCGGCGCGGGCAAGGAGCTGGTCGCTCGCGCCATCCACTTCAACTCCCCGCGCCGCGACTTCCCGTTCCTCGGGATCAACTGCGCCGCGATCCCAGCGAACCTCATCGAATCGGAGCTGTTCGGCCACGAAAAGGGCTCGTTTACGGGGGCCCACGCGCGTGCACGCGGCAAGTTCGAGATCGCGCACCGCGGGACGATCTTCCTGGACGAGATCGGAGAGACGGACCTGGCGACCCAAGTGAAGCTGCTCCGCGTGCTCGAGGAGAGAGAGTTCATGCGCGTCGGCGGAGACCAGAACGTCCGGGTCGACGTGCGCGTGATCGCGGCGACGAACTCCGACCTCGAGGCGATGGTCGAAGGGGGAACGTTCCGCCGGGATCTCTATTACCGCCTCAAAGTCGTCACGATCCACGTACCGCCTCTGCGGGAACGCCGGGGGGACATCCCCGCGCTGGTCGAGTCGTTCCTCGAAGAGCTCGCGCGGGACAACGCCGTGCCGAGGAAGGCGATCTCGGCTACTGCGCTCGAGGCCCTGCAGGCCTATCACTGGCCGGGCAACGTCCGCGAGCTGAAGAACATCCTCGAGAGCGTCCTCGTGTCGTCGAGCGGCGACCGGATCGAGCCGGAGGATCTCCCGCCTTCGGTGCTTCGCGAGCGCTCGGCGCCGGGGCGCACGACCGTCGCCGCTGGCTCGACGCTCGGGGAGATGGAGCGCGAGCTGATCCGCGCGACCCTCGAGCAGGCCGGAGGCAACCGGACCCACTCCGCCGAGATGCTGGGGATCGGGGTCCGGACGCTGCAGCGAAAAATCCGCCTGTTCGGCCTCGATATCGCGAGCAAACGCCGCCGCCGTAGAATTCTCACCCCGTAACAGATTTGTCACACGAGGAATCGAGACTTACTGTTGGTCTTCCATGGCTGAAATCGGCGATCGTCCACAGCAATTCGTCGCGGATCTCGACGCGCCGCAGCTTTACGTCAACCGGGAGCTGGCGCTGCTCGAGTTCCAGCGGCGCGTTCTCGAGGAGGCGGACGATCCGTCCGTCCCGTTGCTCGAGCGAGTTCGGTTTCTTTCGATCTTCGGCTCGAACATGGACGAATTCTTCATGATCCGGCTCGCCGGCTTGAAGCAACAGGTGGCCGCCGGCGTCCAAGAGACTGGACCAGACGGCCTGTCTCCTGCCGAGCAATTGGTCGCGATACGGCGTCTCGCCAACGAGATCAAGCACGAGGCCCGGGTCATGTGGCGGGATCGCCTTGCCCCGCAGCTCGCGGCGGCGGGGATCCGAGTTCTCGACTACGACGCGCTGCCGTTCGATTCGAGGATCGAGCTGGGAAAGTACTTCGAGACCTCGGTGTTCCCCGTCCTGACCCCGCTCGCCGTCGACCCGTCACGGCCGTTCCCGCATATCTCGAATCTCAGCCTCAATCTCGCGGTCGTCGTTCGAGACGCGGCGGGGCGCGAGCACTTTGCCCGCGTCAAGGTGCCTGCGACGCTACCCCAATTCGTCCCCGTCCCCCGGCTTCCGGATCCCGACGGCGTTGCGTTCGTGGCCCTCGAGCAGCTCGTCGCGGCTAATCTCGATTCGTTGTTCCCCGGAACGCAGATCGTCGAAGTCCACCCTTTCCGCGTGACGCGCAACGCCGATCTGGTCATTCAGGAGCTGGAGGCGGGCGACCTGCTCGAGACGATCGAAGAGAGCGTTCACCAGCGCCAGTTCGGGTTCGTGACTCGCCTGACGGTCGAGACGGCCATGCCGGCGCGGATCCTCGACGACCTGCTCGTCAACCTCGAGTGCGACCGGGCCGATGCGGAGATGGTCGACGGCCCTCTGGCCCTCGTCAACCTAGGTTCGCTGTACGCCGTGGATCGCCCCGACCTGAAGGAGCCACCCTTCCTCCCCGCGGTCCCCCGCGCGCTCGAAGGGAAGGAGATCGACGTCTTCGCCGCCGTGCGCGAACGGGACATCCTCCTGCATCACCCCTTCGACTCGTTCGGA
Organism: uncultured Acidobacteriota bacterium; assembly: GCA_964511835.1. Classification (GTDB taxonomy): domain Bacteria; phylum Acidobacteriota; class Polarisedimenticolia; order Polarisedimenticolales; family DASRJG01; genus DASRJG01. The sequence goes on along the minus strand of CAZEII010000027.1, from coordinate 37,474 downwards.
CCGGTGCTCGACTTCCTCCGGGCGGCCGCGGTCGACCCGGACGTGCTGGCCATCAAGATGACGCTCTACCGGGTCGGCCGGAACTCGCCGGTGGTCAAGGCTCTGCTGGAGGCTCGCGAGGAAGGGAAGCAAGTCGCGGTGCTCGTCGAGCTCAAGGCCCGATTCGACGAGGAGCGAAACATCGAATGGGCCCGCGCCCTGGAAAGCGAGGGTGTCCACGTCGTTTACGGGCTCCTGGGATTGAAGACCCACGCCAAGGTGGCCTTGGTCGTCCGGAAGGAGGGTGACCGGATCCGCCGCTACACCCATCTGTCGACCGGGAACTACAGCGCCCTCACCGCCCAGCAGTACACCGACCTCGGCCTTCTGACCTGCGACGAGGAGATCGGGGCCGACGCCACCGATCTGTTCAACTATCTGACCGGGTACTCGGCGAAGACGGACTACGTCAAACTCGCCGTCGCGCCGATCAACCTGCGGGAGAAGGTCGAAGCCTTGATCGAGCGCGAGATCGAGCACCAGAAAGCCGGCCGCCGCGGCCACATCGCCTTGAAAATGAACGCGTTGGTCGATCGTAGGATGATCCGACAGCTCTACCGCGCGTCCCAGGCCGGCGTCACCATCGACCTCGTCGTCCGCGGCATGTGTGGCCTCCGCCCTGGGATTCCCGGCGTGAGCGACAATATTCGGGTCGTGTCGATCGTCGGCCGGTTCCTCGAACATAGCCGGATCTTCTTCTTCCGGAACGGTGGCGACGAGGAGGCTTACCTCGGCAGCGCCGACCTGATGCCGCGAAACCTGAACGGCCGTGTCGAGGTGCTCTTCCCGGTCTCCGATCCGCGCCTCGTCACCGTCGTGCGCGAAGAAATCCTCGGCGCCTACTTGGCCGACACGACCAAGGCGCGCGTGATGCACTCCGACGGGTCGTACTCGCGCGTCGCCAACGATCCTGAGGCGCCCGCGGTCAACGCTCAGTCGTGGTTCTTGAGAGAGCGAGCGACGACGCGACGCGGTTGACGACGCATTTCCATCTTGACATGCCGGAGGGGTCCTTTATATTCGGCACCGGGTTCGAGAATGCCGGTCGTCGACGCGACGATCTCCGGAGGGAGGTGAACAGCGATGGCAACGAAGAAGAAGGCCGCCAAGTCGGGCGGTAAGAAGAAGGCCGCGAAGAAGTAGCTCGCGCGCTACGAAAAGCCAATAGATATCAGATAGAAATGGGGACGCCGTCAGCGGCGTCCCCTCTTTTTTTTCGGCCACCCGCGCTTCTTCTGGAGGCGCGCTCGCTGCTTGTGCACGCGCAGCACGACCTCTACGCCGAGGAGCTTCTCGAGGAGATCGGTGCGCCGCCGCGCTTCCCACACCTCGAGCGCCGCTTCGTTCTGCGTCGACAGATCGACGGTCACGCGGTGCCCGCGCCCCCGAATGCGAACGTCGCGAACGGCCCCGTAGTGGCTCCTGTCGAGCCCCTCGGCCAGGCGGAGGAGTGCGGTGCAGGCCTTCACCTGACGCCAGGTCTCGGGAGAAAGCGGCTCCCCTCCCGCCTCGCCGGGCTTGGGCATCCCCTTGCGATGGTGGTGCAGCGCGATCTGACCGATCGCCTCGATCTCATCCCTCTGGAAACCGTAGAGCTCGGAGTTGACGATGAGGTAGTAGGAATGCCGGTGATGCTCCTCGTGCTCGATCAGGTGGCCGACGTCGTGAAGAAGGGCCGCCGATTCCAGCCATCCTCGGGCCTCCGCCTTGAGACCGAGACGTCCGCGAAGCTGGTCGAAGAGCCGCAGGGACAGACGGGCCACCTGCTCGCTGTGGGCCTGGGGGCTGCCCAAGCGCCGCATGAGGCGGACGACGCTGCGGCGCCGCACGTCCGCGATCCGGGCCGATTCCTCGATCCCCTTCGCGTGCCGGGAGATGAAGTCCTGAAGGAGTCCCTCCCGAAGGGCCCAGGTACACGCCTGTATGGTTGGCGCCTTGAGTCGCCGCAGGACGACGTCGGCCAGAATCGCCCCTGACACGATCAGATCGACCCGCTTCGGGTCCGTGCCACGCATGGCGAGGCGGGAGTCCCGGTCGGCTCGCACCAGTGAGCGTCGGAGGTTTCCGATCGCTTCGGCGGGTACCTGCAGCCCGTGGATCTGGGCACCCGGATGGACACCCAGCCTGTGCGCGGCCATCGAGATGAGAGTCAGCACCGTGCCGGACGTTCCGATGACCCGTCGCACCCGCCGGCGCGCCGCCTGGGCCAAGGCCGGCTCCATCTCCGTGCGAAGGTACTCTTCGAGCCGCCGGACCTCTTTGGACCGGGGCGGATCCTGAGAGAAGAACGCCTCGCTGATGCGCGAGACGCCCAGCTTCAGGCTGTGGAGCTCGACCGCGCGCCCTTCGGCCACCAGGACGATCTCGACGCTGCCTCCGCCGATGTCGAGCAGCACCGACGGCGCCCCATCCAGGTCCTCGACCTGCGCGACCCCCAAGTGGATGAGCCGGGCCTCCTCGCGGCCGGGGATGACCCGCACGCGCAGACCGACTTCGTCGAAGATCCGCTGAATGAACTCACCGCCGTTCTGCGCCTCGCGCACCGCGCTCGTGGCGACGGCCCTCATGCGCGTCACCCCATGGCGCACGGCGATGCTCTTGAACGTCTTGAGCGTGCTGATCCCGAGGTCCATCGCCCTGCGGCTCAGCCGGCCGGTGGTCAGGCTCTTTCGGCCCAGACGGACCATCTCCTTGGCGCGATCGAGGACGACGAAGTGTCCGTCGGGGCGGGCCTCGGCGACGATCATGTGGATGGAGTTGCTTCCGACGTCGATCGCCGCGATGCGCATCATGGCAAGCGCATTCTCTCACCGCGGACGATCCCTCGGACTCTAGCTCTCTTCGGCCGGATCTTGAATTCTGTAACCGACGCCGCGAACGGTCACGAGCCAATCGGCCGCCCCGCGGAGCTTGGCGCGCAGCCGCCTCACGTGCGTGTCGACCGTGCGGGAGAGAACGTCCGAGTCGTATCCCCAGACCTCGGAGAGCAGGGCCTCCCGCGTCCTGACCCGTCCCTTCGCGCGCACCAAGTCTTCCAAGAGACGGAATTCCGTCACCGTCAGATTCAGGATCTTGTCCCCGACGAGAGCGCGGTGATCGGCGGCATGGATCTCGATCGGACCGATCTTGAGCGCGCCCTCCCTGGGATCGGCCTGCCGTTCGCCGCGCTTCAGGAGCCCGCGGATCCTCAGGATCAGCTCACGGGAGGAGAACGGCTTGGTGACGTAGTCGTCGGCGCCGAGCTCGAGCCCCAGCACACGATCGATCTCTTCGCGTCGTGCGGTCAGCAGGATCACCGGGACCATCCGCGTCTCGTTGCGAGCCCTGATCTCCTTCAGCACGTCGATGCCGGACACTTCCGGGAGCATCCAGTCGAGAACGACCAGATCCGGCGGCCCGCGCCGTATCGCGTCCAGGGCGCTCAGCCCGTCGCGCGCGACGTCGACCCTGAATCCCTCTTTGGAGAAGACGTGCTGCAAGAACTCGGCGATGTCGCTCTCGTCTTCCACCACGAGCAGACTCTGCTTCACTCCGAGCCCCCCGCTTCCCGGGGTCACGGTACGGAGGGATCGTCGCAGCGGCGTTACACCCGCGTAAAGTCGTTGTAACTTGCAGGCCGCCGTGTGGGCTAGCGAACGGCTTCCGCCTCGCTGCGCCGGCCGCGCACCCAGGTTTGAAGCCGGCGGGCCTCGACCGCGTCCAGCTCGACGTCGCCGTACCGGTCGGACAGACACGCCGCCCGCTCCCAGTCGCCGACCCTCACGGAGGCGGCGACGATCATCGGCAGAACGTGCCGCTCGAACCGATTCGACTCGTCCCCGAGCATTCCCCGAAGCTCGACGAGCACGTCCTCGGCCTGGCCGACGTCCCCGGCATCGACGAGGCGCTCGACGCGCTGGGCGGCCGCGGCGATCAGGCGGTCGCGAGCGGAGACCACGCTCGGTCCGAGCCGCACGCCGATCGCCGCGGTCACGTACGCATCGTCGAACCGGGCCGCGTCGTACTCCAGCCGGAAGGCCCTGCCAAGCTCGGTCTGAAGGCTCTCGCCGCACCCCGCCACGCCCGGATAAAGCGTCTCACCCGCGAGCAGGTGCTCGGCCGCCGCGCGCCCCTCTCCTCGAGCGAGCGCCCGCTCCGCCGCGTTGTGCCACACGAAGGCCGCGCCCTGGGCGAACGGAACCTCCGGACGCCGGTCGGCGCTCCCCTGCCGAAGTTCCGGGTCGCCGCGGGCGGCGTCCGGGCCCGCTTCATAGTCCCGATCCGCCAGAAGCAACCGTGTGCCCGCCGAGGCGCGTCCCAGCGTGTCGAATCCGATTTTGGAGGTCGTCTCGATCTCCACGGTGCGCGTCGGCAGGGTCAGTCGCAGCAGGAGGTGGTGGGGCTCGGCGATGATCGTCGGCGTGAGCCCCACCGCGCGATCGAGCAATCCTTCGACGAGGACGGAGGAGACGCAGTTGAAATCCCCTCTCACGATCGCGTCGTCGATCCCGTCAGCGTCAGCCCGATAGTGCTCGAACACGCGCTCGTGGAGCCAGCGATGCAAACGGCGGGCGCGCCTCTCGGGAGAGCGGATGGCTCCAAACCTGCCCGCGACGTCTTGGGCGAGCGTATCGAATCGAGCCTCGAGGATCCGCCGCTCGCCTTCATTCAGGTCCGAGGCTTCGAGGATCGATTTCAGGATCGGGCGAGTGCCTTCGAGATTCGATTGAGCGCCCGCAGCGCCGCAGTAGCCGAGGGCCAGGAGCGCGGCGCCGACACGAATGACGATCGGCGGTCGAGGACGGGACGATCGATCCACGGTAGCGGAAAGCTAGGTTCCCCCACCGACCGAAGCAAGTGGTTCGTCTACGGAGTGGCCGTCCCGACGATCGGACAGTTGACGGTGCCCTTGACCACGGGCTTACCGACGCCGTCGACAATCGTCACGAGCGGCGAGTATCCCTTCCCCTTCGGCCAGGCGGCGGCCGATGCCGGCGCGCCGGAGGGCCAGCGAGCGTCAGCCGCGGACACGCTGAGTCTCGAGACCGGGATCCGGCCCTCGGGGTCGAGGTGCAGGCTTCCCTCGAAGTAGAGGAACGGCGCGCGCATCCCGCGGTACCACGCGTAGAGCATGCTGGCGCTTCCTCCCCTCCCTTCGGCTTTGCTTCCGGCCTTGGTACCTTCGGGGACCACGGGAGCGTTGAGGTAAATCCCGGTGGACCCCCCTCGGAATCCGCTCGACGGGTCGGCCAGCAATCGCCGTACCGTGTCGGCATCTCGGACCCAATTCGTCTCCCGAAACGTGTCGGGGGTGACGATCTTCCAGATATCCCAGAGGTCGGAATAGCCCGGATCGCCGGGCGCCTTCTCGATCACCGGGAACTGGCCGATCCGGTAATAGTTGAGAGAGTCGTAAAAGACGTAGTAGCGGTTGGGCAAGGCCGGTCGGACGTCGAGGTTGTAGCACTCCCCCGACGCTTCTCCTGGTCCCGAGACTCGAACCGCGAAATGCGGGTCGTCCAGGGAGAACGGTTCGTTGGGCTTCGGCAAAGTCCGATCGGCGCTCCGCCTCAGCAGCGTCCCGGCCTCGTCGGAGAATCGGTCGACGGAGAGCAAAGGTGCGGAGAGCCCGAGATCCTCGGGAGACGGTCCTGGGGCGGTCCGGTCGGCGCGAGGTATCTCGGGCGCTCCATGCGGAAGGAGCGGATCCATCTGGGCGGTGGCTCCGCCGTCGGCCAACGCCGCGGCGAGGAGCATGACGAAGAGCGGGCGCACGTCCTTCATGTCGAAGTCCTCTAGAAGGTCAGCCGAACGCCGAGGCGGATCGTCCTCGGCGCCTCGAGCTGCGTCGACTTGCCGTAGTTCGAGTTGAGCGCGCCGCACTTCGAGAAATCCGAGGGGAGCGTTGCCGAGCAGTTCTGGAATCCCGGATACGCCGGCACGTTCATGACGGTTCCGTCGACGGTCGTGGTGAAGGTCTCCGAGCGGAGGAACTGGTAGAGCTGCTCGGTGTTCTGGAAGCGCCCTTCGAACGATCCCGCCCACCGGTTCCATTCGTCGGGGGTCAGAAGTCCATCGCCGTTCCCGAAGACCGTGTCGACGTAGCCGTCGTACGGCTCACCACGCCCCTCGTCCTGGTAGAAGAACCCCAGCGTCGGATCGTAATGGACGCCTCTCCAAAGGCCGGCGGCCAGGAATTGCGAATCCACCCGGACGGCCTTCTGCTCGTTGAGCACGTTGAAGACGTCGGCCATGAACGTCAGCTTGATCTTCTTGGAATCCCGGACGTCGTAGGCCAGTCCGAGATCGACGTTGGTCAGCGTCGGCGTGCGCCCGGCGGAGCCGCGCCCGAGGAGGAAAATGGGTCCGAGGAACGGCGTCGTGCCGCCCAGCGGGTCGGTCGTCGCGTCGATCGGCGTGCCGGAGAGCAGGCGGAGCGTCCCCGAGAGCGTGAGATTCGTCGTCGCACGGTAGCTGCCGTAGAACTTCACTTGCTCGGGGCGGTCCTGGGGCAGCCTCCCGCTCGTGTTGACGGCGAGCGCCGGCACGTCGAACGCCTCGGTCTGGTTGGGGTCGCGCTCTTCGGTTTCGGCGAAATACCGACCGCGGTAGTTTCCCGTCGTCCTCGAGTGAAGGTAGGACAGCGTGAACCAGAGCTTGTCGGTGAGCTGCTTGTTCAGCGACAGCTCGTACCCCTTGAACTTCCGCTCTGCGGGAGGAATTGCGCCATAACCGAGCGCCCGCGTCATATCGGAGGTGACGGTGCAGACCGCTCCGACGCCGCAGCCGTAGAGCTGGGCGAGGCCCGGCTTGTTGGAGGGCGTCGGCGACCCGGGAACGTAGTTGGGGTTCCAGAGATCCGGATTCTGCGGATCGACGTAGAACCGATACGGGCCGCCCGGGTTTCCGATGATGAACGTGTGCCCGAGGTCGAGGCTGATGTCCTCGATGGCGTCGTTCAGGCGGCGGCCGATCATGCGGGCGCCCACAGTCCAGGATCGCTTGAAGGTCCAGTCGTAGCCGATCATCACCTCGTCGGTCGACGCTCCCTTCAGGTCGGGATCGATCGGCGAGCGATAGAGCGAGCCCGAATTCACGACGACCTCGGGACGGAAGAGGCCGCGCGGGTTGCCCGAGTTCAAGAGGCCGTTCGGCGAGTAAATCTTGTCCACGAACCCCGAGGTCTTCGTCGGATCGGACACGAGGTCGGCGCTCTCGAAGTCCCAGCACGTCGGCACGTTGAAGTCGTCCGCCGGCGTGTTGGTAGCGCACAAGCCGTATCCCGACTGCTCGGGACCGACGTTGAAGCTGCTGATGAAGTCCTGGTAGCTCCAATTCCGCGTCCGATAGAGGCGGGTCATCGTGATGCGCGGCGCGAACGCTCGGCTCATCACCTGGAGCGGCACGTTGTCGTAGTACCGTCCCGCGCTTCCATACAGCTTCGAGCGCCCTTCGCCCAGGAGGTCCCAAGTGAAGCCCAACCGAGGGGCGAAGCTTCCATCGATCTTGACCAGCTTCGTGCCGGCGGCATCGGATATCGTCTGCGAGTCCCAGCGGAGCCCGTAGTTGAGCGTCAGGTTGTCGGTCGCGTGCCATTGGTCCTGTGCATAGGCGCGAATCGAGCCGGTCTTCGCCTGGGCGTCCACTTGGTGGGCCCAGTCGAGGCAGGCCCCGTTCCCGTCGCCCCAGCAGCGTCTCACACCCACGAGCTGCTCGGGTTGGTTGCTGTTCGCCGCGGTTGCCTCGCTCCATTCAAGTGCGATCCCGGTGCCGTAGCCGTAGTCGAGCCTCTGCTGGAAATCGGAGGGCTCGTACTCCAGCCCCATCTTCGGGGTGTGCTTGCGGAACGACCCTTCCAGCGACGTCTTGATGAAGCGCCTGCCGCCGTTGGTCTCGCCGGAGTACGCGTAGGGTCCCGACTTGAGCGACAGATCGCCGACGGCCCCGCCGGCCGACGTGGTGTCGTTGAGCCTCACGCGAATCGATTGGTAGGAAAGGCGCCGGTCGGCGCCGACCGGGTTGGCCGCCTTCCGGTCGATCGTCGGCGAGATCTCGGCGTTCTCGTGATGGAATCCCCCCGACGCCGCGAGCACCCATCGGTTCTTGATGATCGACTGCCAATCGAGGGAGGTGCTGGTCGTCCCCGAGTTCAAGTCGTAGTCGCCGCCGTACCCACCGAGCTCGTCGCGGAAGCTGGCGGAGCGCGGGTCCGAGAAGAACGTCGCCGTCAGGCGGTTCGACGCGGTCACCTGCCAGGTGATCTTCGCCGAGTAGAGCCCCGAATTGTCGCTGTCCTCGGCGACGGTGCGTCCGGTCCCGGGCTGTCCCTGGTTGAGGAGATCGAGGTAGCGCTGGGGAGAGAGCCCGGAGTAGACGCGGGACGAGATGGCCGCGAAGAAGAACGCCTTGTTCTTGACGATCGGTCCGCCGACGGTTCCGGAGATCTCACGACCGCCGGGTCGCGCGAGCTCCGTTCCGACCTCGTTGGCTTCCGGCTCCGAGGCGAGGCGATCGGGAGAGAAGAGGAGATTCAGCGAGCCCTCGAATTCGTTCGAGCCGGTCTTCGTCGTCACGTTGACGACCGCGCCTTGCGCGCCTCCGAACTCGGCGTTGTACCCGCCAGTCTTGACTTCGATCTTGTCGATCAGGTCGTAGTTGATGTTGGTCGACGGGCGGCCGGTGTCGATCGAGGTTGTATTGACCCCGTCGATGATGTAGGACGACTCCTGTGCCGACGAGCCGTAGACCGAGATCCCTGTCGGCGCGGTGGAGTTCCCCCCGCCCGAGTCCTCGGAAACTCCCGGGGCGATCTTGAGGACCTCGGTGTAGGAGCGCGCCGTCGGGATGTACTCGAGCTTGGAAGCTTGAAATGTCTCGCCGGTCGTGGTGTTCCCGCTGACGGGAACCTCGTCGGTCTTCGCGTTGACCTCGATCGTCTCGACCTCGAGCGACAACGGAGGCACCTCGACGGCGACGCCGTTCGCGACGGCGAACGGTTTCGAAGCGACGGGGTCGCCGCCCGCGAACGACGCGCTGACGTTGTATTGGCCCGCCGAGACCCCGGTGAAGGTGTAGCGACCATCGGCGCCGGTGACGACCGCCTTGGGGGCGGGCCCCGCTTCCGACACGACGAGCGCGACCACCGCACCGACGACCGGCCCATCCTTGTCGACGATGATTCCGGCGACGGAGCCACCGGCCGCGAGGGCCGGGCCGCTGGCGAGCGCCGCACAAAGCACGATCGCGAGTCGATTCATTCACCCCTCGATGCCGCAAGGGCCGCGGCCTCATCACCCCTCATCCGAAACTACCGGGGCGCGCGGGGAGGAGGGGTGAAGTCCCCCCACGCGCCCCTTCTGATCGGGCCGGCCGGCCCGAGTTCAGCCAACTACGGACAGGTCGGAGCGGCGGTGTCGCGGTTGCCGACCTGCTTGGCGTCGCCAGGTCGGTTCAGCGTTCCATTGCCGCAGGCGGTCTGCCCTCGAGCGATGTAAAAGAACACGTTCCCTGAGAGTGGTGTCAGGGGATCGGACAGGCTGGTACCGAGCTGGTCGCCCGACAGGCAGGTCCACGTGGGACTCGCGCCTGCCGTGCTCTGCGTCGCCTTGAAGACGTCGTACACGGGATTCGTTCCGAAGAACTGCGACGGGACGCTCCAGCTGATCGTTTGCTTGTCCGGAGCGACCGATACAGCAACCACTTCCGTGGGGACCAATCCCCAAATCGCCGGATTGGCCGGCTGGCAATCGCACGGCGTCGCATGCCCGTCGCCGTCGGCGTCCGTGTTGTCGCTGCTGGCGACCTGAGGACAGAGATCCGCCTCGGGATCGGTTCCGGCGGCGACGTCGGGAAGCAGATCGCCGTCGAAATCCGGCCAATACTCGGCGGTACCGTCGGTATACGCCTTCCAATACCCGATGGGACGTCTCGAGCTCGTGCCGGCAGCCGGATTCCCCTGCGCGTCGAAGAACTTGATCTTCGCCGTATTGGTCCGCGTTCCGGCGGAGTTCGAAAGGCGCGTCTCGGTGTTCCAGACGAGGTTTCCGGAGATCGAGCCCTGTGCCCCGCCGTTAAGAGTGTCTTGATAGGACCCGAACACGCGGCCCGGGAACGACCCGGCGTTGAGACTGCACGGCCCGCCGCCCAGCGGGTTGGCGAACTGCGGGAGACCTGTCGCCCACGAGTCGATTTGCTGCGACGCACCGATGATCGAGCTGTTGTCGAGCGAGAACTGGTCCTTCGGGCCGTTGGCGGCGACGATCGCATCCCGCGTCACGGGGTTGCGCACGCCGAAGAGCGCGATCCACAGGTTCGGCGCCGTCGGCGAGAAGACCGTCGCGAAATCCGCGGCGCGGATGTCGGCGAACGTGAGCTTCGTCGTCGCGTTGAGGAACTGGTCCTTGGATCCGAGATCGACGATGTACTCGGGACCAGCGGGGCTGTTTTGATAGGCGACGTAGTAGACGTCCCCCGGATCCGGCGTGATGCAAGTGTCGACCGCCCGGATCGGCCTCACGGCGATCGCAAGAAGCGCCAGAATGAGGGGGACGAGGGCTGCGGTGCGCCTCATCGAGAATGCGTTGCGTGTCATCATCGGCTCCAATTACGGCTCGTTGCAGAACGCGTCGTAGGGCTTGCTGGGGAATGGCGCCGCGCCGTCGCGCGCCCGCGAGAAGTACATCGCGGAGAGCGGGATGAGCGTCGGGTCGCTGACCGAGTCGGTCACGACCTGATTGATCAGCTCCTGAACCGCCTTCTCCCGGATGCTTCCCAGGGGGGCGTAGTAGCCGGTCCGGCCGTTGATCGCGACGTTGGCGTCGTTGTCGTAATAGTTCTTCTCGATCGACCAGAACTGATACCGACCGCAGCGCATCGCGGCCTTGTTGAAATCGTGTCCTTCGTACTTGATCGGGTCATAGTTGTCCGCGGAGTTGTTGCGGATCGCCCAGTCGTCGTGCGGATCGGCCGGCGTGCCGTTGTCGACGTTGGTGAACCGGTCGACGCCAAGGTAGCCGAGATCGATCGTGTTCGCGTTCGACCCGGTGCACGCCGCCGATACCGCGCCGCCGCCGAGCACCCCCGTCGCCTGGTTCTCGCCGCAAAGGGCCGCCGTGTCGCCGCACCAGTGATTGCCGTTGACCTGAGTGACCATGGCGCCCGAGCCCGAGGTGTAGATGTTCCCCTGTCCGGGAGCCTGGTCCTGAAGAACCGTCACGTTCAGGTTCCTGCGCGTGCCGGACAACCTATTGCGCATCACGGTGCCTATGTTCCGGACGACCGAGGGATCGATGTCCTTCGAGAGCCAGCGCCAATCGCACAAGTTGTTGTTGCCGAAGATCGCCTTACCCTTGGCGGCGGAAATGTTGAGATCCAGCTTGAGGCAGTCGCCCGCGCCATAGGCGCAGGACGGCGGTGACGTTTTCGCTCGGGCGTTCAAAAGGCTCTCGATCCCCCGATTGACGATGAATCCGAAGCCGTTGGCAAAGACGTTCTGCTCGGTGTCGTCGAAAACGCTCGGGCGCTGGATCACTGCTCCGTTGACCACCGGCTCGCAAAGCGCGTAGGAAACGTCGGCGCCGCTGTAATTGGCGTACAGCGGGTGACCGGCCTCGTCGTTGATGAGGCTCGCCGCCTTGAGACCCGCGGCACCGCTGTTCGGAGCGCCGGCGGCGCCGGGGTCGCACACGTTGAAGTTGGAGAGCTTCTCGTCCATAGCCTGAACGCCCTCGCACGATCCGAGGTTGTCCCCGACAAAGGCGCGCACGCAGGTCTCGGGAACGGTGTCGTTGTTGAGATCGCGCATGCACTGGTAGACCTTGATGACGCCGGTGCACGTATTGACCGGATCGCCGTAGAGATTGGACATGGCGAGATTGATCGATTGATTGACCGCCGTGGCGCCGAAGTACACGATGTTGACCTGCGGCGTCGTGCAGGTGTTCGCACAGGGTGCGGCGAGCGCGTCGCCGGACCAAGCGGCCGCGGCCAGCACAATCGCCCCCCCGACTGCAAGTGTTCTCACTGAGATTCCTCCTTTGGATGAAGTGTTCAACCCAGGGATAGGAGATCTTCTGCGCGAGACGGTTCGCTGAAGGATGTGTGACTATTGTGTGACCAGACTTCGGGAGTTCCGTCGCTCGCTCGTTCCAGGTGTGTCACAACTCCGTGACATGACCTCTCCAGAATCCCGGCCGCCTGCTCGGGCGCCGCTTACGACGAGCGCCGCCGAGAGATTCGGGCGAAGGGGAACGGCCGATGACGGTTCGAGGGGTGAAGGTCGTGGCGGCCGTGGTGTGCGTCACGACATGGGGCGCGGCTCACGCGCAAGCGACGATCGAGACGGAGCCCGGACAGGGTGTGACCATCGCTTCGCAGGACGGGACCACGAAGATCAACATCAGCTTTTACGGCCAATTCAGGTTCCAAGAGCTGAATCGTGACCTGTATCAGCGCTCGAACCTGACGCAGACTTTTCCCCCCTTCTCGATCGAGAACAACGGCCGCACGGAGCCCTCGTTCCAGGTCCGGCGGCTCCGACTCGCGGCCCAGGGCTCTCTGTGGAAGACGTGGATCCGCTACGTCCTCGAGCTCGATTTGGCGGGGAACGACGAGGGGCTTCGCGCCATTTTCATCCCGCCTGTGTTCACCGCCGGTGGCGTGTCGGATTTTCCGGGCGTCAACGTCACGCAGGGACCCCAGGACCAGGACGGCCGGTCGGTCAAGCTCCTCGATTGGTACATCGACCTGGCTCCGAAGGCGGCCGCGCGCGCGCGGATCGGTCAGTTCAAGGTTCCGTTCGGACGCCAGGAGCTGGTCTCGGACAAGCAGCTCCAGATGACTTCGCGAGGAATCGCGTCGGACTTCTTCGCGCCCAGCCGTGATCGGGGCGCCATGTTCTTCGGTGGGACCGACACCCAGCGAGTCCAGTACAAGGTAGGCGCGTTCAATGGCACCGGCCTGGCGCAGTCGCAGAACATCGACAGGAGTCTCGGGTACGCCGCGCGCCTGACCGCGACATCCTCCGGTCCGTTTCTCGACATCGAGGACGTGATCGATCAGCCGCCGTCGCTCGGCGTCCGCGTCCAGGGCGGGATCGCCTGGTATCAGTCGACGGACACGCCGGTGCGCTTGAATCCGCAGATTCCCGAGAGCGACGTTCGCAACACGCGCTTGGAAGCCGATCTCGGGATGTTCTTCCGACAGCGGGCCAACCTGTTCCTCGAGTACTACACGCGGCGGTACGAGGTCGATCAGGGATTCGACCTGCCGTCCTCCTGCTACGGCGCTTTCATCGAGGGGCGGTTCTCGTGCGACCAGTCGGGATGGACGGCGCAATCCGGAATCAGGCTCGGGAAGACCGACCACCACGAGCTATCCGCGCGGATCTCGTGGATCGACAACGACCACGACCTCGACAAGGATGAGCGGACCGAGGCGACCATCAACTACGCCTACTACTTCTTCAAGCACACGATGCAGCTCTCGACATCGATCGGCTACTACAAGATCGGCGTCAACGCGCAGGGGTCGTCAGGCTTCGCCGTCAAGATCAACAACAGCACGGCCAATTTCCTGGACGACACCGCGTTCCCGGGGCTGAAGGACGACACGAACATCCTCGGCACGATCCAGTTCCAGTGGAGCTATTGAGCGGAGGTCCTGCCGGGGGTGATTTAACACGCCGTTAACACTCACGTTACATGCTGGCAAATGCGAGCCCTTTCAATGGAGTTGTCGGCTCCGACCGGTGCACAACTGGGGTGACCGGGGCGCGGGTCGGCTCGCACGGAGGCCAACGTGAGGGGTGACAGCTGGAGTGTTCTGGTGGGAAGTCTGGCGGTGGGGGCGTGGCTCGCGATCCCGGCGTGGGCGGCTGACGAGCCGAAGCCCGAAGCGAAGCCGGAGACGACGGTCGACGCCTCGGATCCCACGAAAGGCTTCGTGACCTTCAAGTCCGGAGACAACTCGCTGACGCTCGGGGCCTGGGGCCAGTTCCGGATCATCGCCGACGACAAAGAGCAGTACGACGCCGACACGGCCGGGTCGGGAGTCGGCAAGGAGGACGGCACTTCGGTCTCATTCGTGGTGCACAAGATTCGTCCGTACATTCAGGGGACGGTTTTCAAGCCCTGGCTGAGGTACAAGATCGAGATCGAGGTCGGACCGCTCAAGACCGACGCCACCAACAACGTCAACAACGCTCGCGTGACCGACGCGTACGCCGAGTTCGCGAAGTGGTCCGCGGCGACCCTTCGCGTCGGGCAGTACAAGGTGCCGTTCGGCCTGCAGGAGCTCACGTCGGACACGAGACAGGAATTCGTCGACCGCTCTATCGTCAACGCCAAGTTCACCCCGAGCCGCGACATCGGCCTCATGCTCTACGGCTACGCGTGGGAGAAGAAGTTCGGCTACCAGGTCGGCCTCTTCAACGGCTCGGGGCAGAACAACCCGCAAGAGGACCAGAAGCAGATGTACGCCGCGCGGGTTTGGATCGACCCGCTCGGCGAATACAAGCTCTTCGAATCCGCCAACGACGCAACGAAGGCCAACATCGTTCACATCGGTCTCGGCTACCGAGGCGGCGAGGTAGAGAGGGGAACGGCGACGCCCGGCGTGTTCGAGACCCCGGACAACGAGACGGCCGCCAACTTCGAGATCGCCTGGCGTTGGAGCCGGCTCTGGGCGATGGGGGAGTACTTCGAGCAGAAGGACGAGCAGAAGAATCCGACCGCCGGCCCCGACGTCACCGCCCGCGGCTGGCACGCGCAGTTCGGCGTCATGGTTCACCCGACGCAGCACGAGCTCGCGATTCGCGCAGCAGAACTCGAGCCCGACAAGGACGTCGCCGACGCGAAGCAGAAGGAGTATCGCCTCGTCTACGGCTACTACATCAAGGGGCACAACTTGAAGATCCAGACCGACATCGGCGAGATCACGTTCGGGAAGAATTTCTCGACGCTGTCGGCCCTCGCCCTCCGGAACGTATCCCCCACGCTCGATCCGACGAAGCGCCTCGTCACGCTGCCGGGGACGGAGCTCAAGGACAAGCAAGCCCGCGTGCAGCTCACGGTCCAGTTCTGATCACTCTGAAGGAGAGCCACACCATGAAACGGATCAAGACACTCGGTGCCTTCGCGATCGCGGGAGCGCTGGTCGCGGCGGTGCCGGGCCGCGCCGAAGGCGTCGAAGTCGAGAGCACGATCAAGCCCTACATGAAGGCGGACAAGGTCTCAGGAAACTTGACGTCGATCGGCTCGGACACGCTCAACAACGTGATGACCCTCTGGACCGAGACGTTCAAGAAGCTCTACCCGAACGTCAAGATCCAGGTCGAGGGGAAGGGCTCGACCACCGCGCCGCCGGCCCTCATCGCGGGCACCGCCCAGCTCGGGCCGATGAGCCGGCTGATGAAGCCCGAGGAGATCGATGGCTTCGAGAAGCAGTACGGTTACAAGCCGACCGCCGTTCGGGTCGCGGTCGACGGCATAGCGGTCTACGTCAGCAAGGACAATCCGCTCGAAGAGCTGACCATGCCCCAGGTGGACGCCATTTTTTCAAAGACGAGAAAGGGCGGCGCGCCGGACGACATCATGACCTGGGGGCAGCTCGGCCTGACCGGCGCGTGGGCCGGGAAGCCGATCAGCCTCTACGGCCGCAACTCGGCATCCGGCACGTACGGCTATTTCAAGGAGCACGCGCTCTACAAGGGCGACTACAAAGACACGGTCAAGGAGCAGCCCGGCTCGGCCGCCGTCGTGCAGGGGGTCACCGCCGACAAGTACGGCATCGGCTACAGCGGTGTCGGGTACAAGACCTCCGACGTCAAGGCCGTGAAGCTGGCGGGGAAGGACGGCGGCGAGTTCGTTCCGGACGATGCGCCGAACGTCTACTCGGGCAAGTACCCGCTCGCGCGGTTCCTCTACATCTACGTCAACAAGGCGCCGGACAAATCGCTCTCCCCGCTCGTCAAGGAGTTCCTGGCTTTCGTGTTGTCGAAGGAAGGGCAGGAGATCGTGATCAAGGACGGCTACCTCCCGCTTCTCGGACAGCACGTCGCCGAAGAGCTGCCGAAGCTGAAGTGACGTGAGGCTGACATCCCCCCGCCGCCTCTTCGCCGACAGGGCGGCGCGATGGATCGTCACTGCCGGGGGGCTCGCGATCATCGCGAGCATCCTCGGCATCCTTTTTTTCATCGTCCACGAGGTCGCGCCCTTGGCCGTCGCGGCCAAGGTCGCGGCCGGCGCCGCCCACGAGCTTCCCGGCGCCGCGCCGCTTGCCGTCGTGACCGACGAATATCGGGAGCTGGCCGCGGCGTTCGGCGCCGACGGCCACGCGCGCGTCGTCCGCTTGGCCACCGGGGAGGTGCTGGCGGACGTCGCGCTCGTTCCTGGACCGGTCGCGGCGAGCTCCGTCTCGGTACCCCCCGGCTCGACCGCGTTCGTCGTCGCCGGCTCCGACGGGCGCGTGCGCGTTCAACGAGTCCTCTTTTCGGCCTCGTTCGCGGCGGGCCGCCGCACCGCGACCGCGGAACTCCCCGAGGCCTCCGCCGTCGTGGTCGACGACGCCGGACGGGCGGTCGTCCACGCGGCCGGTCAGATCTCCGCGGATGGGGAAAGCCTGGTGGTCGCCGGCGCCACGTCCGACAACGCGCTCGTCCTCGTTCGCGAGACCGCTACCACGAACGCGATGACCGGCGCCGTCATCCGATCGTCATCGCGTGGCCGGGCGGTGCTTCCGAGGGGCGTGACCGCGATGGCCCTCGACGTCGCGCAGGCGAATCTCTATGCCGGGCTCGCCGACGGGCGCATCGCCTGGTTTCGAATTCCCGCCGACGGGACGCCGTCCGACCTGATGTTCTCGCCCCTCTTCCCGTCGGGAGTTTCCGCGCTGACGCTCCTCATCGGCGACCGGTCGTTGGTCGTGGGGCGGGACAACGGCGCCCTGGAAGTCTGGTTTCCGCAGCTCATGGGCACGGATCGCTCGCTGCGCCACGCGCGATCGTTTCCGACGCTCCCCTCGCGCGTAGCCGCGCTCGCTCCTTCGCCGCGAGGCAAGGGATTCCTGGCGCTGGACGCCGGCGGTGCGATGGCGCTGATGTATTCGACCTCCGAGCGCGTGCTTTGGTCGGGCCACGTGCCCGTGCCGGGCGCGTCCGCGATCGCGTACGCCCCGAAGGCGGACGGTGCGCTCGTGGCCGGGACCCAGGGCGCGGCGATGCTCGCGATCGCGGCACCGCATCCCGAGATCAGCCTCACCGCGCTGTTCGGAAGGGTCTGGTACGAGGGGTACGACAAGCCCGAATACGTGTGGCAATCGTCTTCGGGGACGGAGGACTTCGAGCCGAAGCTCTCGTTGACGCCGCTCCTTTTCGGAACGCTCAAGGGGACGTTCTACTCCCTCCTCTTGGCGGTGCCGTTCGGGGTGTTCTCGGCGATGTACGCCTCGCAATTCCTCCACCCGTCGTTGAAGGGCGTCGTCAAGCCGGTCGTCGAGATCATGGCGTCGCTCCCCTCGGTCGTGCTCGGCTTCCTCGCGGGCCTCTGGCTCGCCCCGCTCCTCTCCCGCGTGCTTCCGGCCGTCGCCGTCATGGTCGTCGTCCTCCCTCCTACCATCTTCCTGGCCGGGATTTCTTGGGAGCGAACGATGCGGCGCTTCCGAGCTCGTCCCCTCGCCGGTGCGGAGGTGTTCTTCTTCATCGTCGTGTTGGTCTTGGTGGGGGCGGCGTGTCTGAGCCTCGAGCCGCTCATCGAACGGACGGTTCTCGGCGGGACGTTTCCGACGTGGCTCCAGAAAGTCTTCGGCATTCGGTACGATCAGCTCAACGCGATCGTCGTCGGGCTCGCCATGGGATTCGCGGTCATTCCGATCATCTTCGCCATCGCCGAGGATGCGTTCTCAAACGTCCCGCGCAGCCTCGTCTCGGGATCCCTGGCGCTCGGCGCTTCGCGCTGGCAGACCGTCACCCGCGTCGTCCTCCCGACCGCGAGCCCGGGAATCTTCGCTGCCGTCATGGTGGGATTCGGCCGGGCGGTCGGCGAGACGATGATCGTCGTCATGGCCACCGGAAACACTCCGATCATGCGGCTCAGTCCCTTCAACGGCTTCCGGACTCTGTCCGCGACCATCGCCGTCGAGATTCCCGAGGCGCCGGACGGCGGCACGCTCTATCGCACCCTTTTCCTCGCGGCACTCTTGCTGTTCCTGCTCACGTTCTTCGTCAACACGGTCGCGGAGCTGGTGCGGCAGCGGCTGCGACGCAAGTACTCTTCGCTCTAGAGTCGACCCATGGCCGAGAGAGAGCGCCCTTCCGATCTTCCGGGCCGCGCGATGACGTGGCTCACCGGCGGCACGCTCGCGCTGAATCTGCTTCTCGTGGCGGGGCTCCTCGTGCTCCTGATCTGGAACGGGGCGGGTGCGTTCTGGCCCCGGCCAGTTGTCCTCCTGACGCTGTCGGACGGCGTCAAGATCATGGGTGAGATTCGCGATCGAGAGCCGATCCCGCGGGAGGATGCGCGGTCGCCGGTCGCCTACCGCCTCAAGATTCGGGCGGGCAACCGCGATCTGGGAGACGCGGAGTTCCAGTGGATCGATGAATCGAAAATCGTCGCCAGATCCGAGCCCGCCGATGCGCTCGTGCTGGAGCGGGTGGAGTGGGGCAATCTGTACGGGGTCGTCGTCGAGACGCGGCCCGATGGCTCGCTCGTCGTCCGTACCGCCTCCGGAGCCACGAAGGACGTCCCGCAGTCGGCGGTCGTCCGCGCCGTCCATCCGAATGCGCTTGGATTCTTGGGCAAGACGGTGGTGTGCGCATCCCGAATTCGGGAGTTCTTGCTCGACGATCCACGCGAGTCGAACACCGAGGGCGGGATCTTCCCCGCGATCTTCGGTACCGTGATGATGGTGTTCTTGATGTCGTTCGCCGTCCTGCCGCTGGGGGTGCTGGCGGCTCTCTACCTTCGCGAGTACGCGCGCCAGGGGCCGCTGGTGCGCATGGTCCGGATCGCGGTCAACAATCTTGCCGGCGTTCCGTCGATCGTGTTCGGCGTGTTCGGACTCGGTTTCTTCGTGTACGGCGTCGGAGGCTCGATCGACCGGCTGTTCTTCGCCGGGGCCCTTCCCACGCCGACGCTTGGCACCGGCGGTATTCTGTGGGCGGCGCTGACGCTCGCCCTCTTGACCGTTCCGGTGGTCATCGTCGCGACCGAAGAGGGCTTGGCGGCCGTGCCGCGCGGCGTCCGGGAGGGATCGCTCGCGCTCGGTGCGACGAAGCTCGAGACCATCGTGAATGTCGTGCTTCCCGCCGCCGCGCCCGGAATCCTCACGGGGCTGATCCTCGCGATGGCGCGGGCCGCCGGCGAAGTCGCTCCGTTGATGATCGTCGGCATGGTGAAGCTCGCCCCGGCGCTCCCCGTGGACGGCTCCGCGCCGTACGTTCACCTCGAGCGCAAATTCATGCATCTCGGATTCCACATCTACGACGTCGGGTTCCAGTCGCCGAACGTCGAGGCGACGAAGCCCCTGGTCTTCGCGACCGCGCTTCTCCTGATCGCGGTCGTCACGATCGTGAACCTCGCCGCGATCACGCTGCGGAACAGGCTCCGCCGGAAGTACGCGTCGAGCGCGGTATGACCGACGGCTCGGTGCTCTCCGTCGAGAATCTCTCACTCTGGTACGGCAGGGCGCGGGCCCTCCACGAGATCACGCTGGAGATCCCGGAAAAGAAGATCACCGCGTTCATCGGTCCCTCGGGTTGCGGCAAGTCGACGCTGCTCCGATGTTTCAACCGGATGAACGATCTCGTCGACGGTGTGCGGACAGAAGGGACGATTCTGTTCGAGGGGCGCAGCATCCACGATCCTCACCTCGACGTGAACGCTCTCCGGAGCCGCATCGGGATGGTTTTCCAGAAGTCGAATCCGTTCCCCAAATCGATCTACGAGAACGTTGCCTTCGGCTGCCGGATCCAGGGGGTCAACCGCCGGCGCGAGCTCGACCCGATCGTCGAGCGAAGCCTGCGCGCGGCCGCCTTGTGGGACGAGGTCAAGGACCGGCTCCACGAGTCCGCGCTCGGGCTCTCCGGCGGCCAGCAGCAGCGATTGTGCATCGCGCGCGCGATTGCGGTCGAGCCCGAGGTCATCCTGCTCGACGAGCCGTGCTCGGCCCTCGACCCGATCGCCACCGCGAAGGTCGAGGAGCTGATGCTCGACCTCAAGAGCCGCTATACGCTCGTCGTGGTGACCCACAACATGCAGCAGGCGACGCGCGTATCGGATTACACCGCGTTTCTGTATCTGGGCTCGATGGTCGAGTATGGCGAGACCCAGAAGCTGTTCATCAACCCGGCGAAGAAGCAGACCGAAGACTACATCACGGGCCGCTTCGGCTAGCGGGGAGGAACGTCATGGAAAAACTGCAGCGGCACTTCCAGGACCAGCTCGACGTCCTGTCCGAGAAGGTGCTCGTGATGGGCGGCTGCGTCGAGGAGACGATCGGCAACGTCGTTTCGGCGCTCGTGGGTCGCGATTCCGAGCTCGCCCGCCGGGTCATCGCCGACGACGAGCAGATCGACCGCTTCGACCTCGAGATCGACCAGATCGGCATGGAGATTCTCGGCCTCCACCAGCCCGTCGCGCGCGACCTGCGCTTCGTGATCACCGCGATGAAGATCACCAACGACCTCGAGCGGATCGCGGACCTGTGCACCAACGTCGCCGAGCGCGCGATCGAGCTGAACGCGGAGCCCCAGCTCAAGCCGTTCATCGACATCCCGCTGATGGCACGCCGCGCGCAACAGATGGTTCGCGGGGCCCTCGACGCCTTCGTCCAGCGCGACGCGGCCGGCGCCCGCGCGGTGATCGCCATGGACGACGAGCTGGACGACCGGATGGAGCAGGTCTTCCGCGAGCTCTTGTCGTTCATGATCGAAGAGCCGAAGACCATCACGCGCGCCTTGCGCCTCATGTTCGTCGCCAAGTACTTCGAGCGGATGGGCGACCAGGCGACCAACATCGGCGAGCAGATCGTCTTCATGGCGGAGGGCCGCGTGATCAAGCACCCGGCCATCTCCGCGGACGACGCGGCGGACGAGAAGGCATGAAGCGCATCCTGGTGGTCGAGGACGACCCCGACATCGCGCTGTCGCTCCGCCTCAAGCTCGAGCGCGACGGAGGCTTCAACGTGGAGACCGCCGGCGACGGCGCGGCGGGGCTCCGGATGGCCATCGATCATCCTCCCGATCTGGTGCTGCTCGACGTCAACCTCCCCGGGATGGACGGATTCGAGGTGTGCCGCCACTTGCGCAAGGATGGCGCGACGGCGGCCGTGCCGGTCATCATGGTCACGGCCCGCATCGGCGAGAGCGACCGCGTGGCCGGGCTCGATTTGGGGGCCGACGACTACATCACGAAGCCTTTCTCGCCGAAGGAAGCGCTGGCGCGCGTCCGTGCTGTGCTCCGCCGCGCCGACCGGGGTGCCGAAGCCGTCGAGGCGCTGGCCGACGGCGCGCTCCGGATCGACGTGCCGGCGCGGCGCGCCGAGGTCGGCGGCCGCGATCTGGGGCTCACCCGCAAGGAGTTCGACCTCCTCGTCGAGCTGATGCGCCAGCGCGGGCGCGTCCTCACCCGTGAGCGCCTGCTCGAAACCGTCTGGGGATACGACTACCCGGGCGAGACGCGCACGGTGGACGTCCACGTCCGCCGCCTCCGCCAAAAGCTCGGCTCCCCCGTCGACGAGCGCGTCGAAACGGTCGTCGGCGTCGGGTACCGGTACCGGGGCGGGCCGTGACGGGACGCGTTCGCCTGTTCGCGGGACTCACGGCGGTCACCGGGCTCGCCGTCGTGCTGCTCGGATTCGGCGTCGTCCAGCTGGCCCGCGTCGCGGCCAAGGGGGAGCTCGCGGGGATCGAGACGTTCGGCTTCGCTCTGGTTCTGGGCGCGACCGCACTCGTGTTGCCGGCGGCGGTCGGCTGGTTTGCCTATCGCGCGCTCGATCGCGAGATCGAATCGCTCGCGACGCAGATCGACGCTGCTCCCAGCGACGGAACCCACAGCGCCTTCATCGTCGAGGGGCGGAACGCCGCGGGCGAGCTGGCCTCAGCGATCACGCGCCACGTCGCGCAGCTGGCCGACCGCGTGGAAGCAGGCCGCCGCGAAGGCCGGCTGCTCCAGTCGGTCGTCGGAGCGATGAAGGAAGGGATGGTCGTCCTCGGCGCCGACCGGAAGATCCGCGTCGCGAACGAGGCGTTCCGCCAACTCTTCCGCACGCCGTTCGACCCCGAGGGGCGTCTCCTGGCCGAGGTCGTCCGCGACCCGGCGGTTTTTCGCGAAGTCGAGGCCGCCCTGCCGCCCGGCGGCGAGATTCGAGAGAGCCTCTTGCACCTTCCCGGATCCGGGCGCTCGTTCGAGCTGCGCGTCTCGCCGCTCTCGGGAACATCGCCGGACGAGCCCGCCGGCGCGTTGATCCTCTTTTTCGACGTCACGCGTCTCGAGGCGTTGGAGCGCGTCAGGCGCGAGTTCGTGGCCGACGTCTCCCACGAGCTGCGCACGCCGCTCACTTCGATCAAGGCGTTCGTGGAGAACCTGCTCGAAGAGCGGCTCGTCGACCCCGACGAGAGCATCCGGTTCCTGGAGATTGTCCGGAAGCACGCCGACCGCATGGGCGCGTTGATCGACGACCTCACCGACCTCTCGCTGATCGAGACCGGAGCCGTCATGCTCGATCTCGCTCCCGTCGACGGGTGGGAGGTCGCACGGGACGTCGTCGCGCAACTGGCGTTGCGTGCGCGTGCCGCCGACGTCGAGGTGAAGCTGGAGCTCGCGCCGCCGTTCCCGCTGGTCGCGGACCGGAGGCGGCTCGAGCAGGTCCTCGTCAACCTCGTCGACAACGCAGTCAAGTTCAACAAGCGCGGCGGGTCGGTGGTCATCGCGGGGGACGCGGCCGAAGGCCACCCGCGGATCACGGTCGCGGACACCGGTGCCGGCATCCCGGCGGATGCGCTCGATCAGGTGTTCCACCGCTTCTTCCGCGCGGACAAGGCCCGCTCGCGCGAGCTCGGCGGAACGGGGCTCGGCCTTGCGATCGTGAAGCACCTGATGAGGCTTCACGGCGGGAGCGTCTCGGTCGTGTCCGAGCTGGGGCGAGGCGCGACCTTTACCCTTGAGTTTCCGCCGCCGCCCGGCGGTACTGGAGATCAGGGTTTGTCGGCAGGAGCAACTCCGAAGACGGGGACCGGCGGGTCATAGTGCACCGGCTCGGGGAGGGGCGGAGGATTCCCCGACTTCACGATGGTGACCTTATTGATCACGACCGGCTCCAGCGGGACGCCGCGGTCGTTGGTTCGAACGCCGCAGATCTTCTCGACGACGTCGCGTCCCTCGACGATCTCGCCGAAGCAGTTGTGCTTGGTGTTGAGGTAGGGCTCCGAGACGATCGAAACGAAGAACACCACCCCGCTGATGCGCCTCATCGTCGCCCCAGTCATGCCGACACGGTAAGGGTTGTTGAAATTGACCGGCCCCGGCTCGTAGGGAACCCAGACCGGAGGCATTCCATGCCCCGTGCCGGTGGGATCGCCGGCTTCGAACCGCTGCGCGAAGACCGTCTTGTGAACGGCGATGCCGTCGTAATACGGCACCTTCTTCTTGTTGCCCGTGTACGGATCGACGAACTCCATCCGTCCTTGGGCGTACGCGGTGAAGTGGGCGACGGTTTGGGGCGCTTGCTCGAGGAGGAGCTTGAACGTGAACGACCCCATCGTGGTGTCGACCACGGCGTACCAACCCTGCGGGCGCCCCGGCTCATCCGCCACGGCCGAGGCCGCGATCAAGGCGAGGAGAGCGTAGAGCGCCCGCCGGGCGACGGTCATTCGATCGTGGCCTTCTTGATTCCGTCGAGCTGTGGATACTGCTTCTCGAGGAAAGCGTTCCCCTCCTCGGCGATCCGCCCCTGGAGCTTGGTCAACCCTTCGGCATATCCGCCGTACAGCTTGTCGACGACGTCCATGCCGTCGACGACCTTGCCGAACGGGGCGAAGCCCATGCCGTCGAGCCGTCCGTTGTCGACGAGGTTGATGAAAAGCTGAACCGACCGGCTGTTGGGTGCGCTGCTCTTGGCATACGTGATGAAGCCGCGCTTATTGCTCTCCTTCACCGAGTCGTCGGGGATGTTCGCGGAGAGCCACTTGTTGGCGATCGACGGATCGCCGTGGATGCCCCACTGGACCACGAAGCCGGGAACGACACGGAAGAACTTGACGCCGTCGTAATAGCCGTTCTTGACGAGGTTGTAGAAGCGGTCGGCGCCGTTCGGCGACCAATCGCGATGGATCTCGAGGACGAACGTTCCCTTCGTCGTCTCGAACTTCGCCTTGAACGTGTCGGGCGCCTTGGCGGTCAGCTTCGAAGGGTCCGTCAGTTTTTCGGGAGCGCTCATGGCGTCCGCCCCCGCCACGAGAGCCACGGCGATGGCCGCGACTGGTCCAAGAGTCGTCAGTTTCATGTCTCTCCTCTCTTTAGCTCTACGCGTAGACCGGCCGGTCATGCTACGCGGGGCGCCCCAAACCCGCAACCGGCTTCGATTTGCACCTCTGGTGGCCTCTCCGCGCTCCTTACCTATATTGGACTCCGCGGTCCCGGGCCCCGAGCAGCGTGGGCCAAAACAGGGTCCGGGGAGGACCGGGGTGCCCCAGCTCGATGCGATGTTGAAGGCGCTCGCCGAACGGGGTGCGCGCGAGCTCTTCTTCCAAGAAGGCGTGCAGCCGGCCCTCCGCTATCCCGACGGCGACAAGCCCGTCTCGCGCTCTGCCCTCTCGCGGGCGCAGATCATTTCGCTGATCTCGGAGCTCACCGACGTCAAGAACGGCGGCTCGCTCCGAAACGGCTCCCCGACCCGGTTCGTCTACACGCTCGCCGGAGGCATGTCCTTTGCCGTGGAGGCGTCGGCGGGTCCATCGGGATTCGTCGCCCGAATCGTCGCCGACAGCGGGTCGCCGGTGGCAACTCCCACGCCGGCATCCTCGGCGGCGGCACCGGTACCCGCGACGACCCTGGCCGAACATTCCGCCGGAAAGCCGATCAATCTCGCCGACGTCCGGCCGGGAGCCCCCGCGATCGAGGCCTACCTCTCCTACATGGTCTCGTGCGGGGCGAGTGACCTGCATCTTTCGCCGTGCGAGGTCCCGATGTTGCGGCTCCACGGAGAGATGGTCAGGATCCCCGGCTCCAAGGAGTGCTCGGCCGAGGAGACGGCCCGCCTGCTCTTCCAGCTCATGCCGCCCCGTTACAAGCAGGAGTTCGAAGAGGTATCGGACACGGATTTTGCGCACGAGATCCCGGGGGTCGCGCGTTTCCGATGCAATGTTTTCGCGGAGCGGAAGGGGCCGGGAGGAGTCTTCCGCATCATTCCGAGCAAGATTCCCTCGGCGGAGGACCTGGGTCTGTCGAAAGCGATCCTCGAGCTTTGCCAGCTCTCGAAGGGCCTCGTGCTGGTCACGGGGCCGACGGGCTCCGGGAAATCGACGACGCTCGCCGCGATGGTCGACCACGTCAACAGGACCCGGACCGACCACATCATCACGATCGAGGACCCGATCGAGTTCGTGCATCCAAACAAGAAGTGCCTGCTCAATCAGCGGGAGATCGGAGTCCACACACAGGGCTTCAAGCGTGCGCTGCGCGCCGCACTGCGGGAGGATCCCGACATCGTGCTCGTCGGCGAAATGCGAGATCTCGAGACCGTCGCGATCGCGATCGAGACTGCGGAGACAGGCCACCTCGTATTCGGGACCCTCCACACCTCGACCGCGCCCTCGACCGTGGACCGGGTCATCGATCAATTCCCGGCCGATCGGCAATCTCAGATCCGCGTCATGCTGTCCGAATCGCTCAAGGGCGTGATCTCGCAGACGCTGCTCAAGAGAAAGAGCGGCGGGCGCGTGGCGGCGCACGAGGTCCTCATCGGCGTTCCGGCGATCGCGAACCTGATCCGCGAAGGGAAGACGTTCCAGATCGCAAGCGTCATGCAAACGTCTCGAAAGATCGGCATGATCATGCTCAACGACGCGCTCGTCGATCTCGTGAAGCGGGATGTGGTCTCGGCCGACGAGGCGTACCTGAAGGCGGTCGACAAGCCAGGCCTTCTCATGCTGCTCAAGAACGCAGGCATTCAGCCAACGGGCGCTGTCGGCCAAGGCGTCTAGGAATAATTCCTCTTGACACTGTAGTAGCACCCTCTATATTGGGGCAGGTTCTGGTGATACCACCAGATCTTGAGCCCCGTATCCCGGGCGGTGCTCATCCTAGTACCGGGGATAGGAGACCCTAGCGATGGCGACGAAGAAGAAGGCAGCGAAGAAGACTACCAAGAAGAAGGCAGCGAAGAAGTAACTCGTTTTCAAGACAACTCAGGCCGTTCGTGGAAAGGGCCGGTGGTGACACCGGCCCTTTTCTTTACCTCGGTACGATGAGCGCCGTGCGCAAGTCCGTGCCAGTGCTGATAATCCTCGCGGCGCTTTGCGAGGTCCCTTCGCTTGCCGCCGACGACGCCCCGATCGCGCTTCGCTCCGCCGGAACCTTCCGAGTGCACCTCGACTACCCGGCAATCGTATCCGTGGGGTTCGGCGTCATCACGGCCCGCATGCCGGCGAGCTACGCCTGCGATGAGGCCTGCCTCTTCCGTGGCTTCACGATTTCCGGGGCGGCGGGGCCGCGGGCCGGTGAGATCGCCCTCGGATACGGAAGCTTGGCCGGCGAGACGGGGCGCGGTCGATGGATGATGCGGCCGGCGTTCGTCGGGTACGGCGTTCGCGCCGCCGTCGAGCGAACCTGGGGAAGCGGCGCGTCCGATGACCACCGCGGCGACACCTATGTGGGTGTCGAAGGCGCGTTCGGGGTCGCCCAGGCGGGCTTGAGGCTCGGTGTGTTTCACCGAGCTGGGAATGTCCAAGGAGAGGGCGACTGGCGGGTGTTCGGCGGGATCGGGTGGGGGTTTTGACGTGCGAGTCGGACGGGTCGTCGCCTCGGTCGCCGGGCTGGCGCTCGCCGCCGCTCCCATCCGGGCGCTGGAGACCGATCAGTACTACGGCTGGACGCGCACTCTCCAGGACTCGGAGGCGGCACTCGACGAGAAGATCAACGCCGACCTCGAGGGCGTGCTGGCAAAGCTGAATTCCCGGGGTGGCAACGAGAGCTGCCCCTCCGTTGAGCGGGCGTTCCGTGAGCGCTTTCGCTACCTGATCGTCGAGCGGCCCGAGCTCTGGGCGATGAACACGTCGCAGCTGGAGCGCATTCCCGCCGACGCCGCGGAGGAGCCCCGGTACCGCCGAGAGTATCTCTACCGCGACACTTCCCCTCTCGATCCGATCCGATGGATGCCTCCCAGCCCGACGATCGAGGTGGCCGGCATTCGGATCGGAATCGACAAGCTCGGCCATTTTCTCTGCGACGGCGCGGCGGCGGAGGCCGCGTTCCGGCGCGCCCGCGAGGCGGGCGCGGACGAGGACGACGCTCTCGAGCGGGCGATGACGCGCAGCCTCGGGCTCGAGATGGGAATCTGGGGCCGTGGCGCGTCGGGGGTCTTCTCGGTTGCCGATCTCGAGGCCGACTACGAGGGGCTGCGCTTCTACCGCGGGCTCTGCGAGCCCGACCATCCGGCGCTCGTTCGCTCCGCTGACGGCTGGCGGCTGAAGCGGCCGCTCGCCCTGCGCGACTACGTGACCCCGGCGTGGGACGAATCCTGGCAGCCCAACGTGTACGCGCCTTCGCGGTGGGCGCGCGTCGAACCGGTGATGCGCCGCTACTGCGGCACGCTCGCCGATCCTCGAGTCACGCGCCGCCGCGACGAGTACGCCGCACGCGATCGCGAGACGCCCGTCGGCGCACTGGTTCGTCGTTGGGTCAAGGACGGGAAGCTGCGCGACCCTCGCGACTTCTCGATCGAGGCGGCTTGTGGAGCCCCCCCTAGCGCAGCGCGCCGTGGCTCAAGTCGATGAGATCGATCCCGAGCTGCCGGGCGACCTCGATGCTCCGCTGGTCCCGGTAGAACTCGCCGTAGTAGATCGTCCGGATCCCGGCGTTCGAGATCAGCTTGAAGCACGACCAGCAAGGCGACGCGGTCGTATAGATCTCCGCGCCTTCGATGCGGACCCCGTTCTTCGCCGCTTGAATGATCGCGTTCGCCTCGGCGTGCACCGTGGCGACGCAGTGCCCGTCCTCGATGACGTGGCCGACGTCGTCGCAGTGCGGCATGCCGCGGATCGAGCCGTTGTACCCGGTCGAGAGGATCGTCTTGTCGCGCACGATCACCGCGCCGACGTGCTTCCGGTCGCAGGTCGATCGTGTGGCCGCTTGATGCGCGATGTTCATGAAATAGGTGTGCCAGTCGACGCGTTCGGACATCGAGGCGCGGATCCTAGCACACGCTGCCGCCGCGACGTTCAGCCCACGAGCTTGTTCTTGCTCCAGCGCGTGTTCTTGATCTCGTACTTGGCGACCTTGTAGTTCATCACGCGCGACGAGATCCCGAGGAACTTCGCCGCGTCCTTTTGGACCCAGTTGCTGATGCGGAGCGCCTCGAGGATCGCCTGGCGCTCGAGCTCGTCGAGCGCGATTCCCGTCGGCGGCAGGCGCAGGTTCAAGGAGGCGACGTTGTCCGCCGCGGCCCGCCCCGTCCCCGCGAGGTCGAGATCGTCCTCTTGCAGGAAGCGCCCCTCCGCCATGAGGACCGCCCGTTCGACCGTGTTCTCGAGCTCGCGGATGTTCCCCGGCCACGTGTGGCGTTTCAAGGCGCGTACGGCTGCAGGCTCGAGCCCGCGGACGTCCTTGTTCAGCTCCTTCGCGAACCGGTCGATGAAGTGCGAAGCCAGGGGCACGATGTCCTCTTTGCGCTCGCGAAGCGGCGGCACGTTCACGCTGACGACGTTCAGGCGATAGTAAAGGTCTTCGCGGAACTCGCCCCGCTGAATCGCCTCCTCCAGGTTCTTGTTCGTCGCCGCGACGAGCCGGACGTCGACCTTGACCGTTCGAGAGCCGCCCAGCCGCTCGAATTCACGCTCCTGCAGGACCCGGAGCACCTTCGTCTGGGTCGACGGCGTCATGTTGCCGATCTCGTCGAGGAACAGCGTTCCTTCGTTGGCCAGCTCGAACCGGCCAGTCCGCTGGCGGTCGGCGCCGGTGAACGCGCCCCGCTCGTGGCCGAACAGCTCCGATTCCAGCAGGCTCTCGTGCAGCGCCGCACAGTTCATCTTGACGAACGGGCGATCCGAGCGGCTCGAATTCCGGTGGAGCGCCTCCGCCACGAGCTCTTTGCCGACCCCCGTCTCCCCGAGGACGAGCACCGTGGCGTTGGAGCGGGCGACTTTCTCGATCGTCCGGAAGACCTCCTTCATCTGAGGGCTCTCGCCGACGATGTTCTCGAACTTCGGGACGATCTCGCTCCGGTTGTAGGCCTCGATCCGCGCGAGCAACCGCCGGTGCTCGACCGCGCGATCGACCTTCAGCTCGAGCTCCTCGAGGTCGAAGGGTTTGAGAACATAGTCGTGAGCTCCCGCCTTCATCGCGTCCACCGCGGATTCCACGGTGCCGTACGCGGTCATCACGAGGCCGACCGTCCCCTCGTTGATCATCTTCGCGTGTTTCAGCACGTCGAGGCCGTTTTTCTCGGGCATCTGGTAGTCGGTCACCAGAACATCGAAGACCGCTTCCTCGAGACGCGAGAAGGCTTCGGCGCCATCCCCCGCCTCGACGACGTCCCAGCCGCGGTCACGAAACGCCGTCGCGATGCCCTCGCGCAGTGTGCGCTCGTCCTCGGCCACCAGCATCTTCTTCATGCGCGCATCTCCATGCTCCCGCAGTCGACCATGGGGAGCCGGACGGTGAATGTGGTTCCCTCGCCCACCCGGCTCGCGACATCGATCAGGCCGCGATGAGAGTCGACGATCTTCTTCGCCATCGACAGACCGACGCCCGACCCGTGCGTCTTCGTGGTGAAGAACGGGTGGAACAGCTTGTCGAGGTGCTCACGGGGAATTCCCGGCCCGGTGTCTCTGACGCGAACGACCGCATACGCCGTGAACCCCGTCCGCGCGTCGGAGGATCCCGCAGGCCGGTAGGGCGTCGCGGCGGCGGCCGGAGCCTCCGCGGTCGACACCTCGATGTCGAGGAACCCTTCCTCGCCCATGGCCTCCAAGGCGTTCAGAAAGAGGTTCTCGAACACTTGCCGGAGCTGTCCGCGATCCATCAGGAACGCCGGGCAGCGCGAACCCGCGCGGCGCACGCGGAGACCGGGCTTGCCGCGGCGACCCAGGGCGACCGTCAACGCGTCATCGAGAACGGTCTCGAGCTGTCCATTGGTGAGCGACAGCGACAGCGGCTTTACGAACTCGAGGCTCGAGGTGATGGTGCGATTGAGGCGGCGCACTTCGGCGATGATCTTGTCGAGCAACTCGCGCTCGGTCGCCTCGCCGGGGAGCCGGCGCTTGAGCAGAGAAGAGGACACCTCGATCGAGGCGAGCGGATTGCGGATCTCGTGCGCCAGGTTCGCCGCCATTTGGCCGAGCGCCGCGAGCCGGTCCTTGAGCCGCTCCTGCTCCTCCTTGTGCTCGACGTGCGTCAGGTCCTTGAAGAACAGCGCGGCGCCGGACGGGGTGCCGTCGTCGCCGGGGACGAGCGAGAGCGTGAGGCCGATCGTCTTCCCGCTCTCCGACCGGCTCCTGAGATCGATCTCGGCCCGATTGGGCAGGAGCGACATCGAAAACGACTCGCGGAGAATCGTCGCGAGCTGAGGATGATCGGCCAGAGCGACGTCGATCGCGGCGCCGCGCGACGGCACCTCCTTCAGCTCGAGGATCGCGGCTGCGTGATCGTTGACCATCACGACGTGGCCGGCACGATCGATGACCAGGATGCCGCAGCGCATCCCCTCGATCAAACGGCGATAGAAGTCCTCTTTCGCCGGCGTCGCGAGGACGTCAGTCGCGGCACGCCCGGGTGCCGCATCGCGTGCGATCGTGGCTCGGCTCACTCTTTGTCCCCGTGCTGACGAGGCTGAAATCTAGGTTCCGGATCGAGCAGGGGCAACCGCCCCGAGGCGCAGGTTTTCGAAGCTGGGAGGAGGCCCGGCGGAGCCGTGACAGGTTCGGCTCAGGCGCCGGTTACGGCCCCGGCGAACCACAGAATTCCCGGCAGCGGCTGCGGCGTCGACTGGTTGTCGTAGGCCACCGCATTCACGATCGTGACCGGGAAGACTCCCGTTGCCTTCACGCGGAATTGCAGGTTCAGCACGGGCTTTGACCCGACGACATCGGTCGCCGTCGATCCGGTGCGGGATACGGCGATGACGATGCGACCTGCGTTCGCGGCGACCGTATAGTTCGGCGAGTTGCCACCCTGCTCGAGAGCGGTTCCAGGGGTGTACCCGAGATACGAGGTATAGACGTCGTCGTACGGCACTTCGAAGGCCGTCGCATAGACGCCATTCGTATCCGTGATGTTGACTCTGACGGTGACGATGTCGTTGCTGGTGGGACCGAGAGCCATAGCGATGGTGTTCCCGGCCGGCGAGGGCCGGTCCGGAACGAAGCCCGCCGCGATCGGCGAGGGTGAACCGCCTGGACCCGAGTTCCCGCCCCCTCCGCCTCCACAGGCCGGTGCGCCGAGGAGCGCCAGAATGAGGATCGTCGCGCTCAGTCTCATCGCATCCCCCTCATTGCAGCCCCAACGGGCATGCCGTCAACGACCACGACTTCGTCGTCGACGACCAACACCTGCCGAGGTTGCTGGCGATGTACGCGAGGTCGACGCCGTCGATCATTCCATCGCCGTCGAAGTCGTCGTCCGGGTCGTAATTGGGATTGGCGTCGCTGAGGCCGAACTGCCGCGAGAGATAGACGGTGTCCTTCCCGTCGATGCGGTTCATGGTCACACTGTCGCTTTGGTTGACGTCGAACCGATACGGGTTGATCAAGACCTCGAAGGCCTGGCTCTTCATGCCGAAAACCGAGTCCGGGTTCGAGATCGTCAGATCGACGCGCCCGACCTGAGCCGCACGAATCGCACGCGCGGTAGGCTCGATCGTGGCGAGAACCTGGATGTGCGTGCAGTCGATGACCGACAATCCCGTCAGAAAGATGTTGGGATTTCCGAGATCGACGGTGGCGTTCTGGTCGAAGTTGGCGCCGACGATGTCCATGACGATCTGGTCGCCTTGCATGGCGCTCGCCGGCGTGGCCGTCGTGATCGCGGGCCGGGACCAGCCCGAAATCTCGTTCGAGTAGTTAGGTGAAATGCCCGCGGCGTTGAAAGCTCTGACCGCTACGAAATACGTCTGACAGTCCTGCAATCCTGTAATGCTCGCGGAGGTACCCGTCGTCGAGATGGGCGGACCGTACGAGCCGGAGCTCACACCGTAGTACACGTAGTAGCCGGCCGCTCCCGGGACCGGGTCCCAAGTTACATTGATTTGGCCGGCATGAGCGGCGTGTTGCCCGACGATGACCAGGGAGAGGGCAGCGAGCGACAAGCGTCGGAGCCATACGAGCACGATAACCTCCCAAGACGAAGGCAACTCGGTGGAAGCAATCGAAGTGCCATCGTGACGCGGCAATTCCACGTGCGTGCAAGCCGTTTCAAACGTCCGGGAGCCAACGATTTAAGAGTCGACTTGTACTTCTACCGTCGAGCCGATTCCTGTCGGTAGGCCGAGTAGAAATTACATTCTCGTAAGCTTTCATTCGGTTGCCTGTTGGTTTTGGCTGCGGCGGCGATTTCCGCTCGGACAATCGGACGCCCCGCGAGCCTTGAATCTGGTGTGATCCGAACGCGGGACGCGAAAAACGGATCGTTGACGCTGTTCGAACTTGATCGTATCGTTTCGCCGCACGTCGGGGTCGAGGTCCAATTGAACATTGGTCAGAGGCGGGTCGGGGCGTCCGCTCTGAAGATTCTTGTCGGGGCGATAGCCGCGATCGGGGGGATATCTCGCGTTCCGCTCGCAATGTCCGCCGACGAGGTCTACGTCTCGGACTACTCTGCCAACAAGATCACTGTCTACGCTCGGACCGCCAACGGGGACGTCGCTCCTACCAGAACGATTCGGACGGGGCTCGATCACCCGCACGGGTTACGACTGGACAACGTGAATCGAGAGTTGTTCGTGCCGAACAACCTCGCGGAATCCCAGCTGCCGGCGGTCAACGTCTACGACGTGAATGCGAGCTTCCCCGGCAACGATCTGCCGAGACGGTCGATCACGGGGCCGCTCACACTCTTGAACAGGCCCGTCGGAGTCGGGATCGACTCTGTCCACCAAGAGCTGTACGTCTCGAACGATATCGACGGCGGCTCGTTTGTCACCGTGTATCCGCTCGGGGCCAATGGAAACGTCGCCCCGATCCGAACCCTTCAGGGAGCGCTGACCGGGATCGACGGCCCGAGTGGAATCGTCGTGGACCTCGTCCACGATGAGGTCTTGATCGTCAACTACAAGGCTTCCAACGGGGGTTCGATCACGGTCTTTCCCAGGAGCGCGGCCGGCAACGTCGCCCCTCTTCGGACGATCCAGGGCTCCAGCACTGGATTCGACAAGCCCCAGGAGCTGTCGTTGGACCTGGAGCATGACGAAATCATCGTCTCGAACAGCGCCTTCTCCACCAGCTCCGGGGGGAGCATCCTCGTCTTTCCGCGCTCAGGATCCGGCAACATCAGCCCGGCTCGTCAGATCTCCGGACCGAACACGGGATTGTGCACTCCGGTCGGTCTGTTTCTCGATTCCTCGCACGACGAGGTCGTCGTCGGAAACTCTTTCTTTACGTTCATCACCTGCTCCCCGTCGGTGACCGTCTACGCGAGAACGGCAAGCGGCGACGCCGCCCCGCTTCGCCAGATCGGCCCTGGATCGCTTTCCGGGCTCACGGAGCCCGTGTCGGTCTTGGTCGGGTCGAGCGTCGACTGTTCGGTGGAGACGGACGGCACGGTTTGTGACGACGGCAACGCCTGTACTTTGACCGACACCTGCCAGGGCGGCGTCTGCGTCGGCGCGAACCCGGTCGTCTGCACAGCGTCGGATCAGTGCCACGTCGCGGGGGTTTGCGACACGGCGACCGGCGTCTGTTCGAACCCGCCCAAGGCGAACGGTACGACGTGCGTCGACGGCAACGCGTGCACGCAGACCGACACGTGCCAGGGCGGCGTCTGCACGGGCAGCAATCCGGTCGTGTGTACCGCGTCGGACCTGTGTCACGTTCCCGGCGTCTGCAACACCGGAACGGGGCTCTGCTCGGCTGAGAGCCCGGTGGTGTGCACCGCCTCGGATCAATGCCACGTCGCGGGGACGTGCGACACGGGAACCGGGCTGTGCAGCAACCCGAACGCCCCCAACGGCACGTCCTGCAGTGACGGCGACGCCTGTACCCAAGGGGAAACCTGTCAGAACGGCTCCTGCACGGGCGGCAGCTCGGTCTGCTCGACCGATGAGCTCTTCGTCTCGAATTACACGGCCAACAAGGTCACGGTCTACTCTCGGACCGCCAATGGGGACGTCGCTCCCACCAGGACCATTCAGACCGGGCTCGATCACCCCCATACCCTGGGTTTGGACCTCGGACATCAAGAGTTGTTCGTGTCGAACAACCTCCCGGATTTCCAGTCGCCGGCGATCAACGTCTACGGTCTGGGTGCGAGCTACCCCGGCAACGACCTACCGATACGGACGATCACGGGGCCGCTCACACTCTTGAACAGGCCCGGCGGACTCGCGGTCGATTCGGTCAACCAAGAACTCTACGTTGCGAACGACCTCGACTCCGGTTCGTTTGTCTCGGTCTATCCCCTCGGGGCCAATGGAAACGTCGCCCCGATCCGGGTTCTCCAGGGATCGTCGACCGGAATCGAGGGCCCGATAGGGCTCGCCGTCGATACCGTGAACAACGAGCTCTTCGTCGTCAGCTACAAGACCGCGAACGGGGGCTCGGTCACCGTCTTTTCACGGACGGCGACGGGCAACGTCTCCCCGCTCCGAACGATCCAGGGACCCAATACGGGATTCACCCAGCCCCAGGGCCTGGCGTTGGATCTACCGCATAACGAGATCGTCGTCGCGAACAGTTTCTTCCAGTCCAGCGCCCCGGGGAACCTGTCCGTCTTTCCGCGCCTCGGAGCCGGCAACGTGAGCCCGGTTCGCCAGATAACCGGCCCCAGCACGGGGTTGTGCAACCCCATCGGCCTGACTCTCGATTCCGTGAACGACGCGCTCGTCGTGGCAAACTCGGACTTCGGCAGCAATTCTTGCTCCCAGTCGGTGACAACCTACTCGAGAGCGGCAAGCGGCGACGCCGCTCCGCTTCGCCAGATTGGTCCCGGACCGCTCTCCGCTCTCTCGAATCCCACCTCCGTCGCCGTCAAGACGGGGGTTGATTGCTCCCAGTCCCCGGATGGCACCGCCTGCAACGACGGCAACGCCTGTACTTTGACCGACACCTGCCAGGGCGGCGTCTGCGTCGGCGCGAACCCGGTCGTCTGCACAGCGTCGGATCAGTGCCACGTCGCGGGGGTTTGCGACACGGCGACCGGCGTCTGTTCGAACCCGCCCAAGGCGAACGGTACGACGTGCGTCGACGGCAACGCGTGCACGCAGACCGACACGTGCCAGGGCGGCGTCTGCACGGGCAGCAATCCGGTCGTGTGTACCGCGTCGGACCTGTGTCACGTTCCCGGCGTCTGCAACACCGGAACGGGGCTCTGCTCGGCTGAGAGCCCGGTGGTGTGCACCGCCTCGGATCAATGCCACGTCGCGGGGACGTGCGACACGGGAACCGGGCTGTGCAGCAACCCGAACGCCCCCAACGGCACGTCCTGCAGTGACGGCGACGCCTGTACCCAAGGGGAAACCTGTCAGAACGGCTCCTGCACGGGCGGCAGCTCGGTCTGCTCGACCGATGAGCTCTTCGTCTCGAATTACACGGCCAACAAGGTCACGGTCTACTCTCGGACCGCCAATGGGGACGTCGCTCCCACCAGGACCATTCAGACCGGGCTCGATCACCCCCATACCCTGGGTTTGGACCTCGGACATCAAGAGTTGTTCGTGTCGAACAACCTCCCGGATTTCCAGTCGCCGGCGATCAACGTCTACGGTCTGGGTGCGAGCTACCCCGGCAACGACCTACCGATACGGACGATCACGGGGCCGCTCACACTCTTGAACAGGCCCGGCGGACTCGCGGTCGATTCGGTCAACCAAGAACTCTACGTTGCGAACGACCTCGACTCCGGTTCGTTTGTCTCGGTCTATCCCCTCGGGGCCAATGGAAACGTCGCCCCGATCCGGGTTCTCCAGGGATCGTCGACCGGAATCGAGGGCCCGATAGGGCTCGCCGTCGATACCGTGAACAACGAGCTCTTCGTCGTCAGCTACAAGACCGCGAACGGGGGCTCGGTCACCGTCTTTTCACGGACGGCGACGGGCAACGTCTCCCCGCTCCGAACGATCCAGGGACCCAATACGGGATTCACCCAGCCCCAGGGCCTGGCGTTGGATCTACCGCATAACGAGATCGTCGTCGCGAACAGTTTCTTCCAGTCCAGCGCCCCGGGGAACCTGTCCGTCTTTCCGCGCCTCGGAGCCGGCAACGTGAGCCCGGTTCGCCAGATAACCGGCCCCAGCACGGGGTTGTGCAACCCCATCGGCCTGACTCTCGATTCCGTGAACGACGCGCTCGTCGTGGCAAACTCGGACTTCGGCAGCAATTCTTGCTCCCAGTCGGTGACAACCTACTCGAGAGCGGCAAGCGGCGACGCCGCTCCGCTTCGCCAGATTGGTCCCGGACCGCTCTCCGCTCTCTCGAATCCCACCTCCGTCGCCGTCAAGACGGGGGTTGATTGCTCCCAGTCCCCGGATGGCACCGCCTGCAACGATGGCAACGTGTGCACGACGGGCGACGTCTGCAGTGGTGGAGCGTGCGTGGGCTCCCCCATCGTCTGCAACGACAACAATGTGTGCACGACCGACACCTGCAACGCGGTAACCGGCTGCGTCTTCACGAACAACACGAATGCCTGCGACGACGGGAACGCCTGCACGAGCGGCGACACCTGCAGCGGCGGAACGTGCGTCGGCGCTCCCGTTGTCTGCAACGACAACAACACCTGCACGACCGACACCTGCAATCCCGCGACGGGCTGCGTCTTCACGAACAACACGAACGTCTGCGATGACGGCAGCGCCTGCACGACCGGCGACACCTGCAGCGGCGGAACGTGCGTGGGCACCCCCATCGTCTGCAACGACAACAACCCCTGCACGACCGATACCTGCAACCCCGCCTCGGGCTGCGTCTTCAGCAACAACACGAATACCTGCGATGACGGGAACGCCTGCACCAGCGGCGACACATGTTCGGGCGGAACTTGCGCGGGCACCCCCATCGTCTGCAACGACAACAATGTGTGCACGACCGACACCTGCAACC
>CAZEII010000026.1:2928-58969 GCA_964511835.1 uncultured Acidobacteriota bacterium | reverse complement strand
TCAGCCCTCGCGTCTTCCGCGTGGTGGCGCTCCCCGCCCCGTCCGACCGCGAGAAATCGCAGATGCACTTCCAGCGCTACTTCCAGCACTTCCCCGCCGCGGGCGAGGTCGTGATCTTCGATCGCAGCTGGTACAACCGCGCAGGCGTCGAGTACGTGATGGGGTTCTGCACGCCCGAGCAGCACCGGACCTTCTTGGCGGTCTGTCCCGAGCTCGAGAGGTACATCGTCCAGGCGGGCATCAAGCTGATCAAGATCTGGCTCGAGGTGGGCGACAAGGAGCAGAAGCGCCGGTTCGAGGCGCGCCTGTCGGATCCGCTGCGCCAATGGAAGCTCAGCCCGATGGATCTGCCCTCGCGAAGCAAGTGGTACCAGTACTCCCGCGCGCGGGACTTGATGCTCGCCGCGACGGACACCAAGCACGCGCCCTGGTACATCCTCCGCTCGGACGACAAACAGCGCGCCCGGCTGAACTGCATCCGGCACATCTTGGAGCAGATGCCCAAGGACAAAGCTCCGCGCGCGAAGGTCAAGCTCCCGAAACGATCGGTGAAGGGGGCGTACGACGATGAGGCTACGATCCGGAAGCGTAGGTTCGTCGAGGAGAAGTACTAGTTGACCCTCGGGATGGGCCGGTCTACGCTCCGGCCTCTCAACGGGTCTCTGCGTCAGAACAGGATGTCTTCATGAAGACACGTGCCACAGCTGTCGCCATCGCCTCGTCCACGGTCCTCGTCCTGGCGGCGGGAGGGTGCAAGAAGCCGCAGCCCCCGCCTGCGCAGCCGCCGGTCGTCAAGGTCGCGGAGGTGATCCAACGCGAC
The DNA here is from genome assembly GCA_964511835.1 of uncultured Acidobacteriota bacterium. GTDB lineage: Bacteria > Acidobacteriota > Polarisedimenticolia > Polarisedimenticolales > DASRJG01 > DASRJG01. The sequence continues at coordinate 58,149 of CAZEII010000026.1, read as the reverse complement.
GTTCCGATCTACGTCGAGGCGATCGGTCAGACCCGCGGCTCGAAGGAGATCGAGGTTCAAGCGCGCGTCGAGGGGTTCCTCGAGACGGTCGACTATCAGGAGGGCTCGCTCGTCAAGAAGGGACAGCTCCTGTACACGATCGACCCGAGGCAGTTCCAGGCAAGCGTCGCCCAGGCCAAGGGCGTGGTCGCCGAGGCGGAGGCACAGGTCGCCCGCACGACCCAGGACGTCGTTCGCTTCGAGCCCCTCGTCGCGAAGAACGCGATCTCCCGCCAGGAGTACGAGACGGCGGTCCAGGCGAAGCGCGCCGCGGAGGCCAACCTCGACGCGGCGAAGGCGAAGCTCAGCAACGCGGACCTCGATCTTTCGTTTTCGCGCGTTCTCTCGCCGGCCGACGGCATCGCGGGTAAGACCGAGGTCTACCCGGGCGCCCTCGTCGGCCGAGGGCAGAGCACGCTGCTCACGAAGATCTCGCAAGTCGACACCATCCACGTCCGCGTCACGGTTCCGGAGAAGGACTACATCGAGATGAGCCGGCGGCGCGCGGAGCGCGAGAGCTCCGGGGGTCCGCCATCGCTGGCCTTCGAGATGGTGCTGGCCGACGGATCGGTTCATCCGGAGAAGGGCAAGCTCGTCTTCGTCGACCGCGCGGTCGACGCGGCGACGGGAACGATCCTCGTCGAGGTGGCCTTTCCCAATCCGGGCGGGATCGTCCGGCCCGGCCAGTACGCGCGGGTCCGGGTCGCGATCGACGAAAAAAAGGGAGCGATCTTGGTGCCCCAGCGCGCCGTCTCGGAGCTGCAAGGGGTCTACAACGTCGCGGTCGTGAAGCCCGACGACACGATCGAGATCCGGTTGGTCACCGCCAAGGACCGGGTCGGAACGATGTGGGTGATCGACAAGGGGCTCCAGGCCGGAGACAAGATCGTCGTCGAGGGAATCCAGAAGGTGCGCCCAGGGATCAAGGTGACACCTGAGCCTGCCACGATCGCGGATGGAGCCTCCGGGGCAGCGCCCGCGGCACCCTCCGCGGAAACCAAGTAGCGCCATGGCCGACTTCTTCATCCGGCGGCCGATCGTCGCCATCGTCATCGCGATCATGATCGTGCTCTTGGGCATCAACGCCCTCAAGGGATTGTCGTTCGAGCAGTACCCGTTCCTCGCGCCGCCGACGATCCGGATCACGGCGACCTACCCGGGTGCTTCCGCCGTCGCGGTGGAGCAGTCGGTCGCCACCCCGGTCGAGCAAGAGGTCAACGGCGTCGAGGGGATGATCTACATGAAGTCGTCGAACACCAGCGACGGCCGCATGCAGCTCGACGTCAACTTCGCGGTCGGCACCAACCAGGACATGGCGAACGTGCTCACGCAGAATCGCGTGTCGTCCGCCCAGGCCCGCCTGCCGCAGGAAGTGATTCAGCAAGGCGTCACGGTCAAGAAGCAGAGCCCCAGCATCTTGATGCTGATCTCGCTCTACTCGCCGAACGGCACCTACGACGCCAACTTCTTGACGAATTACTGCGGCATCAACCTTCGGGACCAGATCCTGCGGATCCCGGGCATCGCTCAGGTCGATCTCTTCGGCGGCACCGACTACGGCATGCGTATCTGGCTGCGACCCGACCGGATGGCCAAGCTGGGCCTGACGCCGTCCGACGTCATCTCGGCGATCAAGGAGCAGAACCTGCAGGCCCCGGCCGGGCGCGTCGGGATGCGGCCCTCTCCTGCGGATCAGGAGTTCACCTACACCGTGAGCGCTCCGAGCCGCCTCGTCACCGAGGAGGAGTTCTCGAACATCATCATCCGGGAGACGGAGACCGGCGCCCAGGTCCGCATCAAGGACGTCGGCCGGGTCGAGCTCGGATCGCAGGATTACAACTCGTTCGGGCGGTTCGGCGGGAAGCCCTCCGGTGCGATGGCGGTCTACCTGCTCCCCGGGGCCAACCAGCTTCACGCGTCGGAAGCGATCTACGAGGCCATGAAGGAGGCCAAGCAGTTCTTCCCCTCCGACATGGACTACAAGATCGTCTACGACACGACCCCCGCGGTCGAGGCCTCGATCGAGTCGATCGTCCACACGTTCGTCGAGGCGGTCATCCTGGTGACGCTCGTGGTGTTCATCTTCCTCCAGAACATCCGCGCGACGGTCATCCCGCTCTTGACGGTGCCCGTGTCGCTCGTCGGGACGTTCATCTTCTTCCCGCTCCTCGGCTTCTCGGTCAACACGCTCTCGATGTTCGGCCTCGTGCTGGCGATCGGCATCGTCGTCGACGACGCGATCGTCGTCGTCGAAGCGGTGATCCACCACATCGAGCACGGCAAGAGCCCGCGCGACGCCACGGCGCAGGCGATGAAGGAAGTCACCGCGCCCGTCATCGGCATCGCGCTGATCCTGTCGGCCGTCTTCATCCCCGTCGCGTTCATTCCCGGGTTGACCGGCCGGATGTACCAGCAGTTCGCCCTGACGATTGCGATCTCGGTGCTCCTCTCGGCGTTCTCGGCCCTCTCGCTCTCTCCCGCCCTCGCGGCCATGCTGCTGAAGCCGGCGAAGCCGATGGGGGGCCCCCTCGGCTGGTTCTTCAAGAAGTTCAACGGCGCGTTCGAGAAGACGACGAACGGCTACGTCCACGGCGCCCGCCTCCTCGTCCGAAAATCCATCCTCACGATCCTTCTCGTCGGCGTGGTCGCTCTCGGTGCGGGCTTCTTCGGCTCGAAGCTGCCGGCGGGCTTCATACCCGACGAGGATCAGGGGATCTTCGGCGTCAACGTCATGCTGCCGCCCGGCTCGTCGCTCGAGAGGACGAGCGCGGTGCTGGCGCAAGTCGAGCAGCTCGTCGGCAAGATGCCGGAGGTCGATTCGTTCCAGACGATCGGCGGCTACGGCGTGGTCACGAGCACCTACCAGCCGAATTTCGGCACCGTGTTCGTCCGGCTCAAGCCTTGGGACGAGCGGCACGGGCGCGCGTCGCACGTCCTGGGCGTGATGTACCGGCTCAATCAGGAGTTTACGCGCATCCCCGAAGCGATCGTCTTCCCGTTCAACATCCCGACGATCTCGGGGTTCGGCGCCTCGGCCGGATTCAATTTCCTCCTCCAGGACCGGAGCGGAAGCCTCGGCGTCGACCGCCTGGGCGAGCTGTCGTTGCAGTTCCAGGAGGCCGCTCGGAAGCGGCCCGAGATCGGCAACATCTTCACGTCGTTCGACCCGCGGTACCCGCAGGTCAAGGTCGAGCTGGATCGCGAGAAGGCCCGCAAGCTCGGCGTGCCCGTGAACGACGCGTTCTCCGCTCTCGCGTCGAGCTTGGGGGGAAGCTACGTCAACGACTTCAACCGCTTCGGCCGCCTCTTCCGCGTGTACATCCAGGCGGAAGCGGAATACCGGCGGAAGCCGGCCGACATCGGGCAGATCTGGGTCCGCAGCAAGACCACGGGGGACATGATCCCGCTCGCGACGCTCGTCAGCATCACCTCGCAGGGCGGCACCGAGCTGACGAACCGGTTCAACCTGCTGCGATCCGTGGAGATGAACGGCGTCCCGGCGCGTGGCTTCGCCTCGGGCCAGGCGCTGGCCGCGCTCGAGGACGTTTTCAAGGCGACGATGCCCCCCGAGATGGGGTTCGCCTACTCGTCGCTGTCGTATCAGGAGAAGATCGCGCCGCCGGCGGGGCCGACGTTCGTCGCCGCGATCGTGTTCGTCTTCCTGCTGCTGGCCGCGCTGTACGAGAGCTGGCGCTTGCCGTGGGCGGTCCTCCTCGGATCGCCCCTCGTCGCACTCGGCGCGTTCTTCGGCGTCTGGCTCCTGGGGTACGACAACAACGTCTACGTCCAGATCGGGAACATCATGCTGATCGGATTGGCGGCCAAGAACGCCATCCTGATCGTCGAATTCGCGAAGGCCAAGCACGAGGAAGGGATGGGGATCGAGGAAGCCGCCCTCGAATCCGCGAGGCTGCGCTTCCGTCCGATTCTCATGACCGCGTTCGCGTTCATCCTGGGCGTCATTCCGTTGATGCGAGCGAGCGGCGCCGGCGCAGGCGCGCAGAACGTCATGGGAACCGCGGTCTTCTTCGGCATGCTCATCGCGACCGGCCTCGGCGTCTTCCTCATCCCCGGGAACTTCGCGTTCGTCGAGCTCCTCGGCCGCAAGAAGAAGATGGCCGCGGCGGGGGCGGCGCGCCCGCCCGCAGCGTCCCCTGAGGGAGCGCACTGAGATGGGCCGCCGAGCGCTGGCGATCGTCCTCGCGGCCGTTCTTCCCGTCGGCTGCGCGATGGGTCCGAACTACAAGCGGCCGGAGATCAGGTCGCCCGAGACTTGGAGGAGCGTCCCGGCGGCCGAAGCCGAGAGCCTCGCCAACACGCCCTGGTGGGAGGTCTTCAACGATCCTCAGCTCCAGGGTCTGATCCGCATCGCCCTCGTGGAGAACAAGGACCTGAAGATCGCCGTCGAGCGCATCGAAGAAGCGCGGGCGCGGTACGGCTTCACGAAGGCCGATCTTTGGCCGCAGTTCGATCTGAACGGCACGGCCGGTCGGCTGCGCTTCAATGCCGGCAGCCTGGTCCACACGCCCGGCGCGGACACCGGGACGGACGCCTCGACGACGACGTCGATCTTCGCCACCAATGTCAGCATCACCTGGGAGCTCGATCTCTTCGGCCGACTGCGCCGCGCCACCGAGGCCCAGAAGGATCTCTTTCTCGCCACCGAGGAGGCGCGTCGCGCGACCGTGCTGGCGCTCGTCGCCGACGTCGCGCAGGCCTACTTCGAGCTCAGGGAGTTCGACCGGAAGCTCGACATCGCCCGGCGGACGATCGATTCGCGGCGCGAGTCGGTCCAGCTCGCGAAGGACCGGTATGAGGGCGGCCTGACGTCGGAGCTCGATTATCGGCTGGCGGAATCCGAGCTGCACCGCATCGAGTCGATGCTGTACGACCTGGAACGGCTCGTCGCGCTCAAGGAAGACGAGCTGTCGCTGCTGCTCGGACGGAACCCCAACGCGATCCCGCGCGGGCGCGGCGTCGAGGAGCAAGCCGTTCCCTCCACGGTCCCGGCCGGACTGCCCTCCGATCTCCTCGAGCGCCGGCCGGACCTTCTCCAGGCCGAGCAGCAGCTCGCGGCGGCGACCGCGAACATCGGCCAGGCGAAGGCGCTCCTCTTCCCGCGCATCGCCCTCACGGGGAGCTACGGGTTCGCGAGCACCGAGCTCGACCACCTCTTCGATTCGCCGTCCGTGGCCTGGAACGTCATCGGCAATCTCATCCAGCCGATCTTCGCGTGGAAGAAGAACCAACGCCGGCTCGAGGTCACCGAATCGCAGCAGCGCCAGACGCTTTACGCGTACGAGAAGCAGATCCTCCAAGCCTTCCGCGAGGTCGACGGTGCTCTGGTCTCCTATCGCTCGGCGGGGCAGCAGCGTACGTCCCAGGGCGATCGGGTGACCGCGGAAAAGAAGGTCCTCGAGCTCGCCGAGCTTCGCTACAAGGGGGGCGTCGCCGCTTACCTCGAGGTGCTGGACGCGCAGCGCTCGCTCTTCGCCGCCGAGCTCGACGAGACGCAGACGATGGGCGATCAGCTCGTGTCGCTGGTCCAGCTCTACAAGGCGCTCGGCGGCGGATGGCCCGCCGAGCCGGAGCCGCCTCCGCAGGAGGCGGCCCGCTGAGGCGCCTGGACCTCTGGCGACACTCGCGGACGTTCTGGGAGAAGGACCCAGGGCTGTCGGCGGTCCTCGGCCTGCTGATCCTTTTCGTCTTCGTGCTCCCGCCGCTCGCGTCGCGAGCGGGCGGGCGTGGGCCGGTCATCGACGTCGCGTTCTCGCTGCTGCTCTTTGCGGGCGTCGCCGGCTTGAAGGTGCGGCAGCCGGTGCGCATGCTGCTGCTCGCACTCGCCGTCGTCGCCACGGTCGTTCGATTGTGGCCGTCGTCGGGCGAGGCCGCGGTCTCGCTCGCGAGCCTCGCTTCGATCGGGCTCCTGACGGCGGTCGTCCTCGCGCAGGCGTTTCGCGCAGGACCGGTCACCGTCCACCGCGTGCAGGGCGCCGTCGCCGCCTTCCTCCTGCTCGGCGTGGCCTGGGCCTTCGCCTACGACGTGGTCGACGCCCTGATTCCTGCGGCCTTCGCGTCCGCGAGCGCGCTTCCCGAGAAGCGCGGCTGGATGTACTTCAGCTTCGTCACGCTGACGACCCTGGGATACGGTGACATCACGCCGGTTCACCCCGTCGCGCGATCGCTGGCCATGATGGAGGCTCTCACCGGCCAGCTTTATCCCGCGATTCTCATCGCTCGCCTCGTGTCGCTGCAGACGCTGCCCACGGAAAAGCCAAGCTAGGGAGTTCCACCTTCTCCGTCCCAGCGATTTGCGGTAGCTTGCGCGGATGCCGCTCGCCCCGCGCTCGCGCCTCGGCTCGTACTCAGTCGGTCGCGCCGTGCGAGACGCGCTCGCCGCCACCGTGGTCTTGGTCGCGGCGGTCGCGGCGGTCGCGGCGGCCGCGAAGCCTCCGATCACCGTCTTCCTCGTGCGCCACGCGGAGAAGGAATCGACCGGAAGCGATCCGTCCCTCACCGAGGCCGGGCGCGAGAGGGCGGCTACCCTCGCGGACATGCTCGCAGACGCCGGCGTCACCGCCATCTTCAGCTCGGAGTTCAAGCGCACGCAGGAGACCGCGGCTGCGGTGGCAGCGCGGCTCGGGCTGACGGTGACGACGGTTCCCGCCAAGGACGTCGACGGCTTGCTCGGTCGCGTCCGGGCACTTGGCCCTGGCGGACGCGCGTTGATCGTCGGCCACGCCAACACCGTTCCGGAGCTGATCGAGCGGATGACCGGTGTGAAGGTCGCGGAGATGGCCGACTCCGACTACGACCGCCTCTTCGTGACGTCCGTTCGAGGGAAGGGCGCGGGCGAGGTCGTGGTCCTCCGTTACGGCGGCGCCACGGCACCTCCGAAGTCCGAATGACGGGCGCGAGGCCGGCCCGTATCGAAGCGCTCCTGTTCGCGATCGCCCTGTTGGCGTTCGCCTACTTTCATCAGGGCGGAGGCTGGAGCCAGAACGCACGGTTCGCGATGATCCGAGCGATGGTCGAGTCGGGGAGCCTCGCGATCGACCCTTACCTGATCTACCGAGCCTCGCCCGCGGAAGGAAGCCCAGCGCATTTCGCGCGCATTCCGATCCACTCCGGTGAGGTCGCGATCGACGGCACGGCTTACGCCCTCGTGTGGGGCCAGGCGCCCGGTGGGGCCCGCCGCGTCGACGGCGAGCCTTCCGGATCGCAGCCGACGATCGTCGTCTCCGACAGCGCGGCGAGCGGTGACCTTGCGTTTGCGGACGGCCACTTCTATCCGAACAAGGCGCCCGGAGCCGCGTTCCTCGCCGTGCCGTCGTACCTCGTCTTGTTCCATCTGGAAAAGCTCCTCGGCGCCGACCCCGACGCGTTCCGGACGCTGACGCTCAACGCCTGGCTCACGTCGGTTTTCAGCGTGGGCCTTTTGTCGGCGCTCGGATGCGTGCTCTTTTACCGGACGGCTGCGATTCTCTGCGGCAGGGCTTCCGGCTCAACCGTTGGGGCGACGCTGACGCTCGCGCTCGGCACGATGTACTTCCCCTATGCGACGACGATGTACGAGCACAACGTCGTCGCGGTCTGCGTTCTCGCGGCGTTCTACTTCGCGCTCAGGGCGAAGGCGGAAGATCGTGCCGTGTGGAGCGCTCTCGCGGGCGGTTGCGCCGGATGGGCGGCGATTGCGAACTACGTGACGGCGGCGGTCGCATTCTTGATCGCCGGATACATCGTGCTCACGGCTCGAACACGACGGGCCGGGTTCTGGTTCGGTCTCGGGGTGCTCGTCCCGTTGCTCCTCCTCGGCGCCTACAACGTGGCGTGCTTCGACACGCTCTTGACGACCAACTACAAGTACGAAAACCCGATGTTCGTCTCGAGCAACATGTTTCTTGGGGTCTTCGTTCCTCCCGATCCTGCGGCGCTGCTCGCCATTCTCTTCTCGCCCTTCCGCGGACTCTTCTTCACCTCGCCGGTGCTTCTCGCGGCTATCCTGGGTTGGGTCGAGTTGTCGCGCGCTCGCGAGACGCGCGGGGAGGCCCGACTGGCCGGCGCCGTGGTCGCTGTCTTCCTCCTGTTCAATGTCTGTTTCTACGACTGGGAAGGAGGAAACGGCGTAGGCCCGCGCTATCTCGCGCCCGCCGTGCCCCTCCTCGCGCTCGGCCTCGTCATCGGCTTCCAACGATTTCGCAAGACGACCCTCGCGTTGGCGCTCGTCTCGATCGCGATGACTTTCGTCATCGTCGCGGTCGATCCGCAGTGCCCCGTCGCGGAGGTTCCCGGTCGCCCGCAGTGGCTGTTCGACCCGCTGACGGAGTACGAGGTTCCCCTTCTCGTCACGGGCCGGCCGGGTCCGATTCTCGCCAAGATGGTCGAGGCGGCCCTCACCCAGAAGGACCGTGAGTTGTCCTCCCAGGGGGTCGACGCCGGCGAACGCGCCGCGCGCAAGGCGGCTGCCCGAGAGCGCATCCAGGACTCGATGTCTCGCGAGGATGGAGGCGGGTTCGCGCTCGCCGCGATCCGGGGACCGGTGTCGGCCAATCCCCAGGGAATCTACGAAGGTCAACTGTTCCACCTCTTTCCGGCCGGGTCGGCGCAGGCGAAGTGGAACTCGTTCAATGCCGGCGAGCTGCTCTTTCCGAACCGCGCCCTCAGTCTGCTTCCCTTGGGCGTCGCTTGTGCATTTCTCTCCGCCCTCGCCCTGCGCGAAAGGGGACACTAGAAAAGGGGATAGGCCCCGTTTTCACGACGAGTCGCTTGTGAGCGATCAACGTCAGTTGAAAACGGGGCCTGTCCCCTTTATTTATCGCGCAGGCGTCATCACTCCGAAGTGAGCGCCGGCGGGATCGGCCAGGATCGCGAAGCGGCCGACGTCGGGGACGCTTTCCGGAGGCATCGTCACGCGGCCTCCCAGCTTCTTGGCGAGCGCGACAGCGGCATCGCAGTCCGCGACGTTGAAGTAGATCCCCCAGCTCGATCTCTTGACGTTCATCTCCGGCGTGATCGGCGTCATTCCGCCCGCCGGAACGTCGCCGAGCATGAACATGTGGTACGCAGGGTTGTCCGGAGACGGCCAGTAGGTCCGCTTCCACCCGAACGTTTCTTCGTAGAACGCCGCGGCTTTCTCGGTGTCGCTCGCGAGAAGCTCGGTCCACTGCAGGGTTCCCGGCTCGCGCGACAAGCCTATACCGGGCTTCCCCTTGTCCTGCCAGACGCAGAAGACGGCTCCGACCGGATCGCGGATGACCGCCATCCGGCCGACGTTCGGCACGTCGAAGGGCGGCTTGAGAATCGACCCGCCCGCGTTCTTCGCTTTCGACGCGGCATCGTCGGCATTCGCGACGTAGACGTACGACATCCAGTGCGACGGGAGATTCTCTTCGTACATGTCCGGGATCTCGCCGTAGCACGCTGCGACGTCCGCTCCGTGCAGCGTGAAGACCGTGTAGACCGCCTCCGGTCCCATCGGAATGTCGCGAATTCCCCAGTCGAAAAGCTGCGTGAGGAACTTCTTGGAGCCGTTCTGGTCGGACGTGTACAGCTCGGGCCAGCAAAACGTGCCGGGCAGATGAGCGGTAACCTTGGGCATGGGGTGTCCTCCGGATATGTAAACGTCACGGCGAGACCGGAGTTTCGAGGCTCTGGCGGATCTTCGTCCGAACGACGTCGAAGAAGGGGTTGCTGCGGAGCCGAGCCAGGGTGTCGAGAGGGACGATCATGGCGCCCGCCTCCCCGCGGGCGGAGAGAGCACCCAGCCTGAACGGGGGACCTTCCCCGGCGGCGGGCGTCAGCCCGTAGACGGGATCGTCGATCGCGAAAGGAAGGGCGACGTGGCCGAGAGAAAGCACGCCCTTCGGCCAAGCGAGAGGGAGCTCGGTCTCCTCGACCTGGCCCGATCGGGCGGCCCGCGAGAACTCCGCGACCTCCGGGGTGGAAGGATCGCGATTCCCGACGATCGTCAGACGGAACGGGAGATCCGCGGCGCGCTGGAGCGTCGCGAGATCGTCGGTGGCACGCGGCGAGACCAACGCTTGGAGCGCATCGGCGCGATTGACGTCAAAGACCACGAGCTCGTTTCCGGGTTGCTGCAAGCGCATGAGGAGACCCGTGACGACCTCGGACGCCGTGATCGTCGCATCGACGAGCGACTGAAACGCGGTGATCGAGGGCATGGCGCCAAGCCGCCCTGCCCGGTTCGAGTCGCCGATGGCCCGCTGCAGCTCCTGGGTGAGCGAGTAGATCTGGTTCGCCGCGTTCACGGGAAACGAGTTGTACTTGTAGGGATCGTACTCGGGAAGCACGTCGAGCCACTTCGATTTTTCGAAGTAGGGCATGAACGAGAGCCCGGCCAGGACGTTCGTCAAGAACGCGAACTTCGAGACGCCGATCGCGGGCGAGACGAGGTAGAGCCTCGCCGGGCGCGGGAGCGACGGATCGCCCGTCGCGCGCACCGAGTACAGGGTCACGAGCGCGGCACCCGTTGAGTAGCCCCCCGCGAGAAACGGCTTGTCCTTTCCTGCGACTTCCGCGGCGCGCCGAGCGGCCAGCACGACGGCCGCGTACCAGTCCTCCCACCGGACGTCGGACAGCGCAGCGGGAATCGTCCCGTGCCCCGGAAGGCGGAGCACGACGACGTGAAATCCCCGGGCAAGGAATTCGTCCGCGATGCTCCGCATGGAATAGGGAGAGTCGGTCAGACCGTGGACGAGGAGCACCGCCCCCTTCGGAGCGGCGGGGGCAAGCTCGTAGGAGGCGTTGTACGGTGTACCGTAAGCGAGCCGAGCCGGGACGCTGTCCGGTCGATAGCGGGAGAGTGCGTACGTATCCGCGACCGCGGGATCGTCGAGGAGCTTCTTGTGGAACTCGGCGAACAGCCTCTCCTCGAGGCGCCGGTATTCGGAGAACGACGCCGGCGCTCCCGCCCGGTCGGCACGGAACTCCTCGGCGAGCTTCAGGCGATGCCAGGGCCGCAGGTCCGGCAGCGTCCCCCTCGCGATGAGCGCGAACGCCAGGACGACGACAACGATCGTCGCGCTCGCGCCGATTACGCCCGCCAGAAGCCACTTCGCGACGCGCCTCACGGCGCCATTGTCGCAGAGATCGTCCGAGCTACGGGAGCGCGGTCACCAGCACGACGCGAGCCTGCTGATCCGACATCGACGTTCCGAGGACGATCGTCTCGCCCTTCTTGATGGAGAAGGACGTCGCGATGTACACGGGATGGGACTGGGCGCCGGTCGAGTCGACCTGGGGGTTGACGGCTTGGAGCTGGAGCCGGCGCACGTCGATCGAATCTCCCGAGGCGGTGTTCGGATTGATGTCGAGCGCCAGGGTGTAGCTCCCGTTGAGCTGGGTCTGCGCGTCCCGATCCGACTGCAGGATCGTCTCCGCCTCGATCTGAAAGCTCTTGTACGGCATCACCTTCTTGAAGTCGTTCAACGCTCTCGTCTCACCCGCGGACACGTCCGGCATCGGCGCGTCTTTGCGGGACGCCGCGAGGACCGCGATGTGGAACCGGTGCGTCGGCGCCGAGACGTCGACCTCGGCGAGCGCCGCTTGGATCTTCGTCTTCATCGCCTCGAAGTCGGACCCGCACGACACCTCGAGCACGCCTCGCAGGCCCACCGAGCTGGGGTCTCTCGCTTGAACCGGAGTGACACGGCAGCTCTGGGACAATCCCGGGACGCGGACGTTGACCGCCATCAGCGCATCGGTCGGGTCGAGATGTCTCACGGGAAAGCTCGCGTCCGCGGCGACCGCGGCGGAGCCGAGCATCGTGAGCGTGGAGATGACGAGCGCGATGCGAGTCGATTGTGCGTTCATGATCCGAGCTCCTTCGCGTCGGGGCTTCCGACGAACCAGAGAATCCTCGTGCCTTCCGGTGCCGTGAGGACGATGCGGGTCGTGCGAGGCGTCCCTTCGAGTCGCGCGACCTGGGGACGAAGATGGCGGGGATGTGGCGGCGGAGACAGCCTCGCGATCGATGGCGACGGCGTGGGCTCAGGCCCCGGCGTCGCCATGACCGGTGCGGACGGCACGGGCTGCGGCAAGCGTGCCGCTTGGATCGGGACGCTTCGGTCGCCGCGAGAGACCATCGCGACGACGGCGACGACGGCGGCCAGCGCGGCCCCGACCGCCAGGAGCGGAAGGCCTGCCCGCCGCGGCTGTCTCTCCCGTGCGGCGTCCATCACGGATGCGCGCATACGGGCGCGATCGACCGGAGAAAGCTCCCGGTTCCGAGCGGGGTCCGCGTCGCGAAGAGCGCGCCGGATGTCGTCATCCCGCTTCATCGCGAGAGCTCCTTTCTCAACGAACGAAGCGCCGTGTGCAGGTGCCAACGCGCCGTGACCGCCGCGATGCCGAGCATCGCGCCGATCTCTTGAAGCGATCTCCCTTCGACCTCGTGCAGCACGACGACGGCGCGCTGCCGGACCGGCAATGCGAGGACCGCCTGGCGCACGGCCGCGTTCATCGTCGGATCATGCGAGGCCGCGGGGGTCTCTTGCCGAACGCGATCCCGGTGCGTCTTCCTCACGATTCCCCTCCGGCCCCGGTCGCGGCAGAGATTGACGAGCACCCGCGTGAGCCAACGTTCCGCGAACTTGGGATCGTCCGGAACCTCGTGCTCGATGGCTCGAAGAAAGCACTCCTGCACCAGGTCGCGGGCGTCGTCGTCCCCCCACGTCAGACGCAGCGCCAGCCTGTAGAGCCGCGCCTGGTGGTGGTCGAACAGCCGGCCGATCGCCTCCGCCCGCCCGTTCCCGTCCGACATCACCGCGTCGCGTCCCTCGAGTGCAAGCGTCCGCTCCATCGACGCTAAATACGGGGAGAGCTGGGAAATCGTTGGGCCGGGTTCTCCTCGATTGTGGTAGGGATGAGTCGGGCAGGGACTTTGGTGCGTTTCAATTCTTCGCGGAGCGGCGTCGGCGGGATGGGCGTAAGTATCGCAGCGGCGGGCGTTCTCTGCTCGATCCTGGTGGGCATCACCCCATTCATCCACGCCCAAGAGCTGGAACCGCGCTCGTATTCGGCGTCACCGCTCGGGACGAATTTCTTCGCGGCCGGCATCAGCAGCTCGAGCGGCGACGTTCTTCTGGACCCGAGCGTCCCCATCACGGACGTCCATGCCGACATCTACGCGGCGTCCGCGGGATACGGTCGAACGTTTGGATTCGCCGGCTGCCAGGGGCTCTTGACCGTGGCGGTTCCCTACGCAGTCGCCCACGTGGAGGGGAACGTCAACGAAGCGACGCAACGCGTCCGCCGCTCGGGGTTTGCCGACTTCCGGTTCCGAGCATCGCTCAACGTTCTCGGGAGCAGGGCGCTGCCGCCGGCAGAGTTCGCGAAGGCCGCGCGAAAGACCATCCTCGGCGTCAGCCTCACGGTCCAGACGCCGAACGGCCAGTACGACCCATCCAAGCTGGTGAACCTCGGCAACTATCGCTGGGCGTTCAAGCCGGAGATCGGTGTCTCTGTCCCTGTCGGTCGGTGGTGGCTCGAAGCCGCAGGCGGGGCGTGGTTCTTCACGGCCAACGAGTCCTACTATCCGGGAACGTCGATCAAGCGCCAGGATCCGCTGACTTCGCTTCAGGTTCACGCCAGCTACACGTTCACCACGAAGGCATGGATCGCGCTCGACGCCACCTGGTATGGCGGGGGCGAGGTCACCATCGGCGATGGTCCGCCTTCGAGCCGCTTCAGCAACAGCCGCGGCGGAATGACGTTCTCGCAGCCGGTCGCGGCCCATCAGTCGCTGAAGCTCGCAGCGAGCCGCGGGGCATCCGCACGAACGGGCAGCAACTTCACCTCGTATGCAATCGGATGGCAGATCGTTTGGTTCGACAAGCCTCGTTCATCGAGGTGACCTAGAAGAATTTTAACGACGCGTCTCTCCACAATTCCTGTTGTCCTGGCTCCGGCAACTGGAAGAGAATCACCCGTATCGGTGACGGGTCACTCGATGTGCTGGAACTGTTCGACGAGGGAGGTTCTGTCATGAATCACAAGAGATCGCTCGGTGCGATCGTGACGCTTGGCGCCGTCATCATGATCGCAACGGCCGTTTACGCGGACAACGTAACGCTGAACTCAGTTCTCTACCCCGATGGAGAAAAGACCGACGTCAAGTTCACGACCACCGACCGCGCACCGAAGGCGCAGGTTTCGGGGTCGGTGAGGCCCGATCAGGGCCAGTCTTGGATCGACCTGAGCTGGAAGAAGCTGGAGCCCGCGCTGCTGTTCGGCGGCGACATCAATTGTTACGTCCTGTGGACGGTCACCCCCGACGGAACGGCGACGAGCCAGGGCGAGCTTCCGGTGCGCCAGGATCGCAGCGGCTCTTCCCGCCTCTCGGTCCCCTACAAGAATTTCGCGATGATGATCACGGCCGAGCCGTTCCCCGTCGTCCGCAGACCTTCGACTCTGGTCGTGTTCACGTCCGACGCCTCGACCTCCAAGAGAGCCAAGAACTCGACGGCGACGTTCAACGGCTTCCGTCCGCAAACCAATCACGAGAAGGAGTCGATCGCGGATCTGAAATACACCGACAAGACCCCCGTGGAGCTCCAACAGGCGCGGAAGGCCGTCGAGATCATGGAGCGTTTCGAGGCCGAGAAGTACGCGCAGTCGGCAGCTCGGGACGCGCGCACGGCGCTGAGTCAGGCCGAAGACGCCTACCAGGGGCGCGTGGGCAAATCGAAAGACGTGCCCGAGCTCTCGGCTCGAACCATGTCCCTCACCAACGACGCCGTTCGCGCTGCCGTGAAGGAGATCGATGCCGAGAAGGCTCAGGCGGCGGAGGCGAAGCGTCTCTCAGACCTGGCGCAAAAGCAGGCGGAGACCGACGCGGAGCGAGCCCAGCGGGTGAAGACCGAGGCGGCCCTCGCCGACGTCGAGAAGCAGCGCCAGGCGCTCGAGGTGCAGAAGGGGCAGCTGGAGCGCGAGAAGGACCAGATGAAGGCCGAGCGGGACGCGCTCGCGGCTCGCCTGTCGGGCGCCCTGGGCAAGGTCGCCGCGACCGAGCGCACGGGGAGAGGCCTCGTCGTCAGCCTGTCGGGAGGAATTCTCTTCGAGTCCGGGAAGTCGGCGCTGAAGCCCGCCGCCAAGGAGTCGCTCGCGAAGCTGTCGGGAATCCTGATGATGATTCCTAACACCAACATCCAGGTCGAAGGCCACACCGACTCGACCGGCTCTGCGGAAACCAACGAGAAGCTCTCGGCCGATCGGGCCGCCAGCGTGAAGGATTATCTGAAGTCGCAGGGAGTGGACGACGCCCGGATGAGCTCGAAGGGGTTGGGCCCGACCCAGCCGGTGGCCTCGAACGACACGCCGGACGGTCGCGCGAAGAATCGCCGCGTCGAGATCGTCGTTCCGGACGTGCAGGCGCAGGCCGGCGCAGCCAGGTGAGGCGGCCGATCGTCACGGGATCTTGAAGGCGACCCGGATCGTGAAAGGAATCGCGATGGGCTCACCGAGCCTCGTCGCAGGCCTGTAGCGGCGGGCGGAAATCGCCTCGACGGCCGCCGACACGAAGTCCTGGCTCGTCGTTCGGACGATCCATACCGGAGCGACGCTCCCGTCGACGTTGATGCGCGCCAGCACGATGACATGCCCCTCGACACGAGCTCTCGCCGCCGCGCGCGGATAAACGGGATCGACCCGCTTGACCAAGACCGGCAGCTCGATGTCGGGGGGAACCGCCTTCAAGCGCCGTGTCCATGGGGCTTCGCTGGGGCCGGGCGGGCCGGCGATGGTCAGCCACAGCTTGTCGAGCTCCGGCCGGTTCAGCGTCTTCGTCTCCACGAGCTCGAGGAACTCGAGCAAGAGGTTCTCGTCACCTGCCGTGAGCGCCGCGTGGAGCACCCGGAGGACTGCGCGGCGGCGAGGGTCGGTCTCCTCCCCCTCGAGAGCCGCGATCATCGATCCGATCCGTTCGGCATCATCAGGCTCGAAACGGTCCCAAACGAACTCGAAGCGTGCGGCGCGATCGAACTCGGGCCCGCGTGCGGCCGCTCGTCCCATCGCGGCGCCGCTTTCCTCGGTGCGGCCGGCGCGATCGAGAGCTGCGGCGTAACCACCGACGAAGCGGCCGTCATCCGGCGACCCCTCGATCAGCAGCTCCAAGACCGCGGCGGCGTCGCTCCACGAAGCGCATGCCAGGAGCGCACGGAGCTGCAAGCCGAGCGCCGAGGATTCTCTCGAAGCGTCGTCGCTCCGTTCCGCGGCGTGCCCGCAAATCGCTGCGGCAGAGCGGTATTGGTTGACGACCTTGTCGCGGTCCGTGTCACCCCGCGATGCGATGTCGGCGTCGAACATGGCCCACGTGCACCGCGTGAAGTTGGCACCGGGATGATCCGGATCTCTCTTGAGCGCCGCGTCGAGGGCTCGCTGTGCCGCGTAGTAGCGATGAGCGGAGAATTCGGCTTGCGCCGTATCGACGAGCTTGTCAACCGCGGATCGGGGCGCGCCGGCGCCGAACGCAGACAGGGCCGCGAACGCGGACACCGCGCCCAAAAGCTGAGTGGACGTGCGCACGGCTGGCCATCGTACGCCGGCGAACTGGCGTAGACTACCACCGGAGGATCGCTCCGATGAGAATCGCGATTGGGCTTCTTGCGGCGTTGTCGATGCTCGCCGTCCCATCTCGGACGCATGCGGCGACTTGTCCGGCAAGCGTCACGGAGGCGGCGCTCGCGGCCCATCCAGGAGCGACGGTCGCCTCCTGCAAGCAGGAGCGTGAGCACGGCCGGACGCAGTACGAGGTCAACCTTGCGACCAAGGAGGGCGGAACGCTGGAGCTGGACGTCGCCGCTGACGGAAAGATCCTCTTGACGGAGGAGCCGATTTCGATCGGTGACGTGCCCGCCGCGGTGATCCAGGCGTTCGCAAGGATGTACCCCAACGTGAGGGCGACGGGCGCCGAGAAGGAAACCTCCGCCGACGGCAAGATCACGTACGAGCTGGCCTTCGAGGCGTCGGGTAAGAAAAAGGAAGCGACATTTGCCGCAGACGGGACGTTCGTCGAGGCTGAGTAAGGAGGCTGAGAATGGGTCGGTCCGCTGTACTGACTTCAGGACTTTTGCTCGCCGCATCGCTCGTCAACGCCGAGGAGGCCAAACCGGCGGCGTCACCGGTCGCCGCGGCCGCGTATTCCGTCGAGTCGGTCGCGCTCCCTGGCGTGGGACCGGAGGGGGTCATGCTCGACTACCTCGCCGTCGATCGCGCGCGCGGTCGCGTGTGGGTGCCGGCGGGCGGCACGGGAACGACTGCCGTCATCGACGCGAAATCGGGGAAGCTTCAGCGCGTCGAGAAATTCCCGACGGCGGAGGTCGAGCGGCGCGGCACGAAGAGAACCGTGGGGCCCAGCTCCGCGTCGGTCGGAGACGGGGTCGTGTACGTGGGCAATCGCGGCGATTCGAGCGTTTGCGCCGTCGACGCCGCGAGCCTCGAAAAGGCAGGCTGCGTGACCCTTCCGGGATCTCCGGACGGGGTCGTTTACGTTGCGAAAACCAAAGAAGTCTGGGTGACGACGCCGCGCGACGAATCGATCGTCGTTCTCGACGTCTCGTCGGCCAAGGCTCCCAAGGTCGCCGGGAGCTTCAAGCTGGAGGGCTCTCCCGAGGGATACGCGGTCGACAACGGCCGCGGCGTCTTCTACACGAACCTCGAGGACAAGGACAAGACGCTGAGGATCGACCTCGCGACGAGGAAGACGACGGCGACGTGGTCGCCGGCGTGCGGGGAGGAGGGCCCGCGCGGGCTCGCCATCGATCCGGCCGGCAAGTTCCTGATGGACGCGTGCACCGATCACGTCGAGGTGCTCGATGCCGCCGGCGACGGTCACATCATCTCGAAGCTCGACACCGGCGAGGGGGTCGACAACCTCGACTACGTTCCCGCAACCCGTTCCTTGTTCGCGGCGGCGGGCCGTGCCGCGCTCCTGACGGTGGCGCACCTCGACGAGGCGGGGCAGCTTTCGCTCCATGCGAAGGTTCCGACCTCGAAGGGAGCGCGAAACGCCGTCGCGACGGACGACGGCACGGCCTTCATGGGGAACGGCGGCGAGGGCAAGGTCGTGATCGCGCGGCCGGCTCCCGCCGTCAAAAAGTAGCGACGAGCACGACCCCGGACGTCTTGGGCGCGATCAGAGGCAGCAGCCGCGCGTGCGGCGCGCCCGTGCGCTCCCGGTGGTTCAGCCGGGCGACATCGCTGCCGACGCCGTAGCCGATCAACGCGCCTGCGGTGACGTCCGACGCCCAATGCGCGTCGTGACGCATCCGCGCGTAGAGGACGAACGTCGCGGGAACGTAGCAAGCGACCTGGACCCACGGCTTCGGATACTCCGTCGCGATGACGGACGCGACCGTGAACGCTTGAGTCGCGTGGCCCGACGGAAACGAAGCGCCTCCGTTGAACGGGTGGAAATCGTACGGGCCCTGGCCGGCGTTGGGGCGGCTTCGACCGGCTATCTTTTTCAAAGTCGGCGTGACCATGATCCCGGAGATGAAGCTCGCGGCGAGCGCGTCGATGGCGACGCCGCGCGCCTTGTCGTCGTGGCCCGCGAGCCCCCCGACGTAGAATCCGCCAATCACCACGAACGAGGCCCATGTTCCGAAAGGCTCGAACGTTCTGGCGATGTGGTCTCCGATACCCCCCTCGTTGCGCAGGACCGCGTTGCGCAGATCGTCGTCGTATCTCACGAGAACGCCGACGCCCACGAGGCCTTCGGCAAACAGTCCCCACTCCTTCTCCTTCCATCGCGCGGGTGCCGTGAAGACCTGAACGATGTCGTGGCCGACGAGATGCGGAAGGCAGCGCATCGATCCGGCTCGCGTCTCCGGGTCGGCACAGGCGCAAGTCTTCTTCGACGGAGGCGATGCATCGGCCGCAGCGTGCTGGTCGGCCTCGTTCGCGAAGAGTCGGGACGTCCACGCCGGAGACGCTTGCGCGGCACGCGAGGCGACCGAGACCGCCAGGAGTGCGAGGCAGCCCAACTCGCGGCGCCGCCGGATCATCTGAGGGGAAGCCGCGGCCGGCCTCAGCGCGTCGCCGTGGCGAGCCCGCGAACGAATCGGTCGTAGTAATCCCGGATGAACGCCCGCTTCGCGAACTCGATCTTCAGCATGCCGTAGTCCAGCGCCTCGCGGATCGCCTCGCTTGCCGTCCAGCGGGCGCGCGCGACCCGATAGCAGGCGACGACGACGCCGGTCCGGTCGTGGCCGTGCTCGCAGTGAACGAAGACGGGGCCGCTCTTCGGGTCGTCGATCAACGCGAGGATGCGCGAGATCTGGTCGTCGGTCGGGCGGAGCAGTCCGTACATCGGAATGCTGACATAGTCGAGGCCGGCAGCCTTCGCCTCGGCCTCCTCCGCGCCGATCAGCTTGGGCTCGTAACGGAGATTGACGACCGTCCGGATACCGAGCTCGCGGAGTGCGGTCATGCCCCCCGGCTGAGGCTGTGCGCCCCGGTAGAGGTGCTCGTCGACGCGATAGCAGGACGGGAGCGCCGGGTTGGTGATTTCCGTCAGCGTCCCGCCGGCAGCGGCCGATGCCACCGTGGATCCGAGAGCCACCAAGATCAAGAACCCGCCTCGCCGCATCGTGATGAAGTTACTTCACCTTGGACTTCTCCGTCCACTCGACCGAGCCTTTCCCGTCGGGGACGAGCGCCGTCAGGGCCTCGGTCGCCCGGACCGTGCTGAACCCGTTCTGCGCGCGGACGAGGTAGGACGCCTCGTCCACGGAGCTCGACCGGAGCTCGAACTCGCTGGCGAACTTGCGAAGCACGCCCTCGATCCGCGAGCGCAGGCCGTCGGTCCCCTCGCCCAGGCGGACCTTGAGGTCGAAGGCACGCGTCTCGGGCTCGAAGCTCTCGATCACCCAGAGCGTGGCGACGAGAAAGAGCGTCGAAAAGAACGCGAGGAAGAACAGCCCGACGCCGCACGCCAGGCCGACGGCCAGCGCCGCCAGCATGACGACCGCGTCCTTCGGATCGTCCACCCTCGAGCGGTAGCGGACCAGGCTCGCGACGCCCACGATCCCGAACGCCCTCGCGAGGCTGGCGCCGACGACCAGCAGGATCAGCGCGCCGACGACGGCGAGCACGATCTGCGTCTGTACCACGACCGAGTTGCGCATCGAGCCCCAGCGCCGAGGCCGCAGCGCGAGCACCGTTCCGAGCAGCGCCGCGATCGGGAGGCGCACCGCCGCCGAGCCCAGCTCGCGCACGATCCCCTTCGACGCGGCCGCGACGTCGCGGAGCTCCGACGTCGTCTCCGACGAGACCGGCTGCCTCTCGGCCGAGAACTCGATGATCGCCCCGGCCGCGAAGGCGGCGAAGACGATCAACACGATCGCGAATCGCCAGACGTTCGCCTTCGACTCCTTGCCGCTCATCGCGTCCCTCCCGCCGTGGAGGCGAGCGAAGTCCCCTGCCGGATCTTGTCCTCGATCTTCCGAACGTAACGCTCTCGAGCGTCGTCGGGGTATCCCGCAGCCCGGAATGCATCGGAGATCTGGCGTTCGCTCAGGCGCGCGAGCAGTCCGCACGTACAGGCGACGTCGTCGCGGGTGATGTCCTTCAAGAGGGACTTGTTCGGACCGTGGTAATCGAACGCGACCCGATCCTTCTCGACGCCCTTGATGAACCCCTGGCTCTCGAAGTCGTCGATGCGGTTGCGCGTGCCGATCGGCAGGCCCGACTTGCCGAGCGATCCGCCGAGATCTTGGGCGACGTACCAGGTGGAAGGACCGCCTCGCGGCGATTTGACCTCGTAGATCCGATTGTTGCCCGATTCGAGGTCCCAGTTGTTGAGGAGGATGTTCGCGACGATGAGGCCGTGGAGCTCGCGTGTGCCGACGAACGGATTGCGGTCGTAGGCCCACGGGTCGCCGGATTTGTGGCCGCTGTTGAGGCGGAATCGCCCCGGCTGCGCCTTGACCTCGGGCCCGTCGGTCATGCGCCAGGTCTCGACGTAGTAGAGAGCCGGTTGGTGGTAGCCGATCGCCCAGAGGATGCGCGACACGGCGATCTCGGACTGCACCTCGTCGCCGACTTTGATCTTCCACTTCCGGCCGTCCGGGCCGACGACGTGGTAGCCCTTGCTGTGACCCGACGTGTCCGCTTCCTTGAAGCGATAGACGTCTCCAGGGTTCGGCGCATTCTCGCGGCCGCCCGGTCCGTAGTAGAGATCCCGGCTCGAGAGATCGGTCGGCTCGTTCCAGAGCTCGCCGATCGGCGCCCCGCTGGAGGCGGTTCCCGAGCCGGCGATCAGGATCATGACGGCGAGGCCCGCGGGCCGCGCTCGATTCGCGAGCATGTTCACGAGCATCAGGGCTCCTGCTCGCCACCCGCGGTCCACTCTATCCCGAAGAGGAAATCGCGCAAATCCGCAGCCCGCGCGCCGGATCGCGGCCTCGGCCGAAACGTGAGAGCCCGGGGATTTTTGCTGCGCTGGACCGGAGCGTCGCCTTCCACTGATGCGTCTACCTTGTGGCATCCGAACGTCGCTTCATCCGTCCCTGTTCGCCGCGACGTTTTTCCCACCTGCCCGCTGACTATGAACGTATGATGGTGTTCGGCAGAACGGGTGCTGCAAGGAGGAAATGCGATGAGACTGAGAGCTCTTGGACGCGTGCTCTTCGTGTTGGTCGTGGTCGTCGCAACGACCGTTGGGTTCCAGGCCTTGAACACCGTGGCCAACAGCGGACATTCGCATTGCGGGCACGGCATCAAGTCCTGCGACGCCAGCCAGGTTGGCCAGCCCTGCGATCCCAACAATCTGGGCATCATCTGCTCGGCGCAGGCGAACGGGTCGTATTGCTGCCTCGCTTACGCGCCCTGATCCCTCGATCCTCGACATGACGAATCCACCCACTTCAAAGCGCGACGGCTTTACCCTGTTTCTCGGTGCGGCCTGCGCGGTCCTGGCCGTCCTCACTCTTCTCCTCGCTCGGCAAAACGTCTCTCTCAAGGCGAAGCTTTCCGCCGCGGCCAACGCGCCTCCGCCGGGAGGGCTCAAGGTCGGCGACACGCTGAGCGCGTTCGACGTCGTTGACGTGGCGGGCAGTCACACGCAAGTGGCGCTCGACGGGCACAAGCAAACGGTCCTCCTCGTCTTCTCGTCGACGTGCGGCGCTTGCCGGGAAACGATCCCGGTCTGGAATCGCATTCTGGCGAAGGGAGTCCCGTCAGGCGTCCAAGTCGTCGCCATTCAAACGGATTTCAAGATCACGGACGAGTCGAACGGTGCCACGGCGCTCGCCGTCCCCGATCTGCGTTTCCCCGTCTACGGCTCGGCCGAGCCGCAAGGCGCGCTGATGTCCAAGTTCCCGGCGATTCCAGCCGCGGCGCTGGTCGATCCGACCGGAGTCGTCAAGGCGGTGTGGTTCGGCGTTCCCACGGAGGTCCAGGCGAGCGAGCTGGAGCACGCGATCGCCGGTTGAACCGTTGTCGCTCGAGTCCGACCGAGGAGCATCGTTGCTGGCCTTGAGCCAGAGGAGGAACCCATGAGGAAGAAGATCACAGCTGCTCTGCTCGTCGTGTTCACGGTTTTTGCGGTCGTCGTCGGAAGCTTCGCGCTCATGACGGCGTCTTCGACGCCGGCCATGGCGAAGTGTGGGATTTGTCCCCTCTACTGTATCGGCGTCACCTGCGACAACGGCCACACGTACTGCAATTCGTGCCTCGCCGCCTGCGCGGGCGCCCACAACTGCGTGGTGACGGGATTCTAGGGGCTCGCTCCGATCTGGAAGGAGGACACCGCCATGAGAACCTCCCCGAGTCGTGCCTCGAAACCGACTGTCGCCGCATTGGCCGGACTGGCCGCGCTCCTTCTCGGCGCGCAACCGGCGTCGTCCGCCGTCAAAGCAGCAGGGCCACCGGCGACGGTTGTCGACGCCTCTCGAGCCGGAGAAGAAGTACGAGTTGCTCCCGTCGAGGCGTCCTCGACCGCGACGGCCAACGATCCGGATTCGAGCCCGGAGGCGCTCGCTCTCGAGTACTGCCCTGCGACGGTGCCAGGGGCCGGCGCCGCGGGGCTGGACGCGAGACCTCCCCACCGGCACGGGTACTGTCGCTGCAGCTGCGGGTATCCGTGCACGTCGAGCGCGGACTGCGGCGGCGTCTCGTGCGATCCGTTCATCACGTGCTGTTGACTTGATCGAGCCGTCGCGCCGGCGAGGCTGAGGTCTTCGCTAGCGCGGCGGCTCCCCGCCGTGCTCGGCGTGCCCGAACGGAGAGCGCGGGCGCATCCGGTCGAATCTTTCCTGCTGATCCGGGCGGAGCACCGCCCGGATCTCCTTACCGGTTTCATCGAGGATGCCGCGCATCGAGGCGTGCCCCCGCTCGAGGATCGCCTTCACCTTCGCTTCTTGCTCGGAATCGAGTCCGAGATCCTGCTTCATCCGCTCGACCGCCACCGGCCCCTCGTGGCGCATCCCCATCCGCTCCGGCAGGATCAAGTGATGGACGATGGCGAAGCAGAGCGCCGCGCCGAAGACGACGCCCAGCGCGAAGATCCCGATGATCGCCAGCTGGCCGCGAGCCGGGCGGGGAGACGCGTCGTCAGCCATCGTTTCTTCCACCGTTGAGCAGGGCGTCGAACACGACGTCTCCCGTCTCCCCGGTCACGCCGCCGCCCAAGATCACGGAATCGAACGTCGCCGGCTTCGCCGGAGCCGGGCTCGAGCCGCGCTCCCGCACGACGACCCAGGTCGCAGCGATCACCGCGACGGCCGTGACGGCGGCGAGGCGCGGAAGGGCCCGTGTCGCGGCCTGATCGAACGACGGTCCTCGAGCCAGCCTCTCGACGACGCGCCGCCTCTCGGCCTCGCGCATCAGGGCCGGCACGGAGTCGATCAGCCGAGACGGATCGGGACGGGCTCCCTGCTCCGCCTCGCGCATCGCTTTCCGGGCGATCGGTTCGTCGCTCATGGTCTCCCCCCGGGGCGAAGCAGCGCGGCAAGCTTACGACGGGCCCGGACGGCCCGAAGCCGGGTCCCGACGCCGGTCGTGCCGAGCGCGGCCGCGGCCTCCGCCATCGAGCGCCCTTCGAGATCGACGAGCACGAGCACCGCGCGGTCCGCGGCGGAGAGCCGGGCCAGCGCCTCGCGCACCGCGAGCGTCTCGACCGAGGCGGCGTGATTGGGACCGGCCGCCGCTCCCCCCGCACCGCGCACCCAGGATTCCGGGAGCGGCTGCTCCGCCCGCCGGCGCAGCGAACGCGCCGCATCGAGCGCCTTGCGCGCGGCGATCGCGCGCAGCCAGGCGCCGACGTCGCCGTGCGGCAGCGAGTCGGTCGTCAGCGCCGCGATGAAAGCCTCTTGCACGACATCCTCCGCCTCGTCCCCGCCGTAGCTCCCCAAGACGTGCCAGGCAACGCGGAGCATCGACGGCCCGTGGTCGGCCATCAGGCGTCGCCCCGCCTCCTCGCAGCCGTCGCGAGCCGAAACGAGCACCTGTCGATCGCTCGAGAGGGAATTCACCACCTCGGCCGATGCCATCCTCTCGCCCCGGTCCGAGCGGGCCGGGGCCCGAAGGGTGCTCCGGACCCCGACCCTCGGCTCGACTCAGTCGTTGCCCGGACCGTCGGCGGGCGGCCCGGCGCGGCGCTCCTTCATGCTGGCGAGCGATTCGGCGAGCTTCGCCCGTTGATCCGGGGTCAGGACCGCCGAGATCTCGATCGCCATCTGATGATGCTGCACGGCCATCTGCGATTCGAGCAGCGCGACGGCCGCGGCGGCTTCGCGCACCTGCGCGTCGGTCGCGGTGACGTCGTGGACCGTCCGCTCCAGGTTGGCCCGTGATTCGTGCATCGACCGCATCGCTTCGCCGAGCGCGCCGTCCCTATATTTCTCGAAGATCGCCTTGACCTGCGCCGTCTGCGCGTCGCTCAAGCCGAGCTCCTTCGTCATGTGGAGGATCGGGTTGTCCCCGCCGTGGAATCCCGCGTGATGCGGGGGTCCGTACCCTTGCGCGGCGGAAGGGGCGACGGCCATGGCGAGCGCGGCGGCGGTGACCAGAATTGCGATCCGACATCTCATCGTCTGTCTCCTTATTCGTTGGGGGCTCCGTTCCCTGGGGAGACGATGCGGGCCGCCGACTTGTGTCATCCGCCCCGCCTAGGCTTCCCGGAGGCCGGTCGTCACCGGCAGGCGCGCCGCCCGAATCGCGGGGAGCAGGCCTCCGACGAGCCCCAAGATCAGGGCGAAAACGATCCCCTGCACGATCAGGGGAAGGGTGACGTCGAACGCGAAGGTCACCTGGCTGAACGTGTCCAAGTTGAGGGTCGACGTGCGGTAGCCGTCGAACAGCCCCCACGCGATCACCGCGCCGAACACCGCCCCCGCGAGCGCGAGCAGGAGGGATTCGGCCAGGACGGAGACCATCACGGCGACGCGGCCGAACCCCAGCGCGCGCAGAGTCGCGACTTCGCGCGTCCTCGCCGCGACCGCGGAGTACATCGTGTTCAGAGCTCCGAACACCGCACCGATGCCCATGAGCACGGCGAGCAGGAAGCCGAGCTGCCGGATGATCGCGTGAAGCGTTCGTCCCTGATTGCCGAAATACTCGCTCTCACGCTGGACCTGAACGTCGAGGCGGGGATCCTTGGTCAAGGCATCCTTGAACTTGTCGAACGCGTCGGGAGACTCGAGGCGCGCGACGACGGTCTGGAACGAATTGCCGCGACGATAGGCGGGCTGGAGAACCCGCGCGTCCGCCCAGATCTCCGATTCCCACACCGCACCCTTCGCGGTGAAGGTGCCGACCACCATCCACTCGTTCTGGCCGCGCTTGATCTTCGATCCGACCTCGAGATCGCGGAACTGGCGGCGCGCTCCCTCGCCGACGATGACCTCGTTCTTCCCCCACTCGAACGTGCGCCCGGAGGTGATCGTCAGGTCGGGCCGCGCGGCGAACGCGGCCGGCTGCACGCCGCGCAAGGGCACGTTCGCGTCGGAACCCGTGCTGCGCTTCGGTACGTCCACGACGACGAACAGCTCGGCGGAGGCGAGCGGCGCCGGCGGAGCCCCGGGCGACGTCGATCCCCGGGCGATTCCCGGTGCCTGCGCGATGATCTCGACGTTGTCGCCGACGAGGACGCTCATCATCTCGCTGTTGCTGCCCGACCTCATGACGATGGCGTTCTCCGGCGAGCCCGCGGCGAGCAGCGTCTTCCGGAACCCCTCGCCGATCGACAGCACGGCGATCAGCACCGCGACGACGCCGGCGATCCCCGCCACGGTCGCGAGGGAAGCCCCGCGCCTCTGCGGGATGGTCCGGACGGCGGTCACGGTGACCGCCCCGACTTGCGCGAGCCAGTTGATCGGTGACATCGCTCACGCCCTCCGCAGCGCATCGACGATGCGCAGGCGCATCGCCTGGATCGCGGGAAGGATCCCCGCTACGAAACCGAGCAGGACGACGAGAAAGATGCCTAGAGCGAGATCCCGCGTCGGGACATAGAAGAAAGGAAGGAAGCCGCCGGTCGGGTCTCCTCCCGCGACCGCGGCTTCGCCCAGCCCCAACCCGAGACCGCCGCCGACGATCGTCAGAAGGCAGGCCTCCGCGAGCACCAGCGCCAACGTCCGTCCGTTCGAGAAGCCGACCGTCTTGAGCACCGCCAGCTCGCCTGTCCTCTCCCGCACCGACTGAGCGATGGTGTTGCCCGTGACGAGGAGGAGCGTGAAGAAGACGGCGGTCAGCACCCAGCGGAGAATCGCGCCGATGTCCCCCACTTGGTCGGCGAAGCTCTGGGCCAGCGCCTTTTCGGTGACGGTCTTCGTCTCGGCCGGGGAGTTCGCGAACTGGGCGTCGATCCGCCTGGCCACGTCGGCGGCGTCTTTCGGGTCCGTGATCCTCACGATGTACCAGCCGACGATGCCCTGGCCATACTGCCGCGCCTCGTCGAAGTAATCGTAGTGGAACAGGAACTGAGTCTTGTCCGTCGCCCGGTCGCCCGTGTAGATCCCCCGAACGTTGAACTCCCACGTCGACGAACCGTCCTTCTTCCGATAGATCGTGCCCTGGACGGGAACGCGGTCGCCGACCTTCCAGCCGTACCGCCGGGCCGTCGTCTCCCCGACGAGGACGCCCTGGCGGTCCTCGATCCAGGCGCTCTTCTGGTCCGGCGGCACCTTGAACTCCGGGTACATCGCCAGGTATTCGGCCGGCTCGATCGGAGCCTGGAACACCCCTTGAAACCCGGTGTTCGGGTTCTGGTAGATCCCGCCGAACCACGAAGCGTGGGTGACGGCGACGACGCCCGTCGTGCGCGCGATGTCCTCCTTATAGCTGCGCGGCAGCGGCTGGATGATCGAGGTCTTGTGCGTCGTCAGGAGCCGGTCGGTTCCCGCCATCTCGACGCCGACCGAGAACGCGACGCGGACGGCCGCGAGGTACGCGAACAGGACGAAGGCGACGACGATCGAGAGCAGCGTGAAGATCGTCCTCGTCTTGCGCCGCATGAGGTTGCTCCAGAGCAGGGGCCAGAACTTCATGCCGCTGCCCCGACCAGCACGCCTTTGTCGAGCTGCAGCACGCGCCCGGCACGCTCCGCGGCCCTCGGGTCGTGGGTGACCATGATCACCGTCTTGCCCTGGTCGCGATTCAGCGCGTGGAGGAGGTCGAGCACCTCGTCCCCCGCCTTCCGGTCCAGGTCGCCCGTCGGCTCGTCGCAGAGCAAGAGCGTCGGATCGGTGACGATCGCGCGCGCGATCCCGACGCGTTGCTCCTGACCTCCCGAGAGCTGTCTCGGGTAGTGCTTGGTACGGTCGGCGAGTCCGACGAGCGAGAGCGCCATCGCCACCTGGCTGCGCCGCCTCGAGCGGGACAGCGAGGTCAGGAGCAGCGGGAGCTCGACGTTGCGCTCCGCCGTCAGCGCCGGCAGGAGGTTGTACAACTGGAAGACGAAGCCGACGTGGCGGGCGCGCCAAGCGGTCAGCTTGGCGTCCGAGAGCTCCGAGATCTTGACGCCGTCCACCGCGACGGAACCCGAGGTTGGCCGGTCGAGGCCGCCGATCAAGTTCAAGAGAGTCGACTTCCCCGATCCCGACGGGCCCATCAGCGCGAGGAACTCGCCCCGGCCCACGGAGAGGTTCAGCCCTTGGAGCACGTCGATCTTCTCGCCGCCGCGGAAGAAGGTTTTGTGGATGTCCCTGACGTCGACCAGAGTGTCCATCGTCCTTTCGCTCCTTTACTCCTTCGCCGATTGCTCGGCGACTCCGATCCCGGCCGTCAGCGTGTCCGGCCCCGCCACCACCACGCGCTCACCAACGCTCAGTCCCGCGATCACCTCCGCCGGGTCGTCTCCACCGGGACCCAGCGTGATCGCGCGGCGCTCGAGCGTCTTGTCGGCCCTCACGACGAACGTGAACTCCTGCCCCACGGTGCCGCGCACGGCGGACCGCGGCACGCGAACGACGCGCGCCGTGGCGGACGCGGATTGCGCGTCCCCCAGGAAGCCCACCTTGACCCCCATCTCCGGCAGGATGCGCGGGTCGAGCTTGTCGAAGCCGATCCGGACGGTCACCGTGGCCTTCTGACGGTCGGCAGCCGGAATCGTCGTGATCACGTGGGAGGGGATCGGCCAGTCGCGGTAGGCGTCGAGCGTCGCCTCGACCTTCTGCCCCGGCTGCACGCGCTGGATGTAGGCCTCGTTCACGTCGACCTCGATCTCGAGCGACGACATGTCGACGATCGTCGAGATGCCCGTGCGCGTGAACCCTCCGCCCGCGGACATCGGCGAGATGATCTCGCCCGGCTGCGCGTTCTTCGAGATCGCCACGCCGGCGAACGGCGCGCGGATCACCGTGTCCGCTAAATTCTGCCGGGCGATCGCGACCTCGCGCTCCGCGGCCTTGATCTGCTCCGCCTGGGTCGCGCGCCGCGCCTCGAAAACGCCGACCTCGGCTTCGATCGCGTCCCACTCCGCCGCGGAGGAGACGCCGCTCTGGACGAGGTCATGGATGCGCTTGCGGCGGATCGACGCCTCCTTGAGCTGCGCGTCGGTCTCCTCTGTGCTCCGCTCGGCCGCCGCGAGCCGAGCTTCGGCGAGGCCCAACGCTTGCGTGATCTGCGTGGCGTCGAGGCGGGCGAGCACTTGGTCCTTTTCGACCTTCATCCCTTCTTCGACGAGAACCTCGATCACCTTGCCGGTGATCTTCGACGACACCGTGGCCTGCCGGCGGGCGGTGACATACCCCGAGGCGTTCAGGACCGTCGCGGCGCCCTGCTTGGTCTCGCCACCCGCGGCGACCTCGGCGGTGCGGACGAGCACCGGTCTGGGTCTGAGGCTCCACCAGGCCGCCGCGCCTCCGGCCACGACGAGAACCGCCGCCACGATCGCAATCGCGGGCACACCGGCGCGCGCCCGCGGGCGATCCTCGCGGTCGATCTTGAGGGCGTCCAGCTTTCGCTGGAACTCGCTGTTGTCCGTTCCTGGGCTCGTCAATCGGCGGATTCTGTCTCGGGAGCGGGAAGTTGACAAGACGGCCGCGTCAACTCCCCCTCTTCGCAGGAGCCCCGACCGTGAGCTCGACCTCCGCGCCGTCGCGCAGGAGAACGATCGCGAGCGGGCGCGCCTGGAGCGCGAGGCCGATGTTCGCCGCACCGATCTCCCCGACCGGCCGCCCGTTGAGTTCGAGGATCTGATCGCCGACCTTGACGCCGGCCGCCTCGGCGGGCGAGCCCGGTGCCACGCTGTCGACGGGGAGGCGCCCCTCCTTGAGGCCGTAGGTCATGATCCCCAGCCGGGGGCGCTCCGACGGCTCGAGCGGCTTGCCGTTCGACACCAGCCGCACGCGGGCGTTCTTCCGATCGATGGTGACGACGAGCGACCGGAGCAGGTCGAAGCCGAGGTTCGCCTGCGGCAGGTCGACGAATCGCAGCTTGGGGTTCTCGATCTCGATCGTCCCGACCCGCACCGATCCCTTGAGCCGTGCTTCCGAGACCGCGTAGTCGCCGCTCGCGGTGCGCGCGCGCCCGACGACGGCCGGCGCCGATTCCAGAGGGAGGCTCTTCGCTGCATCGAGCGGAAGACCGACAAAGCCCGTCGAGCCCGAATCGAG
The DNA here is from genome assembly GCA_964511835.1 of uncultured Acidobacteriota bacterium. Lineage (GTDB taxonomy): Bacteria > Acidobacteriota > Polarisedimenticolia > Polarisedimenticolales > DASRJG01 > DASRJG01. Next base: position 28,036 of record CAZEII010000026.1, on the reverse strand, counting down.
ATGGGCACGAAACGACGTTCCCGCGACTTCGATCGGCACGGACGGGATCCCGTCCTCGAACGACGCGGTCAGGACGGTCTTCCCGTCGGGGGCGGGCAGCTCACCCGGGGCGACGGACAACTCCTCGCGGGCGTAATCCAGCGTCACCAGCCGTGGGCCGAACAGCCCCAAGCCGACGACCCCGCGCGGGAAATCGGCGCCGCCCACGTGATCTCGCTTCCAGGCAATGGCGGAGACGTCTTCGAGCACGAGACCGCCGACCTCGACACGGTCGAGCTTGACGACCTCCGCGGTGAGCGCCTCGGGACGGTTCGGGTCTCCGATGCGCCGGGTGCCCGTGGACGCGAGCCCCAGCTCGGCGGCCAGATCCTGATCGACGATCAGGTCCGCCCCCGAGCCGGTGTCGAAGAGCAGCCGGTACGGCCCCTTCCCGTCGAGCTTCAATTCGATCGAGGGGTGCCCCTGGTCGACGCTCAGGCGCGTCCTGACCGGCTTGGTGTCCGCTTCGCCTGCTTTGATCCCGGCGGCCGCGAGGATGATCGCCACCGCGGCCCATGGGCCTCGAAGCCTTCTCGCGCGCACGAAGATCCTCCCCGAGCCGACTCGGAGCCTACTACGCCCGAGGCGTTGCAAAGTTTACCCGGCGCGCCGATCGCCGCCGTCGGGGACGCTCGTTCGGACGCGCCGCTCTCCGAGGGCGGCCGCGACCAGTCCGCAGGCCACGAGCCCCAGAAACGCGGTGACGTCGTGTTTTTCCGCGATCGTCAGTCGCAGGTACGGTTTCGTCAAGAAGAAGTCGAGGCTCAGCGCCGAGACGAGCGCGGTCGTGACCGCGGCCGGGCGTCCGCCGAAGTGGGAGACGAGGATCGTCAGGATGATGAACGGGAAAGTGAAGTTCGACGGGATGACGGTCTCCCGTAACGGAATGAGCGCGGCGCCCAAGAGGATGGCCACCAGAGGGCCGCTCGCGAGGTAGATCGTCCGGTCGGCGTCCGGCTTCATCTCGGGCTCATTAGATCACGCGAGCCGTCCGAGCCGCGTCAAGTTCGTATCAAGGTGGGAGCCCCGAAGACCGATCACTCGTGGAGGTGGTAGGGCACGCTGGTGACGACGACGTTCTTTCGGAACAGGAGCGCTCCTTTGATCAGCAGCGCGCGCTGGTTGTGGAGAAGATGGTGCCACCAGCGGGCCGGGACGAACTCGGGGAGCAGGACCGTGACGAAATCCTGAGGGCGCTCGTCGTTCGTCAGCTCGATGTATTCGAGCAGAGGCTCCATGATCGAGCGGAACGGCGACGCGAGGATCTCGAGGCGAATGCCGCGCCCCCATCTCCCCCACAGCTCCCGGATCTCCGCGGTCGCCAAGGGGTCCACGTCGACGTAGACGGCGCGGACGTCGTCGGAGAGGGTCCGCGCGTACTCGAGCGCCTCGACGACCGCGCGGTGCACGCCGCCGATCGGGACGAGGACGACGTTGTGCCGGCGCGCCGACGGCGTGCTTCCCCCGAGGGAGAGCTGCCGGGCCGTGGCCTCGTAGTGCCGGTGGATGGCCAGGAACTGGACGACCAAGAGGGGGATCAGGGCGACGATGATCCATGCCCCCTCGGTGAACTTCGTCACGCACACGACGACGAGGACGAGCGCCGTCAAGACCGCGCCGATCGCATTGACGAGCGCCGCCAGCCGCCAACCCCGCTTTCGCTCGCGCGCGGCCTTCAGGACCATTCCCGATTGGGAGAGGGTGAACGAGACGAACACGCCGAGCATGTAGAGCGGGATCAGAGCGTGCGTGTCGCCGTGGAAGGCGACGAGAAGGACGCCGGCGAGCAGCGTGAGCACCAGGATGCCGTTCGAGAAGGCCAGGCGGTCTCCCTGGTTCGCGAATTGCCTCGGGAGAAACCGGTCGCGCGCCACGATCGACGCGAGGCGCGGGAAATCCGCGAACGCCGTGTTGGCGGCGAGCACGAGGATGAGCGTGGTCGCGGCCTGGATCGCGAAGTAGAAGGGCCCGCGCCCGCCGAAGATCGCGCGATTGAGCTGGGAGATCACGGTCTCGTCGTTCGACGGTAGGACGTGGACGGCGTGGGCCAAGAGCGTCACGCCCATGAAGCAGGTGATCGCGCACGCGATCATGATCAGGAGGGTCGCCACCGCGTTCCGGGCTTCGGGCGGCTTGAACGCGGGAACGCCGTTCGAGATCGCCTCGATCCCCGTGAGCGCCGTGCATCCGTTCGCGAAGGCGCGAAGGACGAGGAACACGGTGAGGGGCATCGCGGCTTCAGATGCGGCCGGCACGGCCGCGGCCTCGGCCGCGGGCAGGCTTCCCATCAGCGCTTTGACCGCACCCACGGTCAGGAGCGCCAGCATTCCGGCGAGAAAGAAATAGGTGGGCAGCGCGAAGAGCCGCCCGGATTCGCGGATGCCGCGCAGATTGCCGATGGCGAGAACGGCCAGGAAGGCGAGCGACAAGGCCACCTTGTCCTCGTTCCACTCGGGAAAAGCCGAGGTCATCGCTGCGACACCGGCGGCGATCGACACGGCGACGGTGAGGACGTAGTCGAGCAGGAGCGCGGCCGCCGCGATCAGCCCCGCGACGACCCCGATGTTCTCCCCGGCGACTTTGTACGCCCCGCCTCCGCTCGGATAAGCGAGGATCGTCTGGCGGTAGGAGAACGCGATGACCAGCATCAGCCCCGCGATCACGCAGCCGATCGGCGTCACCAGCCACAGCGACGCCGTCCCTGCGACGAGGAGCGTCCTCAGGATCTCCTCGGTGGCGTAGGCCACCGAGGAGAGCGCGTCGGAGGAGAGGATCGCGAGACCCGTCGATCTGCCGAAGCGCTCGCGGTGCGCCAGGTGGGACGGGATCCGCTCCCCTACGAGCAGGCGCTTGATCCCCGCGATCTCACGACCTGACACGCGGCCCCCCGGGTCGGCCGTCGAACGGAGTCGGCGGCTCGGCCGCGTCCGTTTCTAGCAATCGAGTCCGGCGATGTCAAATCACCGGGGTCGGGACGCCTCGGCGGCGGTCAGACGTGGCGGAGATGGAACTTGCCGTTGGCGTCGACCGATCGGGTCGGAATGACGCTGCGGTCCGTCCCGATGATGGTCGCGAACAAATCTTTCGTGAACATGAGGTTGCCGAAATACCAAGAGTGATCCCTCGCTCCCATGACGGGGCTGGGCGAATCCTTCGCGACCGGCGATCCCGCTTCCGTGAGCTGTTCGTAGTACTCGGAGCAGTCCACGTTGACGGCCATCCCCGGCGCGTCCCGGGGCAGCCCGACGCGTCCCACCCGCGGCGCGACGCCGACGCGCTTGACGTTCGAGAGGTCGAGCACCTGATCGTGGCGGTTCGAGTAGTTGGTCAGGCGGACGCAGTGCCGGTAGACCGATTCGAACGCGGCTTCCCCCGCGGACATCGAATCCGCCGAAACGTCCCCGGCGGCGAACACGAGCTGAGAGACGTTCCAGGCCGAGTTGGGAACCTGCGTGTCGTCGGCATCGTCGAATGCCTCACGTATCACGTAGGCGCCGGTGGAGTGTCCCAGCACGTGGACGTTGATCGTGCAGTCCGGCGTCTGCTCCTCGGACAAGTACGCGATGCCGTCGGACACGAGCTTCAGGGCGGTGTCCTTCGCTCGATGTCGGTCCGGCAGATAGGCGAGAGCGTTGTCGTCGCTCGGCCAGTCGAACGACGCCACGACGCCCTTGAAGCCTAGGGCGACCAGATCGTCGCGCAGCCGCCTGTGGCGGGCGATCACGTCCGTCACGTCCATGTTGTAGCCGTGGACGATGAACAGCACGTCGCCGCGCGGCTCGCCTTTGCTGTTGGTCCAAGCCGCATCCGCGCGCACGGACTTGTACCAGGCCGATGCCGCGATCTCGTGCTCGGGAGACGGGGTGCTGCCGGCGGCGACCTTGAGATACCTCGTCGGCCCGACTTTGGCCACGAACTGGCCCTTGCTGACGGCCCGTGTGCACATGACGTAGTCGTCGGCCACGGACCCGATCATACGCCCCGGCTGTCCGAACGAATTCCTAACGCGTCCCTCGAGGGTGCGGCGCCGCTAGCCGACGTCACGTACTATCGACCGCCGTTACGTTCCGCGCGATCGGCGGGAGGGACGCTCGACGGCGGTGAGGGAATCGATCCGCCACGAAAGACTCGTCGTCTACCTGCTGCTCGCAGGCATCGTTCTCCTATACTTGACCGGGCTGACGGCGGTCGGGATCTTCGATCCGGAGGAGGGGCGCCACGTCTCGGTCGCGACCGCGATGCTGCGAACGGGCGACATCGTCGTGCCGCAGCTTCAGGGGTTTCCGTACCTCGAGAAGCCGCCGCTCGCCTACTGGCTCATCGCCCTCTCGTTCCGAGCCCTCGGACGCGGCGAATTCTCCGCCCGCCTCCCCGCGGCGGCCATGGGGCTCCTGGGGGTCGCGGCGGTCGGCGGCCTCGCGCGAATCGTCCTGGGCTTCCGAGCGGCGCTGCTCTCGGCCACGGTGCTCGCTCTCAGCACCCAGTGGTTCCTGCAATCCCGCTACATGACGACCGACATGATTCTCTCAGGCTGGATCACGGTCGCGCTCGCCGCGTTCTACGTCGCGTTTCACACTCGCCGCCACGGCTTCTACCTGCTCTTCTTCTTCGCCATGGCGATGGCGACGCTCGCCAAGGGGATCCTGGGCGTCGTCCTCCCGTGCGGGGCCGTCGGCGTCTTCGTCGCGTGGACCCGGCGATGGTCGTTGCTCGCGGAGATGCGGCCGGTCAGGGGCGCCGCGCTGTTCGCCGCCATCGTCCTTCCCTGGTTCTTCCTCGTCGAGCGGCGGATCCCGGAATTCCTGCACTACTTCGTGGTCGATCAGCACGTCGCCCGCTTCGTCGGAAGCGCGCAAGAACACCCGGCTCCCGTCTGGTTCTTCGTGCCGGTGGTCGCGTTCGGTTTTTTCCCGTGGATCGCTCACGTCCCCGGGGCCGCCTCACTTCTGGGTGACTCCAGGGATCTGCCGGCGTTTCTCGGCTCGTGGTTCGGCGTCGTGTTCGTTTTCTTCAGCATCGCGCAGGAAAAGCTGATGGGGTACATCCTGCCCGCCTACCCTCCCCTCGCGATCCTCGTCGGGGGGTACCTCGCGACGCTCTGGGATTCGCGACGGGCTGCCGATACGAAACGCAGGGTCTCCCGCGCATCGCTCGTCACCGGCGCCGGTCTCGTCCTGTTGTCCCCCCTGTTCATCGTCGGACTGCGCCGGTTCATGGCGGCGGACGGCCGGTTGTCGATCTCGGAGATCGGCGCCTGGCCGTGGGCGCTGGCGTCCCTCTACGCCGTGGCCGGTTCCGCGCAGATCCTGTTGTCGTTGAGGCGTCGAGCGCGATCCGCGCTGCTCGTGGCCGCGCTCGCACAGGTTCTGGCGTTCGCGACGTTCGTCGGTGGCGCCGCGGCGGCGGACGTCGAGCTCGGAACGCGGCCGATCGGAGAGCGCCTGGCGCGGGAGACGAGGCCCGACGATGCGGTCGTGCTCTACCGCGCCCAGCAGCCCAGCCTCGAGTACTACCTCGGGCGACCTCCCCTCCTCTTCGGCTGGACGGGAGAGCTGGCGTGGGGGATGAAGGTCCGGCCCGATCCCGGCTTGGCGGCCTACGATCCTCTCGAGATCGAGCACCTCCTGAGCTCGCCCCGAACCGTTTGGCTGGTCACGCGGACCGGCGATCGCGCCGCGGAGACCGAGCTTCACGCTCCGCTCGAGCTCGTCTTCGGCAACCGCAAGCGAACCGTCTACCGAAACCACGCCGGGGAGACTCGATGACGTCAGCGAGCGTTCGAGGCGCGGTCAAGCGCTGGCTTCCCCACGCGGCCGCGGCGGCCGTGCTGGCGTTGTTGCTCGTCTGGGACCGCCAGACGTACGAAGCGATCGCAGGGTATCGATCGCCGTTTCTCGACTGGATGACCGACCGCGTGGCCCAGCTTCGCGGCGCGACGTTTCCCGCAGGGGTGGGGATCGCATTGATCGCTTACGGGCTGATCGCCAGGCGGCGCCGGATCAGGCGCGCCGGGCTCGCCATGATGCTGACCATGCTGCTCGCCGGCGGGATCAACTCGATCATGAAGGAGGTCATCGGCCGCCCCGGGCCCGAGATCGACGACATCAGCGGCGAATCATGGCTCGATGCCCGCTACGGTCGGTTTCCGTCGAGCCACTCGGCGATCACATTCGGCGCCGCGGAGACGCTCTCCGCGTTCGTGCCGGCCGTCGCCGTGCCCGGGTACGCGCTCGCGGTGCTGGTCAGCTACGAGCGCATCTACCGCGGAACGCACTGGCCGTCGGACATCTTCGCCGGGATCTGGATCGGACTGGTCATCGCGCGGTATGTCATCGCCAGGATCGCCCGAACCAGCTGGAGCGAGGACCTTGCTCGACTGCGCTCGACACGCCGCGCTCGATCCGACGTCGACTACGACTGGGCGGACAAGCGGCCCGGCGGAAGCGATCGGCAGCCCGCCGGCTAGCCCGTGAACATCGTCGATGCAACCTCGCGCTACGAGCGCTGGCTCCGCCGACACGCCGCGGTGGTTCCCGCCGACCTCAAGCTCAAGCACCGGCGGATGGCCGAAGGACCGTTCGAGTTCCTGCGCGCGACCTACTACCGGTGGGTGCAGATCTGGGACGCGACGGCAGGCGACTTGGCGAAGTCCCCCGCGGTCCTCGCGGTCGGCGATCTGCACGTCGAGAACTTCGGCACATGGCGCGACGCCGAAGGCAGGCTCGTCTGGGGAGTCAACGATTTCGATGAAGCGGACAAGCTGCCGTTCACGTTGGACCTGACGCGCCTGTGCGTCAGCGCCGTCATCGCCGCCCGGCAGCACGCCCTGCCGCTCGGATCGAGGGGCGTGTCGGAGCTGATTCTCGACGGGTACGCCGACGGCATCGCCGCCGGAGGCCGGCCGTTCGTGCTTGAAGAGAGCCATCCCGCCCTGCGCGCGATCGCGCAAAGCCGGCTCAAGGACGCCGAGGCGTTCTGGGTGAGGCTGAGGACGCTTCGGCCGGTGGCCGACCGCCCGCCGAGGCCGGCGCGCCGGCTCCTGTCGCGACTCCTCCCGAAGGAAGCGTCTGAGGTGCGGATCGCGCATCGCGTGGCCGGGCTGGGAAGTCTCGGGCGACGGCGGTTCACCGCGGTCGGCGAGCTGTCCGGCGGCTTCATCGCGAGGGAGGTCAAAGAGCTCGTCCCGCCGGCATCGACCTGGGCGCGCGGAACGGAGTCGCGACGGGTCTTCTACTCGGACCTCCTCGAATCCACCGTCCGGTGCCCCGATCCTTTCTTGATCCATCGCGGCCGTTGGGTGGGACGCCGCTTGTCCCCCTCGAACAGCCGCATCGAGATCCCGTCCCTCAACGGGCCGGCCGACCTCGAGAGGGTCCTTCACAGCATGGGCTTCGAGACCGCGAACGTGCACCTCGGCGGCGGCAACCGGAAACGATTGCGGGTTGCGCTGAGAAAGCTCAAACCCTCCGCCCTCGCGGCCGCGATCCGCGATCTCGAAAGGGCCGTCGCACGCGATTGGAAGCGGTGGCGGGGGCGATAGGCCCGCCGCCGGCAGGGCTTCTGATCGAGTAGAAGGGGGTCACCGCGGTTCCGACTTCGGAATCGCGGTGACCAAGTCTCTGGCGGCCTCGGCGAGCGGCTTCTTGCCGTCCACGTAGGGGCGCCATCTGGCCTCGAGCGCCTCGCGATACTTGACCCACGAGCCTCGCGCGAAGATCTCGTAGAGCATCGGCGTGTAACCCGGTCGACCATGCTCGTCGAGGTATCGACGAACGGCTTCGCCGGTCGTGTAGAACAGGACGACGTGCCAGAGATCGCCGGGAAGCTTCACGCCCGCCGACTTGGCGGCGTCCTCGAGCGCCTGACGGACGGGAGCGCCGCGATCCATCAGAACGTGCGACGACTCGTGGAACAGGATCTCGAACGCCGCGATCCCGCCGGGCTCGCTGGCGATCAGGACGTCCCCTTGGCCGGCATCCGACCACGAGGTGTTGGCCCCGCTCCAGTCGACCGTCTCCACGACGTCGACCAGCATCGGTAGCGTCTTCCACTTCTTCTCATAAAGCTGTTGGATGCGCGAGGCCATCGCCTCTTCGTCCGCGGCGAGCCGCGGCTTCACCTCGTCGATCCAGCGCCGGTTCTTGGCGTCCTGCGCCGTCCAACGGCAGGCCCTGTACGCGGGCGCCGCCACGGCCCTGAAGCTTCGGGCGGTTTCGATGAACTCCGCGTCCTCCGGAGTACGCCCCCGAGAGTCGAAGCCGACGAGCTCCATGCGGAGGAGGAATTGCTCTCTCGCGGTGAAATCGGTCGGAGAGATGACTCGGCAGTAATAGTCGACCGCGGCGTCCCACGCCGCTTGGGTCGACTTCGCAAGCTTGTCGAAGCACGCGGACTCCTCGCCCCCGTGGAAGAGCTCCGGCTTCTTGCCCTTTCGCGCGAGGCCTGCCGCGATCAAGGCGTCGTTGAGGTTGGTCTCGAAATCACTGTGGAACGCGAAGTGAGGCGTCGCGAGGACGGGAGCGCGTTGAGGAGATTGGCCGACGAGGCGGCTGGCCGCGAGAGCGACGAGGAGGCAGCTCGCGGTGGCGACGGTGGCGCGCTGGGAGAGTCTCATCCCGGACCTCCTCCGGTTGCGACATCCTAGTCCGGCTACTCCAGCTCGCGACCCGTCGAGTCGATGTCCGGGCCGTCGGCTCCGGCGGCTTCCCCTCTGCGCCGATTACGAAAGGCATCCTTGACGGTGCCCCCGCGTCCGTGTACCGGGGATAAGGATAGGCGTCCAGCCGCTAGAGGCGATCGAGTTGATCTCGTGACGACTGCATCGCGATCCGGAGGCTTCGAGGGGGATCTGCACGCCCTGAGCGTCGTCGAGATCGTGCAGACGCTCAGCCTCGCCAACAGGACCGCGCGAATCCTGCTTCGCTCAGGCGCCAAGACCGGTGAGCTGTGGATGGAAGACGGAGCGCTGACGCATGCTGTCGCGGGTTCGCTCTATGGCGAGCTCGCGGTCTACGCGATGATCGAGTGGACGGCCGGTCGGTTCCAAGTCGAATATGGCGCAACGTGCGACTGCCGCTCGATCTCGGGCGACACGACTTATCTCCTGCTCGACGGACTGCGCCGCGCCGACGAGAAATCGTCGACCTCCACGCCTCCGATCGGGCTTGCCGAGGTTCTCCCCGTCAGCGAAGCCGGCGTGCGGCGCCAGCGTGCGCGTCGCATCGTCCTGGGCGGATCGGCTTTCGTTCTGGTCGCCGGCGCGATCGCCGCGGCGTCGTTCCGCAGGGCAGAGCCGCCGGAGAGGGTGGCGCCGAGCGTTGCCGCGCCGGTGGCCGTGCCCGATACCGCGCCACGCCGCGCTGCAGCCCGAGTGACGCCCGCGCCGAAGCGGTCGGTCCCCGCGCCCTCGACGCGTTCGGAGACCTCATCCCCCGCCCCTCGGCCGGTGTTCACCACGCCGGACTCGCCGCTGGCCGAGGAGCCGGTGCCTTATCTGCCGTCCAATGCGGCCGAGGCCGCGGCGAGCGATGTGAGTTCGGCCCCCGCCAGCGCTCCCGCATCGCGAGTCCGGATTTCTCTCCATTGCGGCTCCGGCGGCGGCAGCCTGACCGTCCTCGTCGACGGCGAGCCGATCTTCCAGCGCGACCGGCTCGATGGATCCGCGGCGCCGGAGACCGAGATCACGGTGTCCGCCGGCGATCATCTGATCGTCGCCCGCCTCGACGGCGGCCCGCAGCCGGGCGTCCACGAGGCGTCGATTCGGGGGTCCTTCGCCGGGGGCGAGACCCGGCAGCTCCACATCTCCGCGAACCGGATTTTCGGGTCGCCGGTCAAGTTGAAGCTGGTCTGAGCACCAGGATCTTGGCTTATGATCGGCGCGCGGTCTCGACGACAGGCCTGACCCAGGTCTCGTCACGCTCGGGATGTCGGAGGTGTCGCGTGCGAAATCTCATCATCGCTGCCTTGTCGGTCATCACGGCGGTCACGACGGCTGTCGTCGCGCAAGAGGCGAAGTCCCCCCACGTGCTGACGACTCCTCCCGAGCTTCATTGGGGCCCGCCGCCGCCGGTGTTCGAGCAGAACGCCAAATTCGCCGTCGTCTCGGGCGACCCGGGCAAGGCGGGGCTCTACGTCGTGCGCCTTCAGATGCCGGCGGGGTACAAGGTCATGCCTCACTGGCACCCGACCGACGAGCACGTGACGGTTCTGTCCGGCACGTTCCAAGTGGGGATGGGAGACAAGCTCGACAAGGCCGCGCTGAAGAGTCTGCCCCCCGGCGGCTACACGCTGCTTCCGGCCGAGATGCACCACTACGCGATGGCGAAGACCGCATCGACGATCCAGGTGCACGGCATGGGCCCCTTCCAGCTCACCTACGTGAATCCGGCGGACGACCCGAGCAAGAGGGCCAAGTCGAAGTAGGGCCCCGGACTGCACCATCTCGGCAACCTTTGCGCCCGCTGTCCGTTCTTTCCAATGCCGGCCTGCCGGCCGGTAGAAGAAGGAGACGGCGATGCGGCAACCCATCGGACTGGGCGGAATCCTGAAGGGCGTTCCCGTCGTCCTGCTCATCGTGACCGGCTCGGCGTGCATGACCTACCGCGGGCCCACGGGGGTCCAGGACGCGCTCGAGCAGGCGCTCGGCACCCGGCTGCATCGCGAGGCGGGGATCAAGCTGGGTCCGATCTCGACAAGGTTCGTCGCTTCGTTCGTCGACGACGGAGACGATCCGATCTTCCATGACCTCTCGCGCATCGGCGTCGCCGTGTTCGAGGTCGGCGCTTCCAACGGCTGCACGCCGCGGCCGCTGACGGCAACCGACCTCGGGGTGGCCGGATGGAGCACACTGCTTGACGCGCGGGACGACGGCGGGCAGGCGCTGGTTCTGGTCAAGCCGAATCACGGATCGATCCACGACTTGATGCTGGTGACGGCCGATAGCGACGAGGTCGTCTTCGCGCGCCTTTCGGGCCGGCTCGACCACCTCATCTCCAGCGTGATGGAGGGGTCGAAGCAGGGCGGAGTCGAAGGAGTTCGCCGGGCCGTCTCGCTTCCCGCCCATTGAGCTCGCCGCGACGAGCGTCAACCAGGGCGTAACATGAATGGCCCATGAGCGCTCCGGGGAGCACGGCCCTCACCTCGCCGGCCGGGGACAAGCGTGGTGCTGCGGTCTCCCGTGCCCTGCGTTTGGAGTACCTCACCGTTGGCTGGAATCTCGTCGAAGCCGGCGTCGGGCTGGTGGCGGCTCTAGCGGCGGGAAGCGTTGCGCTCCTCGGCTTCGGCATCGACAGCGTCGTCGAGTGCGCGTCGGGCGTCGTGCTCATCTGGCGGCTCGCCGGCGAGCTCAGGACTCACGACGATGCCTCCATCGAGCGCATCGAGGGCATCGCGCACCGCCTGGTTGGCGGCTCACTGTTTCTTCTGGCCGCTTGCATCGCGATCGATGGAGCCTGGACCCTGTGGGCCCGGGAGCATCCCCGGCCGAGCCCCCTCGGGATCGCGCTGACCTCGACGAGCCTCGTGGTGATGTGGTGGCTCGCGCGGGCGAAGCGTCGAGCCGCCGCTGTGCTGTCGAGTCGAGCGCTCGAAGCCGACGCGTTCCAGACGACCGCATGTTTCTGGCTTTCGCTGATCGCGCTCGTCGGCGTCGCGTTGAATCAGTTCTTCGGCTGGTGGTGGGCCGACCCGGCGGGCGCCATCGCGATGTCGCTCTTCATCGTGCGGGAAGCTCGCGAGGCTTGGCGCGGTGAAGACGACCACGGTGGCCGCAAGGTTGTTGACGAGCGGTGGAGTCGATCGCTGTAACTCATTGAATGCGCGATCATTCGGTGGACGACAGGTCCTAGGCCACTGACACCGTATACGCGTGCTCCTCGTCCGGCGGCGGGCCATCGGCGGATCGGAGTTTCGCGGCGGCAACATCGACTTTTTCGCCGCGAAAACCCAGGCGAGCACATCGCGCGATAGGAACCACCAACAACCTTGCGGCCACCGTGGAGTTTTCGCTTGACACCATATATATCGTATTACATACTATTGTGCATGGCGACTAAAGAGACATCCGAGCCATCGAGCGGCTCCCCCATCGACAGGTGGGAAGTCCAGCTGCGCAAGGGATGCCTGGAGCTCGCGATTCTCGGAGTTCTCTGGCCGGAAAGACTCTACGGGCTGGAGATCCTTCGCCGCCTCGAGAAGGACTCCGACCTGGCCCTCTCGGCCGGCACGGTCTATCCGCTGCTGTCACGGCTCAAGGCGGACGGGCTGCTCGACTCGGAATGGGTCGAGGCCGATGCCGGCCATCCGCGGAAGTACTACTGGCTCACGCCCTCCGGACGCCGCCGCGCCGTCGAGATGGCGCGAGTGTGGTCGACCTTCGCATCCACCCTTCGAGACTTGCTGTCCCCTCTCCTGACGGAGAAGCGCCGATGACGACTCCCGTGAAAGCCGATTCGAGGGTGGACGGATTCCTGGCGACGCTGCGCGTGGCGCTCCGCGGCATGCCCGAGCGCGAGATCGACGAGATCCTCCGGGAGATCCGCAGCCACGTCACGGAGCTTTCCGAAACGGAAGGCGGCGATGTCGAATCGGCGATCCGATCGCTGGGCGATCCGGTCGATCTGGCCAGAACCTATCGAACCGAGAGGCTGGTCATCCAGGCCGAATGCAGCGGCTCGCCCCTCGTCATCCTTCAGGCGCTGAGGCATGCGAGCAGGACGCGGGCGGGACGTTTTACGGCCACGCTCTTGTACGTTTTCGGCTATGCGAACGTCGTCGCCCTCGGGGGCGCGGCCGTCGAGAAGCTCCTTGCGCCCGCACGCACGGGGCTCTGGTACGTGCCCGGAGATGCGTGGCCCCTCGCGCTCGTCGCCGACGGAGCGGCTCCTCCGGGAGGGAGGGAGCTTCTCGGCTGGTGGCTGGTCCCGGCCGCTCTCGTTGCGGGATGGGCTCTCAAGTACGTCGCCGATCGGGTCGCCAAGGCGTGGCTCCGCCGGCGCAGACAGGCGACGGACTGGAGGACTCCGTGAGAGATCCGCGGTCGCAAGCTCGGAGATCGAGCTTCGTCAAGGGTTCCTATCTGGTGATCGGCCGATGCACCGGTCGATCGGTGCATGGGAGGTACCGCATGAGAAGGCTGAGAAACGTCCGCGCTGTATTCGCTCTTCTGACGTCCCTGATCGCGATGCTCGGGCCGGCCGCGGGCGCGCCGCCGGCGGCACCGGACGTGCTCGGCGACTGGCAGGGGTCGATCGACACCGGCAACGGCTCGCTGCGCGTCGTGTTCCATCTCGCTCAAGCCAAGGACGGGACGCTGACGGGAACCATGGACAGCCCCGATCAGGGCGCGACGGGGATCGTCATCACCTCCGCCTCCTACGCGCAATCCGCGGTTCATCTCGTGATCGAACGCGTGGGTCAATACGACGGCAAGCTGGACGACAACAAGCGTCAAATCGTCGGCACCTGGAAGCAGGGGCCCGCCTCGTTGCCGCTGACCCTCAGCCGGGTCGGGACGCAAAAGAATTGACGATGGAGCTCGCCGGCCGGCTCCTGCTCGTCAGGTTGAAATCGCGCATCTGACCGCAGGCACCCTCGTCGCTCGCACCGTATACTCCGGACGCGGCCAGGCACCGCATATCCACAGACGCGAGGGAGGGCACCATGAAGATTCCGTTGCGGTACACGGCGGTTCTCACCCTGCTGGGACTCGGGTTCATCCCCACGGGCCAGGCTGACCAGCCGGACCGGATTCAAAGTGGCGATCTGTTGATCGCGAACGGCGAGGTCGTTGTCAAGGGTCGTGCCGGCATTGTCAAAGTCGACCCGCTGACGGGCGTCCAGACCGTGATCTCGAAGGGGGGTTTGTTCGGAGAGCCCGACGACGTGACCGTTGGTCTCTCGGGCACACTGTACGTCGCGGACTCTTCCGCGCAGCCGCCTGCCGGAGCGGTTCTGAGCGTCGCTCTTCCGACGAAGAAGCAGGCGGTCGTTACATCCGGCGGGATCTTGGGCACTCCCCAAGGGGTTGCCGTCGAAGCCAGCGGCCAGCTCCTCGTCACGGCCATCGGGAACGCTCCCGACCAAATCGTTCGAGTGGACCCGCAGACGGGGGCACAGTCGGTCGTCACGATGCTTCCGGGCCAAGCGCTTCGAGTCGCCGTCGAGAGCACGGGCCAGATCCTGGTTGGGATCGCCAGCAGTCCTCCCGGTGGCGAGATCATTCGCGTCGATCCTGTGTCCGGCGCCCAATCCATCGTTTCCGCAGGAGGGCTGCTCACGACGGTCTGGGACCTCGCCGTCGCGCCGAACGGAGACATCATCGTGCTCAACCGCTATCCCGAAATGATTCTCCGCGTCGACCCGGTGTCGGGCGCGCAATCCGTGATCAGCTCCGGTGGATTGCTGCTCACACCGTTCGGCATCGCCGTCGCAAGCAACGGCGCGATCTTCGTGGTGGACCCGATGGGACAGACGAGCACGGCCGATGGGCGCGTGATTCGAATCGATCCGGCGACCGGATCGCAGACCATCTTCTCCGAGGGGCAAAAACTCGTCGATCCGTACGGGATCAGCGTCGCGCCGTAGCGCGCCGTCCTATTGTCTTCGTCACGGATTCGTCCCGACGTGCAACTTTCGCCATTCCTCGGCGACGATCTCCTCGCCGACGCGGGCCACCACGCGGTAATCCACGTCGCCCTGCGGCAGTCGCCCCCCGCGTACCACGTCGACGGTCTGGAGGCACGGGTCCGCGGTCTCGGGAATCGTGATCGCGGCGAAGTCGCCGCGCGAGCCGCCTTCGAGCGATCGCTCGACCAGAACCGGACCCTTCGTCTTCGCGCCCCGGCAGACGACCGACGCGAGAGAAATGTCGGCCGACGGGTTGAGCAGCTCGTCGACGTCTCGCGCAAGGGAGCCTGCCGATGCGTAGGCTCCATCCCTTGAGATCGCCGCGGGGCCGTTCTGAAGGACCGCGATCGGCGCGATCGCGGCTGCCGCATACGCGGGGTTGGGCCAGCTCGTGTCGAGCCGGCTCGACCCGACGCGGCCGCTCTTGGCATCCTGTGCGACGGCCACCACCGAGAAATCCCCGGGTGCGACCTCGAGGGTCTTCTCGAGCACGACGACGCGATCTCCGCTCTTCGTCGCAATCGACGATGCGAAGTGATCCGTCACCGTGTCGTGTCGCACGACCGACGCCCCGAGCTCCGCGCTGTTGTCGGCCGCGCCGCTCGGCCGCATCCGCAGCTGCACCGCCACCTTCCACCTCGTTCCGTCGCCACCCCGAGGGATGAGCAGCGCGCGCAGGGACCCGTCGTCCGACGACGCGGGATCCACGAAGGCCGCGAGGAGGCGCGACTCGCGCTTCATCGCCTCCGTGCGCAGGAGGTACGCTTCGGGGTGGAACGCCCGAAGGTCCTTCCGTCGCAGAAAGACGCTGATGGATTTCCGGCGGCCCTCCTGGAAATTGTCGTCCCGGAATCCGAGCGAGTAGAAGCACGAGAGCCGGTGGAGCGCCGTGTCGAGGGCGAGGATCGAATCGTTCGTGCGCTCGGTGAGCGTGCCTCCCGATTCCACTCCCAGCCGCGCGAGGGATGTCAGGCTCCCGCCGAAGGTTGCGCCACGCGGGGTCGCGACCTTGCCGCCGTCTTCCTTGAGCAATCGCGTCGCGGGAGCCCCTCCCGCGCCATGCGCTCAGCCTCAGCCGGGCTCTGTCTTGCTCTTGGGGGGTCGAACCAGACTGTCGGTTGGATTCTGCGCTTGTTGCTGCGCCGGCAGGATCTCGACGTCGAGGCCGCGGATGTCGACGGGATAGATCACGCTGCGGGAGGCGGCGGCCATCGCCGCGAGCTTTCGGAATTGCTCATCGAGCGGCACGTCGCGCATCGATGAGTAGAGGAGAATCGCCTTGGGTCTGGGGACGGTCGCGGCCACGTCGAAGAGCGAGGTCATCCCGCGGACGAACCCGTCCTCGCTGATGTGGCTGAAATTGCCCGCAAAGAGCGCGGGGTCGTACTGCATTCTCCTGAGCGCCGCGGGGATCCGTTCTTGATCCGAGGTGAACGATTGCTCGACCCTCAATCCGCCGGTCAGTGCGGCGGCCATGATCTCGCCACCACCGGTTGGGCGGGATTCGAGCGCCCGCCGGGCGGATTCGAGGGCCCTCCCCCGCTGGATCTCGTCGAGGTGCTGGTAATCGAAGGCGAACACGACTGCCGGAGTCTCGGCGCGCTCCGAACAGGAAGCATCGAAGCTGGCGATCGGCACGTCGCGGCCGTCGACCTCGAGGTCGAAGTCCTCGGCGGACAGACCCGGCACGGAGTTCCCTTTCCGATCGAGAACCTGAACGTCCAAAATGACGAGATTCACCTCGACGTTTTCGTGGAGCCCCTTGTCCACAGGGCGAGGCGCCTCGTCCGCGGCAGGAGTGGCGGTGAGCGCCGCGGCGATAACGACAACCGACTGGAGGGGTCGCGTCCTCATGTGTGTCCCCCTGACTTTTGACGATCATACGCGTCGAGAGGAGTCCTACGAGATTCTCCCGGAGCGAATGGGGCGGCATTTTCTCCGCAACTTTCTGATCGCGGTCAAAAACGTAATTGGGGTTCTCTTTCCGTCTGGCGCCACCCGAATTCCAACCAAGACTTAAGGCGTCCAACTACGGCCCGAAATAGCACGAGTCCGCACGATGAACGACGGCAATTTCCGCGTTGACGCGGACCCGGCTCTTGCTTACTTTCACACCGTGGAGCATGACGAGGTGAACCCATGTTGAACGTCGGCGTGCGGAAGCATGGAACGGGTCTTGCTGCGCTCACGATCGGAGCGCTCGCGCTGGGAACGGGTGGCCCGACGGCACGCGCAGCCGACGAGATCTTCGTTTCCAACTACTCATCCAACGCCGTCACGGTCTACGACAGGACCGCGAACGGAGACGCCGCGCCGCTCCGGTCGATCCAGACGGGGCTCAACCAGCCGCACAACATCGACGCGGACTTCTCGGTCCAAGAGCTGTTCGTGCCGAACAACCTGAACGACTTCGAGAACGCGGCCGTCAACGTCTACGACATGGATGCGAGCTTCCCCGGCAGCGACACGCCGAAGCGGACGATCACCGGGCCCCTGACGCTCCTGAACCGCCCCGCCGGTGTTGCGGTCGATGCCTTGCACCAAGAACTGTACGTCGCGAACGACGTCAGCGGGGCGTCGTCCATCACCGTCTACGACCTCGGCGCCAACGGAAACGTCGCTCCGCTGCGGACGCTTCAGGGCGCGCTGACCGGGATCGACGGCCCCGTCGGGTTGGCCGTGGACACCGTGAACGACGAGCTGTTCGTCGTCAACTACAAAACGGCGAACGGGGGCTCGATCACGGTCTTCCCCCGAGCGGCCTCCGGCAACGTCGCGCCGTCGCGGACCCTCCAGGGCGGAAGCACCCTGCTCCAGGATCCGCAGGGGATGGTTCTCGACCTCGCGCACGACGAGTTCTACGTGGCGAACAGCAGGTTCTCCACCGCGCTCGCGGGGGACGTGCTGGTCTTCGCGCGCACCGCCTCCGGCAATACGGCCCCCACGCGCCAGATCATCGGCCCGTCCACCGGACTGTGCACCCCGATCGGCGCGTTCCTCGATGCGACGCACGACGAGCTCGTCGTCGCGAACTCTCACTTCGGCAGCAACGCATGCGCGCAATCGGTGACCACTTACCCGAGAACCGCGACGGGTGACGCCGCTCCTAGCCGTCTCATCGGCCCCGGCCCCGTCTCTGCGCTCAACCATCCTGTCGCGGTGGTCGTCCGAACGACGGTGGCGACGACCGGCTGCACGGGGGCGCCGAACGGCACCCCGTGCGACGACGGCAATCCCTGCACCGTGTCCGACAGCTGCCAGAGCGACGTGTGCACCGGCGGCGCACCTTTCGTCTGCCTACCTTCGGATGCGTGTCATTTGGCCGGCGTCTGCAATCCGGTGACGGGAAGCTGCTCCAACCCCGCGATCTCGTGCGCCGACAGCAACCCGTGCACGACCGACAGCTGCGACCCGGCGATCGGCTGCGTGCACGTCGGCTCGGACGGGCCCGATAATTCCTGCAGCAAGCTCACAGACGAGTCGCACTGCGAGCTGGAGACCGGTATCTGCGGGAACTCGCCGACGGTCCCCGAATTCAAGCTGGTGGAGAACCAGAAGCCGGAGTTCAGCACGATCCAGAACAGGATGGACCTGAACGATTACATCATCAATTCGTCGAATCCCGGCCAGCTTGCCTACAACGTCTTTCTCTCCGGGGCCCCCGGCGCGAGCATGGACCTCAGCATCCAGGTCCCCTTCCCGTTCGTCACGCAGGGAGCCAATCCGGTTCAGGTGTTCGACGGCGCCAGGAAGACCGGCGGATGCTTTGTAGCCGGCGCGCCCGTCGGCGGCGTCACGATTGCGTCCGCAGGCGGACACGTTTCGCCCGCCGGCAACGCCGTCATCTTCCTCTCCGATTATGCGGTTCAGAACATCGGAGGCACGACGAGCCTTCACCTGACCGGTACCGTCCCGGCGTCAGGGCTCGCCTACGTGACGATCCACCTCGACTACGGCCTCAAGAGAGTCTCTCGGTGGCAGCAGGCCCTGGACCTCACGACCTTGCAGGGGCCCGACACGAACTTGGATGGCGTGCCCGACGGGCTGGGCAGCGGACCGATCGCCATCGCCAGCCCACAGCCGTACGGATTCGGCTTCGACGGCGGCGGCGGACCGCACAGCTCGAACCCCGCGAGCTGCAACAAGATCAAGAGGAACCGCGGCGTCAACGGCAGCACGCTGAGGACCCTCACAGGCGATCCCGTTGCCAACGTCCGCGTTCAATTCTTCGGCCCCACCGGGGCTCTCATCGCTACGACCAACTCGGACGTCGACGGCTTCTTCTCGTTCGTCTATAAGGCCAAAGGCCGGCCCGCGAGTTACACCGTGACGCTCCCCGACTTCCACGAGCAGAGAACGGTGACGCTCAGCGGTTCGAACGGATACGCCTTCGCGAGCTTCGAAGACCTGCCCACGCCTCGCGAGGCGATCCCTCGGGAATAATCGGACCGGCGTCGCGGCGTACCGCGCCCGGCGGTATATTCCGACGGTCCCGAGCCAAGGGGGTCTCCTTGAAGACCGTCCAAAGACGTCTGTCCGTCTGCCTCTTGACGATCGGGCTGCTCGGCGCGGGTCCGGGGTCGAGCGCCAAGACGCGGCGGGTCGCCGAGGTGGAACACCAGGACGATCCACCGGCCGAGCACGCGGCGCGGGACAACGCGCTTGCCCGCTCTCCGAGCCCGAAGATCGCTCAAGGACC
Organism: uncultured Acidobacteriota bacterium; assembly: GCA_964511835.1. Classification (GTDB taxonomy): domain Bacteria; phylum Acidobacteriota; class Polarisedimenticolia; order Polarisedimenticolales; family DASRJG01; genus DASRJG01. Next base: position 8,673 of record CAZEII010000026.1, on the reverse strand, counting down.
CTATCGAAGCTTCCAGGTGAACGTCGATGCGCTGGGTCGGAACATCGTCGGCGACGCCGCCAACGAGCCGTCGATCGCGGTCAATCCGACGAATCCGGCGAACATCGTCATCGGATGGCGCCAGTTCGACTCCGTGTCGTCGAACTTCCGGCAAGGGGGATGGGCTTACACCTTCGACGGAGGCCAGACCTGGACGTTTCCGGGGGTCTTGACGCCGGGCGTCTTCCGGAGCGATCCCGCGCTCGGCGCCGATCTCCAGGGGACGTTCTACTACCAGAGCCTCAAGAGCGACTTCACCGCGGACGTCTTTCGCTCGACGAACGGAGGGGTGAGCTGGCTGGCGCCGGTGACGGAGTTCGGTGGGGACAAGAATTGGTTCGCGGTGGATCGGAGCGGCGGTCCGAGCAGCGGGCAGCTCTACGGGATCTGGCAGCGGTTCGCGGGGTGCTGTGGCGCCAACGTGCTGACGCGCTCGACCAACGGAGGGGCGAGCTTTCAGACGCCCGTCCCCGTCGCGACCTGGCCGACGTTCGGCATGCTCGCGGTCGGACCGAGCGGCGAGCTTTACTCCGCGGGAATCGACGGCACGACGACTCAGGACTTCGCCCACTTCGTGGTCGCGGTCTCGACGAATGCCGCCAACCCTCTCGCGACGCCGACGTTCACCGGAGGAAGAGTCGGCCTGATCGGAGGGATGGAAATCGGCGCGGGGCCGAACCCGGGCGGGTTGTTGGGACAGGCCAACGTCGCGGTGGACTCCTCGGCGGGACCGACGCGGGGCAACGCGTACCTCGCCGCGTCGGTCGTCGGAGCCGACCCGATGGACGCGATGATCGCGCGCAGCACGGACGGCGGCGCCACATGGAGCGCACCGATCCGGGTCAACGACGACGCCTCGCAGACCAACTGGCAGTGGTTCGCGGCGCACTCCGTGTCGCCGAGCGGCCGGATCGACATGGTCTGGAACGACTCCCGCAACACGGGCCAGCCCAATCTCTCGCAGCTCTTCTACGCCTACTCCTGGGACGGCGGCGCGACGTGGTCGCCGAACGTCGCGGTCAGCCCGGTGTTCGACAGCCTCGTCGGATTCCCCAACCAGAGCAAGATCGGGGACTACATCGGCATCGTGTCGGGCGCCACCGGGGCGGACGTGGCCTATTCGGCGACCTTTAATAATGAAGAGGACGTCTGGTACGTCCGGGTCTTCCCCGATTGCAACGGCAATGGAATCCCGGACGCCACGGACATCGAGGCCGCGACGAGCGCCGACTGCGACGGGAATCACATCCCCGACGAGTGTCAGCCTTCGACGATTTGCGGGCCCTCGCTGACCTACGCGTCCAGCGCGCCCGCGGACACGTGCTCCACCGGCGGCGCCGGGAGCGCGAACGGCGCCGTCGATCCGGGCGAGGACGTGATCCTCCCCGTCACGCTCCTGAACGACGGCACCGTGGGCGTGACGGGCGTCTCGGCGACCCTTTCGACGTCGACGCCCGGCGTGACGGTCACGCGATCGACCGCCTCGTTTCCCGACATCGCGGCGCACGGCACGGGCTCGAGCAGCTCGCCGCACTTCGCCTTCACGGTCGGCACGAGGTTCGCGTGCGGAGACACCATCGGCTTCACCCTCGGCGTGACCGCCGCGCAGGGCTCGTGGATGCGGACGTTTTCGATCCGCGCCGGTCAGCAAGCGACGACGACGAGCACCTTCAGCTCGACCGACGTGCCGAAGGCGATCCCCGATCTGTCGACCGTCAGTTCGAGCCTTCCGATCGCCGCCGCGGGAGACGTGGTGGACCTCGACGTCGGCGTCAGCTTGAATCACACCTTCGACGGCGATGTCGTCCTCGTGTTGATCGGCCCGACCGGAAAGCGGAACCTCCTCGCCTACTCCGAGGGGGATGCCGGCCAGAACTACAGCGGCACGATCTTCGACGACGAGGCGTCGACGCCGATCGACTCCGGAGCCGCGCCGTTCACGGGACGTTTCAGGCCCCGGCAAGTGCTCTCGTCGTTCGACGGCGCCCCGGCGAGCGGAACCTGGTCGCTCGAGATCCAGGACATCGGCGCCGGCGACACCGGAACGCTTCTCTCCTGGTCGCTCACGCCCACGCTGACGGCCGGATTCACGTGCAGCACCTGCAGCCTTTCCGCACCGGCGCTCGAGCCGGTGAACGTCGCGTGGAGCGCGGGGAACAAGTCCACTCTCTTGTGGGAGCCGATCGCGGGAGCGACGTTCTACAACGTCTTCCGCGGCGCACACGCCGATCTGCCCGGCTTGCTCGGCCCGTCGGCCGACTCGTGCCTGCGAACCTCGACGATCCCGTCGACCACGGGAATGCTGCTCACCGAGATCCCTCCCGTCGGCGACTTCTACTGGTACCTCGTTCGCGCGGCGAACGGCGCGGGCCAAGGTCCCGCCGGCGACGCGACCGCCGGGCCGAGGAGCCAGGACAGCGCGGGGGCGTGTCCTTAGCGGGACTGGCGCGGAGGTGCATCCGGGCCTACGGTGGTCTCTCGCAGCTCGCGACCGTCCACAGGGAGGTTCCCATGAAGAGAGTCGGTGTCATCGGATCGGGCACCGTCGGACAAGTCCTGGCCGACGGCCTTCTCAAGCACGGATACCAAGTGATGCGAGGCACCCGCGAGCCCGCGAAGCTCGCGGGGTGGAAGGAAGGCGCCGGGCCGAACGCTTCCGTGGGGACCGTTCCGGACGCCGCGAGCTTCGGCGAGATCGTCGTGCTCGCGGTGAAGGGGATCGCCGCCGAGGCAGCCGTCGCTCTCGCCGGTGCCGCCAACCTGTCGGGCAAGACGGTGATCGACGCGACCAACCCGATCGCCGAAGAGCCGCCGGTCAACGGTGTGCTCAAGTTCTTCACCGGGATCAACGACTCGCTCCTCGAGCGGCTCCAGAAGAGCCTTCCCTCGGCGCACTTCGTCAAAGCGTTCTCATGCGCTGGGAACGCCTACTTCGTGAATCCCGACTTCCACGGCGTCCGCCCGACGATGTTCATCTGCGGGAACGACCGCGGCGCGAAGAACGACGTGCGCGAGATCCTCGACCGCTTCGGCTGGGAGATCGAGGACATGGGCGCGGCCGAGGCTGCGCGCGCCATCGAGCCGCTGTGCATGCTCTGGTGCATTCCGGGGCTGACGCAGAATCGCTGGACGCACGCGTTCAAGCTGCTGAAGGCCTGACGCGGTCACTTCACGAGATCGATCGCCGCCTGGAGAACGACGTCCCGCCGCTCGAGATACTGCGCTCGAGCGGTCTCGAGCGTGACCGGCACACGCACGTCCGGCACGACGCCGCCTTCGAGGCGCCAATCGCTGTCGAGCTGGATCTCGCCTCTGACGTCGAGCGAACGTCCGTTCGGATAATCGACGGTCAGCCCTTCGGGCATGCGGATCTCGGCGCCGGCCATCCCGAACGATCCGTAGGTTGCGTAGAAGCCGACGACGTGCCCTTCGGGACGGCGTCGCGCGATGAGGGCCAGACCCTCCCCCGAGCTCGCGCACTGCGGGTCGACGAGCACGGCGATCGGGCCGCGGAATCCGGGCTCCCGTGGCTCCGTCCAGAGCGTGCCGAACGGCACACGCTCGAACGCGCCCGTGCGGTCGTCGTAGAAGGACGCGTGCTCGTAGAATTGGCGCTCGCGGACGAACCAGCTCATCACGAGCGGGACCAGCTTGTCGGAGCCGCCGAAATTGGCGCGCGCGTCGATGACCACGCCGTGCACCTTCGCCTCCAGGAACGAGCGCACCGCCCGCCCCACGATCCGATCGGGCAGGGGCTGGGGTAGTGACGGCAGCTCGGCGCGGATCTTCAGGTAGCCGACACTCTCGGGGAGCACGCGCCATTCGACGATGTCGGAACGGAAGCTGAAGTTCTCCGAACGGGCGGCCGCCCGGATGGGCGCGAACTGATCGTCCTTGGCCGTGAGGGTTGCGCTGTGCGGGGTCGACTCGTCGAGGTTCTGGTACTCGAGCGTCACCTTCGTGCCGACCGTCGCGCGAGCCAGCCACTTGAGCCGCGCGAGCGCCATCCCCTCGTTGGTCGCGGGCGGATCGCCGTTCCAGAGGACGGACGTCTTCGCTGCGGCGTCGTCGATGGGCACGCCGTCCCAGGCGAGGATCCTCGCGCCCCATCGCAGGCCGGCGGCGGCCGCGGGGCCATCTTCGGTCACGACGTGCGCGATCGTCCGGCCGTCGTCGAGCCGCAGGAGCGCGAGTCCGAATCCTCCCTCGATCGCTCTTTTTCGCAAGCCGCCGTCGTCGCCCTCGAGCCCGACGTGCCCGTCGTGCAGCGACCAGAGATACTCGCGGAGCGCGAGATAGTACTGCGCGCGATCCCTTCCACGCGCGGCTTCGGCGATCTTCGCCGCGGCGCGATCGTGCAGCCCCGTCCAGTCGATCCGCTTCCACTCCCCCATCGCGTACGCTCGCGAGAGATACGCGTGCATCTTCTCGAATGCGTCCGCCCACGGGAGCCGAGAGAAATCGGGCGCATGCGACAGCTCGAGCAGCTCGCGCACCGGGTCGTTCGAGAGCGGGTCGAAGACCGTGATGAACGCCGCATCGAGGGCGACGACGCTGACCGCGACGACGGCGGTGCTCCAACGGCCGACGACCCGAAGAATGCCGCGGCGACGATGCGGCTCGCCGGGCGGGCGGCGCGACCGGACGGCCGCAAGGGTCGCCGCCACGATGGCGACTGCGGTCATCGGAGCGGCCGCGAGCCGGTGCGTCCCAAAGGCCAACGCCGCCGCGACGATCACGAAGCCTACGCTCGCGATGATTCGCCACGGCCACGGGGCCGCGCGGCGACTCGCGGCGAGCAGAAGGACGGCGATCGATGCGTAGATCGCGAGAAGCAGCTCGGACGGGCTCACGCGACCCTTGATACGGCCGGGGCGGGTCGAGGGTTAACAAGCCCGCCTCGAGAAGCTCAACGCCCGTGGATCGGCCCCGGGTGGTGAATCGTTGCGAGTGTGTCAGGATTTCGGCCGCGTCGCACTCTTGGTCGGCGGTGCCGAGACGCGGAGGGTCGAGCATGGCTGAAGGGCCGGAAATCGAAACCGAAAAGCTTCATGAGGCTGTCAGGGAAGCGGTGGAGCAAGAGGAGGGCGGATTGCTCAGAACGATCGCGCTCACCACGGCGATCCTGGCCGTGGTCGCGGCGCTCGCGGCGCTCGAGGCCGGATCCACCGTCAACGATGCGCTGATGCTGCGCGGAGATGCCGCGCGGCTCCAGGGCGAGGCCTCCGACCAATGGGCGTACTACCAGGCGAAGAGCATCAAGGCCGCCGTTCAGGAGGCGGCGCGCACCTCGTGGCTGGCAATCGGGAAGGAGCCTCCGCCGGAGTACGGCGACAACGTCAGGCGCTATTCCGGCGAGCAGGCCGAGCTACAGCACAAAGCGCAGGACAAGGAGCGGGAGCGGGACAAGTGCCTCGAGGAATCCGACCATCTCCTTCATCGCCATCATCGCTTCGCCGACGCCGTCGTTCTCTTGCAGATCTCGATCGCGCTCGGCGCGCTCGCCGCCCTCACCCGCCAGAGGTTGATCTGGTGGGTGTCGCTCACCGCGGGCGTCGCCGGGACCGGCCTGTGCCTGTTGACGACGTTCGCTTCGTGAGCCGCGACTCACGGGCTACTGCACGGCTCCGCCGGACGGCACGCAGTTGCGGGCTCCGGCGCAATCCGCGAAGCACTGGTTCGAGTACGTGCACCCACCGTCGCAGG
>CAZEII010000026.1:0-2828 GCA_964511835.1 uncultured Acidobacteriota bacterium | reverse complement strand
GCTCCGGCGCAATCCGCGAAGCACTGGTTCGAGTACGTGCACCCACCGTCGCAGGTCACCGGCGCGTAGAGCTCGTAGCAGACGCAGCCCAACCTCGGTGTCGGGCAGCCGCCGCCTCCGCCGGGCTTGCCCGCGAGAAGCTGGCTCGCGCCGGTGACGATCGCGAGCAGCGCCACAGTCACAACTCCGAATCGGAGCGCTCGTCGAATCATGTCGTCCTCCGTAACTCGAGTGATTTCACCTGCTCGTACGGCGAGATCGAAGGCCTGTCAACGCGACGAGGAGGTGGCGGGAGGTCACTTCAAAGCCTTCTCGAGGAACGGCACCGCCGCACCTGCGATGTCGTCGACTCCGAGCTCGTGCCCCTTTTCCGGCACGACCAGCAGCTCGTGCGGCTTTCCCGCTTGGGTGAGCGCCGCGTCGAGCGCCCGGGCCTGGGCGAGCGGCGCGTTGGCGTCCTTCTCTCCGTGAATGATCAGCACCGGCCCGGCGATTTTCGCGACGTCATGGATCGGCGAGCGCGCCCGAATCGCCTCCACGGACTTCCCGGCCTCGGCGTCCATGTTCGAGCGTATGCCCTCGGGCACCTGCTCTCTGGCGGTGGCGAAGTCGTAGATGCCGCCGCCCACCACGGCGGCCTTGAGACGCGCGTCCCGCGTCGCGAGGATGGCCGCCGCGAGTCCGCCGCGCGAGTAGCCGAACACGGCCAGACGCTGGGGGTCGGCGTGGGGCGACGCCGCGAGAAGCCCCACACCCTGCTCCAAGACCGCCACGGTGTTCGGACCCACGAAATCGGGCGGGCCGTCGGAGCCGCCGTAGCCGGGCTGGCTCACCGAGAGGACCGTGAAGCCGGCGCGGGCGAAGCGCACCATGATGGGCAGCGCGTCCTTGGCGCTTCGGTCATGGCCCGGGACCACGAGCACCGCCGCGTGCGGCCCGTCGGCAACGGCGTGGACCAGCACGGCCTCGACGGCCTTTCCATCGTGGCGGTAATCGGCTTTCTCGACGACCAATCCGGAGCTGTGGAGCTCGACCCGCCCTTTCGCGTCGAGCTCCTTTGAAATCTGTTCAATTTGAGCGGAAGTGGGGACAGCCAGGATCAACGCGAGGCAGAACGAGACGGCAAGGCGACGCACGTGCACCTCCAATAGTTGAAAGATGATATCGCCACCGTCGTTTCGATCTTCGGGTTGTATTTAGACCAGCGGAGACCTCGCGGTCGTCCAGGATGCCCGCCGATCGGGGTGGCGGCGCAAGTCCTGGACGACCCGCGATGGAAGGCAGGATCTCGGCTAAGGTTTACAGCCAGGTGTCGGGATACAGCTTGGACACCTGAAGCAACTGCCGCCACCCAGGTGAGTGCACGGCGGACAATCCGCGATCGGCGTGCACCACAAGCATGCGGAGCTGACCGGCGTTGGGATCGCGACCGCGAGCGTTCCCAAAGCGATCACAACGAGAAGAACGGCGCCTAACAATCTCTTCACTTTCATTGCGTGCCCTCCACTACGCACCCGTCAGGGAGTGCAGCCTGCGATCGGTTGACAGGTCGGACACTTGAAGCAGCTTCCTCCGCCGAGGCGCGTGCACGGCGGGCATCGGATGGCGGTGCAGTGGTAACAGGCCACCGCATCGGGGACGGGAAGCGAGATCGCGATCGTCCCGAGAGCGGCGACGATCAAGAGCGCTGTCGCAAACCATCTCTTCATGGATCCGTACCTCCGCGGTGGATCGGTCTACGGCAGACAAGCGCAGAAGGCGTTGTTGGGACAACAGAAGCTGTAGGTCGGACAGACGAACAGGTGGGAACCCTTCGGGCAGCTGCCGGCTGCCGCGGGCGTGGCCGTGAGGACTGCGGCGGTCCCCACGAACGCAGCGATGACGATCGCCAGACTGAAGAGCTCTTTGCGCACGGTCACATCTCCTCGGGAGCTTCAGGTCATCGTGGCGATCGGAGCCCCCGAAGTTGACGACCGCCATGAGGGAGGGCGACCCGCCCAGCCGAGTCTCCATGCTACGCCGATCTGGTGCACGCATCCCGCGAATCGCCGTCGCAAAGCGCGCGGATCCGCGCCCTCTTCGTTGCGCCACGTCGAGGCGTCACTTGGGCAACGGGCCGAAGAGCTCGAGTCTGTATTTCGCAACCAGCGGCATGAGCTTGTCCATGTCCGGCGCCGATGGCGTGGGCAGCGTCAGCGATGGCGCGGGCTCGCCAGCCTCTCGCACGAACCCGTCGAAACCGCCGGGCGTGAGGAGGATCAGGAAGCGTGCGGTCTTGGTGCCGACGACTCGGAAGCCGTGTGGGATGTCGCGCGGAAGGAACACGAACGCACCGGCACCGCGAACGAATCGCTTTCCTTCGCTGTGGAATTCAAGCTCCCCTTCGGTGACTTGGAACGCCTCGTCCTCGGCGTGGTGAACGTGATACGGCGATTCCATGCCGACGGCCGCCTGGTTGTCGATCAACGCGAAGGCGTTGCCGGTTTGGCTCGCGGAAGCCTTCACGATCAGCAAGCTGTTGAAGAACCAGTAGGCCGGACCTGCATCTTTTCCGAGCGAGTAGATGCTGGAGTTCGTCTTCGGTTGCCCCATACACTCCCCTTTCCGCGGATGTTTTGAAAACCCGAATCTTAACCCGGCGGCTTCGCGGTCGCGTTGACGCTCGGAGAGGCGGGTGGTAAATTCCCGCGGCTTTGGCGTATTGTTCCTGAGTAGCTCAGTGGTAGAGCAGGCGGCTGTTAACCGCCGGGTCGGGGGTTCAAATCCCTCCTCAGGAGCCAAACCCCTCGAAATACAACTCGGCTCTACGGAGTGCGCGATAAGAGCGC